>JAJZPG010000041.1 GCA_021811235.1 Pseudomonadota bacterium | reverse complement strand
ACTTGCCGTGGGTCTTGTCGGCGTTGTCGGCGAACTCGCGCGCCACCGTGATGATGTCGGCGCGCGGCACGCCGCAGTGCTTCTCGGCCCAGGCCGGGGTGTAGGGCACGTCGTCGTCGTAGCTGGCTGGGAGGTTCTGCCCGCCGAGGCCGCGGTCGACGCCGTAGTTGGCCATGGTCAGGTCATAGACCGTGGCGATGCGCACATCCTTGCCGCCGACGCTGATCACCTTGACCGGCGTGTTGCGGCCGATCAGCTCATCGTGTCCGTCTCCACCGAAGTAGGGCATGGCCACCTCGACGACTTCGTCGTGGCTGCCCAAGAGGGTGAGCTGCGGCTTCACGTCCTTGCCGGAATAGCCGTCGCGCATCTCCAGGTTCCACGCGCCGGACTGCCCCCAGCGGAATCCGATCGAGCCGTTGGGCGCGACCAGGTAGCCGGTGTTCTCGTCGTACACCACCGTCTTCCACTCGGGGTTGTTGTCCTGGCCCATGTTGCCGGTGAGGTCGGACGCGCGCAGGAAGCGGTCGGCGATCAACTTGCCTTCATGCTCCTTCAGCATCACCAGCATGGGATGGTCGTTGTACTGGCGGCAGTAGGAATCGAAATATTCGCTGCGGTTCTTGTTGTGGAATTCGGTCAGGATGACGTGCCCCATCGCCAGGGCCAGCGCGGCGTCGGTGCCCTGGCGGGGCGCGAGCCAGATGTCGCCGAATTTGACCATCTCGCCGAAGTCGGACGACACCGCGACGGTCTTGGTGCCCTTGTAGCGCACCTCGGTGTAGAAGTGGGCGTCGGGGGTGCGCGTCTGCGGCACGTTGGAGCCCCACACCATCAGGTAGGTCGAGTTGTACCAGTCGGCCGATTCCGGCACGTCGGTCTGCTCGCCCCACACCTGGGGGGAGGAGGGCGGCAGGTCGCAATACCAATCGTAGAAGGAGCCGCAGACGCCGCCGATCAGCGACATGTAGCGGCTGCCTGCCGCGTAGCTCACCATCGACATGGCGGGAATCGGCGAGAAGCCGTAGATGCGGTCGGGGCCGTAGTCCTTGATGGTGTGGACGTTGGCGGCGGCGACGATTTCGGTCACCTCGTCCCACTTGGCGCGCACGAAGCCGCCCTGACCGCGCACCGACTTGTAGCGCCTGGCCTTTTCGGGGTCCGTGGTGATCGACTTCCAGGCCGCCACCGGGTCCATGGTCTTCCTCGCCTCGCGCCACATCTCCATCAGGCGGCCGCGGATCAGCGGGTACTTCACGCGCTGCGCCGAATACACGTACCAGGAGTAGCTGGCGCCGCGCGGGCAGCCGCGCGGTTCGTGGTTGGGCAGGTCGGGGCGGGTGCGCGGATAGTCGGTCTGCTGGATCTCCCAGGTGATCAGGCCATTCTTGACGAAGATCTTCCAGCTGCACGAGCCGGTGCAGTTCACCCCGTGGGTCGAGCGCACCACCTTGTCCTGCTGCCAGCGGCTGCGATAGGCATTCTCCCAGCTGCGGTCTTCGTTGCTGACGACGCCGTGGCCGTTGGAGTATTCGGCGACGGTTTTCTTGAAGAAGGTCAGCCGGTCGAGGAAGTGACTCATTGTTGTAGCTCCTTTCAGTCGCTAGGGGTTAGGAGTTAGGGGCTAGGAGTTAGGGATGGGGTGTGCGGCTTTGCCACGCTTTTCCCTAGCCCCTAAATCCCAGCCCCTAGATCCTCAAGGGTTCCGAATCTCCGAACCCTTGCGCAGATAAAACCACCAGTTCAGCACCAGGCACACGGCGTAAAAGACGGCGAATCCGTACATGGCCATTTCCGGGGTGCCGGCCTTGATCTGGTTCTTGATCACCTCGGGCGCGATGAATGAACCATAGGCGGCCACGGCGGAAGTCCAACCCAGGACCGGGCCGGCCTGGACGCGGTCGAAGATCACGCCGACAGTGCGGAAGGTCGAGCCGTTGCCGATGCCGGTGGCGGCGAACAGCACGACGAACACCACCAGGAACTGGGTGAAGTAGATTTCCGGGGTGGCCGACTGGTAGGCCTGCATCAGGATCCAGCCGGCGTAGGCCGAAGCGACCACCATCACCGCCGATATCACCTGGGTGACGATGGAGCCGCCGACCTTGTCCGAGATCCAGCCGCCCACCGGGCGGATCAGCGCGCCGACGAAGGGGCCGATCCACGCGTATTGCAGGGCGGATGGCGCGTTCGGGTTCTTGGCGTGGACCCAGGCGCCGCTGGCGGCGTCGAGCACGTGGGTGTCGCCGAAGATCACCGTGATCGACAGCGGCAGCGCCATCGAGAAGCCGATGAAGGAACCGAAGGTGACGAGATAGAGCGCCGTCATCGACCAGGTGTGCTTGTTGCCGAAGATGGCGAACTGTTTGGCGATGTTCTCCTTCATCGGGCCGAAGGCGGCGAGCTTCAGGATCAGGAGCGTGCTGACGATGATGAGCGGCATCGCCACCCACATGTTGAGCAGGCCGAGGCCGGTCGGGGCGGGCAGGTAGAGATAGAGGCCGCCGATGGCGGGAACGAAAGCGAGCGTATAGAGCCAGGTCACCTTGACGAAGGCGAACAGGGTGCCGCCGAGGTCGGGCGTCACCGGCAGCAGGTTGTTCATGCCGAACCAGGCGATGACGGCCAGCGGCACCAGCGACAGCACCCAGGCGAAGCCGGCGTTCTGGATGAAGGTCTCGGTGCCGGCGGCGATCTTGCCGAAGATCCAGCCGCTGTCCTTCACCAGCGTCATCGGCTCGCCGCCGAGGGCGCCGAAGAGACTCACCGTCATCACCAGCGGGATGAGGATCTGCATGGTGGTGACGCCGAAGTTGCCGAGGCCCGCGTTGATCCCCAGCGCCGTGCCTTGCAGGCGCTTGGGGAAGAAGGTGTTGATGTTGGACATCGAACTGGCGAAGTTGCCGCCGCCGACGCCCGACCACAGCGCCATCAGCTGGAACGACCACAAGGGCCAGTCGGGGTGCTGCAGGACGATGCCGGTGCCGATCGCGGGGGCCAGCAGCATGGCGGTGGTGAGGAAGATGACGTTGCGCCCGCCCGCCAGGCGGATGAAGAAGGACGACGGGATGCGCATGGTCGCGCCGGCCAGACCCGAGATCGCAGTCAGCGTGAACAGCTCGTCCTTGCTGAAGGGGAAGCCCAGGTTGGACATCTGCACCGTGATGATGCCCCACATCAGCCACACGGCGAAGCCGCACAGCAGGGCGGGCACCGAGATCCACAGGTTGCGGTAGGCGATCTTCTTGCCGGTCGTCTCCCAGAACGTCGGGTCCTCCGGGTTCCATTCCTTGATGTTGGTCGGCATGGTGGTTTCCTCTTCCAGGTTGGCTGCTGAGCCGTGCGTTGCCCGGCCCCTGTTCTTGCTACTCCATCGGGTCCCCGGCCGGGACCCGCTTCAGTTGCCGGGCCGCATCCATCGGGCGCACTTCGGTCCAGTACATCCACATCAGCGACACCCACACCACGCCGAACATCAGCATGAAGGCGGAGGAACGGATGCCGGTCAGGTCGACCAGCGCGCCGAACATGATCGGCATCAGGAAACCGCCGAGGCCGCCGGCCAAACCGACCACGCCGGAGATCACGCCGATGTTGTCGGGGTAATCGTCGGAGATGTACTTGAAGACCGAGGCCTTGCCGATGGCGAACACGATGCCGAGGGTGAACATGATGATGGTGAACAGCGTCGCGTTCAGGCCGAAGTGGAAGGTGAACGGGCCGTTGACGGTCAGGATGGTGATGTCGCTCTGCGGGTACGACAGGAAGAACAGGCAGACCAGCGAGATCCACAGCACCCACCAGGTGATGGTGTGGGCGCCGAACTTGTCGGAGAAATAGCCGCCGATCGCCCGCAGCACCCCGCCCGGGATGCTGAAGGCAGCGGCCAGCAGGGCGGCGGTCTTGAGGTCGAAGCCGTATTCGCTGACGTAGTACTTGGTCATCCACAGCGCCAGCGCGACGTAGCCGCCGAACACGATGGAGTAGTACTGACTGTAGCGCCACACCTTGGGATCCTTGAAGGCGGCGAGCTGCTCGCGGATCGTGACGTGCTTGCCGACCTTGTGCGCGGGGTCGCTGTAGGTGAAGAACCAGAACACGATGGCCGTCACCCCCATCAGCACCGCGTACACCTTGGGCACCATGGTCCAGCCGTAGCCGATGACGATGATGGGGGCGAGCAGCTTGGTGACGGCGGCCCCGGTGTTGCCGGCACCGAAGATGCCCATCGCCAGCCCCTGGCGCTCCTTGGGGAACCAGCGGGCACAGTAGGCGATGCCGACGGTGAACGCGCCGCCTGCCATGCCGACGAACAGGCCGATCGCCAGGAAATGCCAGAACACGGTCGCGTAGGAAATCAGCCAGATCGGGATGACCGTCGACAGCATCAGGACGAACATCACGATGCGCCCGCCGAACTTGTCGGTCCACATCCCCAGCGGAACGCGGATCAGCGAGCCGGTCAGCACCGGCGTGGCGACCAGGATGCCGAACTCGGTCTCGTTCAGGCCCAGCTGCTGCTTGATGGGCACGCCGATGACGGCGAACATCATCCAGATCATGAAGCACACCGTGAACGCCAGCGTGCTCATGATGACGACCGACCATGCCTTGTATCGTTGGGTTGCCATAATCCACCCCCGGTTGGGACGAGGAGATAAAAAGACCTTGGTGTGTTTTTTACGCCATGAGACCCCCATTTACCATAGGGCCAAGCACGCAAAAAACAGCCTGGATACCTCTTTGGAGGTAGAAGGGGTAATTGCTAGGCCTTTGATTTTCATGGCGTTTGAAGAACACGCCGATCCGGCTGGCAAACCTCATCCCAGAAGAGGTATACCCTTTGATCCGTCATGCGCCCGACAAGGTGTATTACCCTCGGCACCTGGCCCGCATCGCCGATTGTTCTCCCGCAGGTCGGGAATCCATTGAGAAGGCAAGTCGTGATGTTTCGGATCGATACCTTGCAGAACTCACTGCTGCTGCGTCTGGGCGGCATGTTTGCAGCCATCACCGTGCTGGCGGTGGCCAGCATGTCCACCTCGTGGATGGTGGCGGAAACCACCCAGGGCAGCGGTCAGGCCATCAACCTGGCGGGCAGCCTGAGGATGCAAAGCTGGCGGATGGCGTCGCTTCACCAGCGCCTGCGCCAGGACGACACCCCCGGTCACCGGGCCAGCCTTGAAGAGGCCATCGTCCGCTTTGAGCGCGACCTGAAAGCCGGGCCCATCCTGGCCGTCCTGCCCGCCGATGAAACGGCCCCGCTCAATCGGGTGTACCGGCAGGTCGAACGCGACTGGCATGCGCAGATCAAGCCCGGCCTCGCCCGGCTGCCGGCCGCGGCACCGGCCCCGGGCGTGCTGGACGACATCCCGGCATTCGTCGCCCGCATCAACGATCTGGTCAAACAGATCGAAGAAGCCGCCGAAGCGAAAATCCTGGTCATGCGCGTCATCCTCGGCGCGGCGGTCATCGCCACGCTACTGGTGGTCGCCTTGTCCATCTACCTGGTCAACAACATCCTGGTCCATCCCCTGCGCGGCCTGCTGGAGCTGGCCGACCGGATCGGCCAGGGCAATCTGGCCGTACGCACCGACCTGACCGGGGAAGACGAAATCGGCCGGCTCGGCCAGGCCTTCAACCACATGGCGGAAGACCTCTCCAAGCTCTACCAGAACCTGGAGGCGCGGGTGGAGGAGAAGACCGCCGAGCTCACCATCGCCAACCGCTCGCTGGAACTGCTCTACCACTCCATCGCGCGGCTCTACAACGGGCCGGTGGCACCGGACACCTACGCCATCCTGCTGAAGGATCTGGAAAACGTGCTGGGCGTGGGCCACGGCCTCGCCTGTCTGGTGGAATCCGGAGAATCGCGCGCACGGGTGATCGCCAGCACGCTGCAACCGGAGCGCGGCGACCCCGACCTGTGCGGCCTGATGAGCTGCGACGAGTGCCTGGCCCATCCGTCCCTGTCGGTCCATCCGCTCAAGGACGGGCGGCGCGTATTGTCCCTGCCGCTCAAGGACACCGAACAGCACTACGGCGTGCTGCAGCTGGACATGCCGCCGGGACGGGAGTTGGCGCAATGGCAGACGCAGCTGCTGGAGGCGCTGTCGCGCCACATCGGCATCGCCATCGGCACCGCACGGCGCACCGAGCAGAGCCGCCGGCTGTCGCTGCTGGAAGAACGCGCGGCCCTGGCGCGCGAGCTGCACGACTCGCTGGCGCAGTCGCTCGCCTACATGAAGATCCAGGTCAGCCGCCTCAAGCCCCTGGTGGAGAAGTCGGGCAGCGGCAGCGAGGCCGCCGAGGTGCTGGCCGAATTGCGCGAGGGCCTCAACAGCGCCTATCGCCAATTGCGCGAGCTGCTCACCACCTTCCGCCTGCGCATCGAGGGCGCGGGCCTGGCGGCGGCGCTGCAGACCACGGTGGCCGAGTTTTCCGCGCGCGGCAACCTCCCGATCGCGCTCGACGTGCACCTGGCCGGCTGCGCGCTCAGCGCAAACGAGGAGATCCACGCCCTGCAGATCGTGCGCGAAGCGCTCTCCAACGTGCTCAACCATGCCCACGCGCATCAGGCCGAGGTCAGGGTCGCGTGCAACGGCGACGGCTCGGTATCGGCCACCGTCACCGACGACGGCGTCGGCATCCGCCAGGCGGCAGGCGCGCATCATTACGGCATGACCATCATGGAGGAACGGGCCAAGCATCTGGGCGGCCGGCTCACGGCGGAAAACCTGCCCACGCTGGGCACCCGCGTCACGCTACACTTCATGCCCGGCAAGCAGCGCGAAGGCGCCATCCCCATCCATTCCGCCCCTCAGCCCTGAGATCGACATGCATTCGGCATCCCCCCAGAGCATCCTCATCGTCGACGACCACCCGCTGTTCCGCAAGGGCGTGATCCAGCTGATCCAGGCCGCCCCGGAATTCCGCTTCGTCGGGGAGGCCCCCAGCGGCCGCGAAGGCATCGCGCTGGCGCAGCGCCTGCAACCGGACATGATCCTGCTCGACCTCAATATGAAGGACATGAACGGCGTCGAGGTGCTGAAGACGCTCAAGGACGCAGGCCTCGATTCGCGCATCATCATGCTCACCGTCTCCGACCAGGCCGAGGACCTGATGGCGGCGCTGCAGGCCGGCGCCGACGGCTACCTGCTGAAGGACATGGAGCCGGAAGACCTGATGCACCAGCTGGCCGAGGCGGCGCACGGCAAGATCACCATCAGCGAACGCCTGACCCAGTTGCTGGTCGCCTCGCTGCGCGAGAAGAACCGCCCGGCCAGCCTCGCCGAAGCGGGACTCACCGAACAGGAAAGCCGCATCCTCGACCACCTCGTCGACGGCAAGAGCAACAAGCTGATTGCCCGCGACATGGGCATCGCCGAAGGCACCGTCAAGGTCCACGTCAAGCACCTGCTGAAGAAGCTCAACCTGCGCTCGCGGGTGGAGGCGGCGGTGTGGGCCGACCGCTGCCGGCGCCAGGCCAAACCCTGACGGCCTTGCTTTTTCGGAACCCGCCCTCTTCAATGAAACTTCAATGAAATCGACGGTTCCGGAAAGGGGGAGGGCATCATGGCAGTGGGCGAAATCTGTAACCGCGAGGTCGTCATCGCGGAAAGGTCACTTCCCGTAAGCGAGGCGGCTGGCCTGATGCGCAGCCATCACGTCGGCGATCTGGTGGTGGTCGAGGAAAGGGACGGCCGCAGACACCCCGTCGGCATCGTCACCGACCGCGACATCGTGGTGGAAGTGGTCGCCGCCGGCGTGAACCCCGAGGCGCTCGGGGTCGGCGACATCATGGGTTCCGACGTGGCGACCGTCCGCGAAAACGAAGGCCTGTTCGAGGCGCTGCGCTACATGCGCGACAAGGGCGTGCGGCGCATGCCGGTGGTGGACGGCAGCGGCAGCCTGGTCGGCATCCTCACGCTGGACGATCTGCTCGGCCTGCTGGCGGAGGAGATGACCGAACTGGCCAAGCTGGTGTCGCACGAGCGTCAGCGCGAAGCGAACGCCCGTAAATGAATTGAATCGGGCACAGGGAGGAACGGGCCAGGGCCTGTTCCGGTGTACCGAGCCTCAGGGGGAAGCAGATGAAAGAGCTCGTCAAGAAGTTGCCGTATATCAGTGATTTCCAGCAACAAATCGATCAGCTGAGTCAGGAATTGAAACGCTGGCGCACCTGGATGCCGCCCGGCCATTTCTATTCGCCCATTCCCTCGCTGGTGGAATTGAAACAGCAGGAACAGCGGATATTTGCGCAAGCCGGCCCTTCCATCGCAGCCGTCGATCTGAACGTAGAACGGCAATTGCAGCTGCTGGAGGCGTTCCGTTCCTACTACGACGACATGCCTTTTCCCGAGACCGCCACGGAAGGCTTCCGCTATTACTTCAGGAACAACTACTTCTCGTTTGCGGACGGCGTCACCTTGTACTGCATGCTGCGGCACGTCCGGCCGCGACGGGTCGTCGAAGTGGGGTCCGGCTTCTCCTCCGCGCTCATGCTCGACACCAACGACCGCTTCCTCGACCGCAGCATTCGATTCACCTTCATCGAACCCTACCCGGAACGGCTTGAATCGCTCCTCTGGGACACCGATCAGGCCAATACGACCATACTGCGTCAGCCGGTGCAGGAGGTTCCCCTTTCGCTGTTCGCGGAATTGCAGGCAGGCGACATCCTGTTCATCGACAGCAGCCATGTCTGCAAGACCGGATCGGACGTGAACTTCCTGATATTCGACGTGTTGCCGGCCCTCCAGCCAGGCGTGCACGTTCATTTCCACGACATCTTCTATCCCTTCGAGTATCCGAAGAGCTGGGTCTACGAGGGGGTCGCCTGGAACGAGGCCTACATGCTCCGCGCCTTCCTGCAGTACAACGATGCCTTCAGGATCGAGTTTTTCGTCTCCTTCATGACGAGCCGGATGAGGAGCCAGGTCGCTGCCAGCACGCCCCTCGCGCTGGAAAGCGAAAAGGACGACATTTCGCTGTACAAGGACGCGCCGGGTGGCAGCATCTGGCTGGTCAAAAACGGCACGGGCCGATAGCCCTCTGTTCAGCAGATCCGCGGCAGCGGGTCGTCTTCCAGTTCGTCGATGACGCGCCGGCCGCCGAGGCCGGTTTCCAGGATCACCCGTCCGCCCCCCGTTTCGATGCGGCCGATGATGCAGGCGTCGCGGCCTTCGGGCAGGGCGCGCCAGCGGGCGAGCACCTCGTCGGCGGCGAAGGGGTCGGCGATGGCGACGACGCGGCCTTCGCAGGCGAGGAAGTAGGGGTCGTAGCCCAGCATTTCGCACACCGAGACGACTTCCGGGCGCAGCGGTACGGCGTTCTGGTCGAGCGCCACGCTGTGGCCGCTGGCGCGCGCGATTTCGTGGGCGACGGTGGCGAGCCCGCCGCGCGTCGGGTCGCGCATGAACTTGAGGTCGGGGAAATCGCGCACCGCACGCGTCAGCGGCAGCACCGAGGCGGAGTCGGAGCGCAGTTCGCCGGACAGGCCGAACTGCTCGCGCGCCAGCATCACCGCGATGCCGTGGTCGCCGACCGGGCCGGATACCAGCACCACGTCGCCCGGCATGATGCGCGCCATCGCGAGGCGGGCGGCGGCGCGCCGGACGCCGATGCCGGTGACCGACAGATACAGTCCGCTGCCTTCGCCGCGCCGTACCACCTTGGTGTCGCCCGCCACCACGGCGACGTGGTTCTGGCGCGCGGCGCGCGCGAAGCTGGCGATGTAGCGGTCCAGCCTGCCGATTTCCAGCCCTTCCTCGATCAGCGCCGACAGCGTGAAGTAGCGCGGCTCCGCACCCGCCACCGCGAGGTCGTTGACCACGCCGTGCACCGCGAGCGAGCCGATGTCGCCGCCGGGAAATTCGAGCGGCTCCACGGTGAAGCCGTCGGTGGTGACCATGATGTCGCCGTCCAACGGCGGCAGCGCCACCGCATCGGCGTCGGTGTCGAGCAGGGGGTTGCCGAGATGGCGGGCGAAGATGTCGGCGATGAGTTCGCGCATGAGGCGGCCGCCGTTGCCGTGCGCGAGAAGGATGCGGGTGTCGTCCATAAGGTTTCTTATTGGTGGAGGAATTCGATGACCTGACCGAAGCTTAACCCGGCATCGTTGACGGGGAGCCGTTGGGGCAGGTGCGCAATGAAGCCGGCGGCCTCGAGCAGGCCGATCGCCGTTTCGGCCAGCACGCGGTTCTGGAACACGCCGCCGGTGAGCCCGACGACGCGGCTGCCGGTTTGCGCGCGTAGATGTTTGGCCTGTTCGACCAGCGCGTGCGCCAGGCTGAGGTGAAAACGCGCGGCGCGTTCGGCGACCGGCAAATCGCGATCGGCCAGCATGGGCAGCAGCGGTGCCCAGTCGCTGCGCCAGATCCCGGTGGCGTCGCGTTCGAGCGGCAGCGGGGTGGGGGCGGCTGCAGGAATGCGGGCAGGCTCTTCGACACGCCCAGGGCGAACGGTGCGGGGGGCTGCGGCGGGGTTTGCTGCAGGGGCATATCGGGCAGGTCCATGTCGAACGAATCCTTCGACAGGGCTTTCCTGGGCCATGCCGGAGGACTCGGGGAGAACGGCAAGCAGCGCTTCCAGCCGCATCGGGCCTTCGCCTTCGAAACTGGCGTGGGTGCACACGCCGCACAGTGCCGCCGCCGCGTCGAACAGGCGGCCGACCGACGAAGTGACCGGGCTGTTCAGCCGCGCCGCCCACGCCTGGTGCAGGGGCTCGGGGGCGAAGGGCGCGGCCTCGCTGGTCTCCCACAACAGCGCGGCCGCCGCGCGCCACGGCTCGCGCCCGGCCTTGTCGCCGCCGGGCAGGCGGAACGGCCGCATCGACCCGGCACGGCGCCAGCGGCCGGGCGCGCCGGTGAAGGCCTCGCCGCCCCACAGGGTGTTGTCCTCGCCGAGGCCGACGCCGTCCCAGGCGAACACGATCCATTCCTTCTCATCCGGGAATTCCCATGCCAGCGCGGACGCGTGCGCGTGGTGATGCCAGATTTCGGCCAACGGCAATCTGCTGTCGCGTGCGAGGCGGCGGTAGCCGTAGCCGGGATGACGGTCGATGATCCATCGCTTTGCACGCACCTGATACAGCCGCTGCAGGTCGGCCGCGACCTGCGCCAGGGTGTCGAGGCTGCGCACGCTGTCGAGTTCGCCGATGTGCGGCGAGACGACGGCACGCGTGCCCCAGGCGAGGCACAGCGTGTTCTTCATGTGGCTGCCGAGCGCCAGCACGGGTTCGGCGAGGGGCGCAGGCAGGTCGAGTTCGAGCGGTGCGCTGCCGCGCCCCAGGCGCAGCGGCCGCGGCGCGCCGGCGATGACGCGGTACACCGGGTCGTCGGCCGGGCGCACGATGGGGCGGTCGTGGTGCACGAAGGCGTCGGCGAGATGGCCCAGGCGGATTTCCGCTTCGGCGCGGTCGGTCAGCACCGGCTCGCCGGAAAGATTGCCGGAAGTGGCGACCAGCGGCCCGCCGAAGTCGCCGAGCAACAGATCGTGCAAGGGCGAGTAGGGCAGCAGGCAGCCGATCTCGTCGAGGCCGGGCGCGAGGGATTCGGACAGCGGCGCACCGGCGCGTTTCGGCAGCAGCACGATGGGACGTTCGGGCGAAGCAAGGAAATCTTCCAGTTCCGGCCTTGTGTGCACGACCGCACGCAAGGCGTCGAGATCGCGCAGCATCACCGCCAGCGGTTTCGCGGGGCGCGGCTTGCGCGTGCGCAGGGTGGCGATGGCTTTGTCGTTGGCGGCATCGCACAGCAGGTGGTAGCCGCCTACGCCCTTCACCGCGACGATTTTCCCCGCGCGCAGCGCGGCGACCGCGGCAGCCAGCGCGGCTTCGTCGCCGTCGCAGCGTGTCTCGCCCGAAACGAAATGTAGATGCGGTCCGCACGCCGGGCAGGCGATGGGTTCGGCGTGGAAGCGGCGGTCGAGCGGGTTGTCGTACTCGGCGCGGCAAGCGGGACACAGCGCAAAATCGCGCATCGCGGTATTGGGCCGGTCGTAGGGCAGGGCGGTGATCAGCGTGTAGCGCGGACCGCACTGGGTGCAGTTGATGAAGGGATAGCGGTGGCGGCGGTCGGCGGGGTCGTGCAGTTCGGCCAGGCAGTCGGCGCAGACGAAACCGTCGGCAGGCAGGTGGATG
>JAJZPG010000040.1 GCA_021811235.1 Pseudomonadota bacterium | reverse complement strand
GTGCCGGGATCGAGCAGGTCAACCAGGCCATCACCCAGATGGACGACGTCACGCAGCAGAACGCGGCGCTGGTTGAGGAGGCGGCGGCTGCGGCGGAGAGCCTGCAGGAGCAGGCGGCCCGGCTGTCTGATGCAGTGAGCGTGTTCCGGCTGGAGGCAGGGGCCTACAGTGCGCAGGCCGCGCGTCCGCTGCGCAAGACGGCGGTAAGACTCCCAGCCGGCACCCCGCCGAAGACCCTGGCCGGCAGGCGCGGCATCAAGCCCCGCATGGTCCTGGTCGAGCGGCCGAAGAAACGCGTGGCAGGCGGCGGCCGAACGGAGGAATGGGTGGAATTCTGATTCGCCGCGCCCGTGCGTATCGCGGGGCCGGTGTTGCCGGCGGGGGCATCGGCCTGACGCGCGTCTTCAGTAATGCGGCCCGGAATCGCCCGCCGCAGCGGGTCGACCGCCTGGATGGCCAGCGCGGTCAGGTCGCCGGACCGGGCCTAGCTCGATTTACGGATCAACTGCAGGAATTCCTGCCGGGTCCGGTCATGATCCCGGAAGGCGCCGAGCATCATCGAGGTCACGGTCCACGAGTTCTGCTTCTGGACGCCCCGCATCATCATGCAGAAGTGCTGCGCCTCGATCACGACGCCGACGCCGGCCGCGCCGGTGGCAGTCTGGATAGCCTCGGCGATCTGGGTCGTGAGCTGTTCCTGTATCTGCAGGCGCCGCGCGAACATGTCGGTGATGCGTGCAATCTTCGACAGGCCGATCACCTTGCCTCGCGGCAGGTAGGCCACGTGTGCCTTGCCGACGAAGGGCAGCAGGTGGTGCTCGCACATCGAATACAGTTCGATGTCCTTGACGATGACCATTTCGTTGTTGTCCGAATCGAACACGGCCTCGTTGATCACGTCGTCCAGTGACTGCGTATAGCCCTGCGTCAGGAACCTGAACGCGGCGGCAGCGCGTTCGGGCGTTTTCAGCAGCCCGTCGCGCGAAATGTCCTCGCCCGCACTATGGATGAGCTGTTCGAAGAGCTTGGCGGTGTCCATGTGTGATGACCTTGTTCGATCGCTTGGTTTTTGACTGTGTCAGAGCGCCGCCGCAGCGTCAACCCGGCGGGGAACGCGGGCTTGGACGCGAAGCGTCTTCCTTCGCGTCTTCCAGTCTGGCGGCGATCGGCGCTTGCGGCCGCCACGCCGCGTGGCGGCCGGCCGGCGCTAGCGTGCCGACAGGTAGCGGGGGAAGGCCTGCTTGTCCAGCAGGATTTCGATCAGGTTGATGGCGCCGGCGAGGTCGGCGCGGGCGAACATCGCATCGAGGTCGGCCTCGCTCTCGACGCGGTAGTGCGCGACGCCGAAGGCCTTCGCGAGCAGGCCGAAGTCGGGGTTCACGAAATCGCAGTCGATGTAGCGCTCGCCGTAGAGCTGGAACTGGTTCTTGCGGATCAGCGAGAGCGTGCCGTTGTTGATCACCACCACGTTGAGCGGAATGCCGTGGTTCACCGCGGTCATCATTTCCATGCCGCACATCTGGAATCCGCCGTCGCCGAGGATGGCGAAGGCCGGGCTGCCCTTCGCGAAACAGCGCGCGCCGATCGCTGCCGGGATCGCGTGGCCGAGCGAGGAGATGCCGGTGTTGGGAAAGTAGTGGTTGCGGTCGGAAACGTCGAAGTAGCTCTGCGCGAACACGATGTTGTCGTCGAACACCAGCGCGTTGTGCGGGAAGCGCTGCGCCAGGCCTTCGAAGAAGCGGCGCATCAGGGCGAAGGATGCGTCCTGCGCAGGCTCGGCCTGCGGTGCCTGCGCGCGCGCGGCGCGATGGCGTTGGAGCGCGGCCGCATCCTTGGGCAGCATGCCTTCGGCATCGAGCACGGCGAGCAGGTCCTCGGCCACGGTGCGGAGGTCGGCGCACAGCGCGACGTCGGGCCGGAACACGCGACCGAGCTGGGCGGAATCGCAGTCGACCTGGGCGAGCTTCTTGTTGGCGGTGAGTTTCGCGTCCCACAGGTAGCTGGTGCGTTCGTTGAAGCCGGCGCCGAGGAAGATCAGCAGGTCGGCCTGGTCGACCAGATAGCGGTAGGCGTCGCCGTTGGACGTGACGCCGAGACAGCCGAGCGACAGCGGCGTGCCTTCGGCGACCACGCCCTTGGCCTTGAGGCTGGTGGTGACCGGGATGTTGAAGCGTTCGGACAGGGCGGCGACCGCCTCGCGCGCGCCGGCGCGGATGCAGCCGTAGCCGGCGACGATCGCGGGCGCGCGGGCGTCGCGGATCAGTGCGGCGAGTTCGTCGACCGAAGCCGCGTGGCGCACCGCGGCCTGGTGCGGGAAATGGATCTGCTCGAGCACGCTGTCGTCGACTGTCTCCTTCTGCACGTTGTAGGGGATGGAGAGCAGCACCGGCCCCGGCTCGCGCCCGAGCAGCGCCTGCGTCGCCTGGTTCAGCACCTGGCCGAGGTAGTCGGTGCGCTCGACGAGCTTGCGGTAGCGCGTGATGCCGGAAAACAGCGCGACCTGGTCGATGGCGCCGCCTTCGCCCGCGCTTTCCTGCAGGCCGCCGCGGCCGAAGATGTAGGTCGAGGTCTCGCCGGTGATCGCCAGCACCGGCAGCCGTTCGGCCCAGGCATTGGCGATCCCGGTGATGAGGTTGGTCGCGCCGGGACCGGCGGTGGCGATGCATGCCGACGGCCGGTGCGACACGCGCGCGTAGCCGCCCGCCATGAAGGCCGCACCCTGCTCGTGCTTGACCAGCACGCTCTTCACTTGGGAGTCGTGCAGGCGGTCGTAGATCGGCAGCACGTGCGCGCCGGGCATGCCGAACAGGGTGTCGACCCCCAGGCGTTCCAGATACCGGACGATCAGTTCGCTGACGGAAATGTTCATGGGTTTGTTAGGGTGTTCTGCAGTCTCACTCCGCTCCGGCGTACTCTATCGGCACGCTCGGACGTCCTGGATTTGAGCACAAGACGCGATGCAGGAAAACCTTGTGCCGCCGCAAGACCTCCTCGCGGGAAAGGTTTTCTGCGCGGGAACGGGGACGGCAATCGTGTCCTAGGGACAGGCCTGCCCCCATCCGTGCCCCCTTCACGTTTCGCGTTTGGTCTCGCTGGAGAGCTTGATGCGCGCCTCGACGCAGCCCAGGCCGGCGAGGACGAACCAGATCAGGATCACGCTCAGGACCGCGAGGCCCAGCAGCCCCAGGCCGACGGCGACGCCCACGGCGGCCGTCGCCCAGATTCCGGCTGCGGTGGTCAGCCCATAAATTTCGCGTTCCTGGCCCAGCTTGAGGATGGCACCTGCCCCGATGAAGCCGATGCCCGTGGTGAGCCCCTGGATGACGCGCGATACGCCATCGGACGTCATTCCGGATTCGGTGGCGGCAATGACAAAAAGCGCACTGCCCATCGCCACCAGGATATGGGTGCGCAGCCCCGCGGGCTTCCCGTATTGTTCGCGCTGCAGGCCGATGATGGCGCCCAGCAGCATGGCGATGCTGATGCGAACCAGGAGCCGCACGATCTGCGCGAGATCCGGGAATCCCGCCCTGAGTTCGTCGAGAAGGATGTCCATCCAATGTGCAGGGCAGGGACGCGCGCCGGGCGCGTCCCCCCTTCGGTCAGACGTGCGCCAGTTGCTGTTCGATCTCGATGAAGGTGTCGGCCACTTCGGCGGTCTCGACCACCACGCCGAGCTGCTTGCAGAGCTGCGACAGCGACAGCAGGCCGCGCACCATCTGGCGGCCCTCGGTGTGCTCGATCACCAGCGCGTGCTGGCGGCCGCGCGCCTTCAGCGTTTCCAGCACGTGGCCGACGCGGGCGTGGGCGATGTCGTCGAAGTCGACCGCTTCCAGCCGGTCGACCGGCGTCATGATGTCGGCCACCAGCACGTCCTCGCGGCGGACGCCGCGGCTCTGCACGATCTGCAGCGGCTTCTCGCCGTGGATGTCGGTGCTGGTGATGAGGCCGGCCACGCGGTCGAGGCTGTCCATCACGAACAGCAGACGCACCTTGCGGCGGATCATGCGCTCCTCGGCCTGCTTGATGGTGTCGCCGGGGGTGGCGATGAAGGCGGTCAGGCGGCGGAAGTCGGTCATGACGTCGAGCGCCGGGTTTTCCAGTCCGACGCGCTCGGGCAGGATGCAGGCTGGACGCAGCAGGCCGGCATCTTTTTCGAGATTGCGGGCGGGCAGTCGGGTATAGGTCATGGCATTGTCTCCTCGTATCGGTTTATGGATTTCTCCCGGCACGCTGGGCGTGGGGACGGGGTGGAAAGCATCGTGTTCCTTGCCGGCTGGCCTGTCCATTCAAGATTTTTTAGCCTGACATAAAGAGATGTTTTTCCCCCTGCCGCCGCAGGGGGAAGGCGATTGTTCAGTCCGTCATCGCCCGCGCGTGGAACGCCAGATGTTCGCCGATGAACGTGGCGATGAAATGGTAGCTGTGGTCGTAGCCGTCCTGCATCCGCAGGCTGAGCGGGATGCCGCGCGCGGCACATGCCGCCTGCAGGTTTTGCGGAAAGAGCTGTTCGGTCAGAAATTCGTCGGCGGTGCCGTGATCGATCAGCGCGGGCGGCAAGACGGCGCCCGCATTGACCAGGCAGGTGGCGTCCCAGGCTTCCCAGGATGGCCTGTCCTCGCCCAGGTAGGCGCCGAAGCAGCCCTGCCCCCACGGGCTGATCACCGGATTGCAGATCGGGGCGAAGGCGGAGACCGAGGCGTATTGGCCGGGGTTTTTCAGCGCGCAGATCAGCGCGCCGTGGCCGCCCATCGAATGGCCGCTGATGGCGCGCCTGCCGGGAATGACGGGGAAGGTCGCCTCGACCAGCGCAGGCAGTTCGCGGGTGACGTAGTCATACATGTGATAGTGCGTCGCCCACGGCGACTGGGTGGCGTTGACGTAGAAGCCCGCGCCCTGGCCGAGGTCGTAGCGCTCGGGCACGTCGGGCACGTCGTCGCCGCGCGGGCTGGTGTCGGGCATGACGAGGATCAGCCCCAGTTCCGCGCAATAGCGCTGCGCGCCGGCCTTCACCCGCACGTTGTCGTCGGTGCAGGTGAGCCCCGACAGCCAGTAGACCACCGGCAGCCTCTGCGTCGCCGCCTGCGGCGGCAGGTAGACCGAGAAGGTCATGGTGCAATGACACGCGGCCGACTCGTGCTGCCAGCGTTCGAGCCAACCGCCGAATTCCTTGATCCGTTCGACTTGTTTCATCGCCGCCTCAGAAAATGATGACCGAGCGGATGCTCTTGCCTTCGTGCATCAGGTCGAAGGCGCGGTTGATGTCTTCCAGCGGCATGGTGTGGGTGACGAGCTTGTCGATCTCGATCTTTCCAGCCATGTAGTCGTCGACGTAGCCGGGTAGCTGGCTGCGGCCCTTGACGCCGCCGAACGCGGTGCCTTTCCAGGTGCGGCCGACCACCAGGTTGAACGGCCGGGTGCAGATTTCCTGCCCGGCCCCGGCGACCCCGATCACGGTGGAGACGCCCCAGCCCATGTGGGTGCATTCGAGCGCGTCGCGCATCACGTTGATGTTGCCGATGCACTCGAACGAGTAGTCGACGCCGCCCTGGGTCAGATCGCGGATGGTTTCGACCAGCGAGCCGCTGAGTTCGCGCGGGTTGATGAAGTCGGTCGCGCCGAGCGCTTTCGCCATCTCGAACTTGTCGGGGTTGATGTCGATCGCGAGGATGCGCCCGGCCTTGGCCATGACCGCGCCCTGGATCGCCGACAGGCCGATGCCGCCGAGGCCGAACACGGCGACGGTCGAACCGGGTTCGACCTTGGCGGTGTTGAGCACGGCGCCGATGCCCGTCGTCACGCCGCAGCCGAGCAGGCAGACCTTGTCGAGCGGGGCGGCCGGGTTGATCCTGGCAAGCGCGATTTCCGGCACCACGGTGTATTCGGAAAAGGTCGAGCAGCCCATGTAGTGGAAGATGGGCTTGCCGTTCTTGGAGAAGCGCCGGGTGCCGTCGGGCATGTAGCCGGTCCACACCGTGGATGCGATCGACTGGCACAGGTTGGTCTTGGGCGAGGCGCAGTATTCGCAGTGGCCGCATTCCGGGATGTAGAGCGGGATCACGTGGTCGCCCGGCTTCAGCGTTTTCACCCCCGGGCCGCATTCGACCACGACGCAGCCGCCTTCGTGACCGAGGATGCAGGGGAAGGCGCCTTCCGGATCGTCGCCCGACAGCGTGAAGGCGTCGGTGTGGCAGACGCCGCTGGCGACGACCTGCAGCAGCACCTCGCCTTCGCGCGGACCTTCGACGTCCACTTCCTCGATCGACAGCGGTTTTTTCGGTTCCCATGCGACGGCGGCACGCGATTTCATGGACAGGCTCCTTGATGGGTGAATGAAGGCGAGGCGGGATGCCCGGCGGATCGACGAAACCGACCTACCGGGACATCGGCAATGGCTGGATCATGGGAATATTAGGCGCAGTTCAGCCGGTCTGCTGCAGCAGTTTCTGGTACGAGGCTTCGAACAGCTTGACGCCATCGACCTGCAGGCGGTTGCCGACGTTCTCCATGTCGATGCCGAGCCGCGCGAGCTCGGACAGCTGCGCCTCCGCCTCGGCGACGCCTTCCTCCACCCGCGCCGCCGGCCGGCCGTGGTCGCGCAGCGCGGCGAGCGTCTTGTCGGGCAGGGTGTTGATGGTTTCGCGGCCGATCAGCGGCTCGACGTAGAGCAGGTCGTGGTAGTCCGGGTTCTTCACGCCGCTGCTCGCCCACAGCAGGTATTGCGGCGTCGCACCCTGCTGGGCCAGCGCGGTGAAGGCGGCGCCGCGAAAGGTGCCCAGATAGCGTTGGTAGGCGAGCTTGGCCATCGCCACCGCCGCCTTGCCGCGCAGCGACAGTGCTTCCTGGGTGCCGATTTCGGCAAGGCGGATGTCGACCAGGGTGTCGACGCGCGACAGGAACAGGCTCGCCACCGCCTTGCTGCGGCGGATGTCGGCGCCGGCGTGCGAACGCGCAGCCAGCCCGCGGATGTAGGCGTCGAATGCAGCCTGCGTCTGCGCGACCGAGAACAGCAGCGTCACGTTCACGTTGACGCCGAGCGTGGTCAGCGCCTCGAATGCGCTGACGCCCTCAGGCGTGCCCGGCACCTTGATCAGCAGGTTGCGGCGGTCGACCCGGGCCGCCAGCCGCTGCGCTTCGGCCACCGTGCGCGCGGCGTCGTAGGCCCAGCGCGGCGCGACCTCCAGGCTGACGTAGCCGTCGTTGCCGCCGCTCGCCTCGTAGACTGGAAGCAACAGGTCACATGCGGCCTGCACGTCGGGGATCATCAGCGCCTCGTAGCGCAGTTCGGCGTCGGATTCGGCGGTTTTCAGCCGGGCCAGATCGTCGGCGTAGTAGGGGCTGCCGGCGAGCGCGTTCTGGAAGATGGAGGGATTCGACGTCACGCCCGACACGCCGTCTTCAGCGATCAGCTTCGCCAGGGTGCCGTCGCGGATCAGGCTGCGCGACAGGTTGTCCAGCCAGAGGCTTTGACCGAAGGTGGTGACGTGCTGCGTGGCATTCATGGGCGTTCCTCCGCAAATATCCATTCAGGATAGAACAGCCATGTGACAGCAAGTTCTCCGGAGGGCGTCGAACGGCGCCCGAAGCCGCGCCTGTGCTAGACTTCGGCGCATTCATACGGCTTTTCATCCGGTATCCCCATGTCTGGCAGCACACTCGGCAAACTGTTCTGTGTCACCGTGTTCGGCGAATCGCACGGCCCCGCCATCGGCTGCGTGGTCGACGGCTGTCCGCCCGGGATGGCGCTCGCCGATGCCGACATCCAGCACGATCTCGACCGGCGCAAACCCGGTACCTCGCGCCACGTCACCCAGCGCCGCGAATCTGACACGGTCGAGATCCTCTCCGGCCTCTACGAAGGCAAGACCACCGGCACGCCGATCGCGCTCTTGATCCGCAACGAGGATCAGCGCAGCAAGGACTACGGCAACATCGCCGAGACCTTCCGCCCCGGCCACGCCGACTACACCTACACGCAGAAATACGGCTTCCGCGATCCGCGCGGCGGCGGCCGCTCGTCGGCGCGGCTGACCGCGCCCATCGTCGGCGCCGGCGCCATCGCCAAAAAATGGCTCAAGGAAAAATACGGCATCACGGTGCGCGGCTACATGAGCGCGCTGGGGCCGATCGACATCCCCTTCGAGTCGTGGGACGCCATCGACGGCAACGCCTTCTTCTCGCCCAGCGCGACCATCGTCCCGCAGCTCGAGGAATACATGGATGCGTTGAGGAAATCCGGCGACTCGGTCGGTGCGAAGGTGACCGTGGTCGCAGAGAACGTGCCGCCCGGCTGGGGCGAGCCGCTCTACGACAAGCTCGACGCCGACCTCGCGCACGCGCTGATGGGGCTGAACGCCGTCAAGGGCGTCGAGATCGGCGACGGCATGCAGGCCGCGCGCCAGCTGGGCACCGAGCACCGCGACGAGATCACGCCGCAAGGTTTCCTCTCCAACCACGCGGGCGGCGTGCTCGGCGGCATTTCCTCGGGCCAGGCCATCGTCGCCCATGTCGCCATCAAGCCCACCTCGTCGATGCGCCTGCCCGGCCGCTCGGTCGACCTGCACGGCCAGCCGATCGAGGTCGTCACCCATGGCCGCCACGACCCCTGCGTCGGCATCCGCGCCACCCCCATCGTCGAAGCGCTCACCGCGATCGTGCTGATGGACCATGCGCTGCGCCACCGCGCGCAGTGCGGCGATGTCGCGAGCGGCACCCCGGTGGTGGCGGGCCAGGCCGGGTAGCCGTAAGCCTCCTCAGTTCAGCGCCAGGCTGAGCCCCGCCGACACCGCGTAGTCGTGGGTGAGCTGGATGCCCGCCACCTTCTGGTAGAACGGCAGCTCGACCTGTCCGTAGACGCTCAGATTCCTCGACAAGGCGTAGGCCAGCCCCGGCACCAGGGCGGCCTCGGTGCGGCCGCTGTCGTCCGGCTCGGCGTTGATGCCGCGGTCGTGCTTCACATACAGCAGATTCCCTTGCAGGATCAGGTCCAGTTTTCCGCCGAGCGGGAACAGCCAGCCCGCCTGCACGCTGGTGCGCCAGCCGGGCTGGTAGCCGTCCTTCTCGTCGAGCGGCGCCTGCACCGTCAGATTGGAAAACAGGCTGCCTGGCAGTGACAGCGGCGCATAGGCCAGCCCGCCGCCGAGCAGCAGGTCGGTGGTGCCGCTGCCGGGCTGCACGCTGCGTTCGGCAGCGTCGCCGTCCGCATTGCGCACGTCGGTTCTGCCGGTGGGCAGCTTCAGGCCGCCTTGCAGGTTCCATGACCAGCCGCCCGGATGGGCGGCCAGCTGGTGGCGCAGCGTCAGGCGCGCATCGCCGATGTGGTCGAACTGCCAGGCTTCGGGGATGGGGGTGCCGTGGTGGGTGTGGACGTGCAGGTGCTCGCGGTTGGAATAGGGCAGCACCAGGTTTGCGCTCCAGCCGGGCGCGAATCCATATTCCAGCCCCAGCAGCGCGTTGCGGTTGATCGTCTTGATTTCCTGGTGATGCTCCGTGAGTTCGGCCGGCGAAAGCTTGTCCGTGCCCGCCCTCAGCTGATCCTGCCTGAGATATTCCACCTGCGTCCAGACGCGCCAGCCTGGCGTCACGCCCTGGGTCAGCGTCAGCCAGTCGTTCGAGGCGGAACAGAAAGCGGCACCGCAGCTTGCGTGCGCGCCGCCCGTGATGAAGCATCCGGCATATGCCAGAACGGCCAGTTTTTTCATGTCGTCTCTCTCCAACGTTTTTTTGTGCGGGCATTGTAGGGAGGCCGGCGGCGGCTGGCGTGCGACAAAATGCCGCACCCGCGCCCGCGCCGCATGGACAGTCCCGCTACAATCGGCCTGGCGTACGGGCTGGCTCGATCAAGAGGGAGAGGACATGGGGAGGACGGGACGTTTCGTCGGGGTTGCACTGCTGGCGGCATGCATCGGGCTGCCTGCTGCGCGCGCGGCCGCACCGGCGCCGATGGCGGTCGTCGACAGCCAGATCGCCGCACATCCGGACGCGACCGGCGCCACCCTCCTCGACACCGGCGAGGAAGCGCTGCTGGCGCGCGCCTGGCTCGCCGACCACGCCGAGCGCTCGATCGAGGTGCAGTATTTCATCTGGAGCAGCGACAACATCGGCATCCTCGCCACCGAGGCCTTGCTGCGTGCGGCCGAGCGCGGGGTGAAGGTGCGCGTCATCGTCGACGACCTGCTGATCGATGCGCCCGACAAGTCGCTGCTCGCGCTCGCGAAGCACCCCAACGTCGACATCCGCATCTACAATCCCAAGCACCAGGTCGGCACGCCGCTGCACAAACGTTTGATCAACGTCGTCACCGACTTCCGCGGCGTCAACCAGCGCATGCACGACAAGACCTTCATCGTCGACGGCAAGGTCGCGATCACCGGCGGCCGCAACATGGCCGACGAGTATTTCGACTACGACCAGGCCTACACCTTCCGCGACCGCGACGTGCTTCTGCTGGGCGAGGCGGTGCGGGCGATGCGGGCGAACTTCGATGCCTTCTGGGTGAGCCCGTTGTCGGTGCCGGTCGAGTCGCTCTACGACGGCTGGGGCCTGATGCAGAAGAACGTGAAGGTCGGCGCCGCCGAGGTGAAGCAGGTCACCCGCGAGCTGCACGCCTACGCGGCGAAGCCGGAGAATTTCGCGCCGCAGGTGCGCGCCGCGATCGCCGCGACGCCGGAATCGTTCGACCGCCTGGCGCGCGAAATGGCATGGGGTCGGGTCGAGTTCATCCACGACGTGCCCGGCAAGAACGGCCGCCGCTGGCGGCTCGACGGCGGCGGCCAAAGCTCGGCCGCACTGGCGAAGCTGGTCGCCGGCGCGCGGGAATCGATCGTGATCCAGTCGCCCTACCTGGTGATGTCGGACAACGCCAAGGCCTTGTTCAAGGCGGCGATCGCGCGCGGCGTCAAGGTACGCATCCTCACCAACTCGCTCGCCTCGACCGACAACCTGCAGGCCTTCTCCGGCTACCGCAGCCAGCGCAAGGCGCTCCTGAAAATGGGCCTCGACATCCGCGAATACAAGCCCGACCCGGCCAACCGCGCCGAGCTGCTGTCGCGCGCCAATCCACCGGCCCAGCCGCCGGTGTTCGCGCTGCACGCCAAGAGCATGGTGGTGGATGGAAAAATCGCCTACATCGGCACCTTCAACTTCGACCCGCGTTCGGAAAACCTCAACACCGAAGTCGGCGCGATCATCCATCACCCCGGCCTGGCGCAGCGCCTGCAGGCGCGGATGGAAGCCGACATGCGGCCCGAGAACAGCTGGAGCGCACGCGACGAGCCCGACCAGTACGTGCCGCTGACCAAGCGCGGCCAGGTGCGGCTGTGGCAGCTGCTGCCGCTGAAGCCGCTGCTGTAGGCGTCCTAGCTTGACACCCCGGCGAAAGCCGGGGTCCAGTGTTTTTATTGAACTGGATTCCGGCGTATACCCGCAAGGGGGAGCCCATGGTTGTAAAGCCGCTAAAGCGGCAACAACCATGCACCGCCGGAATGACAAACAAGGGTTTGACGAAACGCGGACATACGCTAGGTTTGAATCTTTCCAGCCCCCAGGTGCCCCCATGCGACTGCCCATCAGCCTGAAAATCTTCAGCATCACCCTGGCCCTGCTGGTGCTGATGGTGGTCGTCACCTGGCTGTCGGTGCTCAACTTCCGCCAGCTCAACAACCAGGTGCGCGCGCTCTCCGACTGGTACCTGCCGCTGCAGCAGCAGGTGGCCAGCGTCGAAATCCTCATCCGCCAGCAGATCGTGCATATGGAGCGCGTGATGGCGGGCATGGAAGTGGCGAAGCCCGATCCCGAATTTCTCGCCGCCGAATCGAACGGCTTCGACATGCGCGGGGTCAACGCCGACCAGATCGTCGATTCCTCGCTGCGCATGCTGGGCGAGGCCGAGGCGCAAAAAGACCTCAAGCTCGACCGCGTCACTCTCGCCGTGCTGGGTAAGCAGCTGCCCGCGATCCAGACCGCGCGCCAGCACTTTCACAGGACCTTCCGCCTGTTCCAGATCGAGGCGCAGGAAGGCACGCCGCGGTCGCAGAAAATCGTCCGCGAAACCCTGCTGCGCGAGAAGGACACCGTCGACATCGAAATCGGCAAGACCATCGACATCCTCAACCGACTGACCCAGGACACCGCCATCCAGGCCAAGAAGGAGGAGAAACGCGCCACCACGCTCAACTGGATCGTCACCGCGATCGCCACCGCGCTCGGACTGATCTTCGCCGGCTTCGTCACGCGCTCGCTGGTCGACCCGGTCAAGCGCCTGGTGGGCGGCACGCGCGCGGTCGAGGCGGGCGACCTCGACGTGGAAATCCTGGTGCGCACCCACGACGAACTGGCCACGCTCGCCACCTCGTTCAACCACATGGTGGGCGGGCTGCGCGAGAAGGAGCGCATCCGCGATACCTTCGGCCAGTACGTCGATCCGCGCATCGTGAAGAACCTGCTGGAGAACCGCATGCCGTCCGATGGCGGCGAGCGCCAGGTGATGACGGTCTTCTTCTCCGACCTGCAAGACTTCACCCGCCTGTGCGAGGGCCTCACGCCGGACGCCGCGGTGCGTTTCCTCAACCGTTATTTTTCGCTGATGTCGGAGGTGATCCGCACCCGGCAGGGCATCGTCGACAAATACATCGGCGACTCGGTCATGGCCTTCTGGGGCCCGCCCTTCACCGATGCTGCCGACCACGCCACCCTGTGCTGCCTCGCCGCCCTGGAACAGATGGCCCGCATGGAAGCCTTCCGTGCCTGGCTGCCCGAGATGTTCGGCGTCGCCCACGGCCTGCCCGTGGTCAACGTCCGCATGGGCATCGCCAGCGGCGAGGTGACGGTCGGCAACATCGGCTCCGAAACCTCGCGCGGCTACACCGTCATCGGCGACACCGTGAACCTCGCCTCACGCCTGGAACAGGCCAACAAGTTCTACGGCACCCGCATCCTGGTCAACGAAGCGACGCGGAATCTGGCGGGCGACACGCTGGCCTTCCGCGAAATCGACAGCCTGCG
>JAJZPG010000017.1 GCA_021811235.1 Pseudomonadota bacterium | reverse complement strand
AAGGCGGCGGGCTGCGCAACGCCATCGTCGGCAGCGGCCTCATCCTGCTGTTTTCCATGCTGATCTCGACGCCGATCGGCATCCTGGCCGGCATCTATCTGGCGGAATTCGGACGGGTCTCGAAGTTCGCTTCGTTCACCCGCTTCATGACCGACATCATGCTGTCGGCACCGTCCATCGTCATCGGCCTGTTCGTGTACGCCCTTTTCGTCGCGACGACGGGGGGGTTCTCGGGCTGGGCGGGCTCGCTGGCGCTGGCGCTTATCGCCATCCCGGTGGTGGTGCGCACCACCGAGAACATGCTGAAGCTGGTGCCGACCAGCCTGCGCGAGGCGGCCTTTGCGGTGGGCGCGCCGCGCTGGCAGGTGTCGCTCAAGGTGACGCTGCGTGCGGTCAAGTCGGGCGTGGTGACCGGCGTGCTGCTGGCGATGGCGCGTATCACCGGCGAAACCGCGCCGCTGCTGTTCACGGCATTGAACAACCAGTTCTTCAGCACCGACATGGCGGAGCCCATGGGCAACCTGCCGGTGGTGATCTTCCAGTTTGCGTTGAGCCCGTACGACAACTGGGTCAACCTGGCGTGGGGCGGGGCGCTGTTGATCGCGTTCCTGGTGCTGGCAGTCAACGTCGGCGTGCGTGTGGTTTTCCGCAACAAAGACAAACGTTAATTTCTCCGGAGCTTTCTCCCGATGTCCGATCAAGTCATGCCAACCGGCGAAAACGCAGCGTTGCAGGTCCGCAGCCTGGATTTCTTCTATGGCGATTTCAAGGGCCTCAAGAACGTCAACCTGGATATCGCGCACAAGAAAGTGACGGCCTTCATCGGCCCGTCCGGCTGCGGCAAGTCTACGCTCTTGCGCACCTTCAACCGCATGTACGACCTCTATCCGGGACAGCGCGCCGAAGGGCAGATCCTGTTCCATGGCAAGAACCTGCTCGACAGGAACCAGGACGTGAACCTGGTGCGCGCCAAGATCGGCATGGTGTTCCAGAAGCCGACGCCGTTTCCGATGACGATCTACGAAAACATCGCTTTCGGCGTTCGCCTGTATGAGCGCATGTCGAGAAGCGCGATGGACGATCGCGTCGAATGGGCGCTCAACAAGGCCGCGCTGTGGGGGGAGGTGAAGGACAAGCTGAACCAGAGCGGCCTGTCGCTTTCGGGCGGCCAGCAGCAGCGCCTTTGCATCGCGCGCGCGGTGGCGGTCAAGCCGGAGATCGTCCTGCTCGATGAGCCGACCTCGGCACTCGATCCGATTTCCACCGCCAAGATCGAGGAACTCATCAACGAGTTGAAGAGCGATTACACCATCGCCATCGTCACCCACAACATGCAGCAGGCTGCGCGTATCTCCGACTACACGGCCTTCATGTACCTGGGCGAACTGATCGAATTCGACGAGACCGGCACCATTTTCATGCGGCCGAGCAAGAAGCAGACGGAAGACTACATCACCGGCCGTTTCGGCTGATCCCATACGGTACGCAATGGCCGCAGCGGTTGACCGGGCGGCGCGTTGCGCTTACCATCGCGCACTTTTGTTTCGCGGACTCCCGCCCTGGATAAGACGATGCGCAAGAAGCTCGTAGCCGGTAACTGGAAAATGCACGGCAGCCTGGCTGAAAACGCCGCCCTGCTGGCTGCAATCAAGCCCGCCCTGGAAGGGATCGAGGCTGCCGTCTGTGTGCCCTTTCCCTATCTTGCACAGGCCCAGGCCGCGCTTGCCGGCTCGTCGATTGCCTGGGGCGCGCAGAATCTGTCCGAACAGGCGAAAGGCGCTTTTACCGGGGAAGTCTCCGCATCCATGCTGCTCGATTTCGGCTGCCGGTACGTGATCGTCGGCCATTCCGAGCGGCGCAGCCTGTACGGCGAAACCGACGGGCTGGTGGCGAAGAAATACATGGCTGCGCAAGCGGCCGGCCTGACGCCCATCTTGTGTGTGGGCGAGTCGCTGGAAGAGCGCGAGTCGGGCGTGACCGAAGCGGTCGTCGCGCGCCAGCTCGACGCCGTCATCCAGGCGGCTGGCGTGAGCTCGCTGGCCAAGGCGGTGGTGGCCTACGAACCGGTGTGGGCGATCGGCACGGGCAAGACCGCCAGCCCGGAGCAGGCCCAGGCCGTGCATGCGTTCATTCGCGGCAAGATCGCCGCACTTGATGCGAACGTCGCCGCTGGGTTGGTGATCCAGTATGGGGGTAGCGTAAAAGCCGCGAATGCGGCAGAATTGATGATTCAGCCCGATATCGACGGTGGACTGATCGGCGGGGCCTCACTCGTCGCCGACGAATTCATCGCGATTTGCCGGGCCGCCGCCAAGTAAGCATCGCCGAGTAAGAATCAAGTCATGGAAACACTGGTCTGGGTCGTTCACGTCATCGTTGCCATCGCGGTCATCGCGCTGGTGCTGCTTCAGCACGGCAAGGGTGCCGACATGGGCGCAGCCTTCGGCAGCGGCTCGGCAGGCAGCCTGTTCGGTGCAAGCGGTTCGGCCAACTTCCTGAGCCGCAGCACCGCCATCCTGGCGACGCTGTTCTTCCTGACCAGCCTGGGCTTGGCGTTTTTCGGGCTTCAGCAGCACAAGCCGGCCAGCGTGCTCGAGCGCACGACGGTACCGGCACCGGCGACGCAGCCTGCTGCGCCGTCATCGACGCCGGCCCAAGGGGCCGGCTCGAAAGCGGGAGACATTCCGCAGTAATCAGCAGTACCCATCCGGGCGCAAGCCCTATGGCCGACGTGGTGGAATTGGTAGACACGCTATCTTGAGGGGGTAGTGACCTTGGTCGTGCGAGTTCGAGTCTCGCCGTCGGCACCATCAAATTTCCTGATTGATTCATTAGCTCACGCTATTGAATAACTAATTGATTATCAAGACAAAAGTACCAATTTTTCGGCTTGACACCCTGCGCCATGCGCTAATACACTCCGACTGATAATTACTCAACAGCCTAATATGAGTTAGGCATAGTCGGAGGAACCCGGTGCTGGAGAATTACCTCCCCATTCTGTTGTTCATTCTGGTCGGGCTGGCCTTCGGTATCGGTCCCATCCTGGCCGGCGGGCTGTTGGCCCCGCACCGTCCCGACAGCGAAAAACTCTCCCCCTACGAATGCGGCTTCGAGGCCTTCGAGGACGCGCGCATGAAATTCGACGTGCGCTATTACCTCGTCGCCATCCTGTTCATCCTGTTCGACCTGGAAATCGCCTTCCTTTTCCCGTGGGCCATCGTGCTGGAGGAGATCGGTCTGGCCGGTTTCGTCGCGATGATGGTGTTCCTCGGCATCCTGGTCGTCGGCTTCATCTATGAATGGATGAAGGGCGCCCTAGAGTGGGAATAAGCTGACCATGGGTATCGAAGGCGTCCTCGAACAAGGCTTTGTCACCGCCAAGGCCGACCAGCTCATCAACTACATGCGCACCGGCTCGATGTGGCCGATGACCTTCGGGCTGGCCTGCTGCGCGGTGGAAATGATGCAGGCAGGCGCGTCGCGCTACGACCTCGACCGCTTCGGCATCGTGTTCCGCCCCAGCCCGCGCCAGTCAGACGTGATGATCGTCGCCGGCACCCTGTGCAACAAGATGGCGCCGGCGCTGCGCAAGGTCTACGACCAGATGGCCGAGCCGCGCTGGGTGATCTCGATGGGCTCGTGCGCCAACGGCGGCGGCTATTATCATTACTCGTATTCGGTGGTGCGCGGCTGTGACCGCATCGTGCCGGTCGACATCTATGTTCCCGGTTGCCCGCCGACCGCAGAAGCCCTGCTGTTCGGCATCATCCAGCTGCAGAACAAGATCAAGCGTACCAACACCATCGCACGCTGACCGCCATGCCGCAGACCGTGGAAGCCCTCTCTTTGTCTCTCGAAACGCTGCTCGGCGATGCGCTGGTGCAGGCCTTCGTCCGCCTGGGCGAGTTGACGCTGATCGTCAAGCCGCAGGCCTATGCTTCTGCCATGCGCATCCTGCGCGACCATCCCGACTGCCGGTTCGAGGAACTGATCGACCTGTGCGGCATGGATTATTCGGATTACGGCGACGGCGCCTGGGAAGGCGCGCGCTTTGCCGTCGTCGTGCACCTGCTGTCGCTGACACACAACCAGCGCGTGCGGGTGAGGGTGTTTTGTCCCGACGACGACCTGCCGGTGGTGGCGTCGATGGTCGACGTCTGGCCTGCGGCCAACTGGTTCGAGCGCGAGGCCTTCGATCTGTACGGCATCGTGTTCGAAGGTCATCCCGACCTGCGCCGCATTCTCACCGACTACGGTTTCATCGGCCATCCCTTCCGCAAGGACTTCCCCCTCTCGGGCAACGTCGAGATGCGCTACGACCCGACCCAGCAGCGCGTGATCTACCAGCCGGTGTCGATCGAGCCGCGCGAAGTCACCCCGCGCATCGTGCGCGACGAAAGCTACGGGGAGGGGCGCTGATGGCCGAGATTCGGAACTACACGATGAACTTCGGCCCGCAGCATCCGGCCGCGCACGGCGTGCTGCGCCTGGTGCTGGAGCTCGACGGCGAGGTGATCCAGCGCGCCGACCCGCACATCGGCCTGTTGCACCGCGCCACCGAGAAGCTCGCCGAGCACAAGACCTTCATCCAGTCGGTACCGTACATGGACCGCCTCGACTACGTGTCGATGATGGTCAACGAGCATGCCTACGTGATGGCAATCGAGAAGCTGCTCGGCATCGAGGTGCCGGAGCGCGCGCAATACATCCGCGTGATGTTCGACGAGATCACCCGCATCCTCAACCACCTGCTGTGGCTCGGCGCGCACGCGCTCGACGTCGGCGCGATGACGGTGTTCCTCTACGCCTTCCGCGAGCGCGAGGATCTGATGGACTGCTACGAGGCGGTGTCGGGCGCGCGCATGCACGCGGCCTACTACCGTCCCGGCGGTGTCTACCGCGACCTGCCCGACACGATGCCGCAATATGCGGCACAGCATACCCGCAACGAGGCGACGTTGAAGTCGATGAACGCCAATCGCCAGGGTTCGCTGCTCGACTTCATCGAGGACTTCACCCGCCGCTTCCCGACCTACGTCGACGAGTACGAGACGCTGCTCACCGACAATCGCATCTGGAAGCAGCGCACCGTCGGCATTGGCGTCGTCTCGCCCGAGCGCGCCAAGGCGCTGGGCTTCACCGGCCCGATGCTGCGCGGCTCCGGCGTCGAATGGGACCTGCGCAAGAAGCAGCCCTACGAGGTCTACGACCGCATGGATTTCGACATCCCGGTGGGCACCAACGGCGACTGCTACGACCGCTACCTGGTGCGCATCGAGGAAATGCGCCAGTCCAACCGCATCATCCGGCAGTGTGTCGACTGGCTGCGCAAAAACCCCGGTCCCGTCATCACCACCAACCACAAGGTGGCGCCGCCCGACCGCTTGTCGATGAAGCAGAACATGGAAGAGCTGATCCACCATTTCAAGCTCTTCACCGAGGGCATGCACGTGCCGGCGGGCGAAGCCTATGTCGGGGTCGAGCACCCCAAGGGCGAGTTCGGCATCTACCTGGTGTCGGACGGCGCCAACAAGCCCTACCGTCTGAAGATCCGCGCGCCGGGGTACGCCCATCTGGCGGCGCTCGACGAAATGGCGCGCGGCCACATGATCGCCGATGTCGTCGCCATCATCGGCACGCAGGATATCGTTTTCGGGGAGATCGACCGCTGATGGCCAATCCTGATCTGGACACCCTGCGGCTGTCGCCGGAATCCCTTGCGCTGATTGACGCCGAAATCGCCAAGTACCCTGCCGACCAGAAGCAGTCGGCGGTGATGGGTGCGCTGCGCATCGCGCAGATGGAGAAGGGCTGGCTGAAGCCCGAGCTGATCGAGTACGTCGCCGATTACCTCGAGATGCCGGCGATCGCGGCGTACGAGGTCGCGACCTTCTACAACATGTACGATACCCAGCCGGTGGGGCGTCACAAGATCACCGTGTGCACCAACCTGCCGTGTGCGCTGATGGGGGCGAACGAGATCGCCGAGCATCTGAAGAAGCGCCTCGGCATCGGCTTCGGCGAAACCACCGAGGACGGCCGCTACACGCTGAAGGAGGGCGAATGCATGGGCGCCTGCGGCGACGCGCCGATGTGCCTGCACAACAACCACGCCATGCATACCCATCTCACCCCCGAGAAGGTGGACGAGTTGCTCGACAAGTTGAAATGACGGCCAAGCTGAAATGAGCCTGCTCAAACCCACCCCTCAGGTCTGCAGCTGGACCCAGGCGCTCGACCATCCCGCGTCGCTGGCGACCTATGTCGCCAACGGCGGCTACCAGGCGCTGCGCCGCGTCGTCACCGAGCAAATGCCGGCCGATGTCATCATTGGCGAACTCAAGACCAGCGCCCTGCGCGGGCGTGGCGGCGCAGGCTTCCCGACGGGCCTCAAGTGGAGCTTCATGCCGCGTGCCTTCCCGGGCGACAAGTACATCGTCTGCAACAGCGACGAGGGCGAGCCGGGCACCTTCAAGGACCGCGACATCTTGCGCTACAACCCGCACCAGCTGATCGAAGGCATGGCGATCGCCGGCTACGTGCTGGGCGCGCGCGTAGGCTACAACTACATCCACGGCGAGATCTTCGAGATCTACGAGATCTTCGAGCGCGCATTGAAGGAAGCGCGCGAGGCGGGCTATCTCGGCGACCAGCTGTTCGGCACCGACTTCTGCTTCCAGCTGCATGCGCACCACGGTTACGGCGCCTACATCTGCGGCGAGGAAACCGCGCTCCTCGAATCGATCGAGGGCAAGAAGGGGCAGCCGCGCTTCAAGCCGCCGTTCCCGGCGAGCTTCGGTCTCTACGGCAAGCCGACCACCATCAACAACACCGAGACGCTCGCCTCGGTGCCGTGGATCGTGCAGCACGGCGGCCAGGCCTTCCTCGAACTCGGCAAGCCCAACAACGGCGGCCCCAAGCTGTTCTCGGTGTCGGGCCACGTCAACAAGCCGGGCAACTACGAAGTGCCGCTCGGCACGCCGTTCTCCGAACTGCTGCAGATGGCGGGCGGGGTGCGCAACGGGCATAAATTAAAAGCCGTCATCCCGGGCGGCTCGTCTGCGCCGGTGCTGCCGGGTGCAATCATGATGGACTGCACCATGGACTTCGATTCCATCGCCAAGGCGGGCTCGATGCTCGGTTCCGGCGCGGTCATCGTGATGGACGAAACGGTGTGCATGGTGCGCGCGCTGGAGCGGCTCTCGTATTTCTACCACGAGGAGTCGTGCGGCCAGTGCACGCCGTGCCGCGAAGGCACCGGCTGGATGTACCGCATCATCCACCGCATCGAGCACGGGCAGGGACGAACGGAAGACCTCGAGCTGCTCAACAGCGTGGCGGGCCACATCGGCGGCCATACCATCTGCGCGCTGGGCGATGCCGCGGCGATGCCGGTGCAGAGTTTCCTCAAACATTTCGGCGATGAGTTCGCGTACCACGTCGAACACAAGCGCTGCATGGTGTGATCAGATGGCCACGTTGAACATCGAAATCGACGGCAAGCCGCTGCAGGTCGAAAGCGGCGACACCATCATGGATGCGGCCAACCAGGCCGGCATCACGATCCCGCATTTCTGCTACCACAAGAAGCTGTCGATCGCGGCCAACTGCCGCATGTGCCTGGTGCAGGTGGAAAAGGCACCGAAGCCGCTGCCCGCCTGCGCGACCCCGGTGACCGACGGCATGAAGGTGCATACCCGCTCCGAATACGCGATCAACGCGCAGAAGGCGGTGATGGAGTTCCTCCTCATCAACCATCCGCTCGACTGCCCGATCTGCGATCAGGGCGGCGAGTGCACGCTGCAGGATCTGGCGGTGGGTTACGGCGGCTCGGCCTCGCGCTACCAGGAAATCAAGCGCGTGGTGCGCGAGAAGAATCTCGGCCCGCTGATCGCCACCGACATGACGCGCTGCATCCACTGCAGCCGCTGCGTGCGCTTCGGCCAGGAAATCGCCGGCGTGATGGAGCTCGGCATGGCCGGACGCGGCGAGCACACCGAGGTCATGCCTTTCCTCGAAAGCCAAGTGGCGTCCGAACTGTCCGGCAACGTCATCGACCTGTGCCCGGTCGGCGCGCTGACCAGCAAGCCCTTCCGCTACACCGCCCGCACCTGGGAACTGTCGCGCCGGCCTTCGATCAGCCCGCACGACAGCCTCGGCTCCAACCTCGAGGTCCACGTCAAGGACAACAAGGTCATGCGCGTGCTGCCGCGCGAGAACGAGGACGTCAACGAATGCTGGCTGGCCGACCGCGACCGCTTCTCCTACGAAGGCCTCAACACCGCCGAGCGCCTGACCCAGCCGATGATCAAGCAGGGCGGGCAGTGGGTCGAAACGACCTGGCAGGCTGCGCTGGAGCATGTTGCGGACAAGCTGAAGGCGATCCCCGCCGACCGCATCGGCGCGCTGTCGACCCCATACCGCCCGGCGGAAGAACTCTTCCTGCTACAGAAGCTGATGCGCGGCCTGGGCAGCGGCAACGTCGACCACCGTCTGCGGCAATCGGATTTCTCGCTCGACGACAAGGCGCATGGCGGCTTCTGGCTCGGCATGCCGGTGACCTACATGTCGCGCCTCAACCGCATGCTGGTCGTCGGTTCGAACCTCAGGAAGGATCACCCGCTGATGGCGCATCGCATTCGCGAATCGGTGCGCTGGTACGGCGAACTCAACCTGATCAACGCGGCGGAAGACGAGTTTCTCGGCAAGGTGCACGCCAAGCGGATCGTGGCGCCGTCTCAGCTCGCCGCCGCGCTGGCGGGCGTGTGCGTTGCGCTGGCCGGGCTGAAAAACCTGCCGGTGCCCGCCATCGCCGCACACGGCGTCGTCGACGACACCGCGCGCAAGATGGCCGAGAGCATTTCGGGCGGCGAGACGCGTGCGGTCTTCCTCGGCAACATGGCCCAGCACCATCCGACCTATGCGCAGATCCATGCGCTGGCGCAGGAAGTGGCGCGGCTCGCGGGCGCGAGCTTCGGCGTGCTGGGCGAGGCCGCCAACAGCGTCGGTGCAATGGCCGTCGGCGCGGTGCCTCACCACGGACCGCTCGGCCAGGCGGCAATCAAGGGGCTCAACGCGCAGCAGATGCTGGCGCAGCCGCTGTCCGCCTATCTGCTGCTAGGGGTGGAGACCGAGCTCGACACCCACGATCCGGTCAGCGCCATGGCCAGCATCAACGCCGCCGACTTCGTCGTGGTGATGTCGCCCTACAAGGGCAAGTCGCTCGACTACGCCGACGTGCTGCTGCCGATCGCGCCGTGGACCGAGACCTCAGGCACCTTCATCAACACCGAAGGCCGCGTGCAGAGCTTCAGCGCCGTGGTGAAGCCGCTGGGCGAAACACGCCCGGCCTGGAAGGTGCTGCGCGTGCTCGGCAATTTCCTGGGTCTGGCCGGGTTCGATCACAATGACACCCAGGACGTGCTGCGCGATGCGCTCGGCGATACGCCGATCGGCAACGTCCAGGCTTACCTCAATAATGAAATCGGCGATGTGAGCGTGATGCCGCCGCGCCTGCAGGAGGGCCTGGAGCGGGTGGCCGAAGTCCCGATTTACCAGACCGACGCCGTGGTGCGCCGCTCGCCTTCGCTACAGATGACTCAGGACGCCGCGCTGCCGGTGGCGCGCATGCACAGCAAGCTGATCGCGAAACTCGGCCTCGCGGAGAATGGCCGCGTCTCGGTGCGCCAGACCGCGAGTGCGCTGACGCTGAAGGTGCAGCGCGATGATTTGTTACCCGACAACTGCGTGCGCATTCCCAGCGGCCATCCGCTGACAGCAGGGCTGGGCCCGATGTTCGGCCCGATCACGGCGGAGCCGGTCTGATGGAGAGCGTGGGCATGGACTGGACTGCCATTCAAACCGTCGTCTGGACGCTGATCAAGATCATGCTGCTGGTGGTGCCGCTGATGCTGGGTGTCGCCTACCTCACCTACGCCGAACGCAAGATCATCGGCTGGATGCAGGTGCGCATCGGCCCCAACCGCGTCGGTTTCCAGGGCCTGCTGCAGCCGATCGCCGACGCGGTGAAGCTATTGATGAAGGAGATCATCATTCCCGCCGGCGCCAACCGCGGGCTGTTCATTCTCGGCCCCATTCTCGCCATCGCGCCGGCGCTGGCGGCGTGGGCGGTGATCCCGTTCACCGACACGCTGGTTCTGGCCAACATCAACGCTGGCCTGCTGTACGTGATGGCGATCACCTCGATGGGCGTGTACGGTGTCATCATCGCCGGCTGGGCGTCCAACTCCAAGTATGCCTTCCTCGGCGCGATGCGTTCGGCGGCACAGATCGTTTCGTACGAAATCGCCATGGGCTTCGCACTGGTCGGCGTGCTGATGGCGGCGCAGTCGCTCAACCTTGTCGACATCGTGCAGGGACAGGCGGGCGGGGCGCACCAGTGGTACATCTGGCCGCTGTTCCCCTTGTTCATGGTGTACCTGATCGCCGGCGTCGCCGAGACCAACCGCGCGCCGTTCGACGTCGCCGAAGGCGAATCCGAGATCGTCGCCGGCTTCCACGTCGAATATTCCGGCATGGCGTTCGCCGTGTTCTTCCTCGCCGAATACGCCAACATGATCCTGGTCTCGGCGCTCACCACGCTGATGTTCCTTGGCGGCTGGCTGTCGCCCTTGCCTTTCCTGCCGGACGGCATCGTCTGGTGGCTGCTGAAGACGGGCTTCGTGCTGTTCCTCTTCCTGTGGTTCCGTGCCACCTTCCCGCGTTACCGCTACGACCAGATCATGCGTCTGGGCTGGAAGGTGTTCATCCCCATCACCATCGTCTGGATCGTCGTCGTCGGCGCCATGATGCAGACGCCGTATGGTCGTTTCTTCCACTGAGCGCGCCATGAAACGGATCACCCAGTTCTTCGGTAGCCTGCTCCTGGTCGAACTCCTGCGCGGCATGCTGCTCACCGGGCGCCACCTGTTCGCACGCAAGATCACGGTGCAATTCCCGGAGGAGAAGACGCCGCAATCGCCGCGCTTTCGTGGCCTGCACGCGCTGCGCCGCTACCCCAATGGGGAAGAACGCTGCATCGCCTGCAAGCTGTGCGAGGCGGTCTGCCCGGCGCTCGCCATCACCATCGAATCGGAAAAGCGCGTCGACGGCACCCGCCGCACTACGCGTTACGACATCGACCTCACCAAGTGCATCTTCTGCGGCTTCTGCGAGGAATCGTGCCCGGTCGACTCGATCGTCGAGACGCGCATCCTCGAATACCACGGCGAGAAGCGCGGCGACCTCTACTACACCAAGCCCATGCTGCTGGCGATCGGCGACCAGTACGAGGAGCAGATCGCCAAGGATCGGGCGCAGGATGCGAAGTATCGGTAAGGCAGGAGCCAGGATTCAGGATTCAGGGAACAGCAGTTTCGACGGCGGTTAATTCAACAAAAAATGGGAGGGCGGGGCAAGAAAGCGATTTGGATAGATAAAGGTACATGGGCCGGGTTTTCCCTGAGCCCTGAATCCTGAATCCTGACCCCTACAAAATGACGTATATGACCGCGATCTTCTACTTCTTCGCCGCCATCCTGGTGTTCGCCGGCTTGCGCGTCATCACCGCGCGCAACCCGGTGCATGCCGCGCTGTATCTGGTGCTGGCTTTCTTCACCGCGGCCGGGCTGTGGATGCTGCTGGAAGCCGAATTCCTCGCCATCACCCTGGTGCTGGTCTACGTGGGCGCGGTGATGGTGCTGTTCCTGTTCGTGGTGATGATGCTCGACATCAACCTCGACAAGCTGCGCGAGGGATTCTGGGATTACCTGCCGCTGGCCGGTTTCGTGTCCGTGCTGCTGGTGATCGAGATGGCGCTGATCCTCGGCAGCCGACACTTCGGCCTCGAGGTGATGGGCACGCCGGCTCCGCATCCGGCCGACTACAGCAACACCAAGGAGCTCGGGCGGCTGCTGTATACCGACTACGTCTATGCGTTCGAACTCGCCGCGGTGATCCTGCTGGTGGCGATCGTCGCCGCGATCGCGCTGACGCTGCGCCGCCGCAAGGACAGCAAGTACATCGACCCCGCCGAGCAGGTGAAGGTCAAGCGCAACGATCGTCTGCGCATCGTCAAAATGCCGACCACGCCGAAGCCGGGAGCCGGGGAGGAGGGCGCATGATTTCCCTGTCGCATTACCTGATCCTCGGCGGCATCCTGTTCGCCATCAGCGTGCTGGGCATCTTCCTCAACCGCAAGAACGTGATCATCCTCTTGATGGCGATCGAACTGATGCTGCTGGCGGTTAACATGAACTTCATCGCGTTCTCGCATTACCTGGGCGACATCCACGGCCAGATCTTCGTCTTCTTCATTCTCACCGTCGCCGCGGCGGAATCGGCCATCGGCCTCGCGATCCTGGTGGTGCTGTTCCGCAATATGCGCACCATCAACGTCGACGACCTCGACCACCTGAAAGGCTGACGCGGATGGACATGCAGACGCTCTACCTCATCGTTCCGCTGGCGCCGCTGGCGGGCGCGATCGTCGCCGGGCTGCTGGGACATGTGATCGGTCGCACCCTGTCGCATCTGGCCACCATCGCCGGCGTGGCGGTGGCCTTCATCGCCTCGGTGCTGGTGTTCCAGGACGTGCTCGCCGGCCACACCTACAACGGCACCGTCTACACCTGGATGGTGCTGGGCGATCTGCGCTTCGAAGTCGGCTTCCTGATCGATCCGCTGACTGCGATGATGATGCTGGTCGTGACCTTCGTCTCGCTGATGGTGCACGTCTACACCATCGGCTACATGCACGACGACCCCGGCTACCAGCGCTTCTTCAGCTACATCTCGCTGTTCACCTTCTCGATGCTGATGCTGGTGATGAGCAACAACTTCCTCCAGCTGTTCTTCGGCTGGGAGGCGGTGGGCCTGGTGTCCTACCTGCTGATCGGCTTCTGGTACACCAAGGAAAGCGCGATCTACGCCAACCTCAAGGCCTTCCTGGTCAACCGCGTCGGCGACTTCGGCTTCATCCTCGGCATCGGTCTGGTGCTGGCGTATTTCGGCTCGCTCGACTATGCGACGGTGTTCGCCAAGGCGCCGTCGCTCGCCGTCGAAACCATCACGATCTGGCCCGATTCGCCGTGGATGTTGATGACGGTGATCGGCATCCTGCTGTTCATCGGCGCGATGGGCAAGTCGGCGCAGTTCCCGCTGCACGTATGGCTGCCCGACTCGATGGAAGGCCCGACGCCGATTTCCGCGCTGATCCACGCCGCGACGATGGTGACCGCCGGCATCTTCATGGTCGCGCGCATGTCGCCGCTGTACGAGCTGTCCGACGTGGCCTTGAGCTTCATCATGGTGATCGGCGCGATCACCGCGCTGTTCATGGGCCTGCTCGGCATCGTGCAGAACGACATCAAGCGCGTGGTGGCCTATTCGACGCTGTCGCAGCTGGGCTACATGACCGTCGCGCTCGGCGCGTCGGCCTACTCGGTCGCAGTGTTCCACCTGATGACGCACGCCTTCTTCAAGGCACTGCTGTTCCTCGCCGCGGGTTCGGTCATCATCGCCATGCACCACAACCAGGACATCCGCTACATGGGCGGCCTGAAGAAGTACATGCCGATCACCTGGATCACCTCGCTGATCGGATCGTTGGCCTTGATCGGCACGCCTTTCCTGTCGGGCTTCTATTCCAAGGAAACCATCATCGAGGCAGCCAGGCTGTCGCACCTGCCGGGTTCCGGCTTCGCTTATTTCGCGGTGCTCGCGGGCGTGTTCGTCACCGCCTTCTATTCCTTCCGCATGTATTTCCTGGTGTTCCACGGCAAGGAGCGTTTCCGTCAGGGGCACGCTCATGGCAACGAACTCGACGCCCACCACGGCCACGGCGGCACGCCGCACGAAACCCCCTGGGTGATCACCGGGCCGCTGCTGGCCCTGGCGCTGCCCTCACTGGCGATCGGCTACATGACCGTCGAATCCATGCTGTATGGCGATTTCTTCGGCAACGCGATCTACGTCGCCGACCGCCATCCGGTGATGACCGAGCTCAACCAGCACTTCCATGGCGCGGCGGCGATGGCGCTGCATGCCTTGGTGACGCTGCCGTTCTGGCTGGCGGTAGGCGGGGTGGGACTGGCGGCGTTCTTCTACCTCAAGCGCCCCGACATTCCGGCGGCGATCGCCAAGCGCTTCAGCTTCGTCTACAGCCTGCTCGTCAACAAATACTGGTTCGACGAGCTCTACAGCTGGGTGTTCGCCCAGGGCGCACGCTCGCTTGGCGGCGGCCTCTGGCGGCGCGGCGACCAGGGCGTGATCGACGGTCTCATGGTCAACGGCACGGCCCATCTGGTCGAACGTTTCTCGCGCCTGGTCAAGGCCTTCCAGTCCGGCTACATCTACCACTACGCCTTCGCCATGCTGATCGGGGTATTCGCCCTGGTGACCTGGTTCGCGCGGCTCAACTAGCCGTGCCTAACTAAAATCCTATGCCCATGTTCGGACAATCGATCCTTTCACTCGTCATCTGGGTTCCGATTCTCGCCGGGATCGTGGTGCTCGCCACCGGTTCCGACCGCAATGCGCCGCTGGCACGCTGGCTGGCGCTGGCCGGTTCGCTGCTCGGCCTTCTCGTCGCGATTCCGCTCGCCACCGGCTTCGATACCGCCACCTCGGCGATGCAGTTCGTCGAGAAGAAAGCCTGGATCCCCGCGTTCAACGTCTTCTACCACCTCGGCGTCGACGGCATCTCGATGCCGCTGGTGCTGCTGAACAGCTTCGTCACCGTGCTGGTGGTGATCGCCGGCTGGCAGGTGATCCAGGACAAGGTCGCGCAGTACATGGCGGCCTTCCTCATCATGTCCGGCCTCATCAACGGCGTGTTCGCGGCACTCGACGGTATCCTGTTCTACGTCTTCTTCGAGGGCATGCTGATCCCGCTGTACCTCATCGTCGGCGTGTGGGGCGGCCCGAACCGGGTGTACGCCGCGTTCAAGTTCTTCCTCTACACCCTGCTCGGCTCGCTGCTGATGCTGGTGTCGTTCATCTACCTCTACTACCAGTCGGGCGGCAGCTTCGACATCCAGACCTGGCATAAGACCACGCTCGGCATGGCCGCGCAGACGCTGATCTTCCTGTCCTTCCTGCTGGCCTTCGGCGTCAAGGTGCCGATGTGGCCGGTTCATACGTGGTTGCCGGACGCCCACGTCGAGGCCCCCACGGGCGGCTCGGTGGTGCTGGCGGCGATCACGCTGAAGGTCGGCGCCTACGGCTTCCTGCGCTTCATCCTGCCGATCGTTCCGGACGCCGCCCACGAACTCGCCTGGCTGGTCATCACGCTGTCGCTGATCGCTGTCGCCTACATCGGTCTGGTCGCGCTGGTGCAGGCCGACATGAAGAAGCTGATCGCCTATTCGTCAATCGCCCACATGGGCTTCGTTACCCTCGGCTTCTTCATGTTCAATCCGCTCGGTTGGGAAGGCGGGCTGGTGCAGATGATCTCGCACGGTTTCGTCTCCGCCGCGCTTTTCCTCTGCATCGGCGTCATGTACGACCGCCTGCATTCGCGCCAGATCAAGGACTACGGTGGCCTCGTCAACAGGATGCCGGTGTTTGCCGCCTTCTTCATGCTGTTCGCCATGGCCAACTCCGGTTTGCCGGCCACCAGCGGCTTCGTCGGCGAATTCATGGTCATCATGGCCGCGACCCAGGTCAACTTCTGGTTTGCCTTCGTCGCCGCCACCACGCTGATCTTCGGCGCGGCCTACACGCTGTGGATGTACAAGCGGGTGGTGTTCGGCAGCGTCGGCAACCCGCACGTCGAGGAAATGAAGGACGTCAACGCCCGCGAAATCCTGCTGCTCGGCGTGCTCGCCCTCGCCGTGCTAGGCATGGGCCTCTATCCCAAGCCCTTTACCGACGTCATGCACGCCTCGGTGGTCGACCTGCTGGCGCACGTCGCCCAGAGCAAACTGCCTTAAGGTTCCGACATGCGCGATTCCCTCATGCACTTCGCCCCCGCGTTCCCCGAAATCTTCGTCCTGGCCATGGTCTCGCTGATCCTCGTCGTCGACGCCGCGGTCGACGAGGACAAGCGTTTCATCGCCTACGTGCTGTCGCTCGCCACCCTGGCCGGCGCGGCCGTTCTCACCGTGCGCGATTTTTCGACGATGCCGGTGCAGGCGCTGGGCGGTCTTTTCGTCGACGACCCGCTGTCGGACGTGCTGAAACTCTTCATGTACCTCACCACCGCGGTGGTGCTGGTGTATGGGCGCGACTACCTGCGCGTGCGCGGGCTCTACAAGGGCGAGTTCTTCGTGCTGGCGCTGTTCGCGCTCCTGGGCATGATGGTGATGGTATCGGCGAGCCATTTCCTCACGCTCTACCTCGGCCTCGAACTGCTGTCGCTGTCGCTGTACGCCATGGTCGCGCTGCAGCGCGATTCCAGCGTGGCGACCGAAGCGGCGATGAAATACTTCGTGCTGGGGGCGCTGGCCTCGGGCATGCTGCTCTATGGCATGTCGATGGTCTACGGCGTCACCGGCTCGCTGGCGCTGGGCGACATGGCGCAGACCCTGGCCGACGGATCCGACCTGCAAATCCCGCTGGTGTTCGGCATCGTCTTCATCGTCGCCGGCCTGGCATTCAAGCTCGGCGCCGTGCCCTTCCATATGTGGGTGCCCGACGTCTACCACGGCGCACCCACCGCGATGACGCTGTTCATCGGTTCCGCGCCCAAGATCGCCGCCTTCGCCTTCGTCGTGCGCATCCTCGGCCAGGGGCTGGAATCGCAGGTGGCCGAATGGCGCGACATGCTGGTGATCCTGGCGGTGCTGTCGATGGCGGTCGGCAACATCGCGGCCATCGCGCAGTCCAATTTGAAGCGCATGCTGGCGTATTCGACGATCTCGCACATGGGCTTCATGCTGCTCGGCATCCTCGCCGGCTCCCATAACGGCTACGGCAGTGCGATGTTCTACGTGCTGGTGTACGCGCTGATGAGCCTGGGCGGCTTCGGCATGATCCTGCTCTTGTCGCGCGCCGGCTTCGAGGCCGACCAGCTCGACGACTTCAAGGGCCTGAACCGCCGCAGCCCGTGGCTCGCCTTCGTGATGCTGCTGCTGATGTTCTCGATGGCCGGCATCCCGCCGACGGTCGGCTTCTACGCCAAGCTGTCGGTGCTGCAGGCCGTGGTCGAGATCGGCTACGTCTGGCTGGCGGTGGCGGCGGTGCTGTTCTCGCTGGTCGGCGCCTTCTACTACCTGCGCATCGTCAAGCTGATGTATTTCGATACCCCGCACGACACCAGCCCGATCGCCGCCAGCCCCGACATCCGTGTCATCATGTCGGCCAACGGCCTCGCCGTGCTGGCACTCGGCATCCTGCCGCAACCGCTGATGGCGGTGTGCGTGCACGCCATCGGCGCGTCTTTCTGAACCGGGAGTGCCCGCAGGCCATCAAACCGTTAGCCTTGGTCGTGAGCCTGTCGAACGATCAAAGGGCTGCATGCATGAACTGAACCAAACTCAGCCGGAACAGGTCTGCTCCGGCATTGCTTAGTCTTTCGGAACCACCGTGAATTTTTCCACCACCCTGCTGCTGATCCTGGCGTTCATCGCCGCCAACCTGCCGTTCCTCGTCGAACGCATTTTCTTCTTCGCCAAGCCCAAAGCCGGCAGCAAGGGTTTTGCCTGGCGCCTGCTGGAACTGGTCGTGCTGTTCTTCGTGGTCGGCGGCATCGCGTGGCTGCTCGAAGGCAAGCTGGGCGAGGTGCACCGGCAGAACTGGGAGTTCTACGCGGTCAACGCCTCGCTGTTCGTGGTGTTCGCTTATCCTGGCTTCGTTTACCGCTATCTGTGGCGTCGACGCGGCGCGTGACGGCTATGGATACTCTCGATTTCAGGCTGCGCGGCGAATACGTCGCACTCTGCGACCTGCTCAAGCTCTCGGGCATCGCCGACAGCGGCGGGCAGGGCAAGCAGATGATCGCGAATGGGGAAGTGACCGTCGATGGCCAGCCCGAAAGCCGCAAGACGGCAAAGATCCGGGCAGGCCAGACCGTGCATTGCCTGGGCCAGACCGTCCGGGTTCTGGCAGCCGAAGCTTAAAGAAAGCAGAAGAAAAAACGCCCGGAATCGAATTCCACCGCCAGCCGCGCGCCGCGATTGAGCGCATAGTCCCACGAGCCCTTAGTGGCACAGGTTGCGTGGCATTCGCTCACGCCGGCCGGCGATTCGAGATCGCGTTCGCGGTCGTACCAGCTCAACAACATCGTATCCTCGCCCAGCTGCTGCCGGGCGATGGCGGTCGCCAGTTTCAGCGCGGCGTTGAAGTCGAGGCCGAGTTCGGGGGTGTCGAGGCGCAGCGTTTTCACGACGAAGTATCGCTCAGTGCCTTCAATGCGCCTTAGTGTGCCTGGCTTTCATTAATGCGCCTTCAACACGCCAAGTTTTCATAAATGCGCTTTCAGCGCATAGAGCATATCTAGCGCCGCCTTCGGCGTGAGGGTGTCGGGGTCGAGCTCGCGCAGCTGATCGAGCGCGGGATGCGGCGGCGGTTCGTCGTTGGGCAGGTGGGCGGCGAACAGGTCGCCCTGCGGGCCGGGCTGCAATTGGGCATCCTCGAGCTCGCGCAGGTGACGACGCGCGGCATGGATCACCGGGCTCGGCACGCCGGCCAGCCGCGCGACCTGGATGCCGTAGCTTTGCGAGGCCGGGCCTTCCTCCACCGCGTGCAGGAACACCAGGTCGGCGCCGTGCTCCTTGGCGTCGAGGTGCACGTTGGCGAGCTGGCGGAATTCTTGCGCCAGCTGGGTGAGCTCGAAATAGTGGGTGGCGAACAGGGTGAATGCGCGGGTGGCGGTGACCAGATGTCGCGCGACCGCCCACGCCAGTGCGAGGCCGTCGAAGGTCGAGGTACCGCGCCCGATCTCGTCCAGCAATACGAGACTGTTCGCGCTGGCATTGTGCAGGATGTGCGCGGTCTCGGTCATCTCGACCATGAAGGTCGAGCGGCCGCCGGCGAGGTCGTCCGACGCGCCGATGCGGGTGAAGATCTGGTCGACGTCGCCGATCCTCGCCGAGGTCGCCGGCACCCACAGGCCGCAGCAGGCCAATAGCGTCACCAGCGCGACCTGCCGCATGTAGGTCGACTTGCCGCCCATGTTGGGGCCGGTGATGAGCAGCATCTGCCGGGTGCGGTTGAGCGTCACGTCGTTGGGGATGAAGTGGTCGACCTGCGCCTCGACCACCGGGTGGCGGCCGCCGCGGATGACGATGCCGGGCTCCTCGCTGTATTCAGGCGCGCACAGCTTGAGCGTGCCGGCGCGCTCGGCCTGGCTCGCCAGCACGTCGATCTCGGCCAGCGCGGCGGCGATCGACAACAGGTCCGGAACGTGCGGCGTCAGCGTGTCGAGCAGGGCGTCGAACAGCGCCTTCTCGCGCGCCAGCGCACGCTCCTGTGCCGACAGCGCCTTGTCCTCGAAGGCCTTCAGTTCGGGCGTGATGTAGCGCTCGGCGTTCTTCAGCGTCTGCCGGCGGCGGTAGTCGTCGGGCACCGGCGTCTTGTCCGCCTGCGCGCGGCTCACCTCGATGTAGAAGCCGTGCACCTTGTTGTATTCGACCTTGAGGGTGCCGATGCCGCTGCGCGCGCGCTCGCGCGTTTCGAGTTCCAGCAGGAAGGACCCGGCGTCGCGCGTCAGCGCGCGCAACTCGTCGAGTTCGGCGTCGTAGCCGTCGGCGATCACGCCGCCCTCGCGCAGCACGCTGGCAGGCTCGGGCTGCACGGCACGGGCGAGCAGGGCGTGGAGATCGGGGCGGACGGCGAGCGCGGCCTGCAAGGCCGACAGGCGCGCGCGGTCGTCGGGCAGCGCGGCGGCGAGCCCGGGCAACTGCGCCAGCGTGTCGCGCAGGCCGGAGAGATCGCGCGGACGCGCATTCCTCAGCGCGATGCGGCCGCTGATGCGTTCGACGTCGGCGCAGCTTCTGAGCAGGCGGGTGAGGGTGGCAGCGGTGTCGGGTCGTTCGGCGAGCACGCCGATGGCGTCGCGCCGCCGGCTCAACACCTCGCGGTCGCGTAGCGGATGATGCAGCCAGTGGCGCAGCAGGCGCGTGCCCATGCCGGTGGCGGTGGTGTCGAGCACCGACAGCAGCGTCGGTGCCGATTCGCCGCGCAAGGTTTCGGTGAGCTCCAGGTTGCGCCGGGTGGCGGCGTCGAGTTGCACGAACTCGCCATCGCGTTCGGCGCGGATCGATTGCAGGTGCGGCAGCGCCGTGCGCTGGGTGGCCTGGATGTAGTCGAGCAGGGCGCCGGCGGCGGCAATGGCCAGGGGGAGGTCGGCGACGCCGAAGCCGGCGAGGTCGCGGCTGCCGAATTGCTGCGCCAGCCGCGCCTGCGCGCTGGCCGAGTCGAACTGCCACGGCGCCAGCCGCCGCACCGGGCAGGGCGCGCTGAGTGCGAAATCGTCTGGCGCCAGGATTTCAGCCGGCCGCACACGCGCCAGCAAGGCGGGCAGGGCGGCGGAGGGGATTTCAGTGACCTGGAAGCGGCCGGCGGCAAGATTGAGCCAGGCGACGCCGAGCGTGTCTGCATTGGGCGAGAGGGCGAGGATCAGCGTGTCGCGCGTCTCGTCGAGCAGGCCCGAGTCGGTCAGCGTCCCGGGGGTGACGATGCGCGTGACCTGGCGCTCGACCGGGCCCTTGGAGGTGGCGGGGTCGCCGACCTGCTCGGCGATCACCACCGATTCGCCCAGCTTCAGGAGACGCGCCAGATACTGCTCGGCGCTGTGGTAGGGCACGCCGGCCATCTTGATCGGGCTGCCCGCCGACGCCCCGCGTGTGGTGAGCGTGATGTTGAGCAGGCGCGCGGCCTTCTCGGCGTCGTCGAAGAACAGCTCGTAGAAGTCGCCCATGCGGTAGAACAGCAGCATGTCGGGATGCTGCGCCTTGATGCCCAGATACTGCTGCATCATCGGCGTGTGGACGGCGGCCTCCTTGGCGAGCGACATGGAGAAGCGCGAAGGTTCAGACCTTGAGTTCGGGCGGCAGGTGCGGCGCGAGGATCTGCAGCATCTGCGCGAACACCTTGGGGTTGCCGGCGACGATGTTGCCGGACTCGAGGAAGCCCTCGTCGCCCAGGAAGTTGCCGACCAGCGCGCCGGCTTCCTGCGCGATCAGGCTGCCGGCGGCGAGATCCCAGGGATTCAGATGCATTTCCCAGAAACCGTCGTAGCGGCCACAGGCGACCCAGGCGAGGTCGAGCGCGGCGGAACCCGGGCGGCGCAGGCCCGAAGTGGCCTTCATCATGTCGCGGAACATGTTGAGGTAGGCCTCGGCGAAGCTGAAGTCGCGGAAGGGGAAGCCGGTGCCGATCAGGCATTCGGACAGTTTCGAACGCTTGCTGGCACGGATACGGCGGTCGTTCAGCGTGGCGCCGCGTCCGCGGCTGGCGGTGAAGAGTTCGTTGCGCGCGGGGTCGAACACCACGGCCTGGGTGATCTGGCCCTTGTGCTTCAGCGCGATGGAAACCGAATACTGCGGCAGGCCGTGCAGGAAATTGGTGGTGCCGTCGAGCGGGTCGATGATCCACACGTAGTCCTCGCCGTTCTTGGCGTCGGCCGCGCCGGACTCCTCTGCTAAAATCCCGTGGTTTGGATAGGCGTCGAGCAGGGTCTCGATGATGACGCGTTCGGCCATCTGGTCGACCTCGCTGACGTAGTCGCGGTCCTGTTTGCTCCTGACGGTGAGCTGGTCGAGGTCGAGCGAGGCGCGATTGATGATCGCCCCCGCCTTGCGAGCGGCTTTCACCGCCGTATTGAGCATGGGATGCATTGGAGTACACGGGCTTCAAAGAACGAAGCCGATATTTTACTTGATGACACTGCCAGACCCGAAACTTCTCGCCAACATTCGCGTGGTACTGACGCGCACCAGCCATCCCGGCAATATCGGCGCGGCGGCGCGGGCGATGAAGACGATGGGGCTGTCGCAGCTCTACCTGGTCGATCCCGCGATATTCCCCAACAGCCAGGCCGACGCCATGGCCTCGGGCGCGACCGACCTGCTGGCGCAGACGCGGGTATGCGCCACGCTGGCCGAGGCGCTCGCCGACACCACGCTGGCGCTGGGCGTGTCGGCGCGCCGGCGCGACATCGTCGCCGAGGTGCTGACCCCGCCCGAGGCTTCGGCGAGATTGCTGGCCGACGCGCAGACCGCGCCGGTGGCGCTGGTGTTCGGCAACGAAACCAGCGGCCTGTCGAACGAGGAACTGAGCCTGTGCCAGGGGCTGGTGACGATTCCCGCCAATCCCGACTACAGTTCGCTCAATCTCGCGGCGGCGGTGCAGGTGCTCTGCTACGAGGTCCGCCAGGCCTGGCTGGGCCGCGGCAGCTGGCCGCAACCCGAGATGGACGCGGCGAGCGGCGACGAAGTGGAGAAGTTCTACGCTCACCTCGAAACGGCGCTGGCCGAGCTGGAGTTCCTCAATCCCGGCTCGCCCGGCAAGCTGATGCTGAAGCTGCGCCGGTTGTTCGCGCGTACCCGGCTGGCGAAGGAAGAGGTGAATATCCTGCGCGGCATCCTGACCGCGGCGCAGGAAGCAAAGGCGGCTGCGCGCCAGACAGGAACTGCCGCGCACAATAGTTGACTAAAATACTCGGAAAAAGCATCCTCCCCCGCATGAGCCTCTTCAGCCAACTCAAGGAAGACATCGCCGTCGTGTTCGACCGTGACCCGGCGGCGCGCTCGACCTTCGAGGTCGTCACCACCTATCCCGGCTTCCACGCCATGGTCATCCATCGCCTGGCAAACAAGCTGTGGCGCATGCAGTGGAAGTGGCTGGCGCGCTTCACCTCGCACATCGGCCGCTGGCTCACCGGCATCGAAATCCACCCCGGCGCCACCATCGGGCGCCGTGTCTTCATCGACCACGGCATGGGGGTGGTGGTGGGCGAGACCGCCGAGATCGGCGACGACTGCACCCTGTATCACGGCGTGACGCTCGGCGGCACCTCGTGGAACAAGGGCAAGCGCCATCCCACCCTGATGAACGGCGTGGTGGTGGGGGCGGGCGCCAAGATCCTCGGCCCGATCACCATCGGCGCCAATGCGCGGGTCGGCTCCAACGCCGTGGTGGTAAAGGATGTGCCGGACAATGCGACGGCGGTGGGCATCCCGGCGCGCATCCTCGACAGTGCCGCCGAAAAGCAGCGCAACCAGCAGGCGGAGAAACTCGGCTTCTCGGCCTACGCCATTTCGGCCGACATGAACGATCCGGTGGTCAAGGCGATCCACGGCCTGATCGATCATTCGGCGCATATCGACCATCGCCTGGAGCTGATCCTGGCGCAGTTGCAGAAGCTGGGCGCCGAAGTGCCGGCAGGGCAGGACAAGCCGGACGATTTCGACCCGAACTATCTGAACAAAATAGTTGACTAAATTGCTAGGGTAAGCAATAGTTGACTGAAATGCTCGGGAATTTTATAGTTCGGGCGAAATTTCAGGAGATACAGCCATGAGATTGACCACCAAAGGTCGATTCGCCGTCACCGCCATGCTCGACCTGGCGCTGCGCGGCGGCAAGAATCCGGTCACGCTGGCCGGCATCAGCGAGCGCCAGGACATTTCCCTGTCGTATCTGGAGCAGCTTTTCAGCCGCCTGCGCAGGCATGAACTGGTCGAAAGCGTGCGCGGCCCCGGCGGCGGCTATTACCTTGCCAAGCCGCTCGAGGACGTCAGCGTGGCCGACATCATCCGCGCGGTCGACGAGCCCATCGACGCCACCCAGTGCGGCGGCAAGGAAAACTGCCACGACGAGCACCGCTGCCTGACCCACGACTTGTGGATGGGCCTCAATGCCCATATTTACGATTATCTGGACAACGTGACGCTGGCGTCCCTGGTGGCCAAGCAGGACGAGTGCAAGGAAAAGGTGATGCAGGACCGTCGTGCCTCGAAGGTGTCGCTGGTCGCTTGAACGATTCAACTAGGGCAATACGATGAAAACCATTTATTTCGATTATTCCGCCACCACTCCGGTCGATCCCCGCGTGGCGGCCAAGATGATCCCCTACCTGACCGAGCATTTCGGCAACCCGGCGTCGCGCTCGCACCCGTTCGGCTGGGAGGCCGAAGCCGCGGTGGAGGAGGCGCGCGGTCACATCGCTGCGCTGGTCGGCGCCGACCCCAAGGAAATCGTGTTCACCTCGGGCGCCACCGAATCCAACAACCTCGCCATCAAGGGTGCCGGTCATTTCTATTCCGGTACCAAGGGCAAGCACATCATCACCGTGCGCACCGAGCACAAGGCGGTGCTCGACACCGTCCGTGAGATGGAGCGCCAGGGTTTCGAGGCCACCTATCTGAACGTCAAGGAAAACGGCCTGCTGGATCTGGACGAATTCCGCGCCGCGATCCGCCCCGACACCGTGCTGGCCTCGGTGATGGCGGTCAACAACGAAATCGGCGTGATCCAGGACCTCGATGCGATCGGCAGGATCTGCCGCGAAAAGGGCGTGATCTTCCACGTCGACGCGGCACAGGCCACCGGCAAGATGCCGATCGACCTGAAGACGCTGCCGGTCGACCTGATGTCGTTCTCGGCCCACAAGACCTATGGCCCCAAGGGCATCGGCGCGCTGTACGTGCGCCGCAAGCCGCGCATCCGCCTGGAAGCGCAGATGCACGGCGGCGGCCACGAGCGCGGCATGCGTTCGGGCACGCTGGCGACGCACCAGATCGTCGGCATGGGCGAGGCCTTCCGCATCGCCAAGGAAGAAATGGCCGCCGAGAACGAGCGCATCCGCATGCTGCGCGACCGCCTCTACAACGGCCTCAAGGACATCGAGGAAGTGCATCTGAACGGCGACATGGATCAGCGCGTGCCGCACAACCTCAACGTCAGCTTCAACTTCGTCGAAGGCGAGTCGCTGATCATGGCGATCAAGGACCTGGCCGTGTCGTCCGGCTCCGCCTGTACCTCAGCCAGTCTCGAGCCGTCCTACGTGCTGCGCGCACTCGGCCGCAGCGACGAACTGGCGCACAGCTCGATCCGCTTCTCGATCGGCCGTTTCACCACCGAAGAGGAAGTCGACTACGCCATCAAGCTCCTGCACGAGAAGATCGGCAAGCTGCGCGAACTTTCCCCGCTGTGGGAAATGTTCAAGGAAGGCATCGACCTGAATACCGTGCAGTGGGCTGCACACTGAACTGCAGGGACTAGGAGTTAGGAGCTAGGGATCAGGGAAGACCGTGCGACCGCAGGCCGCGCCGAATTGAAGGTGGTGCACCGCACCGCAACACCCCTAGCCCCTAAATCCTGGCCCCTAACCCCTACCAAGCGACTGAAAGGAGCACCAAATGTCTTACAGCGATAAAGTACTCGACCACTACGAAAACCCCCGCAACGTCGGTTCCTTCGCCAAGGAGGACGATGGCGTCGGCACCGGCATGGTGGGCGCGCCTGCCTGCGGCGACGTGATGAAGCTGCAGATCAAGGTCGGCAAGGACGGCGTCATCGAGGACGCCAAGTTCAAGACCTACGGCTGCGGCTCGGCCATCGCCTCGTCCTCGCTGGTGACCGAATGGGTCAAGGGCAAGACGCTCGATCAGGCGATGGAAATCAAGAACACCGCCATCGCCGAAGAGCTCGCGCTGCCGCCGGTGAAGATCCACTGCTCGATCCTGGCCGAAGACGCGATCAAGGCCGCGGTCGCCGACTACAAGCAGAAGAAGGGTCTGGAGTAAGCCATGGCCGTCACCCTGTCCGAGCGCGCTGCGCAGCACGTCAGCAACTTCCTCGCCAAACGCGGCAAGGGCGTCGGCATCCGTCTCGGGGTGCGCACCACCGGCTGCTCAGGCATGGCCTACAAGCTGGAATTCGCCGACGAGGTGCCGGAAGGCGACGAAGTGTTCACCAGCCATGGCGTGACCGTGTTCGTCGATCCCAAGAGCCTGCCCTACATCGACGGCACCGAACTGGATTACGCCCGCGAGGGCCTGAACGAAGGCTTCAAGTTCAACAATCCGAACGTGAAGAACGAGTGCGGCTGCGGCGAGTCGTTTAACGTTTGACGGTAGGGGCTAGGGATTAGGATCTAGGGGTTAGGGTAGGTGCGGCCCAAACCGCACCTAATTAAAAGCGCGAAGCACGAGCCCCCTGAATCCTAGCCCCTAGCTCCTGGCCCCTAACAATGGATTTCACCCGCACCCATTTCGAACTGTTCGGCCTGCCCACGGCCTATGCGCTGGATCGGGACAAGCTCGACACAGCCTATCGTGAGCTGCAGAATGCCGTCCATCCGGACCGCTTCGCGGCGCAGCCGGAAGCCGAGCAGCGGGTGGCGATGCAGTGGGCCACGCAGGTGAACGAGGCGTATCAGACCCTGAAGCATCCGGTGAACCGCGGCGTCTACCTGCTGAGCCTGCAGGGCATCGATGCGCTCCATGCCGGCAATACGCATATGGCACCGGCGTTCCTGATGCAGCAGATGGAGTGGCGCGAAGCGATCGACGAGGCCCGCACCGGCAAGCGCGTGGACGCGCTCGATGCCCTGTCCGACGATCTGCGCGCTGCGCATCGCCGTATCGAAGCGCAGCTGGCCGACCTGCTCGACCGCGCACACGATTACACTGCTGCCACTGAAGCCGTGCGCCAGCTCCGCTTCATGGACAAGCTCATCGCCGAGGTTGGCGATGTTTACGAAGAACTCGAAGGCTGACCCGTATGGCCCTGTTGCAGATTTCCGAACCCGGCATGTCCACCGCCCCGCACCAGCATCGGCTGGCGGTGGGGATCGATCTCGGCACGACCAACTCGCTGGTGGCCACGGTGCGTTCCGGGCTTTCCGTGGTGCTGGACGATGAAGCCGGGCACTCACTGCTGCCTTCGGTGGTGCGCTATCACGCGGACGGCCGGACCGACGTCGGCTACGGCGCGCTATCCGCGCAAAACGACGATCCCCACAACACCATCGTGTCGGTGAAGCGCTTCATGGGGCGCGGCATCGCAGACATCGACGACATCGCCAGCCTGCCGTACCGCTTCGTCGACGCGCCGGGCATGGTGCAGTTGAAAACTGCAGCCGGCGTGAAAAGCCCGGTCGAGGTGTCGGCCGAAATCCTCAAGGTGCTGCGCCAGCGCGCCGAAGCCGCCATGGGCGGGGAACTGGTCGGCGCGGTGATCACCGTGCCGGCGTATTTCGACGACGCCCAGCGCCAGGCCACCAAGGACGCCGCGCAGATGGCCGGGCTGAACGTGCTGCGCCTGCTGAACGAGCCGACCGCGGCTGCGATCGCCTACGGCCTCGACAACGCGTCCGAGGGGATCTACGCGGTCTACGATCTCGGTGGCGGCACCTTCGACATCTCCATCCTCAAGCTCTCCAGGGGCGTGTTCGAAGTGTTGTCCACCAACGGCGACTCGGCGCTCGGCGGCGACGACTTCGACCAGCGCGTGTTCTGCTGGATGCTCGAGCAGGGCCGGTTTGCGCCGCTGTCGGCAGGCGACACGCGGTTGCTCCTGACCAAGGCGCGCGACGCCAAGGAAGCGCTGACCGAACACACCGAGGTGCGCGTCACCGCCGTGCTGTCGACCGGCGAGATGATGGACGCGACGCTGACGCAGGCCGACTTCAATGCCATGACGGCGAGCCTCGTCAGCAAGACCCTGGCGCCGACGCGCAAGGCGCTGCGCGATGCCGGGCTTGCGGTCGGCGAGGTCAAGGGGGTGGTGATGGTCGGTGGCTCGACCCGCATGCCGTGCGTCCGCCAGGCGGTGGCCGATTTGTTCAAGCAGACGCCGCTCACCAACCTCGATCCCGACAAAGTGGTCGCGCTCGGCGCCGCCATGCAGGCCGATGTGCTGGCCGGAAACCGTGCCGGCGACGACTGGCTGCTGCTCGACGTCATCCCGCTGTCGCTCGGCCTCGAAACCATGGGCGGGCTGACCGAGAAGGTCATTCCGCGCAACACCACCATCCCCACCGCACGCGCGCAGGATTTCACCACCTTCAAGGACGGCCAGACCGCGATGAGCGTGCACGTGATGCAGGGCGAGCGCGAACTGGCTGCCGATTGCCGTTCGCTGGCGCGCTTCGAACTGCGAGGCATCCCGCCGATGGTGGCAGGTGCGGCGCGCATCCGCGTCACCTTCCAGGTCGATGCCGACGGCCTCCTGTCGGTGTCCGCGCGCGAGCAGAGCACCGGCGTGGAAGCCAGCGTGCAGGTCAAGCCTTCGTATGGCCTCGGCGACGAGGACATCACGCGCATGCTGAAGGACGCCTTCACCCATGCCAAGGACGACATGTTCGCGCGCGCGCTGAACGAGCAGATCGTCGATGCGCAGGGGCTGATCGCCGCCACCCGGGCGGCGCTGGCAGAGGACGGCGCGCTGCTGGATGCGGAGGAAGCCGCAGCCGTCGAAGCGAGCATCGCCGCCCTGGAAACCCTGATCGGCGGCACCGACCATCAAGCCATCAAGCGTGGCGTCGAGGCCCTCAATGCCGCCACCACCGAATTTGCCCAGCGTCGCATGGACCAGAACGTGCGACGCGCCCTGGCCGGACAGAAACTGGAAACCTTTGGCTGAGCAGGCGAAGACCATCATGTTGAACGACGCTTTCATCGAATCCCTGCGGGCCAAGCTCGAAGGGCACCCGATCTACGCTGCGGTGCGGACCACCGACGACCTGCGCGTATTCATGCAGCACCACGTCTATTCGGTGTGGGACTTCATGTCGCTGATCAAGTATCTGCAAAACGAGGTCGCCCCCGCGCGCTGGCCGTGGACGCCGAGCGGCGACGCCTCGGTGCAGCGCTTCATCAACGAACTGGTGCTGGAAGAGGAAACCGACATTGCGCTGCCGGGCCAGGAAGGGCATACCAGCCACTACGCGCTGTACCTGGCCGCCATGCGCGAGATCGGCGCCGACGCCGACGTGCCCGCCCGCTTCGTGCAGATCGTGGGCGAGCAGGGCGTCGATGCCGCGTTCGCGTCGGGCCTTGCGCCTGCGCCGTCCGCCGCCTTCAGCCGCAGCACCTTCGATTTCCTGGCGAGCGGCAAGCCGCACACCGTCGCGGCCGCACTGGCGCTCGGCCGCGAGCACGTCATCCCGTCGATGTTCCGCGCCTTTCTGTCGCGCATGGGCGTGACCGAGGCGCAGGCGCCGAGCTTCCATTATTATCTCAACCGTCACGTCCACCTGGACGAGGACTTCCACGCGCCGCTGTCGCTGCGCCTGCTCGCCGCACTGTGCGGCGGCGACGCCGGCAAGTGGCGCGAGGCCGAAGCTGCGGCCGAAGCCGCGGTCAATGCCCGCATGCAATTCTGGGACGGCGTCCTCGCCGCCCTGCCGAGTCAACAAACCGAAGCGGCCCAAGTAGCCTGAACCCAATGCCCCAACTCATCGTACTGCCCCACGTCGAGCTCTGCCCCGAAGGCACGGTCATCGAGGCCAAGCCCGGCGAGACCATCTGCGATACCCTGCTCGCCAACGGCGTCGAGATCGAACACGCCTGCGAAAAATCCTGTGCCTGCACCACCTGCCACGTCATCGTGCGCGAAGGCTTCAATTCGCTGGCGCCGTCCACCGAAGAAGAGGACGATCTGCTCGACAAGGCCTGGGGGCTGGAGCCGCAGTCGCGGCTGTCGTGCCAGGCACGGGTCGCCAGCGAAGACCTGGTGATCGAAATTCCCAAATACACCATCAACATGGTGAAAGAAGGACATTGACATGAAGTGGACCGACACCCTCGACATCGCCATCGAACTGGCCGAAGCCCACCCCGAAATCGATCCGCGCACCATCCGCTTCACCGACCTGCACAGCTGGGTGATGGAACTGCCCGAATTCGACGACGACCCCAACCATTCCGGCGAAAAGATCCTGGAAGCGATCCAGATGGCCTGGATCGACGAAGTGAGTTAAACCGACTCCTGCAACAGGCCGCAGGCACACGATCAGGCTTTTGCTTCGTGCTAGACTGCCCCAAATATTGAGGCAAGCATGGCCGAGGAGACCGATCAATCCCGTACCGAACCCGCCAGTGCACGGCGCCTGCAGGAGGCGCGCAGCGCGGGCGATGTGCCGCGTTCCGCCGAGTTCGCAGCGTGGCTGGTACTGCTGGCGGCGCTGGGCATGCTGGCCTGGCAGGCGCCGCGCCTGCTCGAAGCCTTGCAGATCCTGACCGTTGTCGCGTTCACCTACGCGGCCCAACCGCTTTCCCCGACTTTCATCGATGCGGCACAGGCTGCGTTGTGGGCCGTGCTGCCGGTGCTGGTCGCCATTTTCGCCGCCGCGCTGGTGGCGCCGATGCTGCTTTCCGGTTGGGTGTATGCGCCCCGGATCACCCAGGCCGACCTGACCCGCATCCATCCTTTCAAGCCTCTTGTCCGCCTGGTTTCCCTTGATTCGCTGTTCGACGGCTCGCTGGCATTGCTGAAACTGGCACTCGCCGCCGCCGCCGCCGGCTGGGCGCTGGCAAGCGGCTGGCCGGGGCTGCACAGTCTGACCGGCAGCGAGATGAGCGTGGCGCTGGACGCGACGGCGGGCTGGATAGGGCGCGGCATACTGGCGCTGGCGGCGGCCTTGGCGCTGGCGGCGGCACTCGACGCCGGTTGGCGCTGGTGGCGCTATCTGCGCCGGCACGCGATGACCTGGCAGGAGGTGCTGGCCGAGGCGCGCGAAGCCGAGGTGCATCCGGAAATCCGTGCGCAATTGCGCGGCCGTCAGCAGCAGGCTGGGCAGGGCATGCGATCCGGTGCAGGCCCTCTCCCCAACCCTCCCACGAAGGGGGAGGGAGCGAACGCTGTGCCCACATCGGTTAACGAGGTGATCGGGTGAGCGCCCAGGGCGTGATGGTGATGGGCATGCCGGTGAACCGGCTGGCAGTACCGACGCTGGTGCTGCTGATCCTGGCGATGATGGTGCTGCCGCTGCCCACCTTCATGCTCGACGTGCTGTTCACGCTCAACATCGCGCTGGCGATGATCGTGCTGCTGGTGAGCCTGAACGCACGTCGTCCGCTGGACTTCTCGGTGTTTCCCACGGTGCTGCTGCTGACCACGCTGCTGCGCCTGTCGCTCAACGTGGCGTCGACCCGCATCATCCTGATGCAGGGCCACACCGGCCCCGATGCCGCCGGCAAGGTGATCGAGTCGTTCGGCAATTTCCTCGTCGGCGGCAACATCGCGGTCGGCTTCGTGGTGTTCATCATCCTGGTCATCATCAACTTCGTCGTCATCACCAAGGGCGCCGGGCGCATCGCCGAGGTGGCGGCGCGCTTCACCCTGGATTCGATGCCGGGCAAGCAGCTGGCGGTCGACGCCGATCTCAACGCGGGTTTCGTCAACGAGTCCGAGGCGCGCGTGCGGCGCGCCGAGATCGGCCGCGAGGCGGATTTCTACGGCGCGATGGACGGCGCCTCCAAGTTCGTGCGCGGCGACGCCATCGCCGGCATGATCATCCTGCTGGTGAACCTGGTCGGCGGTATCGCGGTGGGCCTGCTGCAGCACAATCTCGGCGTCGGCGAGGCACTCGGCCGCTACGCGCTCCTGACCGTTGGCGACGGGCTGGTGACGCAGATTCCCGCGCTGGTCATTTCGACCGCGGCGGGTATCGTGGTCAGCCGCGCGTCGAGCGAGCAGGACCTGAGCCGCGAGTTCTCCACCCAGGTGTTCGGCCGTCCGCAGACGCTGTTCGTCGCGGCCTCGGTGCTGGGTACCCTGGGCCTGATTCCGGGTACGCCGCATCTGGCCTTCCTGACCATCGCCGCATTGCTGGGCGGGCTGGGCCTGTGGCTGGCGCGTCGCCAGCGCACCGCGGTGTATGAGGTCCAGCCGCTGGACGTCCTGGAAGAGACGCCCGCGCCGGTCGACGTCACCTGGGACGACATTCCGCCGGTCGACGTGCTGGCGCTCGAAGTCGGCTACCGTCTCATCCCGCTGGTCGACCGCAACCAGGGCGGCGCGGCGCTGGCGAAGATCACCGAGGCGCGCCGCCGCTTCGCCACCGACATGGGCCTGGTGGTGCCGCTCATCCGCGTGCGCGACAACCTCGATCTCAAACCCAACTCCTATCGCATCACCCTCAAAGGTGTCGACGTCGCGCACGGCGACATGCCATCCGGCCAGGTATTGGCCGTCGACATGGGCGACGTGCTGGGACGGATCGACGGCTTGCCCGGCGTGGAGCCCCTGACCGGCCTGCCCGGCATCTGGATCGATGCCGGCCGCGTGGAAGAAGCCGAGCTGCGCGGGTTCGTGGTGTTCGACCCGGCCGAGCTGATCGCGCGCCAGGTCGAAGCGGTGTTCCGCCAGCATGCGCCGGAACTGCTCGGACGCACCGAGGTACAGCAGCTGCTCGACACGCTGGCGCGCAGCCACCCGGGGCTGGTCGAGGACGTGACGCCGCGGCACCTGCCGCTGACCAGCGTGCAGGCCGTGCTGCAGCAGCTGATCGCGGAAAACGTCTCGATCCGCGACAGCCGCACCCTGTTCGAAACGCTGGCGGCGCGCGCGCCCAAGAGCCAGGCGATCGACGAACTGGTGGAAACCGTGCGCGCCGCGCTTGGGCGCAGCATCGTCGACCGCCTGTTCGAAGGCAGCGACGTCCTGCACGTGGTCGGCCTGGACGCGGCGACCGAAACGCGGCTGCTCAACGAGATGGGAGACGAAGGCGAGGCGCTGCTGACGCCTGCTACGCTCGATGCGCTGAACGACGCGGCCGAGCGTGCGCTGGCCGAGCAGGAAGACGCCGGCTATCCGCCGGTGCTGCTGACCTCGCCCGGCCTGCGCGCCATCCTGTCGCGTCTGCTGCGGCGCAACCTGCCGCGCCTGGCGGTGATCGCCTACGCCGAGGTGCCTGCCGATAAAATGGTGCAGGTGACGGCGGAGATGGCGATGGGAGAAACGGGATGAGCGTGCAGGTTTTTGTGGCGGCGAATGCGCGCGAAGGCCTGGCGCGGGTGCGTGCACAACTGGGCGACGATGCCGTGGTGCTGTCCACGCGGCCGCACCCGCAGGGCGTCGAACTCCTGGCCAGCGCCTACGGCGAGCTGGCGGTGCCGGCGCAGGGCGCGACCGCGGAGCCGGCGGGCAGTTCGCGCATCCTGGCCGAGCTCGCGCGCCTGCGCGGCATGCTGCAGAACCAGCTCGCGGGTTTTGCCTGGGGCGCGGCGCGGCGGCGCGACCCGGCGCGGGTGGTCGTGATGCAGACCCTGTTCGCGGCAGGTTTCGGCAGTGCGCTGGCCCGCACCCTGGCGGCGCGCCTGCCGCGCGCGCTCGACGCCGATGCGGCGCAGCGCTGGCTGCGTCAGGTGCTGATCCGCAACCTGCCGATCCTCGCGCGCGAGGCCAGCCCGGTCGCCCGCGGCGGCCGCTATGCCCTGGTCGGATCGACCGGCTCGGGCAAGACCACCACGCTCGCCAAGCTTGCTGCGCGGGGCGTCGATGCCTGGGGCGCCAGCCGGGTGGCGCTGGTGGCGGCCGACGCCTATCGCGTGGGCGCCGAGGCGCAACTGGCGGTGTATGCGGAACTGCTCGGCGTATCGCTGCACGTGGCCAGGGACGCGGCTGGCCTCGCCCAATTGCTGCCGCAGCTGGCGGATCGAAGACTCGTGCTGATCGACACCGCAGGCCATGCGCCGTCCGATCCGCGCACCCACGAAGAAGGGCGGGCGCTCGATGCCTTGGGCGTCGAGCGCCTGGCGGTGATTTCCGCTGCCCAGCAGGGGGCGGCAGTCGAGCAGGCGATGCTGCGTTTCGGCCACGGAGCCGCCACCTGCATTCTCACCAAGCTCGACGAAGCGCCGCAGCCTGGCGCGGCGCTCGACAGCCTGATCCGCCATCGTCTGCCGCTGGCCTATCTGACCGGCGGCCAGCGCGTGCCGGAAGACCTGCATGTGCCTCATGCCGCTTACCTGGTCGACCGCGCATTGAAGGGTGGCCAGCTTGCCACGCCGTATGCGCTGCAGGCCGAGGACTGGCCGTTGCTCGCCGGCGTCGAGGCCGAGCGCGCCGAGCGCCGCGAGCCGGGGGGGCAGGCCACGCCGGAGGATGCACGCAGCTTGAAGGGCACCAGTACCCTGAAGGGCACCAGTGCCGCCTGACCAGGCGGCCGGTCTCAGACGGCGGCGCAGCGGCGTGTCGCCGCGCTGCCTCCACGTTTTCTTCGATTCCGCCGATTGCACTCCAAGGCTGCTGGAGGCGTTGCATCGCCATGGCCTGAGGACGCTCCTGCTCGACATCCAGGGGCGCGTGTTTGCCGATTCGCCGGCCCGCAGCCTGTTCGACTGGCGCCAGCAACTCGCACGCGGACAGCTGCAGACCTTGCCCATGCCGCATGGCGAGGGCTGGCATGCTCCGGGCGCGCGCGCGGATGCGACGGGGCTGGCCGACCTTGTCCAGGGATACGACGTGCTCGTGTTCGACGAAGCGCAGGATGCATCCGCCGCGCGCATGCCCGGAGCCGCCCGTGCCGCGATAGTCGAAGTGGCCACCGCGAATGCGTCCCCGCAGCGGGCCTATGCGCTGCTCAAAACCCTGTTCCATCTGCAGGAAGAAATCGACATCGCCTTGCTGGGCGAGCCTGCCACCTGCGATCGCGTGCGGGATGCGTGTGCGCAGTTCCTGGATGTGCGGTTCGCGCAGGCCATTTTCAACGCCGCTCACGAAGATGATGCATTTGCTGCGCTAGCCGTTAGAATGGCGGACGAGGAGACGGGCCGAGCGCCCGTTAATAAAACAGGAAGCATCTGAAAGATGGCTGGTAAACCCTCGTCGCAAGACGAACAGATCACCAAATATGCGCCTCTGGTCAAGCGCATTGCGTACCACATGATGGCGCGTCTGCCTGCCAGCGTGGAAGTCGACGACCTCATCCAGGTCGGCCTGATCGGCCTGATGGACGCGGTCTCCCGGTTCGACGGCACCCAGGGCGCACAATTCGAATCCTATGCCACCCAGCGCATCCGCGGCGCCATGCTCGACGAACTGCGCGAGGCCGACTGGCTGCCGCGCCACGTGCGGCAGAAATCGCGGCAGATCGAGGCCGCCATCCACAAGCTGGAACAGCGCAACGGCAAGTCGCCGTCCGAGCAGGAAATCTCCGCCGAACTCGGCATGCCGATCGACCAGTACCAGTCGATGCTGGGCGACGTGAAATGTTCCCAGCTCCTCTATTACGAAGACTTCTCCGACGAGGACAGCGCCAGCTTCCTCGAGCGCTATCTGGTCGACGGCAGCAGCGACCCCCTCGCGGTGCTGGAGGACGAAGGCTTCCGCGACAGCCTGATCGCGGCGATCCATCATCTGCCCGAACGCGAGCGCAGCATGATGGGCATGTACTACGAGCAGGACATGAACCTGAAGGAAATCGGCGCGGTGCTCGGCGTCTCGGAGTCGCGCGTGTGCCAGCTGCATTCGCAGGCCGTCGCCCGCCTGCGCGCCCAGCTCAAGATCTGGAAGGACTGACGGGCGCTCGCGCGGCAAAGCGCGGATAAATCCGCGATAATGCGAGCTTGTTCATCTGCTCGCCCGTCATTCCATGAGCCAAGCCGCCCTCAAGAAAAAAGCCCTCGATTACCATCGCCTGCCCAAGCCAGGCAAGCTGACGGTCGAATCCTCCAAACCCTGTGCCACCCAGGAAGACCTGTCGCTCGCCTACACACCGGGCGTGGCGCAGCCGGTGCTCGAGATCGCGAAGAATCCGAAGACGGCCTACGACTACACCAACAAGGGCAACCTGGTCGCGGTGATCACCGACGGCACCGCCATCCTCGGCCTCGGCAACCGCGGCCCGCTTGCCGCCAAGCCGGTGATGGAGGGCAAGGCGGTATTGTTCAAGCAGTTTGCCGGCATCGACGTCTACGATATCGAGGTCAACGCGAAGACGCCGCAGGACTTCATCAAGGTGGTGGAGGCGATCGCGCCGACCTTTGGCGGTATCAACCTCGAAGACATCGCGGCGCCGCACTGCTTCGAGATCGAAGCGGCGCTGAAGAAGAAACTCGACATCCCGGTTTTCCACGACGACCAGCACGGCACCGCCACCATCATCTGCGCCGGCCTCATCAACGCGCTGCACGTGCAGGGCAAGACGCTGGAGAGCGCGAAGATCGTCTGCCTCGGCGCCGGCGCGGCGGGCATCGCCTCGCTGAATCTTCTGGTGGCGATGGGCGCGCAGAAGCGCAACATCCTGCTGGTCGATTCCAAGGGCGTGGTGCACAAGGGGCGCACCGACCTCAACAGCTTCAAGAAGGCCTACGCTCGCCAGACCAGGCTGCGCACGCTGGAGGAGGCGATGGCCGGCGCCGACGTGTTCGTCGGCGTGTCGGGCGCCAACCTGGTGAGCCCGGCGATGGTGAAAGCCATGGCCGACAAGCCGGTGGTCTTCGCGCTCGCCAACCCCAATCCCGAAATCCTGCCGGAGAAGGCGATGGCCGCGCGCAGCGACCTCGTGATGGCGACCGGCCGCTCCGACTACCCCAACCAGGTCAACAACGTGCTCGGCTTCCCCTTCATCTTCCGCGGTGCACTCGACGCGCGCGCCAGGGAGATCACCCAGGACATGCTGATCGCAGCGGTCAACGCGCTCGCCGAGCTCGCGCGCGAGCCGGTTCCGGCCTCGGTGCTGAAGGCCTACAAGCTGAAGAAGCTCAGGTTCGGCCCCGACTACATCCTGCCCAAGCCCTTCGATCCGCGCCTCGCCCAGCGCGTGCCGCAGGCGGTGGCCAAGGCCGCGGCGAAGAAGCCGGCCAGGACGACGACCCAGAAGACCAAGACGCCCGCCAAGCGGCGTTAACCCGATCCAGCCGAACAGTGCCGTGAAACCGGTCGCGCGCCCCGTCTACCTGAATCTGCTGCGCATCCATCTGCCTCTCACCGGCTGTGTGTCGATCCTGCACCGGGTGTCGGGCGTGCTGCTGTTCGTGGCCTTCCCGCTCGGGGTGTGGGCGCTGTCGATCTCGTTGGCGGACGAGGCGGGTTTCCGCCGCATGGCCGACATGGCTGCCCATCCGCTGGCCAGGCTCGTTCTGCTCGGGTTGATCTGGGCCTTTGCGCATCATGTGTTTGCCGGGCTGCGGCATCTGGCACTCGATGTGCACTGGGGCGTGGACCTCAAGACTGCCCGCCTGAGCAGTCTCGCGGTCCTGCTGGCTGCCGGTCTGGTCACGCTGGCTGCCGCATGGAGGCTGTTCGCGTGAAATCGGCGACCGGTTCCCACACCGGTACCGGCACCTGGCTGGTACAGCGTGCCACGGCGGTGGTGCTCGCGCTGACGCTTCCCGGCCTGGTCGTCTATTTTCTCGCTGCGAAGCCGCGCGATCTCGCCGCCTGGCAGGCCCTGTTCACACCGTTGTCGCTGCGCGTGCTGATCCTGCTGTGCGGGGTGACGCTGGCGCTGCACGCCTGGGTGGGGATGCGCGACATCTTCATGGACTACGTCCATCCGACCGGGGTGCGCCTCGCCCTGTACCTGGCGGTGATCGTCACCCTGACGGGCAGCGTGGCGTGGCTGGCCGCCACCTTGTGGAGCGTGGTATGAACACGCGCCGCTTCGACGCCCTCATCGTCGGCGGCGGCGGAGCCGGCCTGCGCGCGGCGCTGCAGCTCGCGCGCTCCGATTACAAGGTCGCGGTGGTGTCCAAGGTCTTCCCGACGCGCTCGCACACGGTGTCGGCGCAAGGCGGCATCACCGCTGCGCTCGCCAACGTCGACGACGACCGCTGGGAATGGCACATGTACGACACGGTCAAGGGCGGCGACTGGCTCGGCGACCAGGACGCGATCGAGTTCATGTGCCGCGAGGCCGCCAGCGCCGTCTACGAGCTCGAACACATGGGGCTGCCGTTTTCGCGCCTCGACAACGGCAAGATCTACCAGCGCCCGTTCGGCGGGCAGTCGAAGCACTTCGGCGGCGCGCAGGCCACCCGCACCTGTGCCGCCGCCGACCGTACCGGCCATGCGCTGCTGCATACGCTCTACCAGCAGAACATCAAGCATCGCACGCAGTTCTTCGACGAATACTTCGCCCTCGACCTGGTGCGCGACGCCGAAGGCTATTGCCTCGGCGTGACGGCCATCAGCATCGAGACCGGCGAGCCGCTGCTGATCGAGGCACGCGCGACGCTGCTTGCCACCGGCGGGGCGGGGCGCGTATTCGGCAACAGCAGCAATGCCATGATCAATACCGGCGACGGCCTCGGCATGGTGCTGCGCGCCGGCCTGCCGCTGCAGGACATGGAGTTCTGGCAGTTCCATCCGACCGGCATCGCCGGTGTCGGCTGCCTCATCACCGAGGGGGTGCGCGGCGAGGGCGGTTATCTGCTGAACAAAAACGGCGAGCGCTTCATGGAGCGCTACGCGCCGCACGCGAAGGACCTCGCCGGGCGCGACGTGGTGGCGCGCGCCATCGCCATCGAGATCGCCGAGGGTCGTGGCTGCGGGGCTGCCCCCAATCAGAGCGGCGGCGACTATGTCCATCTCAAGCTCGACCATCTGGGCGAAAAGCTCATCGCCGAAAAACTGCCCGGCATCCGCGAACTCGCGATCCGCTTCGCCGGGGTCGATCCGGTCGAAAAGCCGATCCCCGTCGCGCCCACCGCGCATTACATGATGGGCGGCATCCCCACCAACCTGCACGGCCAGGTCGTCGCGCCCGCGCGCTACGGCCCCGAGGAGCCGGTGCCGGGCCTCTACGCCGTCGGCGAATGCGCCTGCGTCTCGGTGCACGGCGCCAACCGGCTGGGCGGCAATTCGCTGCTCGACCTCGTCGTGTTCGGCCGCGCCGCGGGACGGCACATGCTCGATTACTTGCAAGACAACCCGTACCCGCGTCCGCTGCCGGACGATGCGGTGGACGCCAGCCGGGCGCGGCTGGCGCGCTGGGAGCGGCCCGGCAGCGAACGCGTGGCGGCGATCGCCGAGGACCTGCGACGCACCATGCAGACACACGCCGGCGTGTTCCGCACCGATGCCGTCCTGCGTGAAGGCCTTGAGAAGCTGGATGAACTGGAAGCGCGCTTGGCGCACGCCGGCCTTGCGGACACCAGCCGCGTCTTCAATACCGCGCGCATCGAGGCGCTGGAACTGGAAAACCTCGTGGGCGTGGCGCGCGCGACCCTGGTGTCGGCGATTCACCGTACCGAAAGTCGCGGCGCGCATACGCGGGAAGATTTCCCGCGGCGTGACGACGAGCGCTGGCTGAAGCACACGCTGTATTCGCGGGTGGGGGATCAGGTGGATGCCAAGCCGGTGCGGTTGAAGCCGCTGACGGTGGAGTCGATACGGCCGAAGGAGAGGGTGTATTGATGGCACCCCGTCATTGCGAGGCGCAGCCGAAGCAATCCAGGATGGTCGCGGATGAGCGTACTTGAACAACAGGCGGTTTACATCCGGGCCAGCAAGCGGAACGCTACGCTTTACTCAGGGGTGACCTCGGATCTGCCCAGGCGGGTCTGGCAGCACAAACATGATCAGGCTGACGGTTTCACGCAGAAATATTCGGTGCACATGCTGGTCTACTACGAACTGGCCGATGAAATGCGTGCTGCCATTGCGCGTGAAAAGCAGATCAAGGGCGGATCAGGGGCCAGAAAACTCGCTTTGATCGAATCGATGAATCCTGACTGGCGTGATTTGTATGACGACATACTCGGTTAGCATGCACCTTTCTGGATTGCTTCGGCTGCGCCTCGCAATGACGGCGGGGGGGGCATGCGCGTGAAATTCCGCCTCTACCGTTACAACCCCGAAACCGACGCCAAGCCCTATCTGCAGGACGTCGAGCTCGACATCGAGCCCGCCGGCAAGATGCTGCTCGACGCGCTCATCGCGATCAAGGCGCAGGACGAGACGCTCTCGCTGCGGCGTTCCTGCCGCGAAGGCGTGTGCGGCTCGGACGCGGTGAACGTCAACGGCAGGAACCGGCTGGCGTGCATCACCCCCTTGAGCGAGCTGAAGGAGCCGATCGAGGTGCGGCCGCTGCCAGGGCTGCCGGTGATCCGCGACCTCGTCGTCGACATGGAGCCGTTCTACCGGCAATACCGTTCGATCAGGCCCTGGCTCATCAACGACGATCCCGAGCCCGAGGTCGAACGCCTGCAGAGTCCGGAAGACCGCGCGCTGCTCGACGGCGCCTACGAATGCATTCTGTGCGCCTGCTGCACCACCTCGTGCCCCTCGTTCTGGTGGAATCCGGACACCTTCGTCGGCCCGGCGGGCTTGCTGCAGGCGTACCGCTTCATCGCCGATTCGCGCGACGAGGCAACCGCTGCGCGGCTCGACAACCTGGAGGACCCGTACCGGCTGTACCGCTGCCGCGGCATCATGAGCTGCGTCGAGGCCTGCCCCAAGGGATTGAACCCGACCGAGGCGATCGGGCGCATCAAGTCGCTGCTGGTGAAGCGCCGTGTCTGACAAGCCCTTTCCCTTTATCCCAGAATGGGGGCACCCCTCTCCCGCACACCCTGAAGGGCACAAGAGCGGGAGAGGGGGCGAACGTGATGCCCAAACCGATAGAATCGGCTGGCGCTGCCGGCGCGGATTGCTCGAGCTGGATCTCTGGCTGGGTGGCTTTTGGGCCGCGCACCGCGCTACACTTCACCCTCACGAGACAGCCGCGCTCGAGCGGCTGCTGGCCCTGTCGGACATGGAGATCGTGGACAGGCTGCAGGGACGGTCGCCGGTGGACGATGCCGACCTCGCAGCGCTCATTCAACGCCTGCAACATTTTCGAGAAGCAACATGAAAAAAACCGTCACCCTCACGTTCAGCGACGGAAGCCCCTCGATCGAACTGCCGATCGAAGAGGGCACCTACGGCAAGCCGGTGATCGACATCCGTGCCCTCGGTGCGCACGGCTACTTCACCCACGACCCCGGCTTCACCGCCACCTCCAGCTGCAACTCGGCGATCACCTACATCGACGGCGACGAGGGGCTGCTCTACTACCGCGGCTATCCGATCGACCAGCTGGCCTACCAGTCGGACTACATGGAAGTCTGCTATCTGCTGCTGCACGGCGAGTTGCCGACAGCCGAACAGAAACAGGCCTTCGTCCAGTCGATCCGCCACCACACGCTGCTGCACGACCAGATGGAGAACGTGTTCCGCGGTTTCCGCCGCAGCGCACACCCGATGGCGGTGATGATCGGCGTGACCGGCGCGATGTCGGCCTTCTATCACGCCGGGCTCGACAATTTCAACCCGCAGCATCGCGAAGTCGTCGCCCATCGTCTGATCGCCAAGATCCCCACGGTGGCGTCCTGGGCCTACAAGTTCAACGAGGGCCAGCCCTTCGTCTATCCGCAGAACCGGCTCTCCTACGCGGAGAACTTCATGCACATGATGTTCTCCAGTCCGTGCGAAGACTACGAACCGAACCCGGTACTGGCGCGTGCGCTCGACCGCATCTTCATCCTGCACGCCGACCACGAGCAGAACGCCTCGACCTCGACCGTGCGCTTGGCCGGATCGAGCGGTGCCAATCCTTATGCCTGCATCGCCAGCGGCATGGCCTCGCTGTGGGGGCCGCTGCACGGCGGCGCCAACGAGGCGGTGCTGCGGATGCTGGAGGAGATGGACGACGTCTCCAAGATCCCCGACTTCATCAAGCGCGCCAAGGACAAGTCCGACCCGTTCCGCCTGATGGGTTTCGGCCACCGCATCTACAAGAACATGGACCCGCGCGCGAGCATCATCCGCCAGACCTGCTACGAGGTGCTCGACGAACTCGACCTGCGCGACGACCCGCAGTTCAAGATTGCGCTCGAACTCGAACGCATCGCCCTGGAGGACGAGTACTTCATCAGCCGCAAGCTCTACCCCAACGTCGACTTCTATTCCGGCATCATCTTCCGCGCCATGGGCATCCCCACCAGCATGTTCACCGCGTTGTTCGCCATGGCGCGCACCGCCGGCTGGGTGTCGCAGTGGCACGAGATGCTGTCCGATCCCGCGCACAAGATCGGCCGCCCGCGCCAGCTCTATACCGGCCGGGCGCGCCGCGATTTCGTGCCGATCGATCAGCGCAGGGCCTGACCACGGTGGCCCGATAACGCATGAGCGTCCCCGACTGGCTCCCGACCTCGCCGCTGTATGCCGGCAATGCGGCATACCTGGAGCAGTTCGGCGACGAGGCGCTGGCGTCCTGGCTGGCGCAGCCTGTCCCCGGCGTGGCCGCCGGTTCGGACGCGACGCAGGTCGCGGTGCTGCGCCTCATCAATGCCTACCGCTACCTGGGCGTACGCAAGGCCGAACTCGATCCCCTGCAGCGCTTCGAGCCGCCGCCCACGCCCGAACTCGATCCCGAGCATTACGGCCTGACCGAAGCCGACTTTGCGCGCGAGTTCGAGACCGGCTCGCTGTTCGGGGTCGACCGCACCACGCTGGCCGACATCCTGCAACGCCTCAAGAGCGCGTATTGCGGCCATGTCGGTATTGAATACATGCATATCACCGACGTTCCGCGCAAGCGCTGGCTGCAGGAGCGCATCGAATCGGCGCAGGGGCGATTCGGGGTGTCCACGGACTTGAAGAAACAGTTGCTGAGGCGGCTGACCGACGCCGAGACGCTGGAGAAATTCCTGCACACCCGTCACGTCGGGCAGAAGCGTTTCTCGCTCGAAGGCGGCGAGAGCCTGATCCCGCTGCTCGACCAGGTGATCGCACGCTGCGCTCGCCACGGCGCCAAGGAAATCGTCATGGGCATGGCGCACCGCGGGCGCATCAACGTGCTGGTCAACATCATGGGCCGCACCGTCGACAGCCTCTACGAGGAGCCGGCGAACGGCGACCCGGACACTCCGCTGTCGGGTGACGTCAAATACCACCAGGGGTTCTCCACCGACATCGCCACCCAGTACGGACCGGTGCATCTGGCGCTGGCGTTCAACCCCTCGCACCTCGAGATCGTGCATCCGGTGGTACGCGGCTCGGTGCGCGCGCGCCAGGACCGGCGCGGCGACGTGCTCGGCTACGAGGTGGTGCCGGTGATCCTGCACGGCGACGCCGCGCTGTCGGGGCAGGGCGTGGTGATGGAAAGCCTCAACATGTCGCAGACGCGCGGCTTCAGGAACGGCGGCGCGATCCACATCGTCATCAACAACCAGATCGGCTTCACCACCTCCGACCCGCGCGACGTGCGCTCGACGCTGTACTGCACCGACGTCGCCAAGATGGTCGAGGCGCCGGTGCTGCACGTCAACGGCGACGATCCCGAGGCGGTGGCGTTCGCGGTGCAGACCGCGGTCGATTTCCGCTACACCTTCCACAAGAACGTCTTCATCGACCTGGTGTGCTATCGCCGCCACGGACACAACGAGCAGGACGAGCCGCTCGCCACCCAGCCGCTGATGTACCGCCGCATCCAGGCGCATCCCAGCGCGCGCACGCTATATGCGCAGCGGCTGGTCGACGAGGGCGTGCTGACCCAGGTGCAGGCCGACGACCTGGTCGACGCCTGCCGCGAGCGGCTGGAGCACGGCGAGTCGTTGAGCCCGCCGGCACTCTCCGATTTCAAGGAGACCTACGGCATGAACTGGGGCCGCTTCCGCGGCACGGCGGCGGCCGAGGTGCCGACGGCGGTACCGGCGGCGCGCCTCGATTTCCTGGGCGAGCGCATCACCACGCTGGCGCACGAGATCGAGCTGCACCCGCGCGTGCAGAAAGTATGCGACGACCGCCGCAGGATGCGCGCGGGCGAACTGCCGCTCGACTGGGGCTACGCCGAGACGCTCGCCTACGCCAGCCTGCTCGAGGCCGGCCACAACGTGCGGATATCGGGCCAGGATTCGGCACGCGGCACCTTCTTCCACCGTCACGCCGTGTGGCACGACCAGAAGCGCGAGCGCCGGCAGAGTGGCGTGTACATCCCCCTCGAGCACATCCACAACCAGCAGGGCAATTTCACCATCATCGATTCGCTGCTGTCGGAAGAGGCGGTGCTGGCGTTCGAATACGGCTATTCCACCGCCGACCCGGATACGCTGGTTGTCTGGGAAGCGCAGTTCGGCGACTTCGCCAACGGCGCGCAGGTGGTGATCGACCAGTTCATCACCAGCGGGGAAGCCAAGTGGGGCCGGCTGTGCGGCCTCGTGCTGATGTTGCCGCACGGCTTCGAAGGGCAGGGGCCGGAGCACTCGTCGGCACGGCTCGAGCGCTACCTGCAGCTGTGCGCACAGGACAATATCCAGGTGTGCGTGCCGTCGCTGCCGTCGCAGATCTTCCACCTGCTGCGGCGGCAGATCGTGCGCCCTCTGCGCAAGCCGCTGGTGATCCTGACGCCGAAGAGCCTGTTGCGTCACCCGGCTTCCACCTCGTCGCTGGCGGAATTGAGCAACGGGGCATTCCGTCCGGTGATCGACGACCCGCGCGCACCGCGTCAGGCGAAACGCGTGGTGGCATGCAGCGGGCGTGTGTGGTTCGACCTCGAGTCGTCGCGCGCCGAGCGCGGGCTGGACGACGTCGCCCTGGTGCGGATCGAACAGCTCTACCCGTTTCCGGGAGAGGCCTTTTGCGACATCCTGAATGCCTACCCGCACGCCGCCACTTTCGTGTGGGCGCAGGAGGAGCCGATGAACCAGGGCGCCTGGTACCAGACCCTGCACCACCTCAACCGGTGCCCCCCTGGCGGACGGCACTTTCATTACGCCGGCCGGCCGGCTGCCGCCGCGCCGGCATCGGGCTACCTGTCGCGCCACCGGGCCGAACTGGAGGCGCTGATCGAGGACGCGCTGGAGACTCCGTATGAAGCTTGAAGTCCGCGTTCCGCAGCTCTCCGATTCGATCGCCAGCGGCACCCTGCTGCCGTGGCGCAAACAGGTGGGCGAGACGGTCGCACGCGACGAGACCCTGGTCGACCTGGAAACCGACAAGGTGATCCTGGAAATCCCGGCGCCCGCGTCCGGCACCCTGGTCGAACTCCGCCAGCCGGAAGGCGCGGTGGTCAGGGCCGACGAGGTGGTGGCGGTGATCGAAACGGGCGAGGGCGCAGTGCCGGACGCGCCTGCCTCAAGGCCTGCGGAACGGGCTGCCGTGGCACAGCCGGCGGCCCCGGCTACCCCATCGGCGGCCGCGCCGGCGCCCCGGCCCGCCGTCGCGCTGCCTGTCTCCGACGTGCCTGTCGTCCCGCCGGGCGAAAACCGGCGCGAGCCGATGTCGCGCCTGCGCCAGCGCGTCGCCGAGCGGCTGGTCGCGGCACAGCACACCGCGGCCATGCTCACCACCTTCAACGAGGTGAACATGCAGCCGGTGAACGAGCTGCGCCAGCGCTTCAAGGCGGAGTTCGAGGCCAAGCACGGCGTCAAGCTCGGCTACATGTCCTTCTTCGTGCGCGCGGTGTGTCAGGCACTCGAAGCCTTCCCCATCGTCAACGCCGCCATCGACGGCAGCGACATCGTGTGGCACGGCGATGCCGACATCGGCATCGCCATTTCCAGCCCGCGCGGCCTGGTTGTGCCCATCCTGCGGCGCGCGCAGACCCTGACGTCCGCCGGGATCGAAGCGGCCATCGCCGACTTCGCCCGCCGCGCGCGCGAAGCCAGGCTCACCCTCGAGGAACTGGCAGGCGGCAGCTTCTCCATCACCAACGGCGGCGTGTTCGGCTCGCTGCTGTCCACCCCCATCCTCAATCCGCCGCAGTCGGCCATCCTCGGCATGCACACCATCCAGGAACGCCCGGTCGCCGAGAACGGCCAGGTGGTCATCCGCCCGATGATGTATCTGGCGCTGACCTACGACCACCGCCTGATCGACGGCCGCGACGCGGTGCAGTTCCTGGTCGCGGTGAAAGCCGCGCTGGAAGCGCCCGAAGCCCTGCTGGTGGGGGACTGAAATGACCGATTCCCTGGTCGAGATCCGCGACCTGCACTTCGCCTACGGCGACCGCGCCGTGCTGCGCGGCGTCAACCTTGCCATCCCGCGCGGCAAGCTCGTCGCCATCCTCGGCGTCAGCGGCTGCGGCAAGACCACGCTTTTACGCCACGTCGGCGGCCAGTTGCGGCCGGCGCAGGGCGGCGTCACGTTCGACGGCCAGGTGGTGCACGAGCTCGACAACGATGCCCTCTATGCGATGCGGCGCAAGATGGGCATGATGTTCCAGGTCAGCGGCCTGTTCAGCGACCTCTCGGTGTTCGACAACATCGCCTATCCGATGCGTGAGCACACCGATCTGCCGGAGGACGTCATCCACGACCTGGTGTTGATGAAGCTGCACGCCGTCGGCCTGCGCGGCGCGCGCGACCTGATGACCGGCGAGCTGTCGGGCGGCATGGAACGGCGCGTGGCGCTGGCGCGGGCGATCGCGCTCGACCCTGCGTTGATCATGTACGACGAGCCCTTTGCCGGCCTCGACCCGATCTCGCTCAACACCATCGCCAACCTGATCCGGCGCCTCAACGATGCGCTCGGACTGACTTCGATCGTGGTGACCTACGACGTCTCTGAATCGCTGAAAGTCGCCGACTACGTCTATTTCCTCCACGACGGCGTGGTGGTGGCCGAAGGCAACGCCGCCGAGATGGGCGACTCCGACGATCCCTTCGTCCGGCAATTCGTGCACGCCCGGCCCGATGGCCCGGTGGCCTTCCAGTATCCCGGCGAGCCCTATGCGGACGCGCTGGACCTGGGCGCTGCCGGCCGCTGAAGCGCGCTTCCCGGCCTGTCCAGGCGTTCAGTTCCGCTGCGGATTGCCGATACATCCCTCACCAAGCATTTCGCACCGATCCCTGCCCCCTGGGGGCATGACGTTTCAAACTGGAATTTTCGAGCATGAGCCTGAATCCGGCCGCCGCCGGCGAAACCTCCATCGACTACGCCGCCTTGCGGGCGCTGGTGGTCGACGATTCGCCCGGGATGCGCAGTGCGCTGCGGCTCACGCTCGCCAATTTCGGCATCACCAAGATCCAGATGGTGGCGAACGCCGCCGAGGCCATTTTCCAGATCAGGAACCGGCCCTGCGATTTCATCCTGTGCGACTTCAACCTCGGCGAAGGGCGCGACGGCCAGCAGCTGCTCGAGGAACTGCGCCACAGCCACCTGATCTCGCTGGAGACGGTGTTCATGATGGTGACCGCCGAATCCTTCTACGAGAAGGTGGTGGCCACTGCCGAACTGGCGCCGGACGACTACATGATCAAGCCGTTCAGCGCCGAGGTGCTGCGCAACCGCCTGGAAGGCATCCTGCTGCGCAAGCGGGCATTTGCCCCTGTCTACCGCCATTTCGAGGCGCAGGAACTGGAGGAGGCCATCGCCGGCTGCGACGCGCTGATGCGCGGCAAGCCGAAATACGCGGTCGACGCCATGCGCTTCAAGGGCGAGCTGCTGGTCGCGGCCGGGCGCTTCGACGAAGCCGAGGCTCTGTACCAGCAGGTGATCAGCATGCGCGCCATTCCCTGGGCCCGGCTCGGCCTCGCCCGCGCGATGCACATGCAGAACAAGGACCAGGCGGCCGAGGAGGAACTGCGCGACGTGCTCGAGCACGCGCCGGAGATGGTCTCCGCCTACGACCTGCTGTCGGACGTCTGCCTCGCGCAGAAGAATCCGGCGGGCGCCCAGGCCGCGCTGGAGCAGGGCGTGGCGATCTCCGCCAAGACGGTGCGGCGGCAGCAGAAGCTGGGCGAAGTCGCCCACGCCAACGGCGACCTCGACACCGCGCGCACCGCATTCACCCAGGCGGTGGAAAAAGGCCGCCACTCGATCTTCGTCACCCCCGCCGACTACGGCAACCTGTGCCGGGTGCAGATCGAGCAGGGCGACCTCAAGGCCGTTGCCGACACGCTGAAGAAGAACAGGAGCACCCTGCAGTCCAGCCCCGAGGGCCAGCTGGTGATGGCCGTCACCCAGGGCATGGCGCACACCCACTCCGGCAACCTGCAGGAAGCGGCCAGGGCGCTCGACGAGGCAGCCGGCCTGCGCGCCGCCGGCATCCGCGGCGACGCCCAGCTGATGCTCGATCTGGCGGGCACCTGCATGGCCCACGGCCGCAACGACGAGGCAGACGCCATCGTCGGCGAAGTGGCGCGCAATGCCCACGACAGCGATGCGCTGCTCACCAAGGCGAAGCGTATCTACAGCGAGGCGGGACGCACCGACGCCGGCACCGGCGTGCTCGCCGCCGCCACCGGCGACGTGCGCAAGCTCAACAACGAGGGCGTGGTGCTGGCGCAGCGCGGCGACTTCCACGGCGCCGTCGACAAGCTGCTGACCGCCTGCCGCGAGGCGCCCTACAACCCGCGCATCATGATGAACGCGGTGTGGGTCATCCTCAAGTACATCGACCAGATCGGGATGGACGAAGCCATGATCGGGACTGCCCGAAGCTATCTGGCGGAGGCCGAACGGCAGGCGCCTGGCCACGCGCGCATCGCCGGCCTGCGCCTGCAGATGAAGGAGTTGGAGACCCGCTTCGGCATTCACAGAAAGTCCACCGCATGAGCTTCGACGGCAGCGATTTCTACGCGGCGCTGATTCACGAACTGAAGAACAGCCTGGCGCTGTTGTCGATGAGCATCGAGCGCATTCCGCAGCAGGGCGAGGCCAGGCACGATGCGCCGGTCGACGAAGCGCGCCTGCTGTGCCAGGGCGTGATCGACCGGCTGAACCAGGCGTTGCTGATCTACAAGGCCGCCAACGGGCCGATCCATCCCATGATCGACGCCGGCTCGCCGCACGATCTGGTGCATGAGCTCGCCGAGCAGACCATGGCGCTCGCGCGGGGCCGCATTCGCGTCGAGACGGCGGTGTCCGACGCGGTGCCCGCCCTCTGGTTCTTCGACCGCGACCTGGTCGGGATGGCCCTGATCAATGCCATCCACAACGCGTTGACGTACGCCCGTTCGACCATCCGGATCGAAGCGGACATGGTGGACGGATGCCTGAGTCTGGCCGTGCGCGACGATTCGTCCGGCTACCCCGAGCACATCCTGACCAGCGTGGCGACCGGTGTGCCGTATCGCGCCACAGGAACCGGACTCGGGCTGCAGTTTTCCCGCCTGATCGCGCAGAGCCACGACAACCGTGGACGGTCCGGCGAACTGCGCCTGTCCAACGACGGCGGCGCCGTGTTCCGGCTCATGCTCCCCTGAAAGGGCGGCGGCGCCTCAACCCTTGCCCGCGGGCTGGCCGGAAAAGAATTGCGCGAGTTCGCTGGTCGGGCGCGGTTTGCTGAAGTAGAACCCCTGGATCAGGTCGCACTCGTGCGCGCACAGGAATTCCATCTGCGCCGCCGTCTCGACGCCTTCCGCCACCACCTCCAGCCCCAGTTTGTGCCCGAGCGAGATGCTGGCTTCGGCGATCGCCGAGACGTTGTTGTCGTGCGGGGAATCCTGGATGAAGGCGCGGTCGATCTTCAGGACGTCGAGCGGAAAGCGCTTCAGATAGGCCAGCGACGAATAACCCGTGCCGAAATCGTCGATGGCGAGGCGTACACCCAGGGCATCGAGCTCGGCCAGGATCTCGCCGGTCGCCTCGACATCGTGCATGACGGTGCTCTCGGTGATTTCGAGCTCGAGGTGATGCGGGGGAATCCCTTCGTCGCGCAGCGCCTGCTCGATTTGTTCCAGCAGCGTGCGTTCCCGGAATTGCCGGGCCGAGACGTTGACCGAGATCCTCACCGGATCGAAGCCGGCTTCGCGCCATTTCCGGTATTGCATGCATGCGTCGCGCAGCACCCATTCGCCCACCGGGACGATCAAGCCGGTGTCCTCCAGCAGGGGGATGAAATCGCCCGGCGAGACCAGTCCCTGTTGCGGGTGTTTCCAGCGCAATAGCGCTTCGAAGCCGGCGATGCGGCCCCGGCGCTGATCCAGCTGCGGCTGGTAGTAGAGCAGGAACTCCCCGCGATCGAGTGCGCGCCGGAGGTCGGTCTCGAGCGACAGCAGCTCCTGTCCCCGCGCATTCATTTCCGGTGCATAGAACTGGTACTGGTTGCGGCCGTTCGCCTTGGCCCGATACATCGCCGTATCCGCGTTCTTCAGCAGCGTTTCCGTATCGTCGCCGTCGTGCGGATAGACCGAAATCCCCATGCTGAACGTGGCGTACACATCCCGTCCGGCGATGAAGATGGGCGTTTCGAATGCTGCCCGCACCTTGTGCAGGATGGTCAGGATGTTGTCGGGATGGGAAAGGTCGCCGATCGCGATGGTGAATTCGTCGCCGCCGTAACGCGCCACGACATCGTTCGGGCGCACGCAGTCCCGGAGCCGCTGCGCCACGTGGCGCAGCAGGGCATCGCCCGCGGCATGCCCGAGGCCGTCGTTGATGCGCTTGAAATTGTCGACGTCGAGAAACAGCACCGAGGCTAGGCCGGGGCCGCGTTCGGCGCGCGCCAGCAGCGTCGCCAGCTGATCTTCCAGCAGGATGCGGTTGGGCAGCCCGGTCAGCGCATCGTGCGTCGCCTGGCGGCGCAGCTCCTGCTCGAAATGCTTGCGCTCGGTGATGTCGCGCGCAATGGTCGAGAAGAACTCCGGCATCTCGTTCGTGCCGCCATGCGCCAGCACGACCTGGGAGACCGGGATTTCCAGTCCGTCGGCCCGCCGCGCAGCGGTTTCCCCCTGCCAGACGCCGTCGCGGCGCGCGATCGGGAAGGCTTCCATCAGCAGGCGCTGGGTGGCCCATTCGGGATGGCAGTCGGCAATGTAGCGGGTGCTGACGTCGGCCGCCTCCGGCAAGCCGAGCATGGTCCGGCCCGCGCGGTTGAGATAGCGCAGGCGTCCGTCGCCGTCGATGATCGCCACGAAGTCCGTCGTCGCCTCCAGGATTTCCAGCAGCTGCGCGCGGGTCTCCTCGGAACGGATCCTGTCGGTGATGTCGCGCCCGGTCGAGACGAAGCTGGCAATCTGCATGGCGCCGTCGAACAGCGGCGCGATGGTTTTCTCCTCGTAGAACAGCGCGCCGTCCTTGCGGCGGTTGACCAGGGTTTCCTGGAAGATTTCGCCTTTCAGGATGGTGTCCCACATCTGCCGGAAGAAAGCGTCGTCATGGCGCCCCGATTTGATCAGTGCGGGGGTCGTGCCGATGGCCTCGGCCGCGCTGAAGCCGGTGAGCCGCTCGAAGGCCGGGTTGACGTACAGGATCCTGCCCTGCGGGTCGGTGATGAAGACGCTGTCGGCCGCCTGTTCCACCACCTGCGACAGGCGGCGCACGGCTTGTTCGGCGTTGCGCCGTTCGCGGCGCACCTTGGCGTCGGCAAGCTCGCGGTAGACCGCCGGCACCAGACGGGCCATGTTGCCCTTCATCACGTAGTCCTGGGCGCCCGCGCGCATGCCGGTCACCGCCGTCTCCTCGCCGATGGTGCCGGAGACGAAGATGAAGGGGATGTCCGGGTCGTGGCGCTTGACGATTTCCAGCGCCCGGGCGCCGCTGAAGTAGGGCATCGAGTAATCGGAAAATACGATGTCCCATTCCTGGGTGAGCGCCTCGCGCAGCGCCTGCTCGGTGTCCAAGCGTTGCCATTCGATCTGGAAGTGGGCGCGCTGCAGGTGCTCCACCAGCAGCAGCGCGTCGTCCTCGGAGTCTTCCACGATCAGGGCGCGCAGCCTGGTATCGCTTGTCGTTTCGTTCATGATCGACTCCCGTGTTCCTGGCGCATGGGCATGCCTAACCGACCGCCGGCGGCGCCTGGTTGAGCAGCAGCCAGTAGAGTCCGAGCTGGCCCGCCGCGCGGACGAAATCGTCGAAATCAACCGGCTTGCGCACATAGCTGTTGGCTCCCAGCGCATAGCCCTTGATCCGGTCTTCCTCCTCGTTGGAGGAGGTCAGGATCACCACCGGCAACAGATGCGTGCGCCCGTCCGAACGGACGCGGCGCAGCACCTCGAGGCCGTCTATCCTGGGCAGCTTGAGGTCGAGCAGCACCACCGCAGGCAGGTCGGCCGGATTGCGCCCCGCGTAGCTGCCGCTGCCGAACAGGTAGTCCAGCGCTTCCACGCCGTCGCGCGCGATGACCAGCGTGTTGCCGATCTTGTTGGTTTCCAGCGCATGCACGGTCAATGCCGCATCGTCCGGATTGTCTTCCACTAAAAGAATGCTCTTGTCGCTCACGATGGTTTCTCCGGTTCCAATGTGAAGTAAAACTGCGTGCCCTGGCCGACTTCGCTTTCGGCCCAGATGCGCCCGCCGTGCTTGTGGACGATCCGTTGTACGGTGGCCAGCCCGATGCCGGTCCCGGGGAATTCGCTGACGTCGTGCAGGCGCTGGAATACGCCGAACAGCTTGTTGGCGTAGGCCATGTCGAACCCCGCACCGTTGTCGCTGACGACGTAGACCGTCCCCTCGGGATGCGTTTCGGCCGCCAGGGAAATCCGCGCCTGCGCGCGTCCGCCGGTGAACTTCCAGGCATTGCCGAGCAGGTTGTCGAGCACGATGCGCAGCAGGCCCCGGTCGCCGTTCGCCCGCAAATCGGGGGCGATGGCGAATTCCACGACGCGCTCCGGCGCCTGCTTGCGCAGCTCCGTGCCGATCTCCTCGGCCAGGGCGCTCAGATCCACCTCCTCGCGCTTCAGCTCGGTGCGGGTGACGCGCGACAGCTTGAGCAGATCGTCGATCAGCGTCCCCATGTGCTGCGCGGCACGGCGTATCCGCCCGAGCCGGTCACGCCCCGTCTCGTCGAGGCGGTCTGCATAGTCGGTGAGCAGGATCCGGCTGAAGCCGTCGATCGCCCTGAGCGGCGCCCGCAGGTCGTGCGAGACGGAGTAGCTGAACGCCTCCAGCTCCTGGTTGATCGCTTCCAGTTCGATCGAGCGGTTCTGCAGCTGCTGCTCGATCAGCTTGCGCGGGGTCACGTCCTCGATGATGCCGTCGTAATAGACCCGGCCGTCGGACTCGCGTTTCAAGCGGGCGGTGATGGCGCCGCAGAACGGGCGTCCCTTCAGGGTGCGCATTTCGATTTCTTCGTTGATGATCGCGTCAAGCTGGCTTTCGCTTTCTCCGAACAGCGGCTGGCCCGAAGCGGTCTTGAAGGTGGCGAGCGGATGATTGAGCAGGGCCGCGGCCGATTCGGCCTCCAGCATGCTGACCAGTGCCGGATTCACTTCCAGGAACTGGCCGTCCGCCCCGGCCGTCTTGCGGTAGACCCCGACGGGCAGGTTGTCCATCAGCTCCCGATAGCGTGCCTGCGCTTCCTGGCGCTGGCGCTCGGCCTGCTTGCGGGCGCTGATGTCGCGAATGATCGCCGTCACCACCATGCCCTGCGGCGTCTGCAGCGGACTCAGGCTGATCTCCAGCGGAAACTCGCTGCCGTCCTTGCGCCGCCCGAACAGCTCCATGCCCGCGCCCATGGGGCGCGTATAGGGGTCGGCGGTATAGCTCGCACGGTGGGCTTCGTGACGGCTGCGTATGGAATCCGGAACCAGGATCTCGATCGGCTGTTGCAGCAGCGCCTCGCGCGCATAGCCGAAATAGTTCTCGGCCTGCGCATTGACGAGCACGATGCGCCCTTCGCGGTTGACGATCACGATGGCGTCCGGCGCCGACTCGAGCAGGGCGCGAAAGCGCGCCTCGCTGGCCCGCACGCTCTCTTCGGCCCAATGCCGGCGCATGCTGTAGAAGGCGATCGCCCACGCCGCGAGCGAGAAGACCAGCGCCAGCACGCTGAACACGAGCCACAGCCGCTGCGACAGGACGGCCCCCTGCGCGTCGATCGTTGCCGCGGGCGTGTGGGCCACCAGCAGCCAGCGCTGCGCGTCGGGTGCCGCCACCGCAGCGTGCGGGCCCGCCAGGGGAAGCGGGGTCACCCACGCGTAGGTGTAGAGACCCTGGTCGGTCATGAACTGCCCGTCCCCCGACGAGCCGTGGATCGTCTTCCAGGCTTGCGGATCGCGCGTGCCCAGCCGCCGGTCCGCGCGCTCGGGAAACATGAACCCCCATTCGTCCCCGGCCCGCGGGCCGAGCATCCAGTAGCCGTCGGCATTCATGAGCCAGATCGGCCCGGAAGCCCGGTTCGGCTCGTGAATCCTGCGCAGGCGGCCGAGGAAGGGTTCGCCCAGATAATTCAGGACGATGGCGCCGCGCTTGCGGCCTTTCTGGTCGAACACGGGGGTGCAGAAACGCATGGTCGGCTTAGGCGGCTGCTCGATCCTTCCCCGCTCGACGTTGAGGTCGAGCGGCGAGACGTAGATGTCGCCGCGATCCAGCGCGAGCGCGGCGCGCACGTAGTAGCGGCCGGATTTGTCCTGCAGCCGCTCGGCTGGAACGCCCTCGGGGCGTCCGTTGTTCCAGTCGACGCGGACGATTTCCCGGCCGCGTGCATCCAGGAAGCGCACCTGGTCGTACAGCCCCTTGCGCGAGGCGAAGGCAAGATAGCGTGCGACAAGCGGGGCATAGGCCGGCGGAATGTCGCCGCTCCCGCTGTTGAGCAGCGTGTACTGGTCGGACAGATAGAGCAGGTCGGAGCGGACGTTCGTGAATTCCGTCAGGCTCGCCTGGATGGAAAGCTGGATGGCCTCGCGTTCCGTGGCTTTCAGCAGGGTCTGGGCGCTTTTAGACTGCACCGCATAAAACACCCAGATGACGGCGGCCAGCAGCAGCATGACCGGCAGCCAGATCGCCAGAAAACGGCGGGCGAATGCCATGCGTCCCGCTGGCTTGTAATTGTCGATATAGGCGTTGACGGTCTTCATCGGGCGGCTCAGTTCTTCTCAAACGAGAAACTGCACGGAGGGGCCAGGGGCCCGCCCGCTCTACCAAACAACCAAATTCACCGCACTGTGATCGTGTCTTTGCCGGGGGCCTTCTCGGGAAGGCGTGTTTTCGTTGTGTACGCAGCGCAGTCTCGATTCGACCGCCCTGGCACAGATATCCCCGCTTTTTTCTAGATGAAACACCAGTTTGCGCGCCCCGGCAAGAAGAAAAAGACCCGTTCGCAAGCATGGATAATCCGCGCAACCGGCGTCTGGTCTTGCCTGGCGCCAGCGGCACGCGGCTTGAAGGCGGCAGGCGGAAGAAGATTATTCCGCCTGCAGCGTCACGCTGGCGTCGGCAGTGGTGCGGTCGATGTCGAACTGCAGCACGCAATACTCGGTCAGCTCGTCGACGGGCGTGGGATCGTCCGCGCAGCTGCAGCCGGCGATGATGCCGCTGTAGAAGATTCCCGCCTTCACGCGGATGTGGCCGTTCTCCTCGTGGCTGCCGAGAATCAGCGCCTCGAAAGGGCGGTCGGTGACATGGCTGCTGCGGGACAAGCCCTGCTGCAACGGAAGCAGATTCGCATCCAGCTGCATGATTTCCTGCTTGGCGACATCCGGAAATCCGGGCGTGCCCCAGGCATTCAGTGAGTGCTGCAATCGGACCATGGCCGTCGTCCTGCGGTCGCGGGAAGGAAGGGATAGCGTGCCAGATCGCGCGTGCGAAGTCAGCAGGGGGCGGCAGGGGTTGCTATGGGAATCCGGGGGCGATCCCGGGGGGGCCGCCGTATCCACGCACCCGGTTGCGCCCGGATTCCTTGGCTGCGTAGAGCGCGTTGTCCGCCGCCGCCATCAATTCATCGCGGGTCCTGCCGTGCCGCGGAAAGCTCGCCACGCCGAACGAAGCAGTCACCCGGATGGTCGAGGCGCCGGCCGTGACGGGGGTGGCCGCAACGGCCGCCCGCAATTCTTCAGCCCGCTCGCAGGCCTTGTCTTCCGCCATGCCGGGAAGGATCAGCAGGAATTCCTCTCCGCCGTAGCGGCAGCAGATATCGCTGCCGCGGGCATGCAGCCGCAGCAAGCGGCCAAATTCCCGCAGCACCGAGTCGCCTGCCTGATGGCCGTAGGTGTCGTTGACGGCCTTGAAGTGGTCGAGATCGCCCATGATGACGCCGACCGGGAAATGGTGGCGCTCTGCGCGGATCAGTTCCCGCTCGAATGCGTCTTCCAGGTAGCGGCGGTTGAAAAGACCGGTCAGCGCGTCCTGGGTCGCCATTTCCTGCAGCCTGGCGTTCAGCCTCTGGACCGCAGCTTCGGCCTGGACGCGTTCGCTGATGTCCGTCATCACGACGATCAGGGCCGGCTTGCCGCCGACGTGCATGAGCGAACAGGCGATCTCGATATCCGCCTGGGTCCCGTCCTTGCGATGGACGAGATAGGCGCAGGGTGCTTTCCTGGTTTCGCCTGCAAGCCCCTTGCGCATGTGTTCCGCCACGAGGGCGCGTTCATGCTCGACCACGACGTCGAGCAGCTTGAGGTGCGACAGCTCGTCGACGCTGTAACCGAGTATGGAGGCCAGCTTCGGATTGGCATGGCTGAAGCGGCCTTCCAGGATGATGGCGATGCCGACCAGGGATTGCTCGACCAGACCATGGAACTTGGCCTCCGATTCGCGCAGCGCCCGGAGCGTTCTTTCGTTCGTCCGCGACGCCGCTTCGAGCTCTTCGGTGCGGCGCCGCACCTTTTCTTCGAGCATGATCGTGGTCTGGAACAGATTGAAGTCCGATTCGCCGATGTTCATGCTGCGTTCGGCGCGGTTCATCAGCGCCTGGACGACCTTGTTCAGGCGCACGATCTCGGCGCGCAGGGCCGCCTCGTCCGCGTCCGTTTTCGCCGCCTCACTCATCGCTTGCACCGGGGGCCGCGCCGATGGCGATGCCGGTGAAGGTCTGGTTGACGTGCACGCCGTGGAATTGTTCTCCGTAGCTGCTGAACCCGATCGTGTTGTTGTGCCGGAAAATGGATTCGATGCGTGCCCGGTCGCCCGTGCGGCTCATCTCCAGGTTGCGCAGGATGCAGTCGCAGCCGAACACGATCTGGGGCGCCCCGATCTCGGCCCGGATTGCCTCGAAGGTCTGCTCCAGGTTTTCCACCAGATCCACCCCGTGCGCCACCCTCAGCACCAGGCCGTCCTCGATCGTGCAGAAGAAGGACAGGCTGCCGTCGGAATTGACCTTCTGGATGGCGCGCACATAGTCGGTTCCCCCGATCGACAGCACCACGGGCGTGGCGGCGAAGCGCATCGGGCTGAGGTCTCCGATGTCGACCCCCACCAGCCGGGCATATTCCTCGGCCGCCGGCAGTCCATTGATTTCCCTGACGATGCGCCTGGCTGGATCGGCCTGCGTCACCACCAGGCGCGTCGAGGTGGAGACGAAATTCTGCGTCTTGAAGGTCCTGAACGGCAGGTGCGTGCTGACGAGGATCAGCACCGCGCTATCGGAATGAAACCCGCCCTCGCTGTATACATGCGTCTTGCTGAATTTCAGATCGTCTCCGGCCGAGCCGCCCACCAGTGGAACCCCCTGGAGCGCGCTTTGCAGCGCGTACGTCACCGATTCCTCGCGCGTCGCGAGTCCGTCGATCAGCAGGAACGCGAAACTGTTGTCGGAATCCGCCTGGGGCGCCCGGCTTTCGAGCCGCTGCAGCAGCTCACTGGCGAACCCCTTGGCCCTCGCGGGATCGAAGCGGATCAGGCGATCCAGCCGGCCGCTCACCGCCGTGCAGCTGCCCCTGGCAAAGCTCGCTCCGCTCAGGGAGTGGCGCTGGTAACTGCCCGGCCCGATCTCGCCTGCCGTCGTGCAGCCGACCACCTGGACGCCCGCGAACAGGCGGTTCATTTCCTCGGCCAGCGCGTCGAGCTCGTATTCGCTGGAACAGAAGAACATGACCCATTCCATGTCAGGCTGTCCGACTGCGGCGTGGAATTCCCGAACAGCCTGGCGGGCCTCCTGCGCGGAGGATTGCGCAATGCGTATGCTCGGCTGCTTTTCCATCTCGCCTCCTTGTCCCGGGTTTTGCCCATTCCGACCGTAGGGCCATGCCGGGAAATCCGCCTGCCCAAGAGATGCACAGAGGTTCAAGAATAGTGCAAGCCGGAACCGGTCGGCGTCCGAACCTGCTGCGGGGCGCCGGGCTTCAGACGTGCGGAAAATCCGGATTGTGCGCAATCTCCCAGGCAAAGCCATCCGGGTCGGTGAAATAGCCCGAGTAGCCGCCCCAGTCCGTCGGATGGCCGGCCCGGGTGACGGTGCCGCCGCAGCTGGCCACGCGGGTGAGCAGCGCATCCACCTCGGCCGGCGAGCGCACGTTGTGCGCCAGTGCGAAGCCGCGAAAGCCCGAACCTTCCGCCGCCAGGCCGGCATCCGCCGCCAGGCCGGCATCCGCCGCCAGGCTCGCGCGGGACCACAGCGCCAGCCAGGTTGTCCCGAGTTCGAAGAAGACGACCGACGGCGGCGTCTGCAGCCGCGGCAGGCCGAGGCAATCCTGGTAGAAACGGGTGGCGCGTTCGAGATCGGCCACGCCGAGGGTGATCAGACTGATGCGGGGCTCCATGGCGTTCTCCTATTCAAGCGGGCGAGTCGGCAGGGCGAGCCGGGCGAGGGATTCCGCGATGTCGTTCGCCACCACGCGCGAATGCATGATGAACGTATGCAGCGACGGCACCTGCCGCGTCAGCGGCGCGTATTCGCCCGTGGCCTCGGCCGCGCTCAGGATGCCGTCGTTGGCCTCGCTCCCGAACGGCAGCCAGGACGCGCGCGGCCCGGCCACCCCGGCGTAGATCCGGGTGAAGCAGGGCGGCATCGGCAGTCCCTCCATGAACGCGTCGGACGCCAGCAGTTGACCCATTTCGCCCATCAACCTCTTGTATAGCCAAGCGCGCGAAAAGAATTTCGCCGCCTTGCACGCCACCATCGGCGGCGCCAGGAAGAAGCAGGCTGCGGGTGGACGGGGGCCGAGCTGCGCGAGCGCGTTGCGGATCAGCACCGTGCCGAGCGAATGCCCCACCAGCGCATAGCGCGTCGTATCCGTGGCGCGCCCGATATGGCGCACCAGCCGGCGCGTCGCGCCCTGCAGCGTCTCGACGGTCGGCGAATAGCCGAACAGGATCGCCCGATGGCCCGCCCGCCGCAGGCGCCGGCGCAGCCGCAGCATCGAAAGCGGCGTGCGGCCCATGCCATGGATCAGCACCACGTCCATGCGCTTCACACCTCGGCCAGCAACGCCTGATAGCGCGCATGATCGTCCGTTGAATGGCAGCAGAAGACCACCTCGCGGATGGCCGGGTACGCCGGCAGCGTCGCGCGCACCGTCGCCACCGCAATGCGCGCGGCGGCATCCTTCGGATAGCCGTACACCCCGGTGCTGATCGCCGGGAACGCCAGCGAGGCGATGCCGCGCTGCGCCGCCACCTCGAGCGAACGGCGGTAGCACGACGCCAGCTGTTCCGACTCGCCGCGGTCGCCGCCGTGCCACACCGGGCCCACCGTGTGGATCACGTAGCGGGCTGGCAGCCGGTACCCCTGCGTGAGCTTGGCGTCACCCGTATCGCAGCCGCCCAGTGCGCGACATTCGGCGAGCAGCTGCGGCCCGGCCGCGCGATGGATCGCGCCGTCGACCCCGCCGCCGCCCAGCAGCGATGAATTCGCCGCGTTGACGATGGCGTCGACCGCGAGCGTGGTGAGGTCGGCCTGGACGGCGCGCAGCGTGGCGGGCATGGCGTCAACGCCCAGCGGCGGTGTGTGGCGTCATGACGAACGCCTGCCGCGCGAAGCCGAGCGCCGCCGCCTTCGCCAGCAAGGCGTCCAGCGTCGCCGCGTCGAGCCGGGGTTCGCGCGCCAGCACCCAGGCATAGCGGCGGCCCGGTTCACCCACCAGCACCCAGCGGTAATCCGCGTCGAGGTCGAGCACCCAGTAATCGCCGTAGAACGGACGGAAGAAGCTCACCCGCAGCTTCGCTCCCCGGCTGCCTACAACGGCCTTGGCGATTCCTTCGGCCCGTTCCAGCCTGCCGTCCGCCGTGCGGCAGCTGTTCACCACCGAGACGCGATCGCCGTCGGCCCGGTACTCCGCACGGATATCCGAGGCGCACATCGCCTGGAAGCGATTCGGCAGCCGGGCGATTTCGTACCAGGTGCCGTAGTAACGCGGCAGTTCGACCGACTGTACGGTCGGCAGCGGCGGATGGGGCGCGGCGCAGCCCGCCAGCAAGGCGATGACGGCAAGCGCAGACAGAAGGAGACGACTCGGCATGATCGGCTTTCCAGTTCAGGGCAGGGGACGCGGCAAGGCCGGCAAACCGAATGTTAGTTGCCTTCCGGGGAACCGGCATCCCCGCGCAATGCACTCACCGGATCGGTGTGTGGTTTTGAGTCGCGCCGGGTGACGGCTTCGGCACGAATCGAGTGGGCCAGCACCCGTTCCAGGTGCGATCTGGGCGTAGGCATCACGACGATCGACCAGAGGGAACGACCGTCACCCAAGCTGCCGCTTGTACCGATTGGCGCGCCGTGAGCAGATTCCATGTCGGCACGGGTCACACAGAACCCACTCAAGATGCCGGATATACGACTGCACGCAATTCCAACCAGCCAGAACTATCG
>JAJZPG010000063.1 GCA_021811235.1 Pseudomonadota bacterium | reverse complement strand
CCCACCGCCATGCACCTGGCCGCCGGCCTGGGGCTTGCCCGCGCAGTGCTGCCGGCGCTGGCCCGGCTGCGGGCGACGCTGGCGGAGAAATCCGCCGCCTTCGCCGACATCGTCAAGATCGGCCGCACTCATTTGCAGGACGCCACGCCGCTGACCCTGGGCCAGGAGTTCTCCGGCTACGTCGCCCAGCTCGACCATGCCGAAGCGGTCATCCAGGCCATGCTGCCTTCGCTCTACCCGCTGGCCGTCGGCGGCACCGCCGTCGGCACCGGCCTCAACACCCATGCCGAATTCGGCCGGCGTGTGGCGGCTGAGTTGGCCCGGGACAGCGGGCTGCCCTTCGTCGCCGCCGGCAACAAGTTCGCCGCGCTGGCCGCGCACGACGGCCTGGTCGCCGCGCACGGCGCGCTCAAGCTGCTTGCCGTCGCGCTGAGCAAGATCGCCAACGACATCCGCTGGCTGGCCTCCGGCCCGCGTTGCGGGCTCGGTGAAATCTCGATTCCCGAAAACGAGCCCGGCAGCTCGATCATGCCGGGCAAGGTCAACCCCACCCAATGCGAGGCGTTGGCTATGCTCTGCGCCCAGGTCATGGCCAACGACGTCGCCATCGGCCTCGGCGGCGCCGCCGGCAACTTCGAACTCAACGTCCACAAGCCGCTCATCGCCCACAACTTCCTGCAAAGCGTGCGCCTGCTGGCCGACGGCATGATCAGCTTCGAGGTCCATTGCGTGCGCGGCATCGAGGCCGACGAGACGCGCATCGCCGAACTGCTTGGCCGCTCGCTGATGCTGGTGACCGCGCTGGCGCCGCACATCGGCTATGATCGCGCCGCCGAGATCGCCCAACGGGCGCACCGCGACGGCAGCACCCTGCGCGAGGCGGCCTTGGCTCTGGGCTATGTCACGGCGGCGGATTTTGACCTTTGGGTGCGGCCGGGGAAAATGGTTGGCCGTTGGGAGTGAATGGTCTGACGAATACGCCGCTGATCGCTTCGGTAGGCTTGGTGCAGTGACAGCCGGAACTAAAAGTTGTCTGTCAGTTCTGATCGACAAGCCGCCACCCCGGCTATCTCGCAGACTTTGATTTCCTCGTTACCTTTTGCTTTTTCCCGCACCCCGCGTCGCAACATGCTCCGCCGCTTTCCGGCGCGCAGGCCGAGGTCTTTTCCTGTTCCAGCAAGAAGTCGATGAAGGCCCGCGCCACCACCGAGGGTTGCCGGCTGGCGGGGTAGACGGCGTACCAGTGGCGCCGGATGGGAAAGCCTTGGGCGTCGAGCACGGCGAACTGGTTGGCCTGGTGCAGGGCGAGGGCGTGGCAGGATAGGGCGGAGATGCCGAGGCCGGCCAGGATGGCCTGCTTGACCGCCTCGTTGCTGCCCAGCTCCAGGCGCGGGCGAATCTCCAGGCCGTGTTCGGCGAACAGGCGCTCGATGGCCTTGCGCGTGCCGGAGCCGGGCTCGCGCATCAGCCAGGGTTCTTGCGCCAAGCGTTTGAGCGGAATTTTTTTCTTGCCGGCCAGTGGGTGGTCGGGCGCGGCCAGCACGACCAGGGGGTTGTCCATGAACGGTTGGGCGACGACGTCGATCTCTTCCGGCGGCTGGCCCAGGATATAGAGGTCGTCCAGGTTGTCGGCCAGGCTGGCCAGCACCTGCTCGCGGTTGGTCACTTTCAGCGACACCTCGATGCCGGGGTGGCGCTTGGCGAATTCGCCCAACAGCCGAGGCGCGAAGTAAGAGGCGGTGGTGATGGCCATGAGTTTGAGCCGGCCCTTCTTCATGCCCTGGCGTTCGGCCATGGACATGGTGAAGCGGTCGAGGATGCCGAACACCTCGCGGCTGGCCTGGGCCAGTTCGCGTCCGGCGTCGGTGAGTTGCACCTTCTTGCCGACCACCTCTAGCAGCGGCGCGCCGACGATGTCGGTCAGCTTCTTCATCTGCATCGAGATGGTGGGTTGGGTCAGGTGCAGTTCTTCGCCGGCGCGGGTGAAGCTGCCCAGCCGGGCGATGGCCTCGAAGATCTCCAATTGGCGGAAGGTGGTGTGGTGGCGCATGGCTAGCGATTATAGATAAACATCTATGGATGTTATAGAAAAAAGTAACTGTTATTTATGATTTGCCCCGCGCATGATTCGCCCACCTCGGATTGAGAGGTTTCGACGAATCCTTGCGAAGGAGAGATGAGATGGCTGTTAAGACCTACAACGCTGGCGTGAAAGAGTATCGCCAGACCTACTGGATGCCCGAATACACCCCGCTGGATACCGATATCCTGGCGGTGTTCAAGATCACCCCGCAGCCGGGCGTGGACCGCGAGGAAGCGGCCGCCGCCGTGGCCGCCGAGTCGTCCACCGGTACCTGGACCACCGTCTGGACCGACCTGTTGACCGACCTGGACTACTACAAGGGCCGCGCCTACAAGATCGAAGACGTGCCCGGCGACGACACTTGCTTCTACGCCTTCATCGCCTACCCGATCGACCTGTTCGAAGAGGGCTCCGTGGTCAACGTGTTCACCTCCCTGGTCGGCAACGTGTTCGGCTTCAAGGCCGTGCGCGCCCTGCGCCTGGAAGACGTGCGCTTCCCCATCGCCTACGTCAAGACCTGCGGCGGCCCGCCCCACGGCATCCAGGTCGAGCGCGACATGATGAACAAGTACGGCCGTCCGCTGCTCGGCTGCACCATCAAGCCCAAGCTGGGCCTGTCGGCCAAGAACTACGGCCGTGCCGTGTACGAGTGCCTGCGCGGCGGTCTGGACT
>JAJZPG010000039.1 GCA_021811235.1 Pseudomonadota bacterium | reverse complement strand
GCCAAATTTCTTCGACAGAATGGTGGTGATCGCCGCGGTCAAGGTGGTCTTGCCGTGGTCAACGTGACCAATCGTACCAACGTTTACGTGCGGCTTGGTCCGCTCGAATTTTTCCTTAGCCATTTCAGTACCCTATAAGATCAAAATTATTTCTTGGCGATGATCGCTTCAGCGACGCTTTTCGGCGCCTCGGAGTAGTGCTTGAACTCCATCGAGTAGGTCGCACGACCCTGCGACATCGAACGCAGGTCGGTCGAATAGCCGAACATCTCGGACAGCGGCACCTCGGCCTTGACCAGCTTGATCCCCGCCGCGTCGTCCATGCCCTGGATAATGCCGCGACGGCGGTTAAGATCGCCCATGACATCGCCCATGTAGTCTTCGGGCGTCTCCACCTCGACAGCCATCATCGGCTCCAGCAAGACCGGGTTCGCCTTACGCATCCCGTCCTTGAACGCCAGGTTCGCAGCCAGCTTGAACGCGAGTTCGGACGAGTCGACATCGTGGTACGAACCGTCGAACAGCGTGATCTTTACGTCCACCACCGGGAAGCCCGCGAGGACGCCATTGTTCAGCGACTCGACCAGGCCCTTTTCCACCGCCGGGATGAATTCGCGCGGCACGGTGCCGCCCTTGATGGCGTCGACGAATTCAAAGCCCTTGCCCGCCTCGTTCGGCTCCATCTTGATCCAGACGTGGCCGTACTGACCCTTACCGCCGGACTGCTTGGCATGCTTGCCTTCCTGCTCGACGGACTTGCGGATCGCTTCGCGATACGCCACCTGCGGCGCACCCACGTTGGCCTCGACGCCAAATTCGCGCTTCATGCGGTCAACCAGGATCTCCAGGTGGAGTTCGCCCATGCCCGAGATGATGGTCTGCCCGGATTCTTCGTCGGTCCGAACGCGGAACGACGGGTCTTCCTGCGCCAGACGACCCAGCGCGATACCCATCTTTTCCTGGTCGGCCTTGGTTTTGGGCTCGACCGCGACGTGGATCACCGGCTCGGGGAACTCCATGCGTTCCAGCGTGATCGGCGCAGCCACATCACACAAGGTATCGCCGGTCGTCACGTCTTTCAGGCCGACCGCCGCAGCGATGTCGCCCGCACGCACTTCCTTGATTTCTTCGCGCTGGTTGGCGTGCATCTGCAGGATGCGGCCGATACGCTCCTTGCGCCCCTTGACCGGGTTGTAGATCGTGTCGCCGGAATTGACCACGCCGGAATAGACGCGGAAGAAAATCAGCTGGCCGACATAGGGGTCGGTCGCAATCTTGAACGCGAGCGCCGAGAATTTCTCGTCGTCGGTGGCCAGGCGCTGCCCCTCTTCGCCATTCTCGAGTTCACCCTTCACCGGCGGAATGTCGGTCGGCGCAGGCATCAGCTCGATCACCTTGTCGAGCATGGCCTGCACACCCTTGTTCTTGAAGGCGGTGCCACACATCATCGGCACGATCTCGCTGGCGATGGTGCGCGCACGCAAGCCGGCAATGATGTCCGCCTCGGAGAGGTCGCCCTCTTCGAGGTACTTGTTCATCAGCTCTTCGGACGACTCGGCAGCCGCTTCAACCATGGCCTCACGCCATTTTTTGCAGGTATCCGCCAACTCGGCAGGGATGTCGCGCAGCTCGAACTTCATGCCCTGGCTGGCTTCGTCCCAGTAGATCGCCTTCATCTTGATGAGGTCAACCACCCCCTCGAACTTGTCTTCGGCACCGATCGGCACCTGAACCGGCACCGGATTGGCCTTCAGGCGGCTGCGCATCTGCTCGTAAACCTTGAAGAAATCGGCGCCGGAACGGTCCATCTTGTTGACGAAGGCCAGACGCGGCACCCCGTACTTGTTGGCCTGACGCCAGACCGTCTCGGATTGCGGCTGCACGCCACCCACCGCACAGTAGACCATGCACGCGCCGTCCAGCACCCGCATGGAGCGCTCGACCTCGATGGTGAAGTCCACGTGCCCCGGGGTATCGATGATGTTGATACGGTGCTCGGGGAACTTGCCATCCATCCCCCTCCAGAAGCAGGTGGTGGCAGCCGAGGTAATCGTGATGCCACGCTCCTGCTCCTGCTCCATCCAGTCCATGGTCGCGGCGCCGTCGTGCACCTCACCGATCTTGTGGGACTTGCCGGTGTAGAACAGGATGCGCTCGGTCGTGGTGGTCTTGCCGGCGTCAATATGGGCCGAAATGCCGATATTGCGATAGCGTTCAATAGGAGTCGTGCGTGCCACTTTAGTTACCTGCCAATCAATACGTTGGGTTTAGAAGCGGAAATGCGAGAAGGCCTTGTTGGCTTCAGCCATGCGGTGCACTTCCTCACGCTTCTTCACTGCGCCGCCACGGCCTTCGGCCGCGTCCAGCAACTCGCCCGCCAGGCGGGCGCCCATGGATTTTTCGCCGCGCTTGCGCGCCGCGTCCTTCAGCCAGCGCATGGCCAGCGCGGTACGGCGGCTCGAGCGCACCTCGACCGGCACCTGGTAGTTGGCACCCCCGACGCGACGGCTCTTCACCTCGACCAGCGGGCGGGCATTGTTCAGCGCGGTGCTGAACACTTCCAGCGGATCCTTCCCGGACTTGCTGGAAATCTGCTCGAACGCGCCATAGACGATGCGCTCGGCGACCGACTTCTTGCCGCTGGACATGACGACGTTCATGAATTTCGAAACCTCCTGATTGCCGAATTTCGGATCAGGGAGGATTTCACGCTTGGGGACTTCGCGACGACGGGGCATGGTTGTTCAGCCTTTAAAAATTAAGCTTTCTTCGGACGCTTGGCGCCGTACTTGGAGCGCGACTGCTTGCGGTCTTTGACGCCCGCGGTATCCAGGCTGCCGCGCACGGTGTGGTAGCGCACACCCGGCAAGTCCTTGACCCGGCCACCACGCACCAGCACCACCGAGTGCTCCTGCAGGTTGTGGCCTTCGCCACCGATGTAGCTGATGACCTCGAAACCACTGGTGAGCTTGACCTTGCAGACCTTACGCAAGGCGGAGTTCGGTTTCTTGGGCGTCGTGGTGTACACACGGGTGCACACACCGCGACGTTGCGGGCAGGCCTTCAGGGCCGGAACCTTGCTCTTTTCCACCGGGGCCTGACGCGGCTTGCGGATCAGCTGGTTAATGGTTGGCATGTCAAAAATTCCGAAAAATTAGTAAGCGTATCGTTTCTAAAACAAGCGGGACGGCGCCGACCGCATTCTGAAGCGGTGCCGTCCCGGGCTACAGTCCTGCGCTTGCCGGCACACGCTCGGATGGCCGGAAAAAGACGCGTGATTCTAGGGGAGGCAACCCCCTCTGTCAAGCCACTTCCTGATTTTCGCTGGGGTTGGCTTCCCCGCCTTCGATCAGGTGCGCAGCCCCCAGGTCCTCCCCGGCTGCCTGGCGGCGACGGGTGTTGTGGTAGGCCAGTCCGCTGCCCGCCGGGATCAGGCGGCCGACGATCACGTTTTCCTTCAGGCCGCGCAATTCGTCCTTCTTGCCCATGATCGCGGCTTCGGTCAGCACGCGCGTGGTTTCCTGGAAGGACGCTGCGGAGATGAAGGAATCGGTCGACAGCGACGCCTTGGTGATGCCCAGCAGGATCGGATCGTACGTGGCCGGCTCCTTGCCTGCCGCAGCCATCTCGTCGTTGAGCTGCAACACTTCCGAGCGTTCGATCTGCTCGCCCGGGATGAGGCCGGTATCGCCCGGATCCACCACCGTGACGCGACGCAGCATCTGGCGAACGATCACCTCGATGTGCTTGTCGTTGATCTTCACGCCCTGCAGGCGGTACACGTCCTGCACTTCGTCGGTGATGTAGCGCGCCAGCGCCTCCACCCCCTGCAGACGCAGAATGTCGTGCGGATCGACCGGACCGTCGACGATCATTTCGCCCTTCTGGACGATCTGGCCGTCGTGCGCGGTGACGTGCTTTTCCTTGGTGATCAGGTACTCGTGCGCGACGCCGTCCATGTCGGTGATGACCAGACGCTGCTTGCCCTTGGTGTCCTTGCCGAAGGAGACGGTGCCGGTCACTTCCGCCAGCACGCCGGCATCTTTCGGTGAACGTGCCTCGAACAGCTCGGCGACGCGCGGCAGACCGCCGGTGATGTCGCGGGTCTTCGAGGTTTCCTGGGGGATACGTGCGAGCACGTCGCCCACCGCCACGTCCTGGCCATCCTTCACCGTGATGATCGAGCCGATCTGGAAGGTGATGTTGACGACCGTGTCGGTGCCGGCGATCTTGATCTCGTTGCCGGATTCGTCCAGCAGTTTGACCTGCGGACGCACGCCCTTGGCGCCGGCCTTGCGTTTGGGATCGATCACGACGAGGGTGGACAGACCGGTGACGTCGTCGACCTGCTTGGCCACGGTCACGCCTTCCTCGACGTTCTCGAAGCGCACGCGGCCGGCGTACTCGGTGATGATCGGGCGGGTATGCGGATCCCAGGTCGCCAGCACGGCGCCCGCCTTGATCTTGGCGGCGTCGGTCACCATCAGGGTCGCGCCGTACGGCACCTTGTGGCGCTCGCGCTCGCGGCCGCTGTCATCGGCGATGATGATCTCGCCGCTGCGCGAAATGGCCACCAGCTCCTTGCGCGCATTGGTCACGTAGCGCATGGTGGCGGTGTACTGCACGGTGCCATTCGATTTGGCTTCCAGCTGGCTGGCCGCCGCGGCACGCGACGCCGCACCGCCGATGTGGAAGGTCCGCATGGTGAGCTGGGTACCCGGCTCGCCGATCGACTGCGCGGCGATCACGCCCACCGCTTCGCCGGCGTTGACCAGGTAGCCGCGGCCGAGGTCGCGGCCGTAGCACTTGGCGCACAGGCCGTAGCGGGTTTCGCAGGTCAGCGGAGTGCGCACCTTGACTTCGTCGATACCGAGGGACTCGATGGTATCGACCACGTCTTCGGACAGCAGGGTGCCGGCCTCGAATACGGTTTCCTGGGTTTCCGGGTTGATGATGTCGCTGGCGGCGACGCGGCCGAGAATCCGCTCACGCAGCGCTTCGACGACTTCGCCCCCTTCGACCAGCGCCTTCACGGCGAGACCGTTCTTGGTGCCGCAATCGTCCTCGACCACCACCAGATCCTGGGTCACGTCGACCAGACGGCGCGTCAGGTAGCCGGAGTTCGCGGTCTTCAGCGCGGTATCGGCCAGGCCTTTACGGGCACCGTGCGTCGAGATGAAGTACTGAAGCATGTTCAGGCCTTCGCGGAAGTTCGCCGTGATCGGCGTTTCGATGATGGAGCCGTCCGGCTTCGCCATCAGGCCGCGCATGCCGGCCAGCTGGCGGATCTGCGCAGCGGAGCCGCGCGCGCCGGAGTCGGCCATCATGTAGATCGCGTTGAACGATTCCTGGGTGACTTCCTTGCCGTTGCGGTCGGTAACCTTCTCGCCGCCCAGCTGGCCCATCATGGCCTTGGCGACGGCATCGCCGGCGCGGCCCCAGATGTCGACCACCTTGTTGTAGCGCTCGCCCTGGGTCACCAGGCCCGAGGTGTACTGCGATTCGATCTCCTTCACTTCGGCTTCGGCCGCGCCCAGGATCTGGTCCTTCTCACGCGGGATCAGCATGTCCTTGATGGCGATCGACATGCCGGCACGGGTGGCGAAAGTGAAACCGGTGTACATCAGTTTGTCGGCGAAAATCACCGTCTCGCGCAGGCCGCAGCGGCGGAAGCTGGCGTTGATCAGCTTGGAGATCTCTTTTTTCTTCAGCGCCTTGTCGACGTAGCTGAACGGCAGCCCCGGCGGCAGGATTTCGGACAGCAGCGAGCGGCCCAGCGTGGTTTCCACCCGCTTGATGGTTTCGACGCGGTTCTTGTTCTCGTCCAGCGTCACTTCCTTGATGCGCACCGTGACGCGTGCGTGCAGCTCGGCCTCGCGGTTGTCGTAGGCGCGGCGCGCTTCGGTGACGTCGGCAAACATCATGCCTTCGCCCTTGGCGTTGATCTTCTCGCGCGTCATGTAGTACAGGCCCAGCACGATGTCCTGCGACGGCACGATGATGGGCTCGCCGTTGGCGGGCGACAGCACGTTGTTCGACGCCAGCATCAGGGTGCGCGCTTCGGCCTGCGCTTCCAGCGACAGCGGCACGTGGACGGCCATCTGGTCGCCGTCGAAGTCGGCGTTGAACGCGGCACACACCAGCGGATGCAGCTGGATCGCCTTGCCTTCGATCAGCACCGGCTCGAACGCCTGGATGCCCAGGCGGTGCAGCGTCGGTGCGCGGTTCAGCATCACCGGATGCTCGCGGATGACCTCTTCCAGCAGATCCCACACGATCGGTTCTTCGTCTTCCACCATCTTCTTGGCGGCCTTGATCGTGGTCGCCAGCCCCAGCACTTCGAGGCGGTTGAAGATGAAGGGCTTGAACAGCTCGAGCGCCATCTTCTTCGGCAGACCGCACTGGTGCAGCTTCAGCGTCGGGCCCACCACGATGACCGAACGGCCCGAGTAGTCGACGCGCTTGCCCAGCAGGTTCTGACGGAAGCGGCCGCTCTTGCCCTTGATCATGTCGGCCAGCGACTTCAGCGGGCGCTTATTGGCGCCGGTCATCGCCTTGCCACGACGGCCGTTGTCGAGCAGCGAATCGACCGCTTCCTGCAGCATGCGCTTTTCGTTGCGCACGATGATCTCAGGGGCCTTCAGTTCCAGCAGACGCTTCAAACGGTTGTTGCGGTTGATCACGCGGCGATACAGGTCGTTCAGATCGGAAGTCGCGAAGCGGCCGCCGTCCAGCGGCACCAGCGGACGCAGTTCGGGCGGCAGCACCGGCAGCACTTCGAGGATCATCCACTCGGGCTTGATGCCGGACTTCTGGAACCCCTCGAGGATCTTCAGGCGCTTCGACAGTTTCTTCAGCTTGGTGTCGGAACCGGTCTTGCTGATTTCCGAATGCAGGCTCTCGACCTCGGTGTGCAGGTCGATCGAGCGCAGCAGTTCGCGCACGCCCTCGGCGCCCATCAACGCCTTGAATTCGTCGCCGTACTCTTCCAGCTTGGCGAGGTAATCCTCCTCGGTCAGCAGCTGGCCGCGGTTCAGCGGGGTCATGCCGGGCTCGACCACGACGAAGCCTTCGAAGTAGAGCACGCGCTCGATGTCGCGCAGCGTCATGTCGAGCACCATGCCCAGACGGCTCGGCAGACTCTTCAGGAACCAGATGTGGGCAACCGGGCTGGCCAGTTCGATGTGGCCCATGCGCTCGCGGCGCACCTTGGACAGCGTGACTTCGACGCCGCACTTCTCGCAGATGACGCCGCGGTGCTTCAGGCGCTTGTATTTGCCGCACAGGCACTCGTAGTCCTTGACCGGGCCGAAGATCTTGGCGCAGAACAGGCCGTCGCGCTCCGGCTTGAAGGTGCGGTAGTTGATGGTCTCCGGCTTCTTCACTTCGCCGTACGACCAGGAGCGGATTTTCTCCGGCGACGCCAGGCCGATCTTGATGGCGTCGAACTCTTCCTCGTGGGTGGCCTGCTTGAATAGATCCAACAGTGCTTTCATGGCTGTGTCCTCACCCCAAAATTAATAACGTTCCAGATCGATGTCGATGCCCAGCGAGCGGATTTCCTTCACCAGCACGTTGAAGGACTCGGGCATGCCGGCCTCGATCTTGTGATCGCCCTTGACGATGTTCTCGTACACCTTGGTACGGCCGTTCACGTCGTCGGACTTCACGGTCAGCATTTCCTGCAGCACGTACGAGGCACCATAGGCTTCCAGCGCCCACACTTCCATTTCGCCGAAGCGCTGGCCGCCGAACTGCGCCTTGCCGCCCAGCGGCTGCTGGGTGACCAGCGAGTACGGACCGGTGGAACGTGCGTGCATCTTGTCGTCGACCAGGTGGTGCAGCTTCAGCACGTGCTTGTAGCCGACGGTGACGTCGCGATCGAAGGCTTCGCCAGTACGGCCGTCATACAGCGTGACCTGGCCGCCCTCGGGCAGGCCGGCGAGCGTCAGCATGCGGCGGATTTCCTCTTCCGAGGCGCCGTCGAATACCGGCGAGGCGAACGGCACGCCCTTCTGCAGGTTGCGCGCGAGTTCGATGATCTCGTCGTCGGTGAAGCCGTCGATGTCTTCCGACTTGCCCGACTGGTTGTAGATTTCCTTGAAGAAATGGCGCAAGTCCTTCACCAGAGATTTGGCCTGTGCCGCCAGCATCTGGCCGATCTTCTCGCCCAGGCCCTTGGACGCCCAGCCGAGGTGGGTTTCCAGGATCTGGCCGACGTTCATACGCGACGGCACGCCGAGCGGGTTCAGCACGATGTCGACCGGGCGACCGTCGGCCATGAAGGGCATGTCCTCGACCGGAACGATCTTCGACACCACACCCTTGTTGCCGTGGCGGCCGGCCATCTTGTCGCCGGGCTGCAGGCGGCGCTTGACCGCCAGGTAGACCTTGACCATCTTCTGCACGCCGGGCGGCAGTTCGTCGCCGGCGGTGAGCTTCTTCTTCTTCTCCTCGAACATCGCATCGAACTCGATGCGCTTCTGCGTGAGGCTGTCCTTCAGCGATTCGACCTGGCGGCTGGCTTCATCGTCGGCCAGGCGGATGTCGAACCAGTCGTGGCGGTTGAGCGACTCGAGATAATCTTTCGTCACCTTGCTGCCCTTGGCGAGCTTCTTCGGGCCGCCGTTGGCGACCTTCAGGTGCAGCAGTTTTTCCAGACGCGCGAAGGTGTCGTCCTCGACGATACGCATGCGGTCGGTCAGGTCCTTCTTGTATTCGGCGAGCTGGGTGTCGATGATCGACTGTGCGCGCTTGTCGCGCTCGATGCCCTCGCGGGTGAACACCTGCACGTCGATGACGACGCCGGACATGCCGGACGGCACTTTCAGCGACGTGTCCTTCACGTCGGACGCCTTCTCACCGAAGATCGCGCGCAGCAGCTTCTCTTCCGGGGTGAGTTGGGTTTCACCCTTGGGCGTGACCTTGCCGACCAGCACGTCGCCGGCCTCGACTTCGGCACCGATGGCGATGATGCCGGATTCGTCCAGGCGCGACAGCTGGCGCTCGGCCAGGTTGGAGATGTCGCGGGTGATTTCTTCCGGCCCGAGCTTGGTGTCGCGCGCGACCACCGACAGTTCCTCGATGTGGATCGAGGTGTAGCGGTCCTCGGCGACAACCTTCTCGTTGATCAGGATCGAGTCTTCGAAGTTGTAGCCGTTCCAGGGCATGAACGCGACCAGCATGTTCTGGCCCAGCGCGAGCTCGCCCATGTCGGTCGAGGCGCCGTCGGCAATCACGTCGCCGCGGGCGATGATGTCACCCACCTTCACCAGCGGACGCTGGTTGATGTTGGTGTTCTGGTTGGAACGGGTGTACTTGATCAGCGAGTAGATGTCGACACCGACTTCACCGGCGCGCGCCTCCTCGTCGTTGACGCGGATCACGATCCGGCCGGCGTCGATGTAGTCCACCACGCCGCCGCGATGCGCAGTCACCACCGTGCCGGAGTCGACCGCAGCAGTGCGCTCGATGCCGGTACCGACGAAGGGCTTCTCGGGGCGCAGGCAGGGCACGGCCTGGCGTTGCATGTTGGAGCCCATCAGCGCGCGGTTGGCGTCGTCGTGCTCGAGGAAGGGAATCAGGGAGGCCGCCACCGACACGATCTGCGCCGGCGCCACGTCCATGTATTCGATCTTGTCGGGGGCCGACAGCGTGAATTCGTTCTTGTAACGGCACGAAACCAGGTCGTCCTTGAACTTGCCCTTGGCGTCGAGATCGGCGTTGGCCTGCGCGATCACGTACTTGCTTTCCTCGATCGCCGACAGGTATTCGATCTCGTCGGTCACCTTGTGGTTGACCACTTTCCGGTAGGGCGTCTCGATGAAACCGTACCAGTTGGTGCGGGCGAACAGGGCCAGCGAGTTGATCAGGCCGATGTTCGGGCCTTCCGGCGTTTCGATCGGGCACACGCGGCCGTAGTGGGTCGGGTGCACGTCGCGCACCTCGAAGCCCGCGCGCTCGCGCGTCAGACCGCCCGGGCCCAGCGCCGAAACGCGGCGCTTGTGGGTGATCTCGGACAGCGGGTTGGTCTGGTCCATGAACTGCGACAGCTGCGACGAACCGAAGAACTCCTTGATCGCGGCCGACACCGGTTTGGCGTTGATCAGGTCGTGCGGCATCAGGTTGTCGGATTCGGCCTGCGACAGGCGCTCGCGCACCGCGCGCTCGACCCGCACCAGCCCCGCGCGGAACTGGTTCTCCGCCAGTTCGCCGACCGAACGCACGCGACGGTTGCCGAGGTGGTCGATGTCGTCGATCTCGCCACGGCCGTTGCGCAACTCGACCAGGATCTTGATCACGGCGACGATGTCTTCGGTCGACAGCGTGCCGGCGCCGGTCAGCTCGTCGCGACCGATGCGGCGATTGAACTTCATGCGGCCGACGGCCGACAGGTCGTAGCGCTCCTCGCTGAAGAACAGGTTGGCGAACAGCGCGTTCACCGCGTCTTCGGTAGGCGGTTCGCCGGGACGCATCATGCGGTAGATCGCGACCTTGGCGGCGTACTCGTCGGTGGTGTCGTCAGTGCGCAGCGTCTGCGAGATGAAGGCGCCGTGGTCGAGGTCGTTGGTGTACAGGGTCTGGAACTTGTCGATGCCCGCGGCGGCGAGCTTCTTCAGCAGTTCCTCGGTGATCTCGTCGTTGGCACGCGCGACCAGTTCGCCGGTGCCGGTGTCGACGACGTCGTGCGCCAGCACGCGGCCGACCACGAACTCGCCCGGCACCGCCCACTTCTTGACGCCAGCGGCGTCGAGTTCGCGGATGTGCTTGGCGGTGATGCGCTTGTCCTTGGCGACGATGACGTGGTCATCCTTGCCGCAGATGTCGAAGCGCGCGATCTCGCCGCGCAGGCGCTCGGGCACCAGCTCGAACTGGATGCCCTGGGTATTGATGTAGAACGTGTCCTTGCTGAAGAAGGCGTCAAGGATGCTCTCGGGCGTATAGCCGAGGGCCTTCAGCAGGATGGTCACCGGCATCTTGCGACGACGGTCGACCCGGAAGAAGAGGATGTCCTTGGCGTCGAACTCGAAGTCCAGCCACGAGCCGCGGTAGGGAATCACGCGCGCCGAGAACAGCAGCTTGCCCGAGCTGTGGGTCTTGCCGCGGTCGTGCTCGAAGAACACGCCGGGCGAGCGGTGCAGCTGCGACACGATCACCCGCTCGGTGCCGTTGATGACGAAGGAGCCGGTCGGGGTCATGAGCGGAATCTCGCCCATGTAGACTTCCTGCTCCTTGACTTCCTTGATGGTCGGCTTGGACGCTTCCTTGTCCATGATCACCAGGCGCACCTTGGCGCGCAGCGGCGCGCAGAAGGTCAGGCCGCGCTGCTGGCATTCCTTGATGTCGAACACCGGCTCGCCCAGCGAATAGTTCACGTATTCCAGGCGCGCATTGCCGCTGTGGCTGACGATCGGGAAGATCGAGGTGAAGGCGGCCTGCAGGCCTTCGTTCAGGCGCTCGTCCTTCGAGCGGCCTTCCTGCAGGAAGGCGCGATAGGATTCGAGCTGGGTCGCCAGAAGAAAAGGCACCGGAAGGGTGTTGGTCCGGCTGGCAAAGCTCTTGCGCAGACGTTTTTTCTCGGTAAAGGTGTAAGCCATGGGATCTCCTTGACGATCAGGGGCGCACGGGCACGTGGGCAACGGCCTGCGCTATGTAAGGCACACGCAAAAAGCAAACGACCCGGAAGCCGTAACCGGGTTCCGGGTATTTGCTGCTTGCGTCTGCCGCGGGCAAGCCCGCAGCAAGCGATCGAGACGAATAGGTCACCGGAATGAGACGGCGCGCTTGCGCGCACCGCCCAAAGCGCCGTTGACTTACTTGACCTCGACGGTTGCGCCCGCTTCTTCCAGCTGCTTCTTCAGCGCTTCGGCGTCGGCCTTGGCGATGCCTTCCTTCACCGGCTTCGGTGCGCCGTCGACCAGGTCCTTGGCTTCCTTGAGGCCCAGGCCGGTAGCAGCACGCACCACCTTGATGACTTCCACTTTCTTTTCGCCAGCGGAGGCCAGGATCACGGTGAACTCGGTCTGCTCTTCGGCAGCGGCGGCGGCACCACCGGCAGCGGGGGCAGCCACGGCAACCGCAGCGGCAGCGGCGGAAACGCCGAACTTCTCTTCCATTTCCTTGATGAGCTCGGACAGCTCGAGGACGGTCATGTTGGCGATGGCGTCCAGAATGTCAGCTTTTGCAACAGCCATTTGTATTACTCCTGTCAATTATGCTTCAGATTAAAAAAACAATATCGTCGATTCGATTGTCGGCAGGCCGCGCCACCCCGATGGGTAGCTTAGGCAGCCTGCTTGTCGCGCACCGCAGCCAGCCCGCGAACGAATTTGGTCGGCACTTCGTTGAGCGTGCGAACAAATTGTGCGATCGGGGCCTGCATGGTGCCCAAGAGCTTGGACAGCAGTTCTTCGCGGCTGGGCATGCTGGCCAGATTCCCCACGTCCTTGGCGGACATGACGAAGTTGGGCATGGCACCGGCCTTGATCACGAACTTGTCGTTGGTCTTGGCAAACTCGTGCATCACCTTGGCGGCAGCCACGGGATCCTTGGAAATACCGTAGGCCAGCGGCCCGACCAGCTGGTCGGCCATGCCTGCAAACGGCGTATCCGCAATCGCGCGACGCACCAGCGTGTTCTTCAACACGCGCAGATAGACCCCCTGCTTGCGCGCCTGGGCACGCAACTGGGTCATGTTTTCCACCGTGATGCCACGGTATTCGGCAACAACAACCGTCTGGGCGCCTGCAACCTGCGCGGCAACCTCGGCAACGACGGCTTTCTTTTCTTCAAGATTCAGACTCAAGGTCTTACCTCCTTCTCAGTTACGGAGCGCTGCCCGCTTGTGCCCACGGGGGCGCTCCGGCTGGCGACCTTGACAGGAAAATCCTGCTGGGGAACGCCATCTGCGTAGGTTCCGGCTTGCGGAGGACAGAGGATGAAGCATCGCCCATTCCCCGTTCGCCCGAATTAAACCCTCGCGGGTGCCTACGGTCTTTGACAACCCGTCAGCCAAACATCAGCCGACGGCCCAAAGTTCGCTTGGGCAGCCCCTTCCAGGGCCGCCCGAAATCACATTACGCGTTAACGCTGGCCTGATCGACGCGCACGCCCACGCCCATGGTGGACGACACCGACAGGCGCTTGAAATAGATGCCCTTGGAGCTCGCCGGCTTGGCGCGTTGCAGCGCGTCCAGCAGCGCGACGAGGTTCTCCTTCAGGTCGTCGACGCTGAACGAGGCGCGGCCGATGGTGCAGTGCACGATGCCGCCCTTGTCGGTGCGGTATTGAACCTGACCGGCCTTGGCGTTCTTCACGGCGCCGACCACGTCGGGCGACACGGTGCCGACCTTCGGGTTCGGCATCAGGCCGCGCGGGCCGAGGATCTGGCCGAGCTGGCCGACCACGCGCATCGCGTCGGGGGTGGCGATCACCACGTCGAAATCCATCTTGCCCGCCTTGATATCGGCGGCCAGGTCGTCGAAACCGACGATGTCGGCACCGGCGTCACGCGCTTTCTGTGCGTTGTCGCCCTGTGCGAACACGGCGACGCGTACGGTCTTGCCGATACCTTTCGGCAGCACCACCGCACCACGCACCATCTGGTCGGATTTGCGCGCATCGACGCCGAGGTTCACCGCCACGTCGACCGACTCGTCGAACTTGGCGGTCGCGGTTTCCTTCACCAGTTGCAGGGCATCGGCCAGCGGATAGTTGCGGTTGCGGTCGATTTTCTCTTTGAGCGCGCGCAGGCGCTTGGATGCGTTAGCCATGTCAGACTCCCTCCACGATGATGCCCATGGAACGGGCCGTGCCGGCGATGGTGCGCACTGCCGCGTCCATGTCGGCCGCAGTCAGATCGGGTTCCTTGGTCTTGGCGATTTCTTCCAGCTGAGCGCGGGTGATCGTGCCCACCTTGTCCAGGTGCGGCTTCGCGCTGCCCTTGTCGAGTTTGATCGCCTTCTTGATCAGCACCGTCGCGGGCGGCGTCTTCATGATGAAGGTGAAGCTCTTGTCCGCGAACGCGGTGATCACCACCGGAATCGGCAGACCGGGCTCTATGCCCTGGGTCTTGGCGTTGAACGCCTTGCAGAATTCCATGATGTTCAGGCCGCGCTGACCGAGCGCGGGGCCGATGGGGGGCGACGGGTTCGCTTTACCCGCCGGCACTTGCAGCTTGATGTAGCCGACAATCTTCTTTGCCATGATGGCTCCTTAAAGTGAGTACCAACGCGCTTTGGGTTGCCCTACTCGCGCTCCTCTCCGGATAACCGGATGTTTGACCAAACCAGAAATCTGGCTCAGCTTTTCTCGACCTGGCCGAAGCCCAGCTCGACGGGCGTCGCACGCCCGAAAATCATCACCGACACGCGCAATTTGCTCTTGTCGTAATTCACTTCTTCCACGGTGCCGTTGAAGTCGGTGAACGGACCGTCGATCACGCGCACCACCTCGCCCACCTCGAACAGGATCTTGGGCTTGGGCTTTTCCACGCCCTCGCGCATCTGGTCGAGGATGGCCTGCACTTCCTTTTCCGAGATGGGCGCCGGCTTGGTCGCCGTGCCACCGACGAAACCGGTGACCTTGGGCGTACTCTTCACCAAGTGCCAGGTGTCGTCGTCCATCTCCATCTGCACCAGGACGTAGCCGGGGAAGAATTTGCGCTCGGCAGTCTTCTTCTGCCCCGCCTTCATCTCGACCACCTCCTCGACCGGAACCAGGATTTCACCGAAGCGATCCTTCATGCCGGCGCGCTCGATGCGCTCGGCCAGGTTGCGCGCCACGCTTTTCTCGAAGCCGGAGTAGGCATGAACCACGTACCACCGCATACTCAACTCCCCTGTCCCATGGCCAGCTTCACCAGCCACAACAAAATGCCATCGACCGCCCACAGAAAGAGCGCCATCACGACCACGAAGGCCATGACCACGCCCGTCATCTGGACGGTTTCCTTGCGGGTCGGCCAGACAACCTTCTTGGCCTCGTCACGCGCATCCAGCGCGAAACGGAAAAACTGCCTGCCGGGGCCCGACATGCCAGCGACCACGCCGGCCAGCACCACGCCCGCGACCACGGACAGCACACGCACCACGGTCGGCGCGTCCGCAAAAAAATAAAAGCCAGCCACCCCTGCGATGACCAGCAATACCGCTACCAGCAGCTTGATTTTGTCAGCCATGAATGCTGTGCGCCTTAACGGCTTATCCTGTGGCAGGCCAAGAGGGTCTCGAACCCCCAACCTTCGGTTTTGGAGACCGACGCTCTACCAATTGAGCTATTGGCCTGTATTACTTGAAGCCGGTACACCCAGGACCGAGCGGATCATGCATGAACCCCGCCCTGCCCCTCGGCTCAACTGCCTTACTCTTCGATCTTGGCCACGACGCCGGCGCCGACGGTACGGCCGCCTTCGCGGATCGCGAAACGCAGGCCTTCGTCCATGGCGATCGGCGCAATCAAGGACACCTTGATGCTGACGTTGTCA
>JAJZPG010000016.1 GCA_021811235.1 Pseudomonadota bacterium | reverse complement strand
GGCTCGCCATCATCAACAGCTACGGCGGCGACATGGGCCAGACCTACGGCGTGCCGGTCGAAGAGATCGTCGAAGGCATCAAGAACGGCGTGCGCAAGGTCAACATCGACACCGACCTGCGCATGGCGTCCACCGGTGCCATCCGCAAGCACCTGGCGGAAAACAAGGCCAACTTCGACCCGCGCAAGTTCCTCAAGGAAGCCACCAAGGGCATGAGCGACATCTGCAAGGCGCGCTACGAAGCCTTCGGCGCCGCTGGCCAGGCCAGCAAGATCAAGAAGGTCTTCAACCTGGAAGAGATGCAGAAGCGCTACGACAAGGGCGAACTGGATCCCAAGGTCAACTGATCGACACTGGGCTCAATCGGAAGGGACGCTGCGGCGTCCCTTTTTTTCGTCCGTCCTCCGGTTTTTTGCCATACTGGACAAGGCACCTAAGCCTCAATACAATTAATTGCGGATATCGTTATCCGTTTTTATGGAGAGTCGAGATGAAGCCGTTTGCTGTCCTGATCGCCCTGACCCTTTCCCTCGGTGCGGCATCCGCCCACGCCAGCCCGGAACTTGCCGCCAAGAGCAAGTGTATGACCTGCCACGACGTGGCCAAGAAGAAGATGGGCCCTGCGTTCAAGGAGATCGCAGCCAAGTACAAGGGGCAGAAGGGTGCCGACGCGATGCTGGCCGATAGCATGCTGAAGGGCGCCAAGGGCAAGTGGGGCAAGATCCCGATGCCGCCGCAGAAGATCGCGCCGGCCGACGCGCAGACGCTGGCGAAGTGGATTCTGACCCTGTAAGGACCGGGTGATCCGCTGCGCGTCCTGGCGCGCAGCGCGTGGCTTTGCTAACCGAGCATCGCCTTCAGTGCGGCCAGCCGGTCGCTGCCGCTGGCCTTGGCGTCGGCGCTGGTCGGTTTCTCCGGCTGGCGCACGTCGTCGCCCAGTTCGTCGATGAAGCGCGACGGATCGCAGGCGACCGTTTCGCGCGCGCGCTTGCGGCGGGAGCAATAGGACAGCGTGAGCGATTTCCGTGCGCGCGTCACGCCCACGTACATCAGGCGCCGTTCCTCCTCCAGCCGTCCTTCGTCGACCGCGTCGCGATGCGGCAGGATGTTCTCCTCGACGCCGACCAGGAATACGTGGCCGAATTCCAGGCCCTTGGCGGCGTGCAGCGTGGACAGGCGCACCGCGTCGGGTTCCTCCTCCTCGCGGCCTTCCAGTAGCGTGATCAGTGCGATGGTCTGCGTCAGCTGCAGCAGGTCCTTGTCGTCCTCCTCGCCCTTCTTGGCGATCCAGGCGGCGAACTCCAGCACGTTGTTCCACTTGTTCTGCGCCGCGCGCTGGTCGTCCTGGTCGAACAGGTAGACCTCGTAGTCGATCGTCTTCAAGAGGTCGTTCAGCAACTCGCCCGCAGGCTCGCGGGCGACGCGCGCCTCGAAGCGGTTGATGAAGTTGCAGAACTCGACCAGCGGTGCCAGCTGGCGTTCGCCGATCTGCGCCGCCGCGGCGGCCGAGAACACCGCTTCGAACAAGCTGACGTGCAGGGTGGCGGCGACCTGGCCCAGTTTTTCCAGCGTCGCCGCGCCGATGCCGCGCTTCGGGGTGGTGACCGCGCGGATGAAGGCCGGATCGTCGTCACCGTTGGCGATCAGGCGGAGGTAGGCGATGACGTCCTTGATTTCGGCGCGGTCGAAAAACGATTGTCCGCCGGATAGCTGGTACGGCACCTTCTCGTTCCGCAACGCCTGCTCGAAGATGCGCGCCTGGTAGTTACCGCGATAGAGAATGGCGTAGTCGCGCCATTCGGTGCGATGCTGGAACTTGTGCGACAGCAGCCGCATGACCACCGACTCGGCTTCGTGCTCGTCGTCGCGCGTCGGCATCACCTGGATCGGGTCGCCGTGGCCGAGGTCGCTCCACAGGCGCTTCTCGAACAGCTTGGGATTGTTGGCGATGAGGCTGTTGGCGGCCTTGAGGATGCGCACGGTGGAGCGGTAGTTCTGCTCGAGCTTGACCACGTGCAGGTGCGGGTAGTCCTCGTTGAGCTGTCTGAGGTTGTCGGCCGATGCGCCGCGCCAGCCGTAGATCGCCTGGTCGTCGTCGCCGACCGCGGTGAACGCCGCGCGCACCCCGGTGAGCTTCTGCAGCAGGCGATACTGGGCAACGTTGGTGTCCTGGTATTCGTCGACCAGGATGTGGCGCAGGCGGTTCTGCCATTTTTCGCGCAGTTCGGCGTGGGTGTCCAATAATTCCGCAGGCAGGCGGATGAGGTCGTCGAAATCGACCGCCTGATAGGCGCGCAGCGTGGCGTCGTAGCGGTCGTAGATCTTCGCGTAGGCGCGTGCGTTGTCGTCCTCGGCCGTTTGCAAAGCAATGGCGGGCGACTTCAGCTCGTTCTTCCACAGCGAGATGCGCGACACTGCCCGGCGGATTTCCTGCTTGTCGGTGGTCTTGAGGATTTCCGAGATGATGCCCATCGCGTCGGCTGAGTCGAGGATGGAAAACGCCGGCTTCAGCTCGGCGAACTTCGCGTCCTCGCGCAGCATGCGCAAGCCCATCGAGTGGAAGGTGGTGACGATCAGACCCTTGGTGCTGATTTTATTAAAGGCATCGCCCTGGGTCAGCTTGGCTGCGCGCTCCGCCATCTCGCGCGCGGCCTTGTTGGTGAAGGTGATGGCGGCGATCGAGCCCGGCTTGTAGCCGCATTCGCCGATGAGATAGGCGATCTTGTGGGTGATCACCCGCGTCTTGCCCGAGCCGGCGCCGGCCAGCACCAGCAGGGGGCCGTCGAGATATTTCGCCGCCTCGCGCTGCGGCGGATTGAGCGCGGAAAGCAGGCTCATGCCGCGGCGAATTCGCGGTTGAGATAGGCGTTGATGGCGTCCGACTCGTACAGCCAGGTCTGTTTGCCCTGGGCGTCGGTGATCAGCAGGCACGGTACCTGCGGCTTGCCGCCGCCGGCGATCAGGGCGTCGCGATGCCCTGCGTCATGCTGGGCATCGCGCAGTTCGATCTGGAGCGACAGGCGCTGGATGGTGCGGCGGGTCTTCAGGCAGAACGGGCAGGTGGGGAAGTGGTACAGCGCCAGACTGCGGGTGCGCGCATCGACGGCCTGCTGGGCGGCGCCGGGGCGCACGATGCCCTTGGGGCGTGTCAACCAGTAGCCCAGCAGCATGAAGGGCGTGAGGATGAGGCGCAGGGTGCGGAAAAACAGGCGGATCAGGGGTTTCATGCGGGGGTGTCACGTGGAGTTCAGGCGGGGGCGCTATGATGCGGGGCACCGAGCGCTAACGAAACCCTATTTTATATGCCCACCTATGCCATTGGCGACATTCAGGGTTGCCATGACTCGCTTTTGCAACTGCTGGACGCCATCCGCTTCGACGCGGCGGCCGACCGGCTGTGGTTCGTCGGCGATCTGGTCAACCGCGGGCCGGATTCGCTGGCGGTGTTGCGTTTCATCAAGAGCCTGGGCGATGCCGCCCGATGCGTGCTCGGCAACCACGATCTGCATCTGCTGGCACTGGCCGAGGGCCTCGGCCGCGAACACAAGGGCGACACGCTGGATGAAGTGCTGGCGGCGCCCGACCGCGACGAGCTGCTGACGTGGCTGCGCCGGCGCAGGCTCGCCTGGCGCGAAGGCGACTGGCTGATGGTGCATGCCGGCGTGCTCCCGGGCTGGACGCCGGACGATACGATGCGATGGGCGGCGGAAGCCGAGGCAGTGCTGCAGGGACCGAATTACCGCGATTTTTTCGCGCAGATGTACGGCAATGCGCCGGTCGCCTGGGATGCCGGTTTGCAAGGGGTCGAGCGGCTGCGGGTGATCGTCAACGCCTTCACGCGCCTGCGCTATTGTTCGGCGGCAGGGGAGATGGAATTCCACCACAAAGGCGCGCCCGGCACGCAGCCGTCCGGCTGGCTGCCGTGGTTTGAGGTGCCGGGGCGCAAGAGCGCGGAGGCGACCTGCATCATCGGCCACTGGTCGACGCTCGGGCTGATCAACCGCCCGGATCTGATCGCGCTGGATACCGGCTGTCTGTGGGGGGGGAGGATGACGGCGGTCAGGCTGGAGGACCGCCAGGTGTTTGCGGTGCATTGTCCGCAGATGCGGTCTCCGAAGCACTGAGTCCCAGCAGCCCGGCCACGGACTGCTCGGCCTGGGCGGCGAGTTCGCGCCGGTGGCCAAGCGGCTGGATCGGCTCGCCAAAGTGCAGCTCGGCAAGCAATCCCGGCTCGTTGACGATCTGTCTCAGACTCTGCCACAGGCTCATCTGGTCGACGTACGCCGGCGCGGCGCTGTATTCGCCGTCCAGGGTGCGGTAGCGCAAGGCCGCCGGAACGATGGGGCAACCGAGTTCCACTGCCGGCTGCAGGAGCGAGGGCAAGAAGCGGCGCAGACCGCGGCCGTCGCTGGTGGTGCCTTCGGGAAACACCGCAACCCAGGCGCCGCCTTCCATCAGCGTACGCATCTCGGCATTGACGCGCGCGGTATCGGCGCGGCGGCCGCGTTCGAGGAACAGGGTGCCGGTCTTGTGCGCCAGCCAGCCCGCTACCGGCCAGGCGCGGACTTCCGATTTCGACACGAAATGCACCCGTTGCGCGGCGTAGATGAGATAGATGTCAAGCCAGGACACGTGGTTGCATACCAGCAGCGCGCCACTTGGCAGGCTGGGAGCGGCGGCGCCCCGGGCCTGAACGCCCAGCACGCGCAGCAGGCGCCGCGCCCAGGCCATGATGAGGCCATCTCGCGTCGCGGGACCGAGCAGCGGAAAGACCAGCCCTGCCAGCGTGACGCCCCAGACGAGGTGTAGCGCGAGCAGGCTGACGCGGATCGCGCGGCGGAGGGGAGGGGGCAGGCGGGTGAGGGTCACCTCGCCATTGTAAAACTCAACCGATGAGGCGGCGGGCATAGCTGCGGTTGAGTTGGGCCATCGGCAGCAGCATCAGCAGATCGGCCGTGTTGAAATCGGGGTCCCACGCCGGTTCGCCGCAGACCATGGCGCCGAGCCGGATGTAGCCCTTGATCAGCGGCGGCAAGGCGGCGCTCTGGCCGTCGTCGAGCGACTCGACCGGCAGGCGGGTGCGCGGGGTGACGTGCCATTCGACCGGGGCCGGATGGCGCTCGGTCAGCTGGCGATACACGCTCGCCGCGATGTGGCCGCCATCCGCCATGCCGACGCTGGCGCAGCCGACGATGTATTCATAGCCGCTGCGCGTCATGTAGTCGGCCAGCCCCATCCACAGGCGGGCGATGACGGCGCCGCTGCGGTGCGCGGGATGCACGCACGAACGGCCCAGCTCGGCCATGCGCGGGCGCAGGAAATTCAGCCGGGTGAGGTCGAATTCCTGCTCGGAGTAATAGCTGCCGACGCGCCGGGCGGCTTCGGGCGGGAGGATGCGGTAGGTGCCGACGACTTCACCGCTGGCAAGATCACGCACCAGCAGGTGATCGCAGAACGGGTCGTACAAGTCGATGTCGTGCCCGGGCAAGGGGGACGACAGGCGCGCGCCCATTTCCTCGGCAAATACCTTGTGGCGCAGACGCTGCGCTTCGCGGATCTCACTGTCGTCGACCGCCAGCGAGACGTGATAGCGGCTGGCGGCGGGCTGAACGGTGCTGCGTACGTCGAGCATAGGGCGCTCCCATGGATGGAATGCGCCCAGCTTAGAGAGCCGCCGTGAACCCGGCGTGACGTTGAGGTTGCGAAATGATGACCGGGCGGCGCGTCACGCCGCCGTCATCGGGTCAGTGCGAAACGCGTGTCGCCCCGCCCCCGGAAAGCACGCGGACGCGGTCGCCCACGCGGAATTCCTCGTCGGCCGCCTGGGTGATCGCGATCAGTCGCCCCGAATCCAGCTTGACCGTGATCTCCACGCCATTCTGGCGGGTGACCGCTTCTTCCGCAGCCGCGCCCCCCAGGCCGCCGAGCACCGCACCGACGGCGGCGCCGACCACGCTGCCCTTGCCGCTGCCGACCGTGCTGCCGGCGACGCCGCCGACCACTGCGCCCGCACCCGCCCCGATCGGCGTCTTGGTGCCCTCGATGTTCACTTCACGCACCGATTCCACCACGCCTAACTGCACGTCCTGCACGGCGCGGGTCTGTGCGCGGCTGTAATCCTTGCCGCCGGTGCCGCTGGCGCAGCCGCCGAGGGCGGCCACGGCCAGCATGGCCGCGGCGACGATTCCTGGTGATTTCATCGTCGTCATCATGATTTTCCTGCCTTTATTCTCAAGCCAACTATGGGCAATGATACTGCCAACCTGCGGCGCGGTTCAGAACGTCTTGCCGAATGCTGCCTTGAAGCGGGCGGCGATTTCGTCGCGTGTCGGTTTGTGGTTCTGACCCCCGCGGTGCTCGATCTTGATCGATCCCATGAGACTTGCGAGCTGCCCCGATGTTTCCCAGTCGAGGCCGTGGGTGAGACCGTACAGGATGCCGCTGCGGTAGGCGTCGCCACAACCGGTGGGGTCGAGGATGGCGTCGGGACGCACCGCGGGGATGTCGATCTGGCGGCCGCCCGTGTGGATCACCGAGCCTTCGGCGCCGCGCGTCACGATCAATGCCTCGACGTGGCGCGCCAGTGTGGCCAGATTCTCTCCGGTGCGGGTCTGCAGCAGTTCGGCTTCGTAGTCGTTGAGGATGACGTAGCGTGACTTGTGCACGCACTCCAGCAACTCCTCGCCGGAAAAGAGCGGCATGCCCTGGCCGGGATCGAAGACGCACGGCACGCCGGCTTCGTGGAAGCCGCGCACGTGTCGCAGCATGCCGTCGCGGCCGTCCGGCGCGACGATGCCGAGCTTGACGTCGGTGACCTCGCGCACGTCGTTCTCGTGCGAATAGTTCATCGCGCCCGGATGGAAGGCGGTGATCTGGTTGTCGTCGAGGTCGGTGGTGATGAAGGCTTGCGCGGTGTAGGTGCCGGCGACGTGGCGGATGTGTTCGCGCGGAATCGAGAGGGCGTCGAGGCGTTCGGCGTAGGTACCGAAGTCGTCGCCGACGGTCGCCATGATCAAGGGCTCGCCGCCCAGCAGTTTCAGGTTGTACGCAATGTTGCCGGCGCAGCCGCCGAATTCGCGGCGCATCTCCGGCACCAGGAAGGACACGTTCAGCATGTGGATCTTGTCCGGCAGGATGTGGTGCTTGAAGTGGTCCTGGAACACCATGATGGAGTCGAAGGCGAGGGAACCGCAGATGAGGGTGCGCATGATGGTTGGGTTCGGGTGACGATGGGTTGGAAACGACAGCCGGGATTATACGCAGGCCGGAACAGGTTGATTTAACGGAAGATTCACGCGAATGACAGCGCACGGTCATCCGGCGCGGCCATATTGCGTGCATGAACGCACAGCGCCTCGCTCTCTGGTGGTCGATCCCGGCAAGCCTGTTTGCCGCGGATGCGCTGGCATGGGGGCTGTATACCCACGTGTATTTCGCACAGCTCCTGGTGTGGGCGGTGCCGCTCCTCGATCCGGATTTGCGCCGTGCAGTGCGGCACTTCCCGCAGCGCCTGATGGCCGGCGCCTGCCTGCCGGATCTGGCCCTGGTGGGATCCACCGCACGCACGCGTGCGTTCGATTCGAGCCACCGCTGGGAAACCGCGCATGCATTGCTCGCGGCGGCGCACGACGACGAGTCGCGTGCCTGTGCCGTCGGCGCGATCAGCCATCTGTGGGTCGACATCATCGCGCACAATCATTTCGTCCCTGCGCACGAGCACTTGTGGTGGAACGTGCCGATGCTGACGCACGCTGCGTCGGAATGGGCGATGGACCGCCATATCGCGCAGCACCTGTTCCGTCCGCCTGCCGTCCTGCTGCAGGCGGACGACTGGCTGATCGATTATGTGGCGCGCAATTTCGACTGCGCGCCCGCCGCCTGCCGCCGTGCGATCAGGCAGCTGGCGGGCGCGGAATCCCTGCTGCGGCACAGCCGCCTGCCCAACATGCTGCATGGGGCGGGGCGCGTGTTCGATCGCAGGCTGTCGTCGCGCTTCGATTACTACATCCAGGAAGTCACCACGCGCTTGCCGCAGATCAACCGCGTGCTGGCCGGCGAAGCGCCGGCCTGGCTGGCCGATTGCCCGCCGGTGGCGGTCGCTCGCGAACGCATCGCGGCGCACGCGCCGGAACTGGTGGCGTGCCGGCTGCCTTTGCCGGGCGACTTGTTCGAAGCGGAAAGCCGGGCGTACTAGGAAATCGGCTGGCCGGGCAGCCATAATACGGGCCTTCTTCCGTATGGACGCCCGTGCTGGGCGATGCTGGTCATTACATGGAATTATCCCGAGAAGCCGTCTATTCGAATTGGCGTCAGCGCCTGGCCTGGGTGCAGCATTATCTGAAAGCCCGCTACAACCCCAAGGAGCGGCCGCGCGTCCTGCAGCTGTCCCGTTTCATCCCGGAGGGCGGCGTGATTTTCGACGTGGGGGCCCACTTCGGCTATCTGGCCAAGGAGTTCTGCGCGATCCATGGCGGCTCGTGCAAGGTCCACTGCTTCGAACCGGTGTCGTACACGCGCTCCATCCTGCAGCGGGTGGTGGGGCGGTTCGGCAACGTGCGCATCGATGCGCGCGCGCTGTCCAATCAGGCGGGCAATGTGAGGATCAGCATCCCGGTCAAGGAATCCGGGCGCCTGGGCATCGGGCTCTCGCACTTTGGCGACGAGATGCGCCGCGACTATATCGTCGAACAGGTGGAGACGCTGACGCTGGACGCGTATATGGACGAGCAGGCCGTGCCGCGACTCGATTTCATCAAGTGCGACGTCGAAGGCGCCGAGCTGTTGGTGCTGCAGGGGGCGGAACACGCCCTGGCGCGCCATCGTCCGGTGGTCTACTGCGAACTGAACACGCACCTGGCGGCACGCATGGGCTATCAGCCGGAGCGGGTCTTCGACTTCCTGTCAGAACGGGGCTACACGGCTTTCATCCTCGACGCGGCGGGGGAAAAGCAGGCGGTAACGGGCGTGGTGGCGGGGGCGGACGATTATCTGTTTCTCCCGCCGGCTGCGGCGGCGTGACTCCGCGCGTCAGAGCATGAGCGTCAGCGCGGCTATCGTTCCGCCCAGCAGCGCGCCGACCAGCACGTCGCTCATGTAGTGCAGCCCGAGCACCAGACGCGAGGCCGCGACGAGCGCGGTGAAGGGCCAGACCAGCCAGCCCAGCGCCGGGTAATAGGCGGTGGCGACGAGGCTGAACACCATGGCGTGCAGGGTGTGGCCGGAGGGGAAGCTGAAGCGGTCGAGCGGCGCCGTCAGGCAGCAGATCGTCGGGCAGGCCTGGTACGGGCGCGGCCGCTCGGTGGCGCCTTTCAGCCATTTGTAGGCCAGCGTGCCGGCGAGGCCGGCGACGATCATGTGCAACACCGCCGGCAGCGCGTCCCAGCCATACCAGGCGATCAGCGACAGCATCAGGACATACCAGAACACGCCGTCGCCGAGCCGGCTGGCGAGTCGGAACAGCCCGACTTCCCAGTCGGGCAGGCGTACCCCGTTGAGGCGCTCCAGCCATACGTGTTCGAGCGCGGCCAGACGATTGAGGCCGTGGTGGGTGACCAGATTCAAACGACGTTGCATGACCTTCTCCTCTTCAACGGACGGGAGCGGCAGACGACCACGCCGGCTCGGCGTCAACAGCAGGATGGGGGTGGGCGAGTCGCAACAGCACGCGCTCGAAACCGTCGACGATGGCGTCCCACGACAGCTGCGCGGCGCGCGCGGCGGCGGCGTTGCCGAGACGCCGCTGCAATGCGGCGGCGGGTGCCAGCGACACCGCCTGCGCGATGAACGCGGCCTCGTCTTCGGGTTCCGCCTTCAGTCCGTTCTCGCCGTGGCGGATGACTTCCTCGGCGGCTGCGCAATCATAGGCCACCACCGCGAGGCCCGAGGCCATCGCCTCGATCGTCACGTTGCCCCAGGTTTCGGTGAGGCTGGGGAAAAGGAAGACATCGCCTGAGGCGTAATGCGCCGCCAGATCCTCGCCGATGCGGGTGCCGCAGAAAATCGCATCGGGGCGCCTGGCTTCCCAGACGGCGCGCTCCGGGCCGTCGCCGACCAATACCAGGCGGGTGGCGGGATGCGCTGCGCGCATGGCGTCGAAGGCACGGAACACCAGCGCCAGGTTTTTCTCGGCCGCCAGGCGCCCCACATACAGCGCCACGGTTTCGTCGTCCGCCACGCCCCAGTGCGCGCGCAGGGCAGGATCGCGGCGCGCAGGGTGAAACAGGCGGGTGTCGACGCCGCGTCCGATCACTTCGATGTTTTCGTAGCCATGGGCCAGCAGTTCGCGGCGGATGCCTTCGGTCGGCACCAGGGTGACGTCGGCCTTGTTATGGAATTTGCGCAGATAGGCGACGATGGCGCGGCGCAGCAGGCCGAAGCCATAGTGGCTGCTGTAGCTGTGGAAATTGGTGTGGAAGTCGCTCGCCACCGGCAGCCGCAACTTGTTGGCGGCGGCCAGCGCCGACCAGCCGAGCGGGCCTTCGGTGGCGATCTGTACCACGTCGGGCCGATGCTTGGTCCACAGGCGGGTCAGCGCGGCCTTGGCCGGCAATCCCATCTTCAGGCCTTCGTAGCGTGGCAGCGCAATGCCGCGCTGCAGGTGTTCGGAGAGGGTGGCGGTGGGCTGCGGCTGATCGTCGGCGTGCTGCCGCGGACGAATCAGCTGGACCTGGTGGTTGCGCGCCTGCAGCCCGTTGACCAGGCGGCCGAGCGTCATCGCCACGCCGTTGACTTCTGGCGGGTACGTTTCGGTCACCACTGCGATGCGCAGTTGCGGGCGCATCGACGGCAGCGTCTGGCAGGTGAATTCGGCTGCATCCATGGGGCGCAGGATGCCCCTGGTGTGCGACAAACAGATGACGCAGCAGTGATGGTTTGGTGAAGCGTGGCCGCCCGTTCAGGCGGCGTCCGCCAGAGGGGTGTCCTGGGCGATCGCGCGCAGCAACAGGATGTCGCGGTAGGCTGCCGGCTTGAAACCCATGCGGGTACCGCCGCGGTGGTCGTAGATCAGGTTCTTGAAGAAGGTTTCGCGCTCCGGCGTGTTCCACACGTGAACCAGTTCGTCCAGCAGGTGCGGGTAGGCTTCCAGCCCCAGGCCGCTGTCGTTGTCCTGGGAAATCGGGTGGTCGCTCAGGTTGACGTTGAAGTAGCGGCGGCATTCGGCGCTGGCGGCGGCATAGCCGACGGTATCGCCTTCGCGGTGCAACAGGTCGAGCAGCAGCAGCCACGGCACCGGGGATTCGGTCGGCGCGTCGCGCAGGTGTTCCTGCAGCAGATGGATGGCGAGGTTGGCATGACCGTGCGCCATGTAGACCTCGGCCTGATCGAGGATGTCGTCCTTGATTTCGGTGCTTTCCACGAGCGTCGGCGGCGCAATGTCGGACATGCGCTCGGGAGGGGGCGGCATGTCGTCCTGCGCCGTCGCCGATTCGGCGCTGTTGCCTGCGGTTCCCCTGCCGTGTCCGGGCATGGAGGCCGTAGCGGGCTGGGTCCAGGTGTCGTCCAGGGGATCGCTCGCTACGCGGCCGCGGCGGCGCAGCCAGATGATCAGGGCGCCCGCGCCGGCGAGCAGGGCGGTGATGAGAAGAAGCAGTGGCCATTGCGGGGACGGGCTGGCCGCTGGAGGTGTGACGGCGGCAGGCCGCGGGACGGTGCGCGTGCGGCGGGCCTCGAGTTCGGCATTGCGTTGTTGCAATGCGACCAGTTGGGATTCCAGGTGCGCCAGTTTGCGGGCAAGCGCGGTGTTCTCGTCCGACAATTCCGTGGCAGTCAGGCCCTCGGGAAGCGGGCGTGCCAGATCCGGCAGATGGGTGTCGAGCTTGAGCGCAAATGCCGAACCGGTCTCGCCCGCCATGCGGCGCCCGGACAGGACCAGGCGGGGGGCAGGCGGCGCAGGCTGGCGCGCGCGGTGCGTTTTCGGACGCGGAGCGGCCGTGACAGGGGGGGGCGTCGTCCGTACCGTCCGCTGGGCGGGCGGCCGTTCCACGCGCGGCGTGGAGGCAACGGAAGGGGCTGTCTCGAATGCCACGGGAATGGGTTCGGACAGCGGGGGGTCGAGCAGCAGCACGTAATCGCGCTGCAGGCGCGCCTCGCAGTCGGCATACAGAACAAACTGGGCGACGGGCTCGTCGATCGACCGGGCGGTGCGGATATGCAGCAGGGTCTGCGCGCCCGTCCGCTCCAGGCTCAATTGCGCATGGGGCAACGAGGCCACGCCACCCATCGCGGGGGCGAGACGGAAGCACTCCGCGGTCGTGTCCTCGGTCGCGTCCAGCACGGTAATCGTGGCGTGCAGTGGCTGCCCCAGGAAGGAACGTGGCTTGAGCTCGCCCAAGCCGAGGGCCGCGGCGGAGCCGGCATGGCACAGACTCAGCAGGAGGCAGGCGGATTGGATGTTCACGCAGCGCAAATCGAGGGGATCACTCCACTAATTCCGGCCAGGAAGCCGCTAACTTTAGGGATGCAGCGCGAATATTGGCACGATTTTTGGTTTTGTTCAGTCCAGCAGGACCAGCGCCCACACCAGGGCGACGTTGACCAGTGCGATCATCACCGCCGCGCTGCCCATGTCCTTGGCGCGCTTGATGAGCTGGTGGTGCTCGAGTGAAATGCGATCCACCGCGGCCTCGACAGCGGAATTCAGCAGTTCGACGATCAGCACGCCCAGTACCGCGGCGATCATCAGTGCCCGTTCGATGCCGGTGTCGCCCAGGTAGAGCGCGAGCGGGATCAGCAGGAGCGCGAGGAAGATTTCCTGGCGAAACGCGTCCTCGTAGCGGAAGGCGGCGGTGAGGCCGGCCCACGAATAGCCCGCGGCATTCAGTACGCGCCGCAGGCCGGTCTTGCCCTTGAACGGGCTGACGGGCTCGCTCATACGGCGGGCTTGTAGGTCAGGTCGAGTTCGCGCGCCGCCTTGACGTCGTCCAGCCGCCGCACCGGCAGGCTGTAGGGCGCGCCCTTCACCAGATCGGGATTGGTCTCGGCTTCGTGCTTGATTTTCACCATCGCATCGACGAAGCCGTCCAGCGTCTCGCGACTCTCGGTCTCGGTCGGCTCGATCAGCAGGCATTCCGGTACCAGCAGCGGGAAGTAGGTGGTCGGCGCGTGGTAGCCGTAGTCGAGCAGGCGCTTGGCGAAGTCCATCGCACTTACACCCGTTGCGTCCTTCAGCTTCTTCAGCGTGACGATGAATTCGTGGCTGGCCCGGCGGGTCGGGTAGGCGAGATCGAAGCCGGCGTCGCGCAGCCGGGCCATCAGGTAATTGGCGTTGAGCGTGGCGTATTCGGCGACACGGTGCATGCCTTCGCCGCCTAGCAGGCGCGCGTACACGTAGGCGCGCATCAGCACGCCGGCGTTGCCCATGTTGGCGCTCATGCGGCCGATCGACTGCGGTCGGTCGGCCTCGGTCGCCAGGCGGTAGAAGCCGTTTTCATTGAGCACCAGCGGGATCGGCATGAAGGGCAGCAGGCGCTCCGACACGCCCACCGGACCCGCCCCCGGCCCGCCGCCGCCGTGCGGGGTGGAGAAGGTCTTGTGCAGGTTCATGTGGATGACGTCGAAGCCCATGTCGCCCGGGCGCACCTTGCCGAGGATGGCGTTGAGGTTGGCGCCGTCGTAGTAGAGCAGTCCCCCGGCCTCGTGCACGATCTTCTGGATGTCGGCGATGGTCTTCTCGAACACGCCGAGCGTCGACGGGTTGGTCAGCATCAGGCCGGCGGTCTGCGGGCCGACCGCGGCCTTGAGCGCGGCGAGATCGACCGCGCCGGTGGCGTCGGTCGGGATTTCCTTCACCGTGTAGCCGCACATCGTGGCGGTCGCCGGGTTGGTGCCGTGAGCCGCGTCCGGAACGATGATTTCCTTGCGCGCGGTGTCGCCGCGCGCGTCGTGGTAGGCGCGGATCATCGCCACGCCGGCGAACTCGCCGTGCGCGCCCGCCATCGGCGCCATCGACACGCCGGCCATGCCGGTCACGTCCTTCAGCATTTCCTGCAGTTCGAACATGCTGGCGAGGAAGCCCTGTCCCGTCTCGTCCGGGCTCGCCGGGTGGCGCGCCAGGAACTGCGGCAGCATCGCCAGCGAATTGCATGCGCGCGGGTTGTATTTCATGGTGCACGAGCCGAGCGGGTAGAACTGCGTGTCGATCGAGAAGTTCAGCTGGCTCAGACGCGTGTAGTGGCGCACCACGTCGAGCTCGGAGACTTCAGGCAGTGCCGGCGCGTCCTTGCGGCGCAGTTCGGCGGGCAGGTCGTCGAGGCTGCCGCCGGTGGCGGGCAACTGGGCGGCAGCGGTGCGGCCGGGACGGGAATGGTCGAATATCAGCATGGGTCTAGGGACTAGGATCTAGGGTTTAGGGGCTAGGGGGAGCCGGAGCAAAGTCTAAGGGGCGCGTCGTAGCCGCATATTCCCTAAATCCTAGCCCCTAGCTCTTAGCCCTTCATTTCAAAGCAGCCAGCGCGGCCTCGTAGTTCGGCTCCTGCTTGATCTCGGGCACGAGCTCGGCGTGGAGCACCTTGTTGTTCTCGTCGAGCACGACCACGGCGCGCGCGGTGATGCCGGCGAGCGGGCCGCTGGTGATGGCGACGCCGTAGTTCTTCATGAATTCCGCACCGCGCATGGTCGACAGCGTGGTGACATTGTTGGTGCTCTCGGCGCCGCAGAAGCGGTTCATCGCGAACGGCAGGTCGGCCGAGATGATCAGCACCGCCGTGTTGCCGACTGCGGCGTCGTTGAATTTCTTGGTCGAGGTCGCGCACACCGGCGTGTCGAGGCTGGGCACGATGTTGAGGATCTTCTTCTTGCCGGCGAAGTCGGCCAGCGAGACATCGGCCAGGTCCTTGTTGACCAGCTTGAAGTCGGGTGCGGTGTCGCCGACCTTGGGGAAGGTGCCGGACACGTCGATCGGGTTGCCTGCCAGAGTCACTGCCATGTTTCTCTCCTTAGAATGAATCAATCAAATGTCGGGCGGATGAACCGGTCGCGCCCGGTGCATTGCGTGCCAGCTAACTGTTCTGTTGGTCGTAGCGCGCCATGTGCTCATCCAGATTCTCGCGCAGCATGGATTCGTATTGCGCCAGGAAATAGGCGATTGCAGCCTCTTTCTCGGCAATCAGCTGTGCCTTGCTTTCCGTTGCCGCAGCGATGACGAAGGCATTGAAGCGCGCAGCCGCGAACAGCGCGCTTGCGCTGACCCGGCTGGGTTTTTCCGCGTCCAGATGGGTATTGGCCAGCTGGATGAACGAGTCGGCCATATCCCAGAATTGCTTGTCTCGTGTGACATCACTCATGCTTCGCTCCGGCTAGCTCTTGTATGCACAAGGCGGCGCTTCGCGCCGCTTCGACAGGATACGTTCCATTTGTTGCGCGTAATGGTCGAGGTCGGCGGCGGTCTTGGTCTCGGTGACGCAGACCAGAATCGCCTGGCCGAGTTCGGGATACCAGCCGGAGATGTCGAGGCCGCCGAGGATGCCCTGCGCGCGCAGCGCACGCAGCACGTCCTTCGCGTTGTCGTTCAGTTTCAACACCATCTCATGGAAGAACGGGCTCGCAAACGCTCTCGTCACGCCGGGAATCGCCGCCAGCTTGTCGGCCAGCGCCATCGTGTTGGCGTGGCTCGCCGCCGCCACCTTGGCGAGGCCCTGCGGCCCCAGCAGCGACATGTACTGCGTCGCCGCGGTGACGACCAGGCCCTGGTTGGTGCAGATGTTGGAGGTGGCCTTGGAGCGGCGGATGTGCTGCTCGCGCGCCTGCAGCGTCAGGGCAAAACCCGGTTTGCCGTCGAGGTCGACGGTGCGGCCGACGATGCGGCCCGGCATCTGCCGCACGAAGTCCTGGCGGCAGCACATGAAGCCGAAGTAGGGGCCGCCCGAGGCCATCGGCGCGCCCAGTGGCTGGCCTTCGCCCACCGCGATGTCGGCACCAGTCTGCCCCCACTTGCCGGGCGCTTCCAGCACCGCCAGCGTGGTCGGGTTGACCAGCGCGATCGCCAGCGCACCCTGGGCGTGCGCCCAGTCGGTCATCGCATGCACGTCTTCCAGCACGCCGAAGAAATTCGGCTGCGGAATCACCAGACCGGCGAAGGCGCCCGGATCGGCCGGCAGTACGGTTTTTCCTGTAGTGGCGTCGTAGTCGAGCTCGACCAGTTCGATGCCCTGATTTTTCACCGTGGTGACGACCACGCTGCGGTAGATCGGGTGCACGGTCTTCGGCACCAGCACGCGGCGCGAGCTCTTGTGCGAGCGGACAGCCATCAGCACCGCTTCGGCCAGCGCCGAGGCGCCATCGTAGAGCGAGGCGTTCGACACATCGAGCCCGGTCAGCCGGGTCATCATGGTCTGGTATTCGTAGATCAGCTGCAGCGTGCCCTGCGAGGCTTCGGCCTGATAGGGCGTGTAGGCAGAATAGAACTCGCCACGCGTGGTGATCTGCCAGATCGCCGCCGGGATGTGGTGCTCGTAGACGCCGGCGCCGATGAAATTGGACCAGAAGCCGTCGGCCGAGGCACGTTCCTGCATCAGGCGGGCGACCGCCATCTCGGGCAGGCCGTCGGGGACGTCCTTCAGCTTGCCGGTCTTCAGCGCGGGCGGGATTTCGTCGAACAGGTCCTCGATGCTTTTGGCGCCGATGGCGCCGAGCATGGCGGAGACGTCTTCTTCAGTGTGGGGAATGAAGGGCATTTTTCAGGGATCAGGGTTCAGGAATCAGGATTCAGGGAGGATCCAGTGCTTGGTTCCAGGTAGGCGCGGCGCAGCCGCGCATTCCCTGACCCCTGACTCCTGAATCCTGGCCCTCCTCAGTGCGCTTCCGACTCGACCAGCTTCTGGTACGCCGCGGCATCGAGCAGTTCGTTGACGTCGGCGGGGTTGGCGGGCTTCATCTTGAACATCCAGGCGGCGTAGGCGTCCTGGTTCACCGACTCGGGGCTGGCTTCGACGTCGCCGTTGGCGGCGATCACTTCGCCGGCGACCGGCGCGTAGACGTCGGTCGCGGCCTTCACCGACTCGACGACCGCGCATTCCTCGCCCTTGGCCAGCGTGCGGCCGGCAGCCGGGTTCTCGATGAACACCATGTCGCCGAGCAGGTCCTGCGCGTGGTGGGTGATACCCACGGTCAGCGTGCCGTCGGCTTCGACGCGTACCCATTCGTGGCTGGGGGTGTATTTGAGGTCAGCGGGGATTGACATGGTAGGGCTTCCTTGGGTAGTCATGGGTTGCTATCGGGTACCAGGGACTAGGGGCTAGGATTTAGGGGCGAGGGTTGAGCGGGCTTCGCCCGCGTCTGATTATTGCAATGGCGCGGCGCCGCCGCGCTTTCCCTAGTCCCTAGCTCCTAGCCCCTAATCCCTCAAATCAAAACTTTGCCGTTGCGCACGAACGGATATTTCACCACTTTGGCTTTCAGCTTCTTGTCGCGGATCTCGACCTCGACTTCCTCCCCGGGGGCGATGCCGAGCGGGATGCGGGCGAGCGCGATGGATTGCTGCATCGTAGGCGAAAACGTGCCGGAGGTGACCTCGCCGTCGCCGTTTTTTGTCAGCACTTTCTGGTGGCTGCGCAGCACGCCCTTGTCGAGCAGCAGCAGGCCGGCGAGCTGTTTGGTCACTTCGCTGGATTCGAGTGCCTTGCGGCCGACGAAGTCGCGCTCGGTCTTCAGGTCCACCGTCCACGCGAGTCCCGATTCCAGCGGCGAGGTGGTCTCGTCCATGTCCTGGCCGTAGAGGTTCATCCCCGCTTCCAGCCGCAGCGTGTCGCGCGCGCCGAGGCCGATCGGCTTGCCGCCGGCTTCCATCAGCGCCTTCCAGAAGAAGGGCGCGGATTTCGCCAGCACCATGACCTCGAAGCCGTCCTCGCCGGTGTAGCCGGTGCGGGCGATGAACATCTCGCCCATGGCGGCGGCGTTGAAGGGCTTGAGATTGCCGGTGATCTGGTCGACGCCGGGCAGCGCTTCGTTCAATACGCGCGTCGCATCCGGGCCCTGGATCGCGATCATCGCGAGATCGCGGCGCGGCGTGAGGGTGAGCCCCATGCCCCAGTCGGCGTTTTGCTTTTCCATCCAGGCGAGGTCCTTCTCCGCGGTACCGGCGTTGACCACCAGGCGGAACCAGCTCTCGTCCATGAAGTAGATGATGAGGTCGTCGATGACGCCGCCGGCCTCGTTGAGCATGCACGAATACAGCGCCTTGCCGGAGACCTGCAGCTTGTCGACGTTGTTGGCCACCAGCCGGCGCAGGAAGGCGCGCACATTGGCGCCGCGGATGTCGAGCGGCAGCATGTGCGAGACGTCGAACAGGCCGCAGCCGGAACGCACGGTGTGGTGCTCCTCGATCTGCGAGCCATAGTTGACCGGCATGTCCCAGCCGCCGAAGTCGACCATCTTGGCGCCGAGTTCGCGGTGGGTGGCGTTGAGCGGGGTGTGTTTGAGCATGGGCGCACCAAAATAAAAAAGGGTGAAGCGCGAATTCGCTTCACCCCTCTGTCCTTGGTACCTGAGAGATTACGGCTGCCGATCCGGTCGGATCGGCGGGCCGCTGCCCCTTCGGTGGCAGTTGCGCTGATTTGATTAAAACAGCGACTGCGCTCTCCAGAGTGTCCCACCGCTGCGGTCCTTTTGCCTGAGCGATTCCGGGTGGGTTACGCCTTCGGCGGCATGCTTTTCATGCGCTCTCCCGCAACGGGAACGCGCACTATACCGAAGAAGCGTCAGCCCGGCCAGCCTCGCGCGCAGGGCGCATCAATAGCCGAGTTGCAGGTCGAAACCCATGGGCGCCGGGCCGCGTACGGTCAGCGGCAGGCTCAGGATCTGCTCGCTGCGCGGCGGAATGCCAGCTTCGATGCGCTGGCTGTCGCCGAGGTATTCGCTGGGGGCAAAGCTGCGCCGTGCCAGCGGGCGGTTGCGCTGGTCGGTGAGGGTCAGCATCAGGACCGGCCAGGCCTGGGCTTGGCCGGCACGGTTACCTAGGGTGAGCGTGAGCTTCAGGCGGCCGCTGGCCTCGGTCTGCAGATCGGAACCGACGATCTGCAACTGCGCCAGATTCTTCGGCAGGGAAAGCGTGCAGCCGAGCGCGCCGCAGGCCTGCTCGAAGGCGGGGCGGGTCTGCGGCAGCCGGCTGACCAGGGTGTCGCGCAGGAAATAGGCGGTTTGGGCCAGCAGCACGATGGCCAGCAGCACGCTGGCCACGGCCCAGACCCAGGACGGCATCCGCAAAGGCGTCCTGAAAGGACGGGTGTGCTCGACCGCGGGCGCGGCATATTCGATGCGCGCGGCCGGCATGGCCTTCGTCCTGGCCGGTGCCGCGGCGGGGGGCGATGCTTCGGGTTCTGCCGGCGAGGCGGATGCAGGCGGATAGCTGCTGGGGGCGGGATAGATCTGCGGCAGCGGGCCAGGATCCTCGGGCACCGGAATATCCGGGTCGATGAGGATGATGGAATCCAGATCGGGCGTGGTTTCGCGCTGGGCGATGCCGCGCAGGGTGTCGGTGGGCGGAAAGGATTCCGGGGCCGGGGTGGGGGACGGACTGACTTCGGGCGCGGGTTCCGCGGTTTCGGCAGGGGCGGCTTCGTGCGCTTCCGGTTCGGCAGTCGCCGCAGCCTCCGCCGGCATGGCGACGTCTGCCGGCTCGGGTTCGGGCGGCGGCAGGGGCGAGCCGTCTTCCAGCAGCAGGCTCAGGCGCGCATCGAAAGCAGTGCCGCATACACTGCATTGCACCCAGCCCTGCGCGGCGCCGAGCTGGTCCTCGCCGAGGCGGAACACGCTGGCGCAGTTCGGGCAGGTGGTGCGGTAGCTCACTGTTTGGTGCCGGTCAGACGCACCCACCCCTCGTCGGTGGCGGGCGGATCGAAGACGAACCATTCGCGGTAGACCGCCATCACGTCCTCGGCCTGTTCGGCGAGGATGCCGGACAGCACCAGCCGGCCGCCGGGCCGGACGCGGCCGGCCAGCAGCGGGGCCATGCCCTTCAACGGATTGGTGAGGATGTTGGCGACGACCACGTCGTACTGTCCCGGCGCGAGTTCGCCCGGCAGACAGAAATGCGCGCTGACCTCGTTGAGCGAGGCGTTGTCGCGCGAGGCGCTGACCGCCTGCGTATCGATGTCGACGCCGTCGACGCGGGCGGCGCCGAGTCTGACGGCGGCGATCGCCAGGATGCCGGAGCCGCAGCCATAGTCGAGCAGCGTCTCGCCGCCCTGGAGGTGGGCGTCGAGCCAGCGCAGACACAGCCGCGTGGTCGGGTGACTGCCGGTGCCGAAGGCGAGGCCGGGGTCGAGCTTGAGGTTGATCGCGCTGTCGTCGGGCGCCTCATGCCAGGTCGGCACGATCCACAGACGCGGCGAAATCGGAATGGGATCGAACTGCGACTGGGTCAGGCGCACCCAGTCGGCGTCGGCCACGGTTTCGATCGTGTAGGCGGTCGGCGCCGGGATGCCCGCCTGCTGCGCGGCCGCTGCCAGGATGGCGTGGGCGTCGGCATCGGCGTCGAGCAGTACCACGGCGATGCTGTGTGCCCACAGTTCGGCGGTCGGGTGATCGGGTTCGCCGAACAGTGGCGTCTCATCGACCGTGCCGGCGTCGGCGTCCTCCAGCGAAACCGACAGCGCGCCTGCTTCCATCAGGGCGTCCGACAGCGGCTCGGCGGCTTTGGAGTCGACGTGGATGCGAAGGGATTGCCAGGGCATTTTTAGGGGCTAGGGGCTAGGGGCTAGGAGCTAGGATTTAGGGGGAGGATGGTGCAGCGTCGGCGCCCATTCCCTAACCCCCAGATCCTAAATCCTATCCCCTCAAGCCTTCTCCTCGGCCAGCTTGTGCTCCAGGTAGTGGATGCTGGTGCCGCCTGCCATGAAGGCGGGGTCGTGCATCAGCTCCTGGTGCAAGGGAATGTTGCTCTGGATGCCTTCGACCACCATTTCCATCAGCGCGCCACGCATGCGGGCGATCGCCTGGTCGCGGGTGTCGCCGTAGGCGATCAGCTTGCCGATCATCGAATCATAGTGCGGCGGCACGTAATAGCCGTGATAGACGTGCGAATCGACGCGGATGCCGGGGCCGCCGGGGGCGTGGTAGTTGGTCAGCTTGCCGGGGCTGGGCACGAAGGTCGTCGGGTGCTCGGCGTTGATGCGGCATTCGACGGCGTGGCCCTTGAAGGTGATGTCCTTCTGCTTCCACGGCAGCTTCTCGCCGGCGGCGACGCGGATCTGCGTCTGCACGATGTCGATGCCGGTGATGAGCTCGGTGACCGGGTGTTCGACCTGAACCCGGGTGTTCATCTCGATGAAGTAGAACTCGCCGTTCTCGTAGAGGAACTCGAAGGTGCCGGCGCCGCGGTAGCCGATCTTGCGGCAGGCTTCGGCGCAGCGCTCGCCGATCTTGTCGCGAAGCTTGGGGTCGAGTCCGGGCGCGGGGGCCTCTTCCAGCACCTTCTGGTGGCGGCGCTGCATCGAGCAGTCGCGTTCGCCCAGGTGCACGGCGTTGCCGTGCTCGTCGGCGAGCACCTGGATTTCGATGTGGCGCGGTGTCTGCAGGAATTTTTCCATGTAGACCATGGGGTTGCCGAAGGCGGCGCCGGCCTCGGTCTTGGTCATGGTCACGGCATTCAGCAGCGCGGCTTCGGTGTGCACCACGCGCATGCCGCGGCCGCCGCCGCCGCCGGCCGCCTTGATGATGACGGGATAGCCGATGGCGCGCGCGATCTTGACGACTTCATCGGGATCGTCGGGTAGCGCGCCGTCGGAGCCGGGCACGCACGGCACCTTGGCTTCGAGCATCGCCTGCTTGGCGGCGACCTTGTCGCCCATCAGGCGGATGTTGTCGGGGCGCGGGCCAATGAAGGTGAAGCCGGACGATTCCACCCGCTCGGCGAAGTTGGCGTTCTCCGACAGGAAGCCGTAGCCGGGGTGGATCGCTTCGGCGTCGGTGACCTCGGCAGCGGCGATGATCGACGGCACGTGCAGATAGCTCTGCGCCGACGGCGCCGGGCCGATGCAAACGGATTCGTCGGCCAGCTTGACGTACTTGGCGTCGCGGTCGGCTTCGGAATAGACGGCGACCGTCTTGATGCCCATTTCGCGGCAGGCGCGCTGAATTCTCAGGGCGATCTCGCCGCGGTTGGCAATAAGGATTTTTTCGAACATGTGTTTAGGGGCCAGGGACTAGGATTTAGGGGTTAGGGAAGGACGCGCTACGCGCGCCTCTTTCTCCCTAGTCCCTAGCTCCTAGCTCCTAGCCCCTGCCTCCAATCAACCAATCACAAACAGCGGCTCGCCGTATTCGACCGGCTGGCCGTTCTCGACCAGGATGGCCTTGATCACGCCGCCCTGGTCCGCTTCGATTTCGTTCAGGAGCTTCATCGCCTCGATGATGCACAGCGTGTCGCCGGCATTCACGCTCTGGCCGACTTCGGCAAAGTTCTTGGCGCCGGGCGCCGGTGCACGGTAGAAGGTGCCGACCATGGGCGAACGCACCACGTGGCCTTCGGGCACCGCATCCTCGGCGGGCGCGGCTGCAGCCGGCGCTGCGGCCGCGGGTGCGCCCGCCTGGATGTACTGCGGCTGCGGCGCCATCATCATCGGTGCGCCGGCGATGCTCTTGGCGATGCGGACCTTTTCCTCGCCTTCGGTGATTTCCAGTTCGGCGATGCCGGAGGCTTCGACCAGGTCAATGAGCTTTTTCAGTTTTCTGAGATCCATGGGGGGTCCTGTCTTGAAGGTGGCGCAGCGCGTATTCCAGCGCCAGTTCGTATCCCTGGGCGCCGAGGCCGGAGATCACGCCGACGGCGAGATCGGAGAAATACGAATGGTGGCGGAAGGTTTCGCGCGAATAGATGTTGGAAAGGTGGACTTCGACAAACGGGATGGCGGTGCCTGCCAGCGCGTCGCGCAGGGCGACGCTGGTGTGGGTGTAGCCCGCCGGGTTGATGACGATGAAGTCGACATGGTCGCGCGCAGCTTGGTGGATGCGGTCGATCAGCGCGCCTTCGTGGTTGTGCTGGAAGGTTTCGACCTGGGCACCGGCGTCGTCGCCGCGGGCGGTCAAGGCGCGGTTGATGTCGTCGAGCGTGGCGAGGCCATAGTGCTTGGGTTCGCGGCTGCCCAGCAAATTGAGGTTGGGGCCGTGCAGAACCAGCACGTGGGGACGCAGACCGGGGACCGATTTGGCCGCGGTGCGGCCGGTTCGTTTAGTCGTCATGGCGGCGAAGTTTGCCGTAAATGAAAGTAAATTGTCTAGATATTGACGCTAAATCGCAACTATGCGCCGATTTTGCGCAGGGTGGCGTCGAGCGTGCCGCGCGGCAGCCGCCCGAGGTGCGTCAAGACGAGAGCGCCGTCGCGATCGATCACGATCGTGTAGGGAAGTGCGCCGCTCGCATTGCCCAACTCGCGCGCCAGGGTGTGGGCGGCGCCTTGGCCGACCAGGATCGGATAATCGACCGGCAGCCGCTGCAGGAATTGCGCGACCTGGGCCGGGTTGTCGATGGCGATGCCGACGAATTCCACGCCATGGGGACGATATTGCGCGCGCAACGCCGCAAAATCCGGCATTTCCTCGCGGCAGGGCGCGCACCAGGTGGCCCAGAAATTCACGACCAGCACCTGGCCGCGCCATTGGGACAGCGATTGCGGCCGTCCTGAGGCGTCGGGAAAGCTGACTTGCCACAGCCCCGAGAGGGGGGCGGCGGACTGGCCGGTTTGCGCGAACCAGGCGCCGGCCAGGAGGGCGGCCAGCGCCAGCGGGATGACAAGCCATTTTTTTTGCATGGCAGCGTGGGCGGCCTGGGGTGGCCGCCCGGGGCGTCAGGCTTAGAGTTCGCCGTAGGAGTGCAGGCCCGACAGGAACATATTGACGCCGAGGAAGGCGAAGGTGGTGACGAACAGGCCTACCACGGCCCACCAGGCCAGCATCGCGCCGCGCAGGCCCTTGACCAGGCGGATGTGGAGCCAGGCGGCGTAGTTCAGCCATACGATCAGCGCCCAGGTCTCCTTCGGGTCCCATGACCAGTAGCCGCCCCAGGCTTCGGCGGCCCACATCGCGCCGAGAATGGTGGCGATGGTGAAGAAGGCGAAGCCGATCGCGATCGCCTTGTACATCATGTCGTCGATCACTTCCAGCTTCGGCAGGCGGCTGGCGAGGATGCCGCGCTGTGCCAGCAGGTAACCCACGCCCAGCATGGCCGAGAGCGAGAAGGAACCGTAGCCGATGAAGTTGGCCGGCACGTGCAGCTTCATCCACCAGGATTTCAGTGCCGGCACCAGCGGCTGGATCTCGTGCGCGCCGCGGTCGAAGGTGTACCAGAGGATGAAGCCGACCGCCGCCGAGATCACCAGCAGGACGAAGGCGCCCAGCTGCCGTGTCTGGTAGCGCGCCTCGTAATAGAGGTACATCATCGCGGTGATCAGGCAGAACAGCACGAACACTTCGTACAGATTGGACACCGGAATGTGGCCGACGTCGGTGCCGATCAGGTAGGACTCGTACCAGCGCACCATCAGGCCGACGAAGCCGAGCGCGACCGCAGACCAGGTCAGGCTGGTGCCGGTCTTCAGCACGAAGCCCGAACGGCCCAGCAATCCGCCCCAGTAAGCAATCGTGGCGAGCCCGAACAGCGCGCACATCCACATGATCGCGGCCTGGCTGGAGATCAGGTATTTGAGGAAGAAGGCCTCTTCCATGCGCGCGAGATTGCCTTGGTACTGGCTGATGGCGAACAGGCTGATCGCGCCGACCGCCAGGAACAGCGGGCGGAAGGGTTTCCAGAACCAGCCGAACACCGCCAGCGACGGGATCGCTGCCAGCAGGATGGCCTTTTCATAGATGTCCATGTATTCGCCGAAGCGCGACAGCGCGAACAGGCTGCCTGCTGCGACGACGACGGCGAACAGCCAGTCGAACCACGACAGGCGCTTCAGGAGCGGAGCGGGTTGGTTGAGGGCGAGTTCCATATGAGCCTCCGGATGACTAGGCGGGCGCGGCTGCTTATTGTGTAAGCGAATCCAGCGCCTGCGCGTGTTGGGTGAATTCTTTTTCGAAATCGATGGTGTGCTTGGCCGACGACATCGCGAGCAGCGCATTGCCGGGCTTGATGCGCAGCCACACCCGGCGCTCGCGCACGTAAAGCATGAAGAATACGCCGAGCGTCAGCAAAAGCGAACCGAAATAGACCACGTTCTTGCCGGGCGAACGGGTGAGCTGCAGGCCGCTCGCCTTGACCTCGTCGTACGACATCAGCTGCAGGTAGATTGGCGCGCCGTAGACGAACAGGTCGCTCATGCTGTTGAGCGTGTCGCGCACCAGCCAGCCGGTAGTGTCGTCGGCTTTGGGTGCGGGAAGATGGGCCTGGCGGTTGGCTACCTGCAGTGCCTCGAAGGCGGCGAGTTCGAGGATGCGCAGATAGGTGCTGGCGGCTTTTTCGCGTTCCGCCTCGGGGACCTTGGTTTCGATGAACCCCCCCAGCGCCTGGAAGCCGCCTTCGGCGAACAGGGCCAGCACCTGGGTGGCGCTGAATTTCAGTTTGTCCTCGATTTCGGTGCCCCAGGCATTCTGCGGCAGCGCCTGGCGGGCGAAGCGGGCGGCGATTTCCGGGCGCAGCTCCGCGTTCAACAGCGCGCCGCGCAGGCGCATGAAGGTGTCGATATCGCCGTCGGCGTCGAGCGGCATGCGCAGGTAGCGGAACGCCTCGTTGGGCGACTCGCGCACCCCCGACATCAGGTACCAGCGGCCGTCGAGTTCGAGCGGCAGCATGTAGTTGGAAAATTCGCGCGCCTGGCCGCGTGCGTCGCGAACCTTGTACTGGAAGCTCGGACCGACGTTGCGCAGGTGCTTGTTGTCGCTGACCGGGCTGCCGCCGAGCACGCTCATGGCGTCGCCGCTGTCGGCAATCTCGCCGCCCATGTTCTCGATGTTGAAGGGGCGGAAGTCGACGAACTCGAGCGTGTAGTCGCCCGCCGCGCTGGTCAGCGTGGCGTTCTGGTGTACCGTCCCCTCGACCGGGAAACTTGCCGCGGTGGGGGCGAACAGATTCCAGCCGCGCAGGGTCAGGCGGGTGCCGCCGTCGGCGAAGCTCGCCTGGTAGATGGCAATGCCGTCGTGGATGAGCGGGTGATTGACGGCGATGGTCGCCTCGCGGATTTTCTTGCCGGCGTGGTCGAACAGCTCGACGTCGCTCTCGAAGCTCTTCGGCTGGCCGGTCGAGTAATGCTCGATGCGGAAGTCCTTCAGTCCAACGACGAAAGGCAGGTCCTGCACCAGGTAGCCGTCGGCCACGTTGAGGAAGGCGACGCTGGCGCTGGAACCCTCGGGAATCTGCACGCTGCCGCGGAACGAGGGATTCGACGGGGTCAGGCGCGAAATCGCCGGCACCTGGCTTTGCGGGATGTCGCGCGTCTCGATCTTTTTGGTGCCGAGCAGTTGTTGCGCCTTGAACACCAGGTTGCCGTCCATCAGGCCGCCGATGCAGATCATCACGATGGCCGAGTGAGCCAGGAAATAGCCGAGCCGGTTCCAGCTGCCGGCCTTGGCGGCGAGCAGGACGCCGTCTTCGCGCGGCAGGCTCTTGACCTTGTAGCCCTGGCCTTCGAGATAGGCTTGCGCCTTGGCGGCAAGCACTTCGGGAGCCTGCGTGGTGACGGCTTCGTGCTGGTGCTTGAAGGCGGCGAGCGACTGTTCGCTGACGTGCTCGCGGAAGCTTTTCATCTCGCGCGCGAAATTCGGCGCGTTGCGCCAGATGCAAACGCTGGTGGAAACGACGAGGAAGGTCAGGATGAGCAGAAACCAGCTGGCATGGTAGACGTCGTACAGCCCCAGCTTTTCGAATACCTGGAACCAGAAGGGCCCGAACTGGATGATGTAGTTGTTGTAGGGCTCGGCCTGCTTCAGCACGGTGCCGACGATCGACGCAACCGCCAGGATCGACAGCAGGCTGATGGCGAAACGCATCGAGCTCATCAGTTCGAACAGGGCCTTGCCGAAGGAATGGGGGGCGGTATTCATAGGGGCACTACCCTAAAGGGCACAAGTAAAAAAGGGTGACTTGCGTCACCCTTTCATCGACTCAGGCGAGTCGGATAAGTTTACCCGCAAGCTCCCGGAAGGGGGCGACGAGCGGGAACTTGATCAACGCAGGCCCTGAATGTACGACGCCACGGCTTTCATGTCGGCGTCGGTCATCTTGGCGGCGATGCTGCGCATCATCTTGGCGGCGTCGTTCGCACGGGTGCCGACGCGGAAGGCGTTCAGCTGCGAGTAGATGTAGTCGCTGTGCTGGCCGGCCAGACGCGGGAACTGGGTGGGAATGCCCTTGCCCTGCGGGCCGTGGCAGGAGGCACAAGCCGGTACGCCGGCGCCTTGCACGCCGCCGCGGTAGATCTTCTGACCGAGCAGGGCGAGTTCCTGGTTCTTGGAAGTGCCCGGCTTGGGATCCTGCATGCTGAAATAGGCGGCGAGGTTGAGCATGTCCTGTTCGTTCAGGTCCTTGACGATGCCCGCCATCACGGCGCTCTTGCGCTCGCCCGATTTGAAGTTGTGGAGCTGCTTGTTGATGTATTCGGCGTTGAGGCCGGCGATCTTGGGGTTGGCCGGAGTGGTGCTGTTGCCGGTCGCGGTGTGGCACGCGACGCAAACCTTGGTGACGATGACTTCTGCCGCCTTGGGGTCGCCTTTGCCGGCCGGAGCGGCAGCAGGGGTATTGGCAAAAGCGGAGGTGGCGGCCAGGGCGGCGACCAGAGAGACGACGAGTTTCATCAAAAGCTCCTGAGGCTTGCAAAACTTGGGAAAACGGGTAGTTTAGCGGCAACTAATATGACTGCCAAGCCCGTGCTCAATCGTGCACACTTCCACACCTCGGTCGCCCAGCTGCGCGATTTGCCTTACAGCCGCGCCGAAATTGCGTTTGCGGGGCGCTCCAACGCCGGAAAATCGAGTGCGATCAATCTGTTGACGCGAAAAAACCGCCTGGCGTTTACTTCCAAAACACCCGGCCGCACGCAACTGATCAATTTTTTCGAGCTGGATCCCGACGTCTTCCTGGTCGACCTGCCCGGCTACGGCTACGCCAAGGTGCCGCCCGCCATGAAAGCGAAATGGGAAGGACTGTTGTCGCGCTACCTGCAGGAGCGCGAGCCCTTGCTCGGGATGGTGTTGATCATGGATGCGCGCCATCCGCTCACGCCGCTGGACCGGCAGATGCTCGACTGGTTTGCCCCGACAGGCAAGCCGGTACACATTCTGTTGTCAAAAGCCGACAAGCTGTCCAATAGCGAGAAGGCGCTGACGCTGCGCCGGGTTGCCCAGGAACTGGCCGAACTGGAAAACGTCAGTGTGCAGCTGTTTTCCAGCCTGTCGCGGTTGGGCGCGGAGGATGCGGCAAGCCTGATCGAAGGCTGGTTTGCGCAGTCCCCGCACCAGGAGGCGCCGGTCGCCGGCTGAGAAAGGCGGGCAACAAAAAGCCCCGACCAAGGGAGGGATCGGGGCGAAAAATGCCTTAAGGGGATTAAGGCATCCCGCTCAGGGAGGAGAAGCGGGAGACGGTACAGGACCGTCTGCTGTAAAGAGTAGACTCGCTTTGAAATAGTTCCATCCCATCCTGCAATTTTGGAGAAGTTCGTGAACCTGCCTTTTGGCCAATTTCCTGCCCGCCGCATGCGGCGCATGCGGCGGGACGCGTTTTCCCGGGCGCTGATGCGTGAGCACACACTCACGCCTGGCGACCTGATCTATCCCGTATTCGTTCTGGAGGGGCAGGGCCGGGCCGAAGCGGTTGCTTCAATGCCCGGGGTCGAGAGGCTGTCGCTCGATCGCTTGTTGCCGGTGGCCGAGGAGTGCCTGCAACTGGGGATTCCCGCGCTGGCCCTGTTCCCGGTGATCGAGGCTGGCCTGAAAACCCCCGATGCGGAGGAGGCGCTCAACCCGGACGGCCTGGTGCCGCGCACGGTGGCCGCGCTGAAGGCGCGTTTTCCCGAGCTCGGCATCATCACCGACATCGCGCTCGATCCGTACACCAGCCATGGGCAGGACGGCCTGATCGACGAAAGCGGCTACGTGCTGAACGACGAGACCGTGGCGGTGCTGGCGCGCCAGGCCGTGGTGCACGCCCAGGCGGGGGCCGACGTGGTCGCACCGTCCGACATGATGGATGGCAGGGTGGCCGCGCTGCGTGCCGCGCTCGAGGGCGCGGGCCACATCCACACCCGCATCCTGGCCTATGCGGCCAAGTACGCGTCCAGCTTTTACGGCCCGTTCCGCGATGCGGTCGGCTCCGCTGCCAATCTCGGCAAGGGCAACAAATATACGTATCAGATGGATCCGGCCAACAGCGACGAAGCCTTGTGGGAAGTCGGGATGGACCTGCAGGAAGGGGCCGACATGATCATGGTCAAGCCGGGCATGCCCTATCTCGACGTCATCCGTCGGGTCAAGGACGCGTATGGCGCGCCGACCTACGCCTATCAGGTCAGCGGCGAATACGCTATGTTGAAAGCCGCGGCGCAAAACGGCTGGCTGGACGAGAAGGCCTGCGTGATGGAAGCCCTGCTGGCGTTCAAGCGGGCGGGGGCGGACGGCGTGTTGACGTACTTTGCGCGGGATGCGGCCCGCTGGATGCGTGGACAGGATTAAATTTTCATGTCGGCCAAGCCGATAAGAAACAGGCGGGAGTCGTTTTCCGCCGAGTCAGGAGCCCAAGGTGACGCTGAGTTTGAGCAAATTGATCGGGCGTGGCCGGAGCATTGCTGATGATTTCGATAAAACCATCATCAGCTTCGAGTCTCCCTACCGCCTCAAGGATCTGAGCCCGCTGTCCGAGGGGGATTCCGAAACACAGGAAGAACGCTTGGGCGAGAAGCTCTTCAAGCTGCGTTTCGCGCAGCAGGACGAGATATTCAACAGCGCCAGCATGCTGGTGCAGAAGCGTTACGCCTGGCGCGGCTTTCCCAAGGCGCAACTGAAGAAATACCCCAATCGCATCACCATCCTGTCGTTCCATCAGGAGAAAATCGTCGGGACCGTCACGGTCGGCTACGATTCCGAAGAAGGCATGCTGGCCGACGAAATCTACAAGCCTGAAATCGATACCCTGCGCGCCCAGGGCCGCCGGGTCGGCGAACTCAGCAAACTGGCTATCGATGAAAATATCGGTTCCAAGCAGTTGCTGGCGAGCCTGATCCATATTGCCTATCTGTATGGCGTCATTCATGAATGCACCGACGCCATCATCGAAATCGTGCCCCGCCACAAGGCCTTCTACGAAAGAATGCTGGGTTTCAGACAACTCGGCGAGGAGCGGATGAACAACCGGGTCAACTTCCCCGTCGTGCTGATGCACCTGGAATTGGAGTACATGCGCCAGCGCATAGAGGAGCTCGGCGGCAAGGGCAAAAGCGTCAAGGATCGCAGCCTGTACCCCTACTTTTTCTCGGCGCACGACCAGGAGGGCATCCTCGGGCGTTTGTTGCGCGAGGAAAGCTGATCCTGAACGGCGTGCGGACATTCGATTACAACGAGGCGTTCAGCCGCAACCTGGGCTGGCTCACGCCGGACGAGCAGGCGCGGCTGCGCGGCAAGAGAGTGGCCATTGCCGGCCTGGGCGGCGCCGGCGGCGTCCATCTGCTGACCTTGGCGCGTCTCGGCATCGGCCGCTTCCATCTGGCCGATCTCGACCAGTTCGATCTGGTCAACTTCAACCGCCAGGCGGGCGCCAGCATGGCCAGCCTGGGGCGGGACAAGGTTGAGGTCATGACGGAACTGGCCCGCGACATCAATCCCGAACTCGATATCAAGGTATTCGCTGAAGGCGTGCAGCCCCACAATGTCGACGCCTTTCTGGAGGGCGTCGATATCTATGTCGACGGCCTCGACTATTTCGTGTTCTCGGCTCGCCGCCTAGTCTATGATGCCTGCCGCCGGCGGGGCATTCCCATCACCTTTGCGGTGCCCCTCGGCATGGGCGCCTCGCTGATCAATTTTTTGCCGGATGGCCCCAGTTTCGAGGATTATTTTCGCCTGGAGGACGGGCCGGAAGAAGAATGGCCCATCCGCTTCCTGATTGGACTGGCCCCTGCGATGTTGCATAGAGGCTACCTGGCCTATCCCGAAATCATCGATTTCGCCAAGCAGCGCGTGCCCTCGACCGGACTGGCCTGCCAGATATGTGCAGGCATGGCGGGTACCGAGGCGCTGAAGCTGTTGCTGGGCAGGGGCCGGGTCGTGTCGGCGCCGCGCAGTCTGCAGTTCGATGCCTATACCGGCCGGCTGAAACAGTGCTGGCGGCCCGGCGGCAACCGTCACCCCTTGCAGCGCTTGGGCCTTGCCATCATCCGCCGCCAGTTGGCTGCGATGACCAGGTCTTGAATCCGGGCCGAGACGCAGCCCAGACCGTAGTCGCACAACAACGTGGGGCAAGACGCAGCCAGGGACGGCTGGGAATATGTCCTGTTCAGGGCGCCCTCATACCGGGATTCTCGGTGTCGGAAAACTTTACATGAGGCGGGTGGTGGGAGGTGGGTTTATTTGCAAACTATTGTTTTATAAGGAATAAAAATTCCTGGCATGATGAATGCTCTAGTGTAGGCAGCCCGGACTTCTGCCGGCTGTATACAGACTTTCCCTAAGGAGATTCATCATGACTAACTTGTTCAATGCAAAGCTGCTGACAGCCGCAGTTGCCATTGGCCTCGGTGTGGCAAGCGTGCCGGCGAGCGCCGTTGTATTGGAAGACTTCACGGTTGACGAAAGCAGTGTGGAAGGACTCGGCGGTACGTTCACCGCTGACAAAATCAATGGCGCCTACAGCGAAGTGGTGACCTTTGGTGCTGGCACCTTCAATACCGTCGCCTACGGCGATTTCGGCCAGTACCTGAGCAACGACGGCGCGACGAACGTCACCCCGATCGAACTCAACAATACCTACGGCATGTATGCGCTGTTCGATGGCGCCGGTACCTTCTCGGTGCTGGGTGGCGGCCTGACCACCTTCACCTTCACGTCGGCCAACTTCAACCTGTACATCGACCCGGATCTGAATACGGGCAAGACCCTGCCGGGTTCGGCACCGGGTGCGGTTGCTCTGGCCAACGCCGGTGACGACTACCTCATCGCGAGCTCCACGACCATTTCGAAGGGAACCGGCGTTCTCGTGGCTGGGGTGGGTGGCTTCTTCGACCTCATCTTCACCGACTTCACCCTGGAAGATCCGGATGGCACGTCCTACTTCACGTCCCCCGATCCCTTCTACATCCGCGTGAACGTCGACGGCGACTTCGACAGCTTCGTGGTCGCGGGCACCCAGCCCATCAACGGCGACTTCAGCGCGGTGTTCGTGCCGGAACCTGGCAGCCTCGCACTGCTCGGCATCGGTCTGACCGGTCTGGGCGTGATGGCCCGCCGTCGCAAGGCTGCCTGAGCGTCTTCAGACGTCTTGCAGTAAAAAGCCCGGCCTAGGCCGGGCTTTTTTATGGGCAATAGTCCTGGTGGAGGCGAGCAGAACGGGGTGCCGGTTTTTTTTACAGCCCGTCCCGGGAGAATGGCGCCCATGCCTCCGGCGGGGGCAGGGGTGGAGGGGAAAGCAGAAGGGACGAAGGCGCGGACTGCTCCGGTAGGCCCAGCCGGGCCCTGGCGGCGAGCCGCCTGATAGACCAGAAATCCGCCAGTTACAGCGTCGCCAGCAGTTTGCGTGCGGCTTCGGCTTCCGGGAAATGGGGCTGGGTGGCCAGCAGGCCCTGCAATTCCTTCTGGGCCTGACGGGTCTCGCCATTGCGTGCCAGGGCGACGGCATAGTGATAGCGTACCGACGCAGCACGCGGTGCGGCAGAGACGGCTTTCTTCAGCCATGCAAGCCCGGCCGGCACTTCGCCTTTCTCGACCAGTATCCAGCCCAGCGTATCCTGGATGCCGGGCGCATTGGGGGCCAGCTTGAGGGCACGTTCCGCGGTGGCCTGGGCGCGCTTGTCGCGCTCCAGCTGGTACAGCGTGGCCAGGTTGTTCAGGTAGTTTGCCCGGTCGGGTTCGATTCGAACCAGGTATTCGTACTGGGCGATGGCATTGCGATTGCGTCCGGTAACCAGGTAATACTCGGCAGCATAGGCGCGTACCAGACTGTCCTGCGGATGTTGCTTGAGCCAGCCCGCGAGCTGTTCGTCGACCCGCCGGGTATTGCCGGAGAAATGCAATGCGCGGAACAGCTTGATCGCCCCAGCGGAAGACTGCCTGTGGCTAAGGGCCTGTTCGTAGAGGGGTACGGCTTGCGCGGCCTGCCCTTGGGCGACCCGGATATCGCCTTCGCGTTCGTAGCCAAGCGGTGACTTGGGCTGATCGGATTCGATCTGGCGGGCAAGCTGCAGGGCGGCATCGAATTTGCGTTCCGACAACTCCAGCTGCAGCAAGGCATCCCGTACCGCAATGTTATTGGGCGCCAGTTCGCGGGCCTTGAGCAGCGAAGCGCGTGCCGCGCTCGCCTGCTTGTTGGCGAGTTGGGCGCGGGCCAGCGACAGCTTGGCCTCGGCGGATTGCGGGGCGACTTCCGCCAGTTTCTTGAAGGTGGACAAAGCGTTGTCGTTATCGCCGGAGGCCAGCTGGACCGTGCCCAGCGTGTTCAGCGCCGCGGCATGATCCGGATACGCGTCGTTGGCCTGGCGGGCAAACACCAGCGCCTTGGCACTGTCGCCCCGCGCCAAGTGGAAATTGCTCAGCAGGATGAGCGGCTGGAGCGCCTGGGGGGCGCTCTTGTGGGCCTGTTCCAGGCGGGCCAGCTGCTCCTTGCGATTGCCTGCGCGGTCCGCCAGGGCGGCGAGGCCCAGCAAGGCGCTCAGATTGGATGGATCGGTCTTGAGGACCGTTTCGAGACGGGCCTTGGCCGCTTCCGGCTTGTTGTCGTGCAGGTCGAGCTCGGCCAGATTGGCCAAGGAAGGAAGGTGGACGGGGTCGAGTTCGAGCGCCTTCTCGAAGTTCTCGCGTGCCTTGGGATAGTTTTGTTGGCTCAGGTAGACCAGGCCACGCAAATTCCAGGTCTGCGGACTGTTGGGCGTTTTTTTCTCCAAAGCGGCGATGCTTTGCAGCGCGGCATCGAACTGGCGGTTGCGGATCTGATCGAGAATCAAGGCCCGGTCGGCGCCCTGCCATTGCGCATCCATGGCGCTGGCTGCGCGCAGATCGGCGGTGCCCCGGTCGTCGCCCTGGGCGAGGCGAGCCTTGGCCAGCTGCGTGCGGATGGCGGCGTCGCCGGGTTGCAGCGCGACCGCTTTCTCGAAATGACGCGCGGCGGCGTCGTATTGCTTGCGGCCATATGCAATTTCGCCCGCCAGCAGGCGGATGGCGACGTCTTCAGAGCCATCGGGGTTCGCTTTCTCGATGGTCTTGGCGGCATCGTCGACGCGCCCCTGGTTCAATTGCGCGGCGGCCAGCAGGCGGGTCGCATAGGTATTGTGCGGCCAGTTCAGCAAGACCCGGTTGAGCTGCGTTTCCGCCGTCCGCATGTTGCCGAGGGCGTATTCAATGGCGCCGCTCAGCAGCAGGCTGGGCAAATGGCTGGGCGCGATCTGCAAGGCCTTGGCAATGTGGTCGTTTGCGACGTCCACTTTCCGTTCGTTGAAAGCGATCAGGGCCTGCAGGTACTCGCCCAGAAAATGTTTGGGATAGAGGGTCTGGATGCGCTCGGCATCTTTGGCCGCGGCCTTGAAGTCCTTCTGCGATACCAGCAGGGAGGCGTGTTCGACGAGCGCATCCAGATCGGCACTGTTGGCCTTGAGCGCGCGATCCAGGGCTTTGCGCGCTTCCGCGGGCCGGTTCTCGTTGCGCTCGAGCTTGCCGAGCGAGATCCAGCTGTCGACGGAGTGGGGGGCAATCTGGGTCGCCTTGATCAACGCGTCGCGAGCGGGGCCGACGTGACCCTGGGCGTATTCGCAACCGGCGACGCCGATCAGCGCCTTGTGCCACTGCGGATCGACCTGGAGGGATTCGCTGAACAGTGCGCAGCCTTCGGGATACTTGCGCAAACCGAGCAGGGCGTCGGCCCGCAATTGCATGACACGGGCACGGTTGCGGGGCGAATCGTTGTCCGAGGTCTGGATCTCGTCCAGGACGCGCTGGTATTCCTTGCTCTGGATCAGGGCCTCGCCCATCAGGGGCTTGATCGTGGCCTCGCCCACGCCGAGCTTGCGGGCCTGCGAGAGTTCCTTGATCGCATTGTCGGCCTGCTTGAATTCCAGGTAGGCCTCGCCGAGCATCAGGCGGGCTTGGGGATTGTCCGGCGATTTCTGGATGGCGTTCTTGAGCTGGATGACCATGCCCCTGAGGTTCCCGTTCGCCTCCATGTCCTTGGCGCGCTCGATGTGCTCTTCGGCGGACAGGTTCGACTCGCCGTTGCATCCTTGCAGCGAAGCGAGCGCGAGCAGGACGGCCGAGGTGATCAGCGCCGTACGAAGCGGGGAAGGGGATGCATCAACGATCATGGTCGAATCCTCGTAATCGGGCTGTCCACCCGTCTGCAAAGCTTAGCGCGTAGAGAGTTGGGAATATAGCTTCCGGGCGGCGTCCATGCTGCTGAAACGACTTCCCCCATCCAGCAGGCTCTTGAGCTCACGCAATGCCCTTTTGTGATCGCCGGCCAGGTAGAGGGCATACGCCATGTGCCATTGGATGTCGGCATCGTCCGGTGCGGCTGCACTGGCCTTCCGCAGGTGCTGCAGGCCCTGGTCCGGCTTGCCCGAGTTGGCCAGGATCCATCCGTAAGTGTCGAGCACGGAGGCGTTGTCGGGCTTCAGCTTCAGGGCTTGCTGCGCGTACGTGGCCGCGCGCGCATCCTTGGCCTCGAACAGCGCCCAGGCCAGGTTGTTGAGGATGAGAAGATTGCCGGGATTGCTCTTGTTCAACAGCAGGTACTGTTCTACGGCGGCAGCATGCTGCTTGCGCTTGAGCAGGCTTTCGGCAAGGACGGCACGGGTGCTGGCGTCCTGCGGGTGGGCTGCCAGCCAGTCGGCGAGCCGTTTTTCGCCTTCTTCGGTGCGCTGGGTGGCGGCGAAGACCTGCAGTTGGCGAATCAGCAGTGCGCCGGAGGGAGCCAGTTTGTGCGCACGCTCGAAGGCAGCGAGCGCGGTCGGATAATCCTTGCGCGCGAAGGCGGTGTCGCCTTCAAGCGTGAAACCGTCGGGGTTGCCGGGGTGCTGTTTCTGCACCTGCTTGGCGAGCTTGAGCGCATCGTCATGGCGTGCGCTTTGAATCTCGATACCCCCCAACATCAGCTGGGCGTCGAGAAAATCAGGCTGGATCTGCAAGGCCTCCTGCAAGGTCTTGCGGGCGGAGACCAGATCCTTGGCGACGATCTGCGCCGTGGCCAGCTTGAGCAGCGGTGCGGCTTGGCGGGGTAGAAGTTCGACCAGCTTGCGGTAACTGCCCAGCGCGTTGGCGGTGTCCCCCAATCCCAGTTGAGTGGTGCCGAGAAGATCGAGCGCGGCGGGATTGTCGGGTTGGGCGTTGACCGCCTCGCGTGCGGCGGCGAGCGCCTTGGTTTTGTCCCCTTTGGCGAGTAGATAGCGCGCCAGCGCCACACGTGGCTGCAGTGCCTGGGGATGGGCCGCGGAGGCCTTGTCCAGCCAGCTCAGGTAGGTTTTTTCATCCTGGTTGCGCAGCCCCAGGTCGGCCAGCGCGAGCATGGCGTTGAGATGCTTGGGGTCGGCCTTGAGGATGCCTTCGAAGCGCTGACGCGCGGCCGCGGGTTGCTTGTCCTTCAGGTCGAGCTGTGCGAGGTTGGCGGCGGCGGGGAAAAATGCGGGATCGAGTTTGAGCGCTTGGCCAAAGCTGTCGCGCGCACGCGCGGCGTCCTGCTTGCCCAGAAAAGCCGCGCCGCGATAGTTCCAGATGAGCGGATTGCTGCCCTGTTTCTTCTCCAGCGCAGCGATGCTGGCGAGGGCCGCGTCGTACTGCTTGGTTTCCAGCTGATTGAGGATGAGGAAGGTGTCGGCCCGGCTGCCGGAATTCTCCATGCCGGCCGCTGCCTGCAGATCGGTGAGGGCGCGGTTGTCGCCCTGAGCCAGCCGGGAAATGCCGAGTTCGGTACGGATGGCGGCGCTGTCGGGCGAGCGCAGGGATGCCTGTTCGAAATACGCCGAGGCCTGGGCGAAGTCCCGTTTGGCCAGCGCGATTTCGCCGGCGACGATCAATACGCCGGCATCCTGGCCTGCCGTGCGCAGTGCCGGCGCCAGCGTGCGAGCCGCATCGTCGGGCCGGCCCAGACGCAGTTGCGAGGCGGCCAGCAGCCGCAGCGCGTACACGTTGTTCGGCGCAGCCTTGACCACCTTGTTGAGGTGAGCCTCGGCGGTCTGCAGATTGCCCAACGCGTATTCGATGGCGCCGCCCAGCAGCAAGGCGGGTGCGAAGTCGGGGGCACTCCTCAGCACCGCTGCCAGGTGGTCGCGCGCCTGTTCGGTTTTCTTTTCGCGAAAGTCGACCAGCGCCTGAAGGTAGCGCCCCTGCAGGCTGTTGGGCGTGATTTTCAACGCGGCGTCGACTTCCTTGCGTGCCTCGGCCAACTGGTTCCCCGCGATGGCGATGCCCGCGAGTGCCAGGCGGGCGTTGGTGTGGCGGGGCGCTAACCGCAGGACCTCGCGATAGGCCGCAGCCGCCTCGGCGGATTTCCCGGTAGCGTGCAGCACGTCACCTTTCAGCAGCAGGCTGTCACGGTGCTGCGGATCGATGCGCAGTCCCTGGTCGAGCGCTTGCAGGGCCTTGTCCACATCGCCGTCGGCGAGCGCCAGCTGGGCCAGTGCAAGCTGCACCTCTGGATTGTCCGGGGCCGCCTGCTGCGCACGCGCCAGGGTTTTGCGGGCGTCTTCCTTGCGCCCGAGCCCCAGCTCGGCCGTGGCCCGCAGGGCCAGCAGGGTGACCGCATCGGTGTCGCCGCCGGCGGGGACCGGCAGTTCGTCGAGCATGCGCTCGAATTCGCGCTGGCCCAGGAGCGCGCGGGCAATCATCGGGTTGACGGCACTCGCTGCATAGCCGGCCTCGCGGGCGCGCCGGAATTCCTTTTCCGCGCTGGGCAGATCAAGCTGCTCGAGGTAGAGCTTGCCCAGCTCGAAACGCGCTTCGGCATTGTGTTCGTCTTCGGCCAGCGCGTTCTTCAGCTGGATCATCGCCGTCTTGTAATCGCCCGCCGCGATCTTTGCCTTGGCTTCGCCGATCAGGGTCGCGCTGGTTTCTTTGCCGCAGGCGGCCAGCAGGGTGGTGCCCAGGATCAAGGCCAGCAGCAGCCGAGGCATGCGAGGGGGGGTGGACATGGGGTCTCTCCAGTATTGCTGTAGGTGTAACGAAGATAGCCTGGGCTTATTTCATGCCGATTTTCGCCATCAGGTCATACAAGGTTGGGCGGGTGATACCAAGCAGTTCGGCAGCCTGGGCGATGCTGCCGTCGCTGTGGGCCAGCGCGCGGCTGACCGCCAGGCGCTCCGCGTTTTCGCGTGCCTGGCGCAGGTTGAAAGGCTGGGGTTCGGCGTGGCCGGTGTCGAGCCCGAGGTCGGCAGCGGTGATCTGGCTGCCGTCGGCCATGATGGTGGCACGCTTGATCAGGTTCTCCATTTCGCGCACGTTGCCGGGCCAGGCGTGGCCTTCGAGCGCCGCCAGTGCATCGGCGGTGAAACCGCGGAGGCTGCGGCCCAGCTCGCGTGCGTAGCGTTCCAGGAAGGCCTGGGCCAGCAGCACGGCGTCGCCGGGACGCTCGCGCAGCGGCGGGATCTTGATGGTGATTTCGGACAGGCGATAGTAGAGGTCCTCGCGGAAGTTGCCTTCGCGGATCATGCTGGCGAGGTCGCGATGGGTGGCGCACACCACGCGTACGTCGACCGGAATTTCGCCGCGCCCCCCTAATCGTTCGATCACGCGCTCCTGCAGGAAGCGCAGCAGCTTGGCCTGCAGCGGCATCGGCAGGTCGCCGATTTCGTCGAGGAAGAGCGTGCCTTCGCTGGCATATTCGATACGGCCGATGGTCTGTTTGGCGGCGCCGGTGAACGCACCCTTTTCGTAGCCGAACAGTTCGGATTCCAGCAGGGTGTCGGGGATCGCCGCGCAGTTGATGGCGACGAAACGCTTGCCGGCCCGAGGCGACAGTTCGTGCACGCCGCGCGCGAGTACTTCCTTGCCGGTGCCGGATTCGCCGAGCAGCAGCACGGTGGCGTTGGCGGGGGCGACTTTTTCCACGGTGCGGCAAATCTTCAGCATCGGCGCGCTGCTGGTGATGAGTCCCTGCAACGCGGAGCCGCCCTGGCGCGCGAGCAGCTGGCGGTTCTCGTTTTCCAGCGCGTGGACATGCAGCGCGCGGGCGATCATCAGCGCCAGCACGTCGGGGTCGAAGGGTTTCTGGAAGAAATCGTAGGCGCCGAGGTGGATCGCCTTCACGGCATTGGCACGGTCGAGATTGCCGGTGACGACGATGACCTTGGTGGCAGGAGCGAGCGACAGGATCTGCTGCAGGGCAGCGAGTCCTTCGGTCGCGCCGTCGACGTCGGGCGGCAGCCCGAGGTCGAGCAGCACGACCGCAGGCTCATGGCGGCGCAACTGGGCAATGGCGCCGTCGCGGTCGGTGGCCGTCACCAGTTCGTAGTCGGCCAGGCTCCACTTCAGCTGCTTTTGCAGTCCGGGATCGTCTTCTACCAGTAGTATCTTTTGTTTGGCGTCGCTCATGCGGCGTCTCCTCCAGCGTATGCATTATCGTCCAACGGCAGGCTGAGGCGGAAGCGGGTGCCGCGCCCCGGCGTGCTGTCGACGTCGATGTTGCCACCCAGTGCGCGCAGGGTCTCGCGGCATTCGTAGGCGCCGATGCCCATTCCCGCACCCTTGGTCGAGTCGAAGGGCTGAAACAGCCGGGTGCGAATGAACTCGTCATCCATGCCGATCCCGGTGTCGCTGATTTCGACGATCGCCTGGCCTGCCTCCTCGAACGCGCGCAATCGGACTTCTCCGCTCGGTGGCGTGGCCTCCAGCGCATTTTGCAGCAAGTGGCCGATGGCGCGGGTGAGCCGTTCGCGTTCGGCGCGCACGCGCAGGGAGGCGGGCGGATAGTCCAGCGTGGGACGCAGCTTGAATGCCTGCTTGCTGGCGACGGCGTCTGCCAGGATGTCGGTCAGTGCCACCGATTGTGCCTGGGCTTCGCCGCCGCCCCGGCGCAGTTGGGCGAGCACCTTGTTCATGCGCGTCACTGCGCTTTCCACAGTCTCCAGCATGTCCGCCTGGAACTCGGGGTTGTGCTTGTGCTTTTCGGCGTTGGCCAGCAGCAGGGACAACTGGGCGATGAGATTCTTCAGATCGTGGATGACGAAAGTGGTGGTGCGGTTGAACGATTCGAACTGGCGCGCCACGATGAGCTGGTTGGACGCACGCATCTGTGCCAGGTGAGCCGCGGCCTGGCGTGCCGCCACCTTGAGCAGGTCGCTGACTTCCCAGTTGAAGCTGACATTGCCCAGCGAGTGTTTCAGCACGACGAAGCCCAGCAGCTCGTCGTGCAGCATCAGCGGCACCACCAGCCAGGCATCGTCGGCCTGGCGGATCCAGGCGGGGGCATCGAGATCGCCGTAGAGATCGCGGCGCGTCTTCATCTCGTCGAGATCGACCACCCACTGCGTGCTGGCGAGCCACTGGATGAAAGCCGAATCTTCAGGTTCGGTACCCTGGAGGTCGGCCCAGTTCCAGTGGCTGGCCCGCTGGTAACCGGCGTTGCCTTCGCGCATCCACAGCGCGCCGCCGGGGCTTTCCAGCAGCTTGGCCAGCGCCTCGACTGCGCGTTCGCACAGCTGTTCGCCGGGTTTCCCCTCGGTCAGGGTGCGGGTGAAATCGAGCCATTCCTCGCGGTAGTCGTAGCGATAGCTGAAGAAGTGCTTGGACAGGAATACCCGCAACCGCGCGCGCAAGGTGCCGGAAAACATCAGCAGCACCAGCAGCATGGCGGCAGCGAAGATGAACACGGTCTGTACCACGTCGCCCCATTCGCCGCCGAACAGGCGAAGGTAGTAGCCGGCCCCGGCCATCAGCAGGAGATAGATGCCGGCCCCCAGCAGGCTGGCGGTATGGAAGGCCATGCTGCGCGACAGGCCGACCGGCGCGGACCATTCCGGGTTGCGCGCGGCGGAGACGGCGATCAGCGGTGTCACCAGTGCGGCGATGTAGCCGCGCGCGGCCCATACCTGGGCGTCCATTGCGCTGAACAGCGTGGCGTTGGCGTAGAGGTAGAAATCGTAGACGAACAGTCCGCCCAAACCGAGGCAGAGAAACTTGATCGCCCAGCGGTCTTCCGGGCGGGTACTGCGATAGACCTGTTCGGTGAGCACCAGTCCGATGACGGTGAGCAGCACCAGTCCGAGATTGCCGGCCCAGCGCGCCAGCACCGGCTGGGTCGGCGCGACGAGGGGATAGAAACTGGCGAGCAGCAGGCTGCCGACCAGCAGGCCGCCGAGCAGGCCGATGAAGCGCAACGGCGTCGGCAGGGAACTGTTCGTCGGAAGACGCAGGTGCAGGATGTAGAACAGCAGCGTCAGCCAGGCGCCATTGCGCGCGACTTCGGAGGCCAGTTCCAGGCGGGACGGCATCATGCCCCAGGCGGTGAGCGCCGAGAACACGCCCCAGACCGCGCTGAGCCCGGTGGCCAAGACCAGCAGGCGCCCCTGGGGGCGTCGCCGCCAGCTGGCGACGATGAGTCCGGTCAGCCCCAGGTAGGCCAGTGCCGCCAATCCATAACCGATGGCAGCCAGGAGAAGCAGGGTGTCGGGCATGGGCGCTTACGATGCGTACGCGATCAGCGCACGCCCTTCCCCCACAGCACGACCTGGGCGGTCTGGAACAGGATCATGAGATCGAGAAACAGGCTGTGGTTCTTGACGTAGTAGAGGTCGTATTGCAGCTTGTGCATGGCGTCTTCGTCAGAGGCGCCGTAAGGGTAGCGCACCTGCGCCCAGCCGGTAATCCCGGGCTTGACGGTGTGGCGCACGCCGTAATAGGGAATCTTCTGCGTCAGGTCCTGCACGAAATAGGGGCGCTCGGGGCGCGGGCCGACAAAACTCATGTCGCCGAAGAAGACGTTGAAGATCTGCGGCAGCTCGTCGATGCGGGTGCGCCGGATGAAGCGCCCGGTGAGCGTGACGCGGCTGTCGTTCTGGCCGGCCCAGCGCGGCTTGCCGTCCTTCTCGGCGTCGACGCACATGCTGCGGAACTTGAGGATGGTGAAGTTGCGGCAGCCCTGGCCGACGCGTTCCTGGCGGTACAGCACGGGGCCGGGGCTTTCCAGTTTGATGAGCAGCGCGGTGAGCGCCATGATCGGCAGGCTGACGGCCAGCATGGCCGCGCTCACCAGCAGGTCGAACAGGCGCTTGGCGGTGTCGCGCAGCATGCCCTGGTGGAAGCCCTCGGACAGGATCATCCAGCTGGCATTCATCGAGTCCAGCTGCAGGTGGCCGTTCTCGCGCTCGAAAAAGCTGGACAGTTCGAGGATGCGGATGCCGTGCAGCTTGCACTTGAGCAGGTCCTGCACCGGCATGCCGCCGCCGCGGCGGTCGCGTACCGCCAGGATGATTTCGCTGACCTGCAGGCGCTGGGCCAGTTCCGGCAGCGGTTCCGAGGTGTCGAGAATGCGGGCATGGTCGACGAAATGATGACTGCCGCCCATCGGCAGGTAGCCGACGACCTGAACGTTGCTGGCGTGGGCGCGCTTGGCCAGCAGCGATTCGATATGGGCGGCGCGGCTGCCGGTGCCGATCACCAGCGCGCGCGTCTTGAGCGCCCCCACCCGCGCCCAGCGGATGAACAGCGCGCGGCTCGCCAGAATGCCCAGTAGCGCCAGACCGAACGACAGCAGGAAGACGCCGCGCCCCACCAGCAGGGCGGGGAAGAAATAGAACAGCAGGCTCATCGTCACCAGGCCGAGGCCGAAACTCAGGCCGAGGCGCTGCAACAGCGCGCGTACGCCGCCCTGCCACTCGAGGTCGTACAGGCCGCTGGCGGTCATCAGTCCCAGCATCACGAGAGCGAAGGTCAGTGCCTTGGGAAGCAGCGGCTGCAGGTCTCCGGGAATCGCGCCGCCATCGAAGAAGCGCGCACTGACGCCGGCGTAGATGGCGCCGCCGAGAATCAGCGCCTCGATCATGACCAGCAGTATCAAATTCAGGGGCACGTAGTGCCGGAAAAATCGGATCACGACTATTCGCTCACAGGAATCATGGGGTATCGACCAGCATCTTCCATGCCAGAGCTGGCTGCAATGAGAACGGTCAAACCAGCGCCCTGACCTGGGGCAAGCGCAGACGGCGCGGGCTGCCGTCGGCCTGCAGGCGCTTCATGTTGCGCAGTTCGGCGGCGGGATAGACGATGAGGTCGACGGCCGCGCGCGGATCGTCGATGACGAAACGGGGGTAGACCCGCCCCGGTACATCCGATGCCCGCTGCTCGCCTGCCTGGTAGGGGGAACCTAGGCCCATCAGCAGGAATTCGACGTCTTTCTGGTGGTCGGTGAACAGCTGCAAGTTGATGTCGGCATGGCGTCCGGCCGTGCCGTTGAGCACGGAGCCGGTCAGATGCGGGTCGAAGGCCTCCAGCCGTTCCATGTATTCGATGGCGACCTGCCGCAGCAGGGTCAGCTGCGCACGCGTCTCGTCCGCCTGATAAAGCGACTGATAGCTGCGCAGCGCCTCCTCCACCTGCTGGTTGTCGGGCAGGTTGCCGCTGTCGGGTGCGCCCAGCTGGCGGGCCGCCTTGCGCTTGGCGCTGCCGTAGTCGAGGCTGCCGTCTTCGGCCAGCATGCGCGCCGCAGCATGGGCGATCCGGCGGCGCATGTCCTGATGTTTCATAGCGGAGTTCCAGGTGTTGCCGTCGCCGGGTCTACCGGGCTCGAGGGTGCCGGGGTGGCGGGATCGCTTGCCCAATTCGGCGGCGGGGCGTCGGGCGGCGGGAATTCCTGATAGAAATGCTCCACCATGCCGGGCGCGCCCGTGCCCAGCAGGTCGCCAAGGAATTCGTCGACGACCGATTCGGACTGGCGCGCGCCCGTAGCCGGGTCGATTTTTACGCTGATGATGCCGCTCGGCATGGTCCAGCCTTTTTGGGGGGTGCCTTTGAGTGCGGCGTCCATGAAGCTCATCCAGATCGGCAACGCCGATTGCGCGCCGGTTTCGCGTCGGCCGAGCGAGCGCGGCTGGTCGTAGCCCATCCAGGCGATGGCCACCAGCTCGGGCGTATAGCCGGCGAACCAGGTGTCGCGCGCGTCGTTGGTGGTGCCGGTCTTGCCGGCGATGTCGCTGCGCCCCAGCTGGCCCGCGCGTGCGGCGGTGCCGTAGCGCACCACGTCCTGCATCATGGTCGTCATCAGCCAGGCGTTGCGCGGATCGAGCACGCGCGGCGCATTGCCGCCGGCCTTTTGCGGACTCGATTGCATCAGCAGGCGGCCGTCCTTGTCGTACACCTTGTCGATCAGGTAGGGCTTGACGCCGAAGCCGCCGTTGGCGAACACGCCGTAGGCGGCAGCGAGTTGCAGCGGAGTGACGCTGCCGGCGCCCAGCGCCATGGTGAGATAGGGCGGATGGCGCGCAGGGTCGAAACCGAAGCGGCGGATGTAATCGCGGGCGTAATACGGCCCGATGCCCTGCAGGATGCGGATCGACACCAGGTTGAGCGACTTGGTCAGCGCGGTGCGCATGCGCACCGGGCCGCTGGTGGTGCCGTCGTAGTTCTGCGGCTCCCAGGCGGTACCGCCGGCCTCTTCGGCGGTCAGCGTCAGCGGGGCGTCATCGATGACCGTGGCCGGCGTGTAGCCCTTCTCCAGCGCCGCCGAATAGATGAAGGGCTTGAAGCTCGACCCCGGCTGGCGCCAGGCCTGGGTCACGCGGTTGAACTTGTTGCGGTTGAAATCGAAGCCGCCGACCAGCGCGGTGATGGCGCCGTCGTTCGGATTCAGTGCGACGAGCGCGGCCTCGACCTCGGGCAGCTGCGCCAGCCGCCATTGCGACGATTTGGGACCGGCCGCCTGTACCCGGACCACGGCACCGGGGACGAGCTGCCGCCCTTTCTTGCCGGCCACCCAGTTCGCCACCCACTTGAGCGAATTGCCGGCAATCTCGATTACCTTGCCGTCCTGCAGCTGGGCACGGATCTGTTTGGCGTGGGCGCCGACCACCACCGCGGGGTGCATGTCGCTGACAGGCGCAAGTTCCTCCAGTACCCCGGCGATCGCGGCATCGCGCTCGGCCTTGTCGGCGGGCAGGCTGATCTGCTTTTCCGGTCCGCGGTAGCCATGGCGCTGGTCGTAATCGGCGATGCCGTGCCACACCGCGAGATTGGCCGCGCTCTGCTGCTTGCGCCGCAGCGTGGTGACGGCCTTGTAGCCTGAGCTGTAGATCGATTCGCCGTATTTCTCGAACAGCGCCTGGCGCACCATCTCGGCGGCATAGTCGGCCGGGACGTCGGTCTGCTGGCGCGCCTGGCGGATGACCAGCTTCTGCTTGACGGCGGCCTGGCGCGTCGGCTCGTCGATGAACTTGAGCTTGGCCATGCGACCCAGCACGTATTCCTGACGTGCCTTGGCGCGCGGAAAGTTGACCACCGGGTTGTAGCGCGACGGCGCTTTCGGCAAGCCGGCCAGCATGGCGAACTCGGCCAGCGACAATTCCTTCATCGGCTTGCCGAAGTAGGTGCGCGCCGCCGCTTCGAAGCCGTAGGCGCGCTGCCCGAGATAGATCTGGTTGATGTAGAGCTCGAGGATCTTGTCCTTGGAGAGGTTGTGCTCGATCTTCATCGCCAGCATGGCTTCCGACAGCTTGCGGGTCAGCGTCTTCTCGTTCGACAGGAAGAAATTGCGCGCCACCTGCATGGTGATGGTCGAGGCGCCTTCCTTGGCGCCGCCGGAAATGAGGTTCGAGCCCGCCGCGCGCAGCACGCCGAGGGTGTCGACGCCGCCATGGGTGTAGAAGCGCTCGTCCTCGGCGGCGATGATCGCCTGCTTCATGTAGCGCGGCACCTTGTCGATTGGGGTGAACGCGCGACGCTCCTCGCCGAATTCGCCGATCAGCGCGCCGTCCGCCGTGTAGACCCGCAGCGGCAGCTTGGGCTTGTAATCGGTCAGCGCCTCAAGCGGCGGCAGGTTGGGGTAGATCAGGGCCGCAGCCAGTCCGGCCAGTGCCGTGCCGACGACGCCGAGACTGACGATCAGTGCCAGTGCGTAATGCCACCATTTGGAAAACATCCGGTTCCTTTTGATTGTAAGGACAGCGTAAATCTGGGCACCCGCGTACAAGCTCGGCTCCGAGAGGCCGGCCAGCGGGGGGGTCCCCAAGCCGCTGCGTCGTTTGGAGCCGCCCGGTGTCTGTCTTGCTGTGCAATGGCAAGCCGGGGTGTCGAATCCTTAACGGGGTGCCTAAAGTTTCCGACGATTATAGGCGTTAGTGGTGTTGGAAATTGGACACAGGTGTTCAACTCTTGCAGTGCTGTGAGAAAAAAACTGTTAAAAACCGTGTGTTGTTGCTAGCATCTAAAAACGATAACAAGAAAAAGCGCCAACCCACAGAAGTGTAAAGGAAAACTCTTGCACCTGAATATCAATCTGGACTGGCTGTCCGCCAAGGGCCTGCCCATCCTGGGACTCGACATCAGCACGACCGCGGTCAAGCTGGTGGAACTGTCCGATGCCGGCAAGGGGATGCTGCGGGTGGAACGCTACGTCATCGAACCCCTGCCCAAGGATGCAGTGACCGACGGCAACATCGCCAATCTCGACCAGGTGGCCGACACCCTGCGCACCGCTTGGAAGAATCTGGGCACGCGGATCAAGAACGTCGCGCTTGCCCTGCCGTCATCGGCCGTCATCACCAAGAAGATACTGGCGCCCGCCAGCCTCAAGGGCATCGACCTGGAAAACCAGGTGGAAGCCGAGGCCAATCAGGTCATTCCGTTTTCGCTCGACGAAGTCAATCTGGATTTCCAGGTGCTCGGCCCGTCGCCTGGCAGCCCCGACGACATGCAGATCCTGCTTGCCGCCGCACGCAAGGAAAAGGTCGAGGACCGCGTCGCGGCGGTCGAGGCGGCCGGCTTGAAGGCGCTGATCATGGACGTCGAGTCCTACGCCACGCAGACCGCGTACGAGCAGATCGCCCATCTGCTGCCGAACAGCGGTGCCGGTCTGACGGTGGCGATCATCGACGTGGGTGCACAGAACATGCACATCAACATCCTCAACGACAACGAGTCGGTGTACCTGCGCGAACACGGCTTCGGCGGCAACCAGCTTAATAATGAAATCTCCCGCCGCTACGGCATGACCAGCGAAGAGGCGGAAAACGCCAAGCGCAAGGGCACGCTGCCGGAAAGCTACGACGTGGAAGTGCTGCAGCCCTACAGCGAGACGCTGGCGATGGAAATCGGGCGCGCGCTGCAGCTGTTCACCACTTCCACCCAGTTCCGCAAGGTCGACCATATCCTGCTGGCGGGCGGCGGTGCCATGATCCCCGGCATCGATGACGTGGTCGCCCAGCGCACCGGCACGCCGACGATGGTCGTCAATCCGTTTGCCAACATGGCAGTCGGCCCCAAGATCCGGCCGCAGGCACTGACCGCCGACGCGCCTTCCCTGTTTGTCGCTTGCGGCCTCGCCATGCGGAGGTTCGATCCCCAATGATCCGCATTAACCTGCTCCCCCATCGCGAACTGGCTCGTGCCGCCCGGCGCCGCCAGTTCAATATCCTGCTCGGCATCGCAGTGGCCGCTGGCGTCGTCACCGTCGTCCTGGGGCATAGCGTGATCGCTGCCCGCCAGTCGGCTCAGGAGTCGCGCAACGCTTTCCTCGAACAGGAAATCGCCAAGCTCGACGGCCAGATCGGCGAGATCAAGAAAATCCGCGAACAGACCCAGGCACTGCTGGAACGCAAGCAGGTCGTCGAGACCCTGCAGTCCAACCGCACCGAAGTCGTTCATTTGTTCGACCAGATGATCCGCCTGCTGCCCGACGGCCTTTATCTGAAGTCCTTCAAACAGGCAGGCGATCTCGTCACCATCACCGGCTATACCCAGTCGAGTGCCCGCGTTTCCACCCTGATGCGCAATCTGGACGACTCGCCGTGGTTCGAATCGGCCAGCCTGGTCGAGATCAAAGCGGCCACCGTGAACAATCTGCGCGCCAACGAATTCGTGCTGACGGTCAAACAGACCCGTCAGCAGGCGGACGACGCGAATGACAAGGGGGGCAAGGCATGACCCTGGACGAACTCAACAAACTCGATCTGAAAACGCTGGCCGACTGGCCGCTGCCGACCAAGCTGGTGGCGCTTGCGCTGCTGGCCGTGGCGATCGTGGCGGCCGGCTGGTGGTTCGACTGGCGCAGCGGCATGGAATCCCTCGACGCGGCCAAGCAGAAGGAAACCGAGCTGCGCAGCGTGTTCACCACCAAGAAAAACCAGGCGATCAATCTGGAGGCCTACAAGAAACAGCTGGCTGATATCGAACAGGCCTTCGGTGCCTTGCTGAAGCAGTTGCCCAACAAGCAGGAAATGGACGCGCTGATCACCGACGTCAACCAGGCCGGCCTTGGCCGTGGCTTGCAGTTCGAGTTGTTCAAGCCCGAAGGCGAGACGGTGTCTGAGTTCTATGCCGAGACGCCGATCCGGGTCAAAGTCACCGGTGGCTACCACGATGTCGCGGCCTTCGTTAGCGACGTATCCAAGCTGTCGCGTATCGTGACCCTGCACGATATCGCCATGGAGCCGGCCAAGGATGGCGTGTTGAACATGGACGCCGTCGTCAAGACCTACCGTTATCTGGACGACGAGGAAATGATCGCCCGCAAACAACAAGCCAAGGAGCAGCCGAAATGAAGCGCCTGGCCACCGTATTGATCGTGCTGGGCCTGAGCGGCTGCGGCAATGGCGGCATGGAGGATCTGCAATCCTTCGTGACTGAAACCGGCAAGGACATGCAGGGCAAGATCGAACCGCTGCCCGAGGTCAAGGTATACGAACCCTTCACCTACAACGCATTCGATCTGCCGGACCCGTTCAAGCCGCGCAAACTCTCGACCGGCGGGGGAGGCGGCATGCAGCCCGACCTTACCCGTCCGAAGGAACCGCTGGAGGCCTTCTCGCTCGAGACGCTGAAGATGGTGGGCGTGGTGTCAAAGAAAGGCCTGATCCATGCAGTGATCAAGACCCCTGACAACGCGATCTACCACGTCAAGAAAGGCAATTACGTCGGCCAGAATTTCGGCCTCATCACGCAAATCAGCGACAGCGAAGTGACCTTGCGTGAAATTGTCCAGGATAGCGCCGGTGATTGGTCCGAGCGCACCAGCACCCTGATTCTGCAGGAATGACTTGTAGTACTGAATTTCAAAGAGGCTGACATGAATGCATTGCCGAAAATCGCCAAGAAAATGACCCGTCATCTGTTCGCGGTCGTCCTATTCACAGGCCTGGCGCTGCCGTTTGCGGTGCGTGCCGCCGACGTGCCGCCCACCGGCAATGCCGTGGAAAGCGTCGAGACCACGACGCTTCCAGGCGGCAAGGTCGTGGTGCGCGTCAACCTCAGGAATGCGCTGACTGCCACGCCCGCCGGCTTCACCGTCGGTAATCCTCCGCGCATCGCGCTGGATCTGCCCGACACCGGAAACGCGCTGGGGCGCAACACCGTCGAGGCGAATCTCGGCCCGCTGTCGAGCGTCAACGTGGTGCAGGCCGGTACGCGTACACGTCTGGTGCTGAATCTGAACAAATCGGTCGAGTACGACGCCAAGATCGACGGCAAGTCGCTGCTGGTCGCCCTGGGCGACGTCGGCGCCGGCGCAGCACCGGTGAACGTCAGCCCGCGCTTCGCCGAAGCGGCGCCGGGTGCGGCGCCCCACAGCATCCGCGACGTCGACTTCCGTCGTGGCGCGGCGGGGGAGGCGCGCATCGTGACCACCTTGTCCGACGCCCAGGCCGGTATCAATATCCGCCAGCAGGCCAACGGCGTGGTCGTCGATTTCATCGGTACCGAGCTGCCGCAGGCGCTGCAGCGGCGCCTGGACGTCGCCGATTTCGGCACCCCGGTGCAGGTCGTCGAAACCTATACCCTGGGCGACAACACCCGCATGGTGATCCAGCCCAAGGGCGGCTGGGAATACTCCGCCTACCAGGCCGACAATAGTTTCATCGTTGAGGTCAAGAAGAGCGAGGAAGGCCAGAAGAAAACCGCCGATGGCAAGATCAAGTACACCGGCGAGAAACTGTCGCTCAACTTCCAGAACGTCGAAGTGCGTTCGGTGCTGCAGGTCATCGCCGACTTCACCGGCCTCAACATCGTCGCCAGCGATACCGTAACCGGCAATCTCACGCTGCGCCTGAAAGACGTGCCGTGGGACCAGGCCCTCGATCTCATCATGCAGACCAAGGGTCTGGACAAGCGCCAGAACGGCAACGTGGTCTGGATCGCCCCTCGTGACGAACTGCTGACCAAGGAAAAACTGGAATTCGAAGCCAAGAAGCAAGTCTCTGATTTGGAACCCTTGGTGACCGAATACATCCAGCTCAACTATATGCGGGCTGACGAGGCGCAAACCATGCTGTACGGTTTCGCATCCGGTGCCTTCCTCAACTCCGCCACGAACAGTGCTGTGAATTGCTCGGCGCAGGCACAGGGTTTGGGCGGGGCGGCGGCGGCCCAGGCATCGCAACAGGGCCAGGGAGACAACGACCAGAAGGTTCTGACCAAACGCGGCCGGGCGACCTATGAACTGAAGACGAATACGCTGATCATCACCGACACGGCGAGCAAGATCCAGGAAGTGCGTGAGTTGCTGGCCCGCCTGGACGTGCCTGCACGCCAGGTCATGATCGAAGCTCGGGTCGTGGTGGCGACCGATGGTTGGAGTCGCGATCTGGGCGCCCGTCTGAATTTCTCAGCGTCGAACAGCAGCGGTAGTCGTGTATTCAGCGGGGCGGGCGTCAACGCGCCTGCAGTCTCCCCCAACCTGATCGTGTCACTGCTGGACAGCGCCAACGGTAATTTGCTTGGCCTGGAATTGCGCGCCCTGGAGGCGGATAGCAAAGGCAAGGTGATTTCCAATCCGCGCGTGATGACCTCGAACCAGAAGCCGGCGGTGATCCTGAACGGTACGCAGATTCCCTACATCACGCCGGGCACGGCCAACACGCCGGCAACCGTGACCTTCAAGGATGCTTTCCTCTGCTTGCTGGTTGATCCGCAGGTTCTCAATAACGATGCTGTTATCCTCACAGTCGAGGTGCAAAAAGATGCGGTGCGCTTTATTTCGGGCATTAATGACCCTGCAATCGATACCAAGCGCATCAAAACCCAGGTGCGCGTGAATAACGGCGAAACGCTGGTGTTGGGCGGCATTTTTGATGGCAATGAAGATACCAATGTGGAAAAAGTGCCCTTGTTGGGCGATGTTCCGGTGGTTGGTAACCTGTTCAAGACTACAACCAAAGAAAACAGCAAGACTGAGCTGATCATTTTCCTTACACCGCGCATTCTCGACGAGCGCCTGTCGCTACGCTGAGTTGTGGCAGGTAGCAAAAGCGCGGGCTTGTCCCGCGCTTTTTTTCGTCCCTGTTTCCCGTCATGAAGCCGGAAGCGATCCTGCCTGTCCGTCGTCAATTAGAATGCCGGCATGAGCAAACGAGACAATCTTTACCTCGTCGGGCTGATGGGGGCCGGCAAGACCACGGTGGGCCGGCTGTTGGCCAAGCATTACGGCTGCACGTTCTACGATTCCGATCACGAGATCGAGGCGCGTACCGGCGTGAAGATCCCGGTCATTTTCGAGATCGAGGGCGAAGCGGGATTCCGCAAACGCGAGGAGGCCATGATTGCCGAGCTCACAGCACTCTCCGGCGTCGTGCTGGCGACCGGCGGCGGCGCCATTCTGTCCGCGGCCAATCGCGAGCATCTGCGGAAGAACGGTGTGGTGATCTATTTGCGCGGTTCGCCCGAACACTTGTATGAGCGCACGCGTAATGACCGCAACCGCCCGTTGCTGCAGACGGGGAACCCGCTGGCCAAGCTGCGCGAGCTGTATAGTCAGCGCGATCCCCTGTATCGCGAGGTGGCCGACATCGTGGTCGATACGGGGCGGCAAAGCGTGGCGGGCATGACGCGGGTGCTGTATGGCAAGCTGGATTTGTTGAAGAGCGGCCTGCCGTTGTCCGACGTGGCGGACTGAATGCGGCGGTTGGCCTGCGCCCTGCTGCTCTGCCTCATGGCAGGTGCGGTCGCGGCGGCAGATTATTACGCCGGCCCGGAGGACTACCGCGATCGGTTGGGGCGGTTGAATCCGGGCGACCGCCTGCTGCTTGAAGGAGGCGATTATCGTTTGGGCTTGAAACTGCACAACCTGTCGGGAAAGGTCGGCGAGCCCATCGTCATCGAAGCGGCCGATCCTGCCGTGCCGCCGCGTTTCATCGCGCGGCCGCGTGCCAATACAGTCAGCCTGCTCAATGTGCGCCATCTGGTATTGCGCCATCTCGAACTCGACGGCCGCAATCTGGCCGTGGATGCAATCAAGGCGGAAGGCCACAGCCAGTATGCCGATTTCGTCACGCTGGAGCATCTGTATATTCACGACCATGCGGCATCGCAGCAGAACGTGGGCATCTCGACCAAGTGCCCGGCATTCGGCTGGGTGGTGAGGGCGAACCGCATCGATCGCGTGGGAACCGGTCTGTATTTCGGCGATTCGGACGGTTCGGATGCCTTCGTCGGCGGCGTCATCGAGTCCAATCGCATCACGCATACGACGGGCTACAACCTGCAGATCAAGCACCAGACGTCGCGGCCGAGCCCGCATCCCGGCCGCTACGATACGGTGATCCGCTACAACCTGTTTTCCAAGCGCGATGCCTTGCCCGGCCCGGGGGCACGTCCGAACGTCCTGTTGGGGAATGTCCCGCTGAGCGGGGGCGGGAGCCAGGACCGCTATCTGGTTTATGGCAATCTCTTCCTGCACAATCCAAGCGAGGCGCTGTTGCAGGCTGAGGGGCGGGTTGCGGTGTACGACAATGTGTTCATCAACGGCCATGGCGATGCGATCCACGTTCAGCCGCACAACGACGTGCCACGCGACATGGCCTTGTTCTCGAATACCGTCCTGGCATCGGGCGCAGGCATCCAGGTGCGTTCTGGCTCGGCGGCGGCCTACCATCAGCGCGTCGTCGCCAATGCGGTGGCGGCAGGCGTTCCCTTGACGGGAGGGGAGGCGGCATACAACGTGACGATGGCCTATCGTCCGGAATGGCTGGACGTCCCCGTGCCGGAGTTGACGGCACGCCTGCTTGCGCCTGTCCATTTGAAGTCCTGGCACCTGCCCGATCGGCTGGTGCGTGAGTTGACGGCCTACCCCGACTGGCGCCCCGCATCGGCTCCGGGCGCTCGGGCTGTCCCTGCCGCACAGTACATGCAGGGCGACGCTCTGCCATGAAGCGCAACACAGGGACGTCCGGCCTGGGCGGGCTGCTGTGGCTGGCCGCCCTGAGCTATACCGTGTTTGTGGTCTACGGCAGCCTGGTGCCGCTCGAATTCCGCCCCCTGCCCTGGGGCGAAGCCCGGGCGCGCTTCGCAGAGATCCCATTTCTCAGATTGGGCATCGGTTCGCGCGCAGACTGGATGGCCAACCTGCTGCTGTTCATTCCGCTGACTTTCCTCTGGATGGGGGCGTTGACGGCAGGCGGCGGCCGCCTGCGCTACGTGCTCGCTTCGCTGGTGCTGATTCCCGTCGCCAGTGCATTGAGCCTCGGCATCGAGTTCACTCAGCTGTTCTTCCCCCAGCGCACGGTATCGCAGAACGACATTTTTGCCGAAACCCTCGGCGGGGTGATCGGTGTCCTGGTTTGGTGGGGGGCGGGCAGGCGTTTCACCGACTGGTTGCAGGGTTGGCAGCATACCCATGCCCGGGCCGCATTGGCCGAGCGCCTGGCCTGGGTGTACCTGGCGGGCGTGCTGGTCTACAACGTCCTGCCGCTCGATCTGACGATCAGCCTGGTCGAGATCTTCCATAAATGGCGCGACGGCAAGGTCAACCTGATCCCGTTTGGCGATCTGCCGGACGATGCGGCCTATGCGCTGTACGAGATCGCCACCGATGTCCTGATCTGGGTGCCGCTTGCCCTGCTGTGGCGTCTCGACGGGACGCGCAGCGCGGTGCGTGTCTGGGGCATGACGCTGGCTACGGCCGCCGTGCTCGAGGGCATGCAGCTGTTCGTCTATTCGCGGATCAGCGATGTCACCGACCTGTTCACCGCTGCGGTGGGCGCGGGGCTGGGTAGCTGGGTGGGCGGGGACCTCGCCGCGCGCCTCGTTTCGGCCGAGCGGATGCCATCTTCGTTTGGCCCCCAGCCTGCCTTCCTGGCAGGCGCCTGGCTGCCGTTCGCACTGGCAGGCGGATGGATGGTGCTGCTGCTGTTCGTTTTCTGGTTTCCCTTCGATTTCCGGACCGACGGCGCCTTCATCAGGAGCCGTCTCGATTTCGTACAGCGGGTGCCGTTCGAGGTGTACTACTTCGGCACCGAATATCGCGCCATCACCGAAGTGCTGCGCAAAACGCTGTTCTTTGCCCCGCTGGGCGGACTGCTCGGATGGGTTGTGTCGCGTCAGCCATGGCGCTGGCGCAGCCCGTCGTTTGTGCTGGCCATGCTGACGCTTGCCGGGTTGCCTGCCGTCATCGAACTGGGGCAGGTGATGCTGCCCGAGAAAATCGCCGATACCACCGACTGGCTGCTGGCCTGGCTGGGCGGGCTGGCAGGCTATGGGACGGCGCGCCGCATGTTGCGGGCGCCGCGCCAGGCAGCGGCCCAGCCGGTTGCGCCGGCGGAAACGGCCCGATCCGCTTCGCCTTCAGGCATGCGCTGGCATTTTCCGCTGACGGTGGCGGGCTTGACGTTGCTGATCTGGGGCACGTCGCACGCGCCGTTCGTGCCCTACAACGTGCGTGAACTGTTGCGACAGGAGATGATGGCATGGCTGTCGGCCCTGCTGCTCGCCCTGGCCTGCTATTGGCTTGCCGTGTGGCCGGTGTGGCTGGCGCGGCGGCGGATATCGGGCCTTGCACGGCTGGTCCAGCTTCCACTCGGCTTGCTGGCATATGGCGGGATGGCGTTCCTGCTGCTGCGCGGTGCGGTGACGGATGAAAGCCTGTACGACCTGGTGGGCAGCCCCGTGCTGCATTGGCCGGGGCAATGGGAAATCGGGCTGCGCTGGGTGGCGCTGGCTGCGATACCGGGCGCGCTGCTGTATCTGGCGGTGCAAACCGTTCGCCGCTGGCGCGGACGGCAGATGGGTGGGCTGCATTTCTGGGCTGCACTGCCGGTGCTGGCGCTGGCTTATTGGGCCGTGATTTCACAGGCGGCCACCGACAATCTCGTCGAACTCATCGCCGCTCCGCAGCAGCTGGCCTTCGTGGCGCTGTGTGCGTGGCTCTATGTCCTGTTCCTCGCTACGGCAATGCTTGCCGCCCCTGCTGCACCGACGCTGCGGGCTGCGCGGCTGATGGTCCTGGTGGCCTCCTTGCCGCTGGCCGCCTTGTTTTTGCATCTCGGGCTGGTGGACACCCTCGACAAATACGGCCAGCAGTTCTCGGCGCTGCAGTTCCTGCTCAGCACCGATCGCCAGCATTACGCTGCGCCGGCCGTCATCTGGCTGCGGTACAGTGTGCTGCACGTGCTTGTCAGTGCGGCGCTTGCATTCATACAATGGCCGCACTTCCGAGCCGCACCACAACGACACAGACAGGCTTCCCATGCATCTCATTGACGTTTTCAACGGCGATGCCGACGGCATTTGCGCCCTGCACCAGCTGCGCCTGGATCATCCCGCGGAGTCCATTCTGGTCACCGGACCCAAGCGCGACATCAGTCTTCTGAAGCGGGTCAAGGCCGCGACCGGCGATCAGGTCACCGTGCTCGACATCGCGCTGTCGAAAAACCGCGATGCGCTCGACCGCTTGCTGGACGCGGGCGCGCAGGTGCGCTATTTCGATCACCACCAGCCGGGCGACATCCCGCAGCATCCGCATTTCGAGGCACACATCGACACCGATGCCAACGTCTGCACCAGTCTGCTGGTGAATCGCCACTTGCAGGGCCGGCAACTGCCCTGGGCGGTGGCCGCTGCGTTCGGAGACAACCTGGCCGATGCCGCACGTGCCGCTGCAGCCCCCCTGAACCTGCCGGGCGATCGGCTTGCGCTCCTGCAATCGCTCGGCGAATGCCTCAATTACAACGGTTACGGCGAAACGCTCGACGATCTGTTTTTTGACCCGGCCGACCTCTATCGCCAGGTGCGTCCGTTTGCCGATCCCTTTGCCTTCGTCGCCGAATCGCCGGCCTATCGGACACTGAAAGCGGGCTACCAGGACGACATGGCGCGGGCCGTCGCCGTTTCCGCAGCCGAAGCGCGGCCCAGCGGCCGCATCTTCATGCTGCCGGCCGAGAAATGGGCAAGACGGATTTCCGGCGTGTTCGGCAACCAGCTGGCGGTCGATTCGCCCGCGCAGGCGCATGCCGTGCTCACCGCCAAACCCGATGGCGGCTACGTCGTCAGCGTGCGCGCGCCGCTGGCGACCAAATCCGGCGCCGATCAGCTGTGCAGCCAGTTCGAGACCGGTGGCGGGCGCAAGGGCGCGGCGGGCATCAACCATCTGCCCGAATCCGAACTTGGCCGGTTTATTGCTAGCTTTTTCGAGATTTACAAATAAATAACCCGAAATTTTTTCGGCCAATCCCGACCTTCGACCCGGAGCAGCATGGTGAATCATCTGATCGCGCCCTACGGCGGCACGCTAGTCAACCTGATCGACCCCGAACGGCGCGATGCCCTCAAGCAGGAAGCCCTGGGCCTGCCGTCCCTCGACATCGACTGGCGTCAGCAGTGCGAACTCGAAATGCTGATGACCGGCGCCTACTCGCCGCTCACCGGCTTCATGACGCGTGCCCAATGCGAGCGCATCGAGGCGGAGCAAAAACTGGATGACGGCACCTTCTGGCCGTTGCCGGTCACGCTGGCCAGCCGCCAGAAAACTGCAGCCGATCTGAAACCGGGCGACCGCGTCGCCTTGCGCGACGGCGAAGGCTATATGCTCGCTGTGCTGGCGGTGAGCGACGTGTGGCAGAGCGGCGATTGCTGGCACCTGGGAGGCGCAGTGGAAGGCGCAGCGTTGCCGCCGCACCCCGATTTCGTCAGCCTGCGTGCCACGCCGGCAGAGTTGCGCGCGGTGCTCGCCCGCCGCGGCTGGCGGCGCGTCGTCGCCTGGCAGGCCCGCCAGCCGATGCACCGCGCGCAATACGAGTTCTGCCTGAAAAGCGCGATCGACAACGAAGCCAACCTGCTGCTGCATCCCCAGGTCGGCGGAGATATCACCGATGCGCCGGGCTACTTCGGGTTGGTGCGCAGCTTTCTCGCCATCCGCGAACGTTTCCCGGCCGCCACCACCCAGCTCTCGTTGCTGCCCGCGCCACCGCGCGAGGCCAGTGCGGGCGCCTTGCTGCTGCGCGCCATTGTCGCGCGCAACTACGGCTGCGGCCTGCTGATCGCAGGAGGCGAACATGAGCCCAACGGCGGCAATTGCCGGCGCGGCGAAGATCTCGCCCGTGCGCACGCCGATCTGCCGGTAGCCGAACTGGCCGCGAAGATCGGGGTGAAATTGATCGCCTATCCGCGCATGGTCTATGTGGACGATCGTGCAGAATACCTGCCGGAGTCCGAGGCGCCCGAGGGCGCACGGCTGCTGACGCTGTCCGGCGAGGAATTCCAGCGCCGCATGCGGGCCGGGTTGAGGATCCCCGACTGGTACAGCTTTCCCGAAGTGCTGGCCGAACTGCATCGGCAAAGCCCGCCGCGCGAACGCCAGGGTTTCACCGTCTTCTTCACCGGCCTCTCGGGTGCCGGCAAATCCACGCTTGCCCGCGCCTTGGCGGCACGGCTGATGGAAATGGGCGGTCGCTGCGTGACCTTGCTGGACGGCGACATCGTGCGCCGTCACCTGTCATCCGAACTGGGCTTCTCCAAGGCCCATCGCGACATCAACGTACGGCGCATCGGTTTCGTGGCGAGCGAAATCACCAAGAACCGCGGCATCGCCATCTGCGCGCCGATCGCGCCCTATCGTCAGACGCGCCGCGACGTGCGGACGATGATCGAGGCGGTGGGCGGCTTTGTCGAAATCCACGTCGCCACCCCGATCGAGACCTGCGAGTCGCGCGACCGTAAAGGGCTCTACGCCAAGGCGCGAGCGGGTCTGATTCCAGAATTCACCGGCGTCTCGGATCCCTACGAGGTGCCGGAGAAACCGGAGCTCGCGATCGACACCACCCACCTCGGCATCGACGAGGCAGTCCAGCAGATCCTGCTCAAGCTGGAGCACGAAGGGTATTTGCGCTGAGCGGAATGTGGAGAATAAAAAACGGCGACCCGTGGGTCGCCGTTTTTGTTCCGGACTGGGGCTGGATCAGGCCGACTTGCGGCGGCGCATGGTGGCGAGGCCAGCCAGACCGATGCCCAGCAGCGCCAGCGAGGCGGGTTCGGGAACGCCACCCACCGAGCCGCGAGGAACCGAGGCGAAACGCAGCGTGCCACCGGCATACAGCGCTTCGCCGAAGCCGTCGCCAAAGAAGGTCACGCTGGAGAAGAAGCCGGAGGAATCGATCGCGCCGATGAAGTTCGTGTACTGACCATAGGCTGCGATCCCGGGGTTGTCGCTAGAACTCAGGGCATTGGCGGGCAGGGTGGCCGCGCCGCCGTCGAATGCGATCCACAGACCCGAACCGTTTGCGGGTACGCCGTAGGTCGACTGGATGGCGGCCGGGCGCGTGCTGCTGTAACAGCAGGTCGCCCAGTCACCGACTTCGAAACCGAAGGCGTTCACCGGCGAGGAGAACGTGAACGTGAGGCCGGAATTGAAGCCCGGGATGGGATCGCTGCCGGTGCTGCTAGGGCTGATGTTGAAAATGGCCCCGCTCATGTTGCCGTAACTTCCAGACGGTGAAACGGCCGACCCATTGGGGCGGGTGATCGTGACGGTCGCCGGGTTGCCATCCTTGTCAATATAGTTGTAGCTGCTTTGGCCGCTGACGACCTGGGTGGTGACGACGGTCGATCCGGTGCCGGTGATGATGCTGTCAAACGCGCTGGAAATGTTGCTGAGCGCGGTGTTGACAATGACGGGCGCAGCGTTGGCGCCGGCTGCCATGAACAGGGCCGATGCGGCGAGTGCGCTGGCAAAAACGGTTTTTTTCATGATGTTGACTCCTGGGTGTAAGGGACTGGCCCTGAGTGGGCGCCGACCAGCAAGATTAAACATGCAGAAAACTGGGCAGGGCATATTTAACTATGGGTGTTCAAGCATCGTTTGTGCCAATAGGGTTGGGCATGAAAAAAACCTAATTATTTCATTTGGATAAGTGTTTTTCGTGAGTGAGGACGAGGCTTCCGGGGAATGGGGTGTAAATTTTTCCGACGCCCGGCGGGCTAAATCCGGGGAGACTTAGGGGATGTCGCGACTGACCCCGCCACCATGCCCACAGCGCTCGCGATCAAACCGGCAAACTGTGGAGGCAGGGCGGCGTCCGGGGCGATGAATTCCATGACAATCCATGCGATCAAACCCAGCACGATGGCGAGTCCTGCTCCCAGGTTGCTGGCGCGTTTCCAGTACAGACCGGCCACCAGCGGGACGAAGGCACAGGCGAGCGTCACCTTGTAGGCGTTGGCGACCATTTCGTGGATGCTGGTCTCGCTCTCCAGCGACCAAAGCGAATAGGCCACCACCAGCAGGGTGAACGCGACGACGACGCTGCGGGTGATCCACAGCAGCTTCTTCTGGCTCATGCGGTGATGCGGCATGAATTCCTTGATGATGTTTTCCGAGATGGTGACCGACGGTGCCAGCAGCGTGCCGGAGGCGGTCGACATGATCACCGACAGCAGCGCGCCGTAGAAGATGATCTGCGCGTAGAACGGCAGGTGGGTCTTGACGAAGGTCGGCAGCACCAGCTGGGCGTCTTCTGCCAGCAGCGTCGCCGTCATCGCCGGGTCGACCAGCGTCGCCGAATAGGTGAGGTAGATCGGCACCGCGGCGAACAGGAAGTACAGGGCGCCGCCGATGACCGTACCCCACACCGCGATGCGTTCGGTCCTGCTCGAGTTGGCGCGCTGGAATACGTCCTGCTGCGGGATCGAGCCCAGCCCCATGGTCAGCAAACCGGCGATGAAGGTAATGATCGCGGCCCATTCCAGCGGTGGCCAGAATTCGAACTTGCCGGCGGCGGTGGCGTGCTCGATCACGGGTGCGACGCCGCCCACCTCCGGCATGTCGGTGACCAGCTTGGCGATCCACAGCAGGCCGACGACGATCACGGTCATTTGCACCAGCGTGGTCAGCGCCACCGACCACATGCCGCCGAACAGGGTGTAGAGCAGGACCACCGCCGCGCCGATCAGGATGCCTTCCTGTTGCGTGATGGCGCCGCTGGAGAGCACGTTGAACACCAGCCCCAGCGCGACCACCTGCGCCGACACCCAGCCCAGATAGGACAGCGCGATCGCCGACGAGATCACCACCTCGACGGAACGGTTGTAGCGCTGGCGGAAGAAGTCGCCCAGTGTGAGCAGCTTCATGCGGTAGAGCGGGCGCGCGAAGAAGAGGCCGAACAGGATCAGCGCGAGCGCGGCGCCAAAGGGATCTGAAATCGTGCCGCCGAGATTCTCGTCGAGGAAGGTGGCGGGGATGCCGAGCACGGTCTCGGCGCCGAACCAGGTCGCGAACACCATGGCCACCACCACGATCATCGGCAGCGAGCGGCCGGCCGTGATGTAGTCGCTGGCGCTGTGGACCTTGGTGGCGGCATACAGGCCGATGCCGATCGAGAGGACGAGGTAGAGGATGACGAAACCGAGCAGGGTGTGATCCACGGCGGAAATCCTATTGGGCTAACAGAAAGAAAATTCCTGCGACGAGCGCGGCGAGCAGGCCGGCGATGGCGCCGAGCCATCTATTTCGCGCCTGCTGTTGGCGCAGCATGAGGGTGAGGCCGGCTTCCAGCTGGGTCAGCCGGTTTTCGTTCAGCGCGTGGTGCGCCAGGCGTGGCAGCTGCGGCAGCAGCGCGGCCCACTTGGGGGCCTCGGTCTGCAGATTCCTCACCAGCGCACGCCAGCCAACCTGCTCGTTCATCCAGCGCTCGAGGAAGGGCTTGGCGGTCTTCCACAGGTCGAGTTCGGGGTCGAGCTGGCGCCCCAGACCCTCGATGTTGAGCAGCGTTTTCTGCAAGAGGACGAGCTGCGGCTGGATTTCCACGTTGAAGCGGCGCGAGGCCTGGAACAGCTGCAGCAGCACGCGACCGAAAGAGATGTCCTTCAGCGGGCGGTCGAACACCGGCTCGCACACCGCGCGCACCGCGGCTTCGAGCTCGTCGATGCGGGTGTCGGCCGGCACCCAGCCGGATTCCAGGTGCGCCAGCGCCACCCCTTTGTAGTCGCGGCGGAAGAAGGCGAGGAAGTTGCGCGCGAGGTACTGCTTGTCGACCTCGGTGAGCGTGCCCATGATGCCGAAATCGAGCGCAATGTACTGCTCGGAGCCGGGGCGCACCAGGATGTTGCCGGGGTGCATGTCGGCGTGGAAGAAGCCGTCGCGGAACACCTGGGTGAAGAAGATCTCCACGCCGGTGGCGGCAAGCCTGGGGATGTCCACGCCCGATTCGCGCAGGCGTTCGATCTGGCTCACCGGGATACCGTCCATGCGGTCCATCACCATGACGCTCTTGTCGCAGTAGTCCCAGTAGACTTCGGGCACCGCGAGCAGCGGCGAGTCCCGGAAGTTGCGCCGTAGCTGCGAGCAGTTGGCGGCCTCGCGCATCAGGTCGAGCTCGTCTTCGAGGTGTTTCTCGAATTCGGCCACCACTTCGCGCGGGCGCAGGCGCTTGCCATCGGCGAACAGTTTTTCCAGCAGGCCCGCGGCCGCGTAAAGCAGCGAGACGTCATGAGCGATCACCGGTGCGATGCCGGGACGCAGCACTTTCACCGCGACGGCGGTGCCGTCATGCAGGCGTGCGAAATGCACCTGCGCCACCGACGCGGAGGCGACCGGGGTGGCGTCGAATTCGGCGAACACTTCGGCGAGCGGTTTTTTGTAGACCGTTTCCAGCATGGCGATGGCCTGCACCGAAGGAAAGGGAGGTACCCGGTCCTGCAATTGGGCGAGCTCGTCGGCGAGGTCGAGCGGTACCAGATCGCGGCGGGTGGAGAGCATCTGCCCGAACTTGACGAAGATGGGGCCGAGCGCTTCCAGCGCGAGCCGCAGCCGCACCCCACGCGGCTCGCTGAGCGGGCGCCAGAACAGGGTGGTGCGGACCAGCCAGCGCAGCGGCCGCACCCGCTCATGGCCGAGGAAGAACTCCTCCAGCCCGAAGCGCAGGCCGACCGTGAGGATGCGGAGGAGGCGCAGCAACTTCATGCTTCGCCTGTTTCCAGACGTCGCAGGCGGGCTTCCAGACGCGCGACATCGTCGGCCAGCGTGTCGACTTCGTGGTTGAAGCGTGCAACGTCGACCCTGCGCGCCATCAGTTCGGCTTCCTCGACCATGTACTCGCCTGCGTTCCGGCCGAGCGCGGAAAACACCTGGGCGATGCCGGCCAGCGTGTCGCGGCCGGCCGCATGCAGGCGGTGCGCCGCGACGTCGCCGACCAGCGGCGCGAGGTCGGCCTCGACGTCCCAGTCCAGCTGCTTGAACACGCGATCGAGCGTGGCGAGCAGCGCGGGGTCGCCGCTATAGTCGGCAAGGCGCAGCGCGTCGCGGCCAAAGAAGGGCAGACGGGCGAGGAGCGCCGCGGTGGGGCGGATGACGGCGTCGGGGGTTTCGATCACTGCTTCGGAAAAACAGCCGTCGTCGGCGATGCGGTAGTCGAGTCGGCTGATTGCCAGGTCGAAGCGCACGCTGGCGCCGGCATGGCGGGCGAGGGCCGCGGCCGCGCCAGGCGTCTGCCGCAGCAGGTGGTTGAGGCTGCGCTCGACGAGGCTTTCAGCGATCAAACCTTGAAGCCCTTGTGCAAGGCCACCACGCCGGCGGTCAGATTGTGGTAGCTGACTTTGGCGAAGCCGGCGGCCTCCATCATCGTCTTCAGTTCCGCCTGGCCCGGGTGCATGCGGATCGACTCGGCGAGGTACTGGTAGCTGCCAGGGTCGTTGGCGACCAGTTTGCCCATGACGGGCAGCAGTTTGAACGAATAGAGGTCGTAGGCCGGTTCCAGCGGTTTCCACACCTTGGAGAACTCCAGCACCAGCAGCCTTCCGCCGGGTTTCAGCACGCGGTGCATCTCGGCCAGCGCCTGATCCTTGTGAGTCATGTTGCGCAGGCCGAAGGCCACCGACACGCAATCGAAATAATTGTCGGGGAAGGGTAGGCGTTCGCCGTCGCATTGCACCGCGGGCGGGGTCCGGCCCTCGTTCAGCATGCGGTCGCGGCCTTCGCGCAGCATCGAGAAATTGATGTCGGTGAGCAACACGGTGCCGCTGTCGCCGACTTCCTTCAGGAACAGCCGCGTCAGGTCGGCGGTGCCGCCGGCGACGTCGAGCACCTTCATGCCCGGCCGCAGGCCCGCCTGCGCCACGGCGAAGCGCTTCCACAGCCGGTGCAGTCCGGCCGACATGAGGTCGTTCATGAGGTCGTACTTGGCGGCGACGGAATGGAAGACCTCGGCCACCTTGGCGGCCTTCTCGGATTCGGCGACCTGCTGGTAGCCGAAATGGGTGGTTTTATCCATGGCAGACGGGGAAAAGGAATGAGCCGGAATTCTACCAGTGCGCAGGTTGGCAAGGGTTTGCGGGGGAGGGTGCCCATGTCATAAATCAGTCATACTGCTGTCATAGTATGGCCACCATCCAAACAAGGCTGGAGTCACCATGGCTGCCAATATTTTGCTGGTCGAAGACGAACCCGGAATCCAGGAACTGCTGAAATTCAATCTGGCGCAAGCGGGCCACCAGGTCACCGCCGCCGGCGACGCCGAGCATGCGCTGAAATTCCTCAAGAACACCCTGCCCGACGTCATCCTGCTCGACTGGATGCTGCCCGGCATGTCGGGCATCGACCTGTGCAAGCGCTTGCGTAGCGACGAACGCTACCAGCCCATTCCCATCATCATGCTGACCGCGCGCGGCGAAGAGCGCGACAAGGTCCTGGGACTCGACACCGGGGCCGACGACTACATCACCAAGCCGTTCTCGCCGCGCGAGCTGGTGTCGCGCATCAAGGCCGTGCTGCGCCGCCGTGCCCCGCAGATGACCGACGAACCGGTGGAAATCAACGGCCTGAGGCTCGACCCCACCAGCCATCGGGTGAGCGGCAGGGGCCAGGCGCTGGAACTGGGGCCGACGGAGTTTCGCCTGCTGCACTTCTTCATGACGCACCCCGAGAGGGTTTATTCGCGCACCCAGCTGCTCGACCAGGTGTGGGGCGACGACGTGTTCGTCGAAGAGCGCACCGTCGACGTCCACATCCGCCGCCTGCGCCTGGCGCTGGAGCCCTCGAGTCATGCCGAACTGATCCAGACGGTGCGGGGGGCGGGCTATCGCTTTTCCGCCGAAGTGGGTTGATAATCGCGCCAGTTTCATCCACGGCGATCATGATGGGGTTTTGGTGGCGTCCGCTCAGTGTGCTGGCCAGCGCGTTGCTGGTGGCGCTGGTCCTGTGGGCGGCTTCAGGCTGGGTGGCGGCGCTGGGCTTCCTGGCCAGCATCCAGGCCTTTGTGATGTTGCGCCGCCTGTGGCAGGAATATCGCCTGTCGCGCTGGCTGGAAAACCCCGACGAAGTCGATCCGCCCGACGCCACCGGCACCTGGGGTGACATCTTCTATCGTCTGCAGAAACTCCAGCGCCGCCAGCGTGCCAGCCGCAGTGAACTCACCAATGCCCTCGAGCAGTTCGAACACGCCGCCCAGGCCGTGCCCGACGGCATGGTCATCCTGAACGGCAACGAGCAGATCGACTGGTGCAATCCCGCGTCGCGTACCTACATGGGCCTGGATTGCGAGCGCGACCGCGGCCAGTTCATCCGTTACCTGATGCGGCAGGCGCATTTCCTGGAATTCCTCGATGCAGCCGATTACTCGCGCCGCCTCGTGTGCAAGTCCCCGCTCAACCGGGAAGTCACCCTGTCCCTGCAACTGGTGCCTTTCGGTGAAGGCAAGAAGCTGTTGATCGCGCGCGACATCACCGATCTCGACCGCGTCGATGCCATGCGACGCGATTTCATCGCCAACGTCTCGCATGAACTGCGCACGCCCCTGACCGTGGTGGGCGGCTTTGTCGAAACCCTTGCCGACGCCCCCGATCTGCCCCCCGGCGAATCGCACCGCTATTTCGACCTGATGCTCGATCACACTCGGCGCATGCAGCATCTGCTGGACGATCTGCTTACCCTTTCGCGCCTGGAAAGTGCCGAGCACATGCTCAAGGACGAATCCGTCAATGTTCCCGACATGGCGCAGGCACTGAAGGCCGAGGCGGAATCGCTGAGCCGGGGCCGGCATCGGGTCAGCCTGCAGCTCGAAAGCGACGCCTGGCTGAAAGGCAACCTGCAGGAAATCCGCAGCGC
>JAJZPG010000038.1 GCA_021811235.1 Pseudomonadota bacterium | reverse complement strand
CCGTGGTAGAAGCGCACTGCCATCAGCTGCCAGGCGGTTTCGATCACCAGATAGAGAAAGGGCGCGGAGGCGAACACGATCAGCGAGGCCAGCAGTACGCGCCGCTTGCCGAGGTGGTCCGACAGCGCGCCGGCCGGGTAGCTGATCAGCACGCCGGGGATCGTCGACGCCATGACGATCCAGCCGATCTCGGCCGGCGTGGCGTGGAGCGAGGCGGCGAACAGCGGCAGGACCGGGGTCTTCGACAGCGTGGAGCTGAAGATGGCCAGACCGCCGATGAGGGCGATGAGGACGAAGAAGGAGGGCTGGGTGGGTTTCATCGGGCGGCGTGTGTTGGCTTTTTTGCGAATGTAGTGCGAAATCGCGCCAGGTGCGAAAAATTGCGGGTATGCCGTCTCCCGGCGGATACCCAAGGGGCGCACGTGCCGGGGACCAGCCTTGATTGGCTGGATTCCGGCTTGTGCCGGAATGACGAATGCAGCTACCGGCTTTTCTCCTACATCCTGACCAGGCAGACGATGAACGCTGATCCCCGGCCCGTCCTGTTCGGCGCCTTCGACCGCCACAACTTCGGCGACCTGCTGTTTCCGCATCTACTGGAAGCGCTGCTGCCGGTGCGGGAGTGTGTGCACGCCGGGCTGGCGGCGCGCGACCTGCGTCCGTTCGGCGGGCACCGGGTCAGTCCGCTGCCTGCGCAGCCGACGCATCTGATCCACGCCGGCGGCGAGCTGCTGACCTGCACGGCCTGGCAGGCGGCGGTGATGCTGCTCGATCCGGCCGCGGCCACGGAAACCGTCGCGCGCTACGACGCCGATCCGGCAGGGGCAACTGCATGGGCGGCGCGCCAGCTCGGCACGGCACGCGCCATGCCTTATGTCCTTGGGCGCGAACTGCTGGCGCCGGGTGGCCGGCTGATCTTCAACGCCGTCGGCGGCGTCGAATGGGGGACGCTCACGCCCGCGCAGCGTGGCGAAGTGATGGCGGCGCTGCGCGGGGCAGACTGGCTCAGCGTGCGCGATCACGTCACCCAGGCCGCGTTGCAGGCGGAGGGCATTGCCGCGCCGCTGTGCCCCGATGCGGCGGTGATGGTGGCCGAGTGCTTCGGCGACGTGATCCGCCGGCATCGGCAGCAGGGCGCCGTGAAGGCCATGTGCGACGCGTTTCCGCAGGGCTATCTCGCCTGCCAGTTCAGCGCCGATTTTGCCGACGATGCCAGTCTCGACGCGCTGGCGCAGGGACTCGCGCGCGTCGCCGCCGCCAGCGGGCTCGGCGTGGCGCTGTTCCGTGCCGGCGCGGCGCCGTGGCACGACGATCCGGCCTTGTACGACAAGCTTGTGCAGCGGCTTCCTCCGGGAGCCGCGCGGCAGTTCCCCTCGCTGCACCTCTGGGATATCTGCGCGCTCATCGCCGCCAGCCGCGGCACGGTCGCGAGCAGCCTGCACGCGCGCCTCGTTGCGCTGGCTTATGCCTTGCCGCGCGTGAGCCTCGCCCTGCCGCAGCAGGCCAACCGCCCTGGCAAGGTGGCGGCGTTCGCCGAGAGCTGGGAGCCGGATGCCGTGCCGCGCAGCGTGGCGGTGGACGCGGTCGCGGCCGCGACGCTGCAGGCGCTGGCGCTGCCCGCCGACGTGCTGCGGGACAACGCCGCGCAGCTGCGCGCGCGCTATCGGGCAGGCCAGGCTCGGTGGGCCGGCCTGTTGCCGTCCCCGGGACATGGGCAATAATCAGCAGAACGCCGCTTCCATCCCCGACCATGCCCATTGCCACGCTGTCTCCCGCCGACCTGCGCCTGACCATCGATCCCGCCTCGCTGGGATTCGCCGACACCTCCGAGCTGCAGGACGAGACGCTGCCGTGGATCGGCCAGGCGCGCGCCGAGGCGGCGGCGCGCTTCGGCCTCGGCATGGACCAGCCGAACTACAACCTGTTCGTGCTCGGCGAGGTCGGCAGCGGCCGCTCGTCGCTGCTGAAGCAGGCGATGGTCGAGGCGGCGGCCAGGCGGCGGGTGCCGCCCGATCTCTGCTACCTGCACAACTTCGACGCGCCCGAGCGGCCGCTGGCGCTGCGCCTGCCGGCGGGCGAAGGGCGGCTGTTGCGGCAGCTGCTGACGCAGGCGGTGAAGACGCTGCAGGACGAGATCCCCAAGCGGCTCGAAGGCCAGGACTACAAGGCCGAGAGCGAACACATCGAGCAGGCGTGGAAGGACCAAGTGGCGCGCCACTACGCCGAGCTGACCGCGTTCGCCGAGGCGCGCAGCTTCTCGCTGCATCGCGAGGCCGGGCGCATGGTGTTCACGCTCACCGGCAAGAAGGGGCAGGCACTCACCGAGGACGAGGTGCTGGCGCTGCCGAAGGCGCGCCGCGCCGAGGTCGAGCAGGCCGAGCTGGAGCTGCGCGCCGAGATCACCCGCTACATCGAGAAGACCCAGCCGCTCGAGCGCACGATGAACGACGCACTGGCGGCGCTGCGGCGCCAGGTGGTGAAGCCGCTGGTCGAGCGCACGCTGCAGGCGATCCGCGACGGATTGAAGAAGCAGATCAAGGATGCGACCAAGCTCAACGCCTGGCTCGACGCGATCGAAATGGATGTATTCGACAACCTCGAACTCTTCAGCGACGGCGAGGACGACGAAGACCGGCAGGCGACGCTGGCCGCGCTGCTGGCGCGCTATCGCGTCAACCTGGTGGTCGACAACGGCGGGCTCGCCGGCGCGCCGGTGATCGTCGAGGAGAACCCGATGTTCCGCGCGCTGTTCGGCAGCATCGAATACCAGTCGGAGAACGACGTGCTGGTGACCGATTTCTCGCGCATCCGCGCCGGCAGCCTGCTGCAGGCGCACGGTGGCTTTCTGATGCTGCACCTGCGCGACGTGCTGGCCGACCCGCTGGTGTGGGAAAAGCTGCGGCGCTTCCTGCGCAGCGGGCGGCTGCAGATCGAGGAACCCGGCGTGTCGTTCTCGCCGATCGCTGCGGTGTCGCTGGTGCCCGAGGCGGTCGACGTCGAGGTCAAGCTGGTGCTGATCGGCACGCGCGAGCAGTACTACGAGCTGCAGGATCTGGCGCCGGAGATCGCGCGCCATTTCCGCGCCAAGGTCGATTTCGCCGACAGTTTCGTCGCCGGTGACGAGACCCGCCGCGCGTCGGCGATCTTCGTCGCCCATGCCTGCCGTCAGCACGGGCTGCCGCATTTCTCGGCGGCGGCGGTGGCGCGCCTGCTCGAGGAATCGCACCGCGAGGCCGACGACCAGGCGCGCGAGAGCGCGATCTTCGCCCGGACCGAGGCCCTGGTGATGGAGAGCGCGGCGGTCTGCCGCGCGCGCGGTCCCGGTCTGGTGAGCGCGGACGACGTCGAGGCGGCGCTTGCCGCCCACGCCGCGCGCCACGACTACCCCGAGCAGCGGATGCGCGAGGCGATCGCCGACGGCGACGTGCTGATCGCGCTGACGGGCGAGGCCCCGGGCCAGGTCAACGGCCTTACCCAGATCGATCTCGGCGACGCCCGCTTCGGCCTGCCGGTGCGGCTGTCGGCGCGCACCTATGCCGGGGAGGACGGCTTGCTGAACATCGAGCGCGAGGTCGAGCTCTCGGGCCCGATCCACGACAAGGGCGTGTTCATCCTGCAGAACTACCTGGCGGCGCTGTTCGCCCATCTGGCGCCGCTCTCGCTCAACGCCTCGATCGTGTTCGAGCAGCAGTACCACGGCGTGGAGGGCGATTCCGCCTCGTGCGCCGAACTCTATGCGCTGCTATCGGCGCTGTCGGGCCTGCCGCTGAAACAGGGCATCGCCGTCACCGGCGCACTCAACCAGCACGGCGAGGTGCTGCCGGTGGGCGGCATCAACGAGAAGATCGAGGGCTGGTTCCGCGTCTGCGAGGCGGCGGGGCTGGACGGCAGCCAGGGCGTGCTGATCCCGGCGCGCAATCGCCGCCACCTGATGCTGGCGCCGCGGGTGGTCGAAGCGGTCGCCGCGGGGCGCTTCCATATCCATGCCGTCGGCCGTGCAGCCGACGGCATCGCGCTGTTGACCGGGGCCGCGGCGGGCGAAGCCGACGCGGCGGGGCACTATCCCCGCGCCAGCGTGCTGGGACGGGCGCAGGACACTCTGCTGGCGTACCGCCGTGCGGTGCAGCAGCAGGCGCATCCGAGGGCGCCACGCCGGCATTTCCGCGGCGGCGAGCCGCCGCGGCGGCGCTAGGCCTAAGCCGTTCGACCTGGGCGCGTCGAAGGGCGGCGTGTCACGCGAAGCGTCCGGCAGGCGGATGCGGTTTGACTATAGTGAGAGTCGATCATCCGTTTAGCAAGGAGAAGGTCATGAACGCATTGCATCGCATGGCGCGTTTTCTCGACGAGCACATGATTCCGTTCGATGTCGTCGCGCACCCGCACTCGCAGACCAGCGCCGAGACGGCGCGCGCGGCAGGGGTGCCTCCCGGCCGGGTGGCCAAGGGCGTGCTGCTCGACGGCCAGGGCTGCCAGCTGGTGGCGATGATTCCGGCTGACGAGGAAATCCATCTCGGCAGGCTGGGACTGGATCACGGCATGGAGTTCAGCCTTGCCGACGAGGCCAGCGTGAGCCGCCTGTTCGGCGAATGCGACCCCGGCGTGGTGCCGGGCCTGCCGAACGCCTGGGGCGTGGAAATGGTGTGGGACGACGACCTGATGAAGCAGCCCGACATCTATCTGGAGGGCGGCGACCACGAGCGCCTGTTGCACATCGAGACCCGCTACCTGCGCGAAGCCTTCGGCGACGCGCCGCACTGCCACTTCAGCCAGCCGCGCATGCAGCACCTCCTCGCCTGAAAGGCGAGGCCGCTGCGTCAGTGCAGCGCGCGGTGAGCGAGGCGCTGGGCCGATTCGGAGAAGGGCTGCAACTGCAGCATGCGTTGCGTCGACGACGCATGGGCGGCCGCCATGCCGCCACCCGAATCGTCGTCCCGGAAATACGCCAGCGCACCCGCTTCGAGGCTGCAGCCGCAGGCCTGCGCCGCCAGCAGCGCGCCCATCCAGTCGGCATCCTGTTCCTGCTGTTGCCAGAGGTGGGAGACGCGCAACGCGAGCCCGAAATTGCCGTCGATCAACTGCATCGCGGCTGCACCCTCGTGCGTCCAGTGCGCGGGCCTGCCGGAGAATACGGACAGCGCGATGGCGTCCTCGTCGAAATGGCGCTGGGCGATATGGACGATCTCGTGCCCGACGAGAAACGCCAGCTGACAGGATTCCAGTTTCAGCGCGGCAGGCGACAGCACCACCGTGTCGGGCGCGAGGGCGTGGGCCTGGCCGCCGTTCTCGTCCGCCGCGACCATGAAGCGCAGCGCCGGCAGGCCGGCGAGTTGGGCCATGCGCGTCCATGCGGCTTGCGGGTTCAGCGCCTTGCAGCCGGGGCAGGGCTGGTCGTCCCAGGTGTAGTGGCGGAAAGTGGGGGAATCCGGGAACCAGGTGGCACGGGCGGGCGGGGCCGCGTGTATGCAGTCCGCGCACGCGAGCAGAAGCAGCCATGCTGCGTGCCTGATTCCCGGGCGAGCCGGGTTGCCTGACAGGGTGAACATTGCGGACCCCCTTTCACATTGCCGTCCCTGTGAATATAGTCGGCCATGCGCAACGTTTCTTGAGGCTGCGGCCGAACGCATCCATGCACCCGAACGAACCTGCAGCCGACCCCTCGCCGCCGCATAATCCTCACCGCCCGCTCGGGCGGGGCATGGCCCTGGCTGCCAGCCTGCTGGTGCTGGGGATGTTCTATTTCTATTTCGACAACAGCCTCGATGCGCGCGACAACCCCAACCGCCAACTGCAGGTCGCGCCCGGCAGCGAACTGGTGCTGAAGCGCAGCCGCGATGGGCACTATCTCTTCCCGGGAACGATCAACGGGCAGCCGGTGAACTTTCTGCTCGACACCGGCGCCACGCTGGTGTCGGTGCCGGCGCATCTGGCGCGCGAACTGGGCCTCGAGGCCGGCCCGCCGATGCAGGCCGTCACGGCCAACGGCACCGTCACCACGCGGGCGACCCGCGTCGATGCGCTGGCATTCGGCCCATTCGAGGTGCGCAACGTGCCGGCCAGCCTCAATCCGGGCATGGCCGGCGATCAGGTGTTGCTGGGAATGAGCGTGCTGAAACATCTGGAGTTCACCCAGCGCGGCGACACGCTGGTGTTGCGTCCGCTGGGTGGCTGACAAAAAAGCGCTTTGACATCCCGGCCTTCTGTGATATCAATGCGTTGTCTGTTGGATTCAAGCTTTAAATTGCGGTACCTCTGGTAAGCGTTTTCCTTGAAATTCGATTGACGGGGCATGTTGCCCGTTCTTTTTATGATGGATAGGAAACAAGATGGAAACTGGTACTGTTAAGTGGTTCAACGATGCGAAGGGCTTTGGCTTCATCACCCCGGATAACGGCGGCGAAGATCTCTTTGCACATTTCTCCGCAATCAACGCAAACGGCTTCAAGTCCCTGAAGGAAAACCAGCGCGTCAGCTTCGAAGTGACGACTGGCCCCAAGGGCAAGCAGGCTTCCAACATCCAGATCGTGTCGTAATCGTCCCGATCGGATGTGAAAAAACCCCGGTTCGCCGGGGTTTTTTTATTCTGTTCCGAATCTGCCGGGAGACTTCCCCATGGCCCTGCGCGCCACCATCTACAAAGCCGATCTGCAGATCGCCGACATGGATCGGCATGTCTACGGCGACCATGCGCTGACCATCGCGCGCCATCCTTCCGAAACCGACGAGCGCATGATGGTGCGGGTGCTCGCCTATGCGCTCCATGCGCAGGACGGCATCGCGTTCACCCGGGGCCTGTTCGAGGTCGACGAGCCGGACGTGTGGGTGAAGAACCTGGCCGGCGAGATCACCTTGTGGATCGATCTCGGCCAGCCCGACGACGCGCGCATCCGCCGCGCCTGCAGCCGCGCCGAGCAGGTCGTGGTGCTGTGCTACAGCAGCAGCTGCGAGGTGTGGTGGAAGCAGATCGCCAGCAAGCTCACGCGCTTTGCCAACCTGACCGTGCTGCAGCTGCCGTCCGACGCCAGCCAGGCGCTCGCGGCTCTCGCCGCGCGCAGCATGCGCCTGCAATGCATGGTGCAGGACGGCGAAATCTGGCTCAACACCGAAACCGCCAGCGTCCCGGTGAAGCTGGTCAGGCTGCAGCCGGCCGCCTGAGCGTCTTTCGGACAAGGCCTCCCCTGTGCGGGTGGCGCTTCACTCGCCCGGCGGGCAGTTCTCGATGCATGTCGTTTCCTTCACGATCCGGCCGCCGCACCCGGTGAAGCAGGTATCGTAGGCGGGCAGGCAGCCGCAGTCGTCCTGACAGTTCGCCTTTTCCAGTTGCGCGCGCACGCCCTCGCGCGTCGGCATCACAGGCTCGTCCATCGGCGGCGGGAAATAGGGCCCCGGCCAGGGGTCCCACCAATAGGGATGATGGAAGGGATAGCTGTACATCCATTCGAAGCGCAGCTGCATCTCGTAATGGCGCAGCGCCGCCGCATAGCGCCTGAGATCCAGCTCGTATTGCTTGAGCGCCTCGGCATGGCGCGCTTCCACCTGAGGTTCCAGCGCCTTGGTGCAGGCCTGGTAGCGCGTCTGGCAGGTGGCCTGACACGCGTTCTTCCTCGTTTCGCATCCCTCCACGCAGGCGCGTCCCGCCACGTCGGCCGGCGGAATCAGGCGGACCGTGGTCTGGTATTGCGGCGTGGCGCAGCCGGCCAGCAGAAGCAGCGCCGCAAGGAAAACGTTCAGGAAGAAATGGGCACGCATGCGCTCACCCGCTCGAACACCTGTCAAATTCCAGAATAGGCGGTTTTCAGGCGGGCGTCGGGCCGAGGAAGCGTCCTTCGAGTTCCATGAGATTCAGTTCCTGCAGGATCTGCTGCAGGCGCTCGCGAGCGTTGCGGCGCGCGGTGCCGGTCCGGGTGGCGATGATGAGTTCGTTCTTCATCGAATGCTCCCAGCCGACCAGCTCGGTGACGGTGACGGTGTAGCCGTGCGATTCCAGCTGCAGGCAGCGCAGCACGTTGGTGAGCTGGCTGCCGAATTCCCGGGTGTGGATGGGGTGCCGCCAGATTTCCGACAGCGGCGTCTTGCCGAAGGATTCGTTCTTGTGTTTGCGCAAGACGGCAGCGACCTCGGCCTGGCAGCACGGCACCAGCACGACGTGGCGCGCCTGTTTGGCGAGCGCGAACTGGATCGCGTCGTCGGTCGCGGTGTTGCAGGCGTGCAGCGCGGTGACGATGTCGATGGTCGGCGGCAGTTCGTCGGACGTGATCGATTCCGCCACCGTCACGTTGAGGAAGGACATGCGCGGAAAGCCTAGTCGCGCCGCCAGCTCGCGCGACTTCTCCACCAGCTCGTCGCGCGTCTCGATGCCGTAGATGCGGGCGGGGCGCTCCTTCAGGTAGAGGTCGTAGAGGATGAAGCCGAGATAGGACTTGCCGGCACCGTGGTCGGCCAGCGTCAGTGTGTCCTGCCGGCCCAGCACCTCGTCGATCAGCGGTTCGATGAAGTGGCACAGGTGGGTGACCTGCTTGAGCTTGCGGCGGCTGTCCTGGTTGAGCTTGCCGTCGCGCGTCAGGATGTGCAGCTCCTTCAGCAGCTCGACCGATTGGCCGGGCTGCAGCACCTCGGCGAGCGGGTCGGTGAACGTGGCCTTGGCGGCGGGGGCGGGTTTTTTCATGTCGGGCCGAGCAGGCGCACTTCGCGCTGCGGGAAGGGGATATGGATGCCGCGGTCGCGGAAGGTTTCCAGCACCGCCTGGGTGATGTCGCCCGAGGTGACATGGAAGTCGGCGACCGGTGTCCACGGGCGGATGGCGATCTGCACGCTGGAATCGGCCAGGGTCAGCACGTGGATCATCGGCTGCGGTTCCTGCAGCACCCTGGGGTGCGCGGCGAGCAGCTCGCGTATCGTCGCGAGCGCCTGCTTGAGGTCGGTGTCGTAGGCCACGCCGACGACCACGTCGAGCTGGCGCAGGGTGCCGAAGTTGTGCAGGATTTCGCCGACGATCTTGCGGTTGGGGATGACGATGTGCGAGCGGTCGGGGTGGCTCAGCACGGTATTGAAGAGCTTGATTTCCTCGACCTCGCCTTCGACGTCGACGATGGCGATGTATTCGCCGACCTTGAACGGGCGGGTGAAGATGATCGTCAGCCCGGCGGCCAGGTTGCCCAGCACGCCCTGCATCGCCAGCGCGATGCCGGCGCCCGCCACGCCCAGCCCGGCGATCAGTGGCAGGAGCTGCACCCCCAGGTTTTGCAGCGCCATGATGAGGAACAGCCCCAGCATCAGGATGCGCACGACGCGCACCAGCAGCAGGCGCAGGGTCTCGTCGAGCCCGAGCTTCGACAGCATCGAGTCGGCGAGCCGGCCGGCCCAGCGTCCGACGTAGTAGCCCGCCGCCAGGATCAGAAGCGCCACCACCAGTTTGGGACCGAACTGGATGGCGAGATCGATCGCGGTCTGCTGGGCGTGCTCCAGGGTCTGCAAGGGTTCGTTCATGGTCGGGGCCGGGCAGGGGGAAGGCTGAAGGGTATCAAAACGCCAGCCAGGGTGGACAGCCGTGCATGGATGCCGGGGCCGGGTTTCCGGGATAATGCCGACTTGTTGAAAGGGTTTTTATCGTGTCCGTCGTCAATATTTCCTGCTACAAGTTCGTCACCCTCGCCGACCGCGAGGCCTTGAAGGCCGACCTCACCGCGCGCTGCCTGGCGCTCGGCCTCAAGGGCACCATCCTGCTCGCGCCGGAAGGCATCAATGTCTTTCTGGCCGGCTCGCGCGAGGCGATCGACGCCATCGTCGCCCACCTGCGCGCCGATCCGCGCTTTGCCGATCTGCAGCCCAAGGAAAGCCTCTCGGTCGAGCCGCCGTTCAAAAGAATGCGGGTGCGGCTGAAGAAGGAAATCATCACCATGAAGATGCCGCTGATCCGCCCCGAGGCAGGGCGGGCGCCGTCGGTGGCGGCGGAGACGCTGAAACAGTGGCTCGATCGCGGCTGCGACGACGAGGGGCATCCGGTGCTGATGCTGGACACCCGCAACGACTACGAAGTCGCCGCCGGCACCTTCGACCACGCGGTCGACTACGACATCGGCGTGTTCAGCGAATTTCCGCCGCGCCTCGCCGAGCATCTCGGCGACTTCGCCGGCAAGACCGTGGTGTCGTTCTGCACCGGCGGCATCCGTTGCGAGAAGGCGGCCATCCACATGCAGGCCATCGGCGTCGAGCGCGTGTACCAGCTCGAAGGCGGCATCCTCAAGTATTTCGAGGAAGTCGGCGGCGCGCACTACCACGGCGACTGCTTCGTGTTCGACGAACGCGAGGCGGTGAGCGCCGACCTGCAGCCGGCGTCGGGCCGCGTGCATCGATGAGCCGTCCCGCCGTCACCCGGGGGAAGTAAGCAAACAGCAGCGGCGTTCTGCGGCGTGGCCGCTGCCATGCGCGTCCCGGGCTGCCCGGCCGGACCGGACGTGCAGCCCTCCACCGTCATGCGTCATGGGAACCCGATTCTGGTCAGGCGTGGTGCGGGCCGCCACATGGTGGTGCACGTTCCGGGCCCGGGTCTGCGCCCGGGTCGCGCCCGGATGAAAATAGACCTTATCTAACAACGGCTTGAAAAATCACATCGGGCTGGAACACGATTTGCTCACTTGGCAGTGCCGGTCTGGGCATGCCGCTTGTCAGGCGGCGAATGACGCGGCGTCCTGACGAACCGGCAGGACGGCCGGGCCGGGCGCCGTCATGCCGTAGCGAAATCCCCCAACCGGATTGACCGAGTTGAGTTGAAGGCTGTCATGTGCGCAGCGGCGCGCACCCACATGGCACCCCTGTCCAGAGCATGAACCCTACGACGATGGAACAGACCGCCAGCGATCATCCGCCCAAGGCGCGCCAGCATGTGATCAAGGTACGCCGCGACTACAACACCTGGGTCGCCAACGAGACCATGGAAGACTATGCGCTGCGCTTCACGCCGCGCAGCTATCGCAAATGGACCGAGTCGCGGGTCGCCAACACCGCTTTTGGCGCGGCGGCCTTTCTGGTGCTGGAGGCGGTGGGGGCGACGCTGCTGGTCAACTACGGTTTCGTCAACGCCGCACTGGCCATCCTCGCGACGGGCCTGATCATCTTCCTGGTCGGCCTGCCGGTCAGCATCTACGCTGCCCGCCATGGCGTGGACATGGACCTGCTGACCCGCGGCGCCGGCTTCGGCTACCTCGGTTCCACCATCACCTCGCTGATCTACGCGTCCTTCACCTTCATCTTTTTCGCGCTGGAGGCGGCCATCATGGCCTATGCCCTGGAGCTGGCGTTCGGCATTCCGCCGGCCTGGGGTTACCTGATCTGTGCGCTGGTGGTGATCCCGCTGGTCACCCACGGCGTCACCGTCATCAGCCGGTTGCAGACGCTCACCCAGCCGGTCTGGCTGGTGATGCTGGTGCTGCCGTTTGTCTTTCTGCTGGTGCAGGAACCGGGTGCGTTTGCCGGGATCACGGGCTACGCAGGCAAGGGCTCGACGGGATTCGACATCCATCTGTTCGGCGCGGCCATGGCGGTGGGGCTGGCGCTGATCACCCAGATAGGCGAACAGGTGGATTACCTGCGTTTCATGCCCGATTACACGCCAGCCAACCGCCGTCGCTGGTGGGTCGGCGTGATAGTGGGCGGTCCCGGCTGGGCGGTGGCGGGAGGGCTCAAGATGCTCGGCGGGGTGCTGCTGGCCTGGCTGGCGATCAGCCACATGGTGCCGCTGGAACGCGCGGTCGACCCCAACCAGATGTACCTGGTCGCCTACGAATACGTGTTCCCCCAATATGGATGGGCGGTCGCGGCGACGGTACTGTTCGTGGTGATTTCGCAGCTCAAGATCAATGTCACCAACGCCTACGCCGGCTCGCTCGCCTGGTCCAACTTTTTCGCGCGCCTCACCCACAGCCACCCGGGGCGGGTGGTGTGGGTGGTGTTCAACACCCTGATCGCCCTCATGCTGATGGAACTGGATCTGTTCCAGGCGCTGGGCCGGGTGCTGGGCCTGTATTCCAACGTGGCGGTGGCGTGGATGATGGTGGTGGTGGCCGATCTGGTGATCAACAAGCCGCTCGGGCTGTCGCCGCCCGGCATCGAATTCCGCCGCGCCTATTTATACGACATCAACCCGGTAGGGGTCGGTGCAATGGGCATCGCCTCGGGGCTGTCGGTGGCCACCTATGTCGGGTTGTTCGGCGACGCCCTGCAGCCCTTCGCCATCTTCATCGCGCTCTGTGCGGCGCTGGTCTGTTCGCCGCTGCTGGCCTGGCTGACCGGCGGCCGCTATTACATCGCGCGCCCGCTCGAGCCGGCAGCCGACGCGGCGGCCACACACAGCTGCTGCATCTGCGGCAAGGATTACGAGGCGGACGATCTGGCGCGGTGCCCGGCCTATCAGGACAACATCTGCTCCCTGTGCTGTTCACTTGATGCGCGCTGCCACGACCTGTGCAAGCCGCATGCCCGCCTGGGCGAGCAGTGGGCGCTGCTGCTGGAGCGTTTTCTGCCGGCACAGGCGCGACCGTTTCTCGACGCCGGCCTGGGTCACTACCTGCTGCTGATGGCCGGCGTGGTGCCGCTGCTGGTGCTGTTGATGGGGCTGCTCTACTACCAGGAAGTGCTGGCGCTGACCGACGTGACCGCAGCCCTGCTGCCTGCCTTGCAGCAGTCCTACCAGCGTGCGTTCGCGGCCTTGCTGCTGGTGTCTGGCGTGGTCGCCTGGTGGCTGGTGCTCACCCACAAGAGCCGCCAGGTGGCGCAGGAGGAATCCAACCGCCAGACCGAACTGCTGATGCAGGAGATCGACTCCCATCAACGCACCGATGCGCTGCTGCAACAGGCCAAGCTCATGGCCGAGCAGGCCAACCATGCCAAGAGCCGCTACATCACCTCGATCAGCCATGAACTGCGCACGCCACTCAACAGCATCCTCGGCTATGCACAGATTCTGGATCAGGACGAATCGATTCCGCCGCAGCGGCGACAGGCCATCAACACCATCCGCCGCAGCAGCGACCACTTGCTGTCTCTGGTGGAGGGTACCCTGGACATTGCGCGCATCGAAAGCGGCAAGCTCACGCTGAATGCGCACCCGCTGGATTTCCTCGATTTCATCCAGCAGCTGGTGGCCATGTTCGAACATCAGGCCCGGCAAAAGGGGCTGGATTTCCACTACGTGCCGGAAGGCGTGCTGCCGGCCATGGTGCGCACGGACGAAAGGCGCCTGCGCCAGATCCTGCTCAACATCCTGGGCAATGCCGTCAAATTCACCGTCCGCGGCAGCGTCACCCTGCGCCTGCGCCACCAGCGCGAAATGGCCTTCTTCACCATCGAGGACACCGGCCCCGGAATCGCCCCCGAAGAGATCGGCCACATCTTCGAGCCTTTTTCCCGCGGCAGCGCCGCGCATGTCGGCGCGACGGGCGGCACCGGCCTCGGACTGACCATCGCCAGAATGCTGACCGATGTCATGGGCGGTGAAATGGGCGTGACCGGAACGCCGGGCGCCGGCAGCCGCTTCGACATCCGGATTTTCCTTCCCAGTATCCGCGACGATCAGCTCGTGAAGGAACATCCCCAGGCGCAACGCATCGGTTATGCGGGGGTGCGCCGGCGCATTCTGGTGGTCGACAACGAACCGGTGGACCGGGAATTGCTGATCAACATCCTGGCGCCGCTGGGCTTTGAGGTGACCCAGGCCGCCAGCGGGCAGCAATGCCTGGAAGAGATTCCCCGCTGCAAGCCCGACGTCATCTTCTTGGATCTGGCCATGCCCGGCATCGACGGCTGGGAAACCCTGCGGCGGATACGCGCAGACAAGCTCAGCGATGCCGCCATCGCCATCATCTCCGCCAATGCCTTCGAGAAAGGCGCGGAAAACGAAGTCGGCATCGCGGGCGAGGACTTCTTCACCAAACCCCTGCGCGTCGAAGACCTGCTGGACTGGCTGGGCAGGCGGCTGCAACTGGCGTGGCAGCGGGCGAGCCGCCCCGCTGCCGTGATGCCGGCGCAGCCCCCGGCTCCTCCCATCGTCGCACCCGACCCCGCGCACCTGGCCGAGCTGAATGAGCTGATAGACCTTGGCTATCTGCGCGGCATACTCAACAAGCTCGACGAGATCGAGCAACTCGCTGACGTGCATGCCGAATTCGTCAACGTGATGCGCGCCCTGGCGGGGCGCTTCCAGTTCGAAGCGATGAAGGAAGTTTTGCGAAAGAACACCGATGCCAACCATTGACCGCATGAACGAAGATGTCGTCCTGATCGTCGACGACGTGCCCGAAAACCTGTCCCTGCTGCACGATGCCCTGGACGAAGCAGGCTACGCAGTATTGGTGGCCACGAATGGCGAAAGCGCCCTGCTGCGCGCGCGCCAGAGCCTGCCCGACGTCATCCTGCTGGATGCCGTGATGCCCGGCATGGACGGCTTCGAGGTGGCGCGGCAGCTGAAGGCCAACCCGGCCACCGAACACATCCCCATCATCTTCATGACCGGGCTGACCGACACCGAGCACGTAGTGGCCGCCTTTTCGGTCGGCAGCGCGGACTACGTCACCAAGCCGATCCGGCCGTCCGAGGTGCTCGCGCGCATCGCCCGCCATGTGCAAAGCGCCCGCCAGATGCACCAGGCGCGCAGCGTGCTGGATGCCTACGGCCAGGCCTGCATGGCGATCCGGCCGACCGACGGCGCGATGCTGTGGCAGACCCCACTGTCGCGCACCCTGATGCAGAAATACGGCAGCCAGGACGCAGCCCGGCTCGCCGCCAGCATTCACGAATGGCTGCAGGTCGCGCTCACCAAGCCCCAGCCGCCCGCCCCGCTGGAAATCATGGGCGAAGAGGGCCGCATGGTGTGCGCCCTGCATGGGCGCACCGACGAAGGCGAGTGCCTGGTGGTGCTGCACGAGGAAAGCAACACCGCCATGACTCGGGTGCTGGTCGAGTCATTCAGGCTCACCCTGCGCGAAGCCGAAGTGCTGTACTGGGTGATCCACGGCAAGACCAACCGCGACATCGGCGACATCCTCGGCATCAGCCACCGCACGATCAACAAGCACCTGGAAAACCTGTTCGAAAAGCTGGGCGTGGAAACGCGGACGGCCGCGGCGGCGGTGGCGATGCGGCGCTTGCAGCAGCCGGGGTAGATCGGGGCGAACAATCGGGACCAGGGAACGCTCGGGCAGGCCAACCGCACCAGGCGGCTGCTTCTCGCGCTAACCGGGCATGCCGTTGTAGCACCACTGTGCTACACTGGGCCTGGTTCTAACAGGAGCACGCCATGTCAACCACCACGATCCGATTACCCGACGATCTTAAAGTCCGCGTCGCCGAGGCAGCGGATCGGGCGGGCACCACTTCGCACAATTTCATCCTGCAAGCCATCGCGGAAAAGACAGAGCTTGAGGAACGTCGTGCGGCGTTCCACGAAGAAGCCGACCGCCGCTACGCTGAAATTGTCGCCACCGGCAAAACGATCCCCTGGGAAACCATGCGCGCTTATCTCGAGGCGCGCGCCGACGGCATGAAGGCCGCGCGCCCCAAGTCCAGAAAACTCGCCCGCTGAACGTGTCGCGCATCGAACTGGCGCCCGAAGTCGGCGACGACCTGGAGCGCATCCTTGCCCATCTGGACGAATATGAGGTCGAGGACGCGGCTTCCCGCATTCGGGCCATCATCGAGGCCATCTCCGTGCTCGAACACAACCCGCTCATCGGACGCCCGGTGACGAACGGAAAACGCGAACTGGTCATCGGCCGCAGCGCGCGCGGCTATGTCGCCTTGTACCGCCATATCCAGGAACTGGACACTGTCTTTGTACTGGCGCTGAAAAGCCAGCGCGA
>JAJZPG010000002.1 GCA_021811235.1 Pseudomonadota bacterium | reverse complement strand
ATGTTCCCGACATGGCGCAGGCACTGAAGGCCGAGGCGGAATCGCTGAGCCGGGGCCGGCATCGGGTCAGCCTGCAGCTCGAAAGCGACGCCTGGCTGAAAGGCAACCTGCAGGAAATCCGCAGCGCACTCGGCAACCTGGTCTCGAACGCGGTGCGCTATACCCCCGAAGGCGGCGAAATCACCCTGGCCTGGCGCGAGCGCAACGGCGAGGGCGTGTTTGCCGTGACCGATACCGGCGAAGGCATCGCCGCCGAACACATACCGCGCCTGACCGAGCGCTTCTATCGCGTCGACCGCAGCCGCTCGCGCGAAACCGGAGGCACCGGCCTCGGACTCGCCATCGTCAAGCACGTGCTGACCCGGCACGGCGCACGGCTCGACATCCAGTCCACCCCCGGCAAGGGCAGCACCTTCTCCGCCGTCTTCCCGGCCCACCGCCTGCAGCAGGCGCCGGAAGGCGGCACCATCATCCCGTTTCCCGGGCGCGGCCAAGCCGCCGGCTGAGGGCGGCGGCAAGCTGCCCGGCGAGATCGGCCGATGCCGCGTGCGGCGCCTGCCGCTTCCTTTCGCCCCACACCGGATTGGGAAAATGCGGATCGTCTGCGAACCGCGGAATCACGTGCCAGTGCAGATGCGGCACCACGTTGCCGAGCGAGGCGAGATTGACCTTGTCCGGCGCCATCACTTCGCGCAGCGCGGCCTCGCCCGCCAGTACCACCCGCAGCAGCGTCTGCTGATCGGTGGTCGGCAGATCGGTCATCTCCTTCACGTGGGCGTTGAGGATCACGCGCAGGAAGCCGGGGTAATCCGGTTCGTCGGCAAGGACGACGCGGCAGAAATCGTTCTGCCACAGGACTTCTCCGCCGGGCGCATCGCACAAGGGGCAAGCATCCATTTCATGTCCTCCAAACAGAACGCCCCGCATCTTGCGGGGCGTCGGTCGTCGATGCAAGCGCCGGATCAAATGCGGCGTGCGCGCCAGCCGACCAGTCCGAGACCAGCCAGCAGCATCGCCCACTCGGCGGGCTCGGGTACGGCGGTGACGTTGTAGGCGGTGCCGGAGGCGAAGCTCGCGGTCGCACCGACGGGTAGCCCGATGCTGACGAGGTTGGCGCTGTTGGAGAAGTCGAGGGTGGTGGCGCCGGTGCCGTCGGGAGGCGGGACGCAATTGCCGGTCTCGATTGAACAGAAGGTTTGCAGAGCGCTGACATCGAATAGGGTCGTCGCCATTCCGCCAATCAGATAGAACGATTCGCCGTAAGTGAAATTGAATGTTCCGTAGAGGGTGGTGTTGACGCCCTGTGCCGTGCCCGGTGTGAGAATCGTGTTAACAGGTTCCGCAAGGATACCCAGTAAATACGCGGGGTCGTCGTAAGATGAAGCGAGTAGCGAGTAGCTGGCAATGGGATTGAGCGGCATCCCCAAAGGCTGGCTGACGTAGTCGTGGCTAGGGTGCACGCTACTGGCACCTAACCCATATGCCAACAGGCCAAACGGTGCCCCGACATCGACCGTGCCGTTCAATTGCACGGTGAAATAGGCTGTGCCCATGCCGCTGCCACCTGTAATCGTGACTTGGTCATACCAGCCGGAAAAACTGCCAGCACTATACACAAGTGGCGTGAAAGCATCCGCGTGTGCGTAGACATGGTTGCTGCCCAGCATGGTGTAAGCAGATGCCGTGTAACTACTGCCTGAAATGTTGGCGATGTCGCCTGCTACAGAGGTGGAGGCGGTCTGCGGAACATAGGCGGGATCGAAAATAACGGATCCGTAATCTGCTGCGGCCGAATAGATCTCGTGCGTGGGCAGACCTGTGCTCAAGTTAATGGCGCCATAGACATCCACATTGGATGTGGCCGCCCAGGCGGGCGCGGTACAGGTGATGAGCGCGGCAGCGAGCGCTGTCAAACGGGTTTGCATGTTTGTATCCTCCAAGAGTCCAACTTGTTGTTTTGAAGTTGATATTGGCTCTCCGCGGAGTGCGACGGTAGCACGAGGCGGAAGCCCGGGGCAACCGCAGGAACGTTACAGCAGCACCCGCTCGATCCCTCCGTTGCCGACCTGCGCGAGGTAGTGACTCATCCAGTTCTCGCCGAGCAGTTTCTTCGCCAGCTCGATCACGATGTAGTCGGGCTCGGTGCCGGTGTCGTCGCTATAGCGCGCCAATCCCTGCAGGCACGACGGACAGCTGGTCAGGAGCTTCACCGGCTGCTTGTCTCCGCTGCCGAGCACGGCGACGCCGGCGCGGATTTCCTCTTCCTTGCGGAAGCGGATCTGGGTCGAGATGTCCGGACGGGTGACAGCGAGCGTGCCGGACTCGCCGCAGCAGCGGTCGGACAAGACAACCCCGCCGCCGAGCAGCGCGTTGGCGACCTTCATCGGCGCGTGCGTTTTCATCGGCGTGTGGCAGGGGTCGTGGTAGAGGTATTTCTCGCCGTTGACGCCGTCGAGCTTGATGCCTTTTTCCATCAAGTATTCGTGGATGTCGAGCAGGCGGCAGCCGGGGAAGATCTTTTCGAATTCGTACTTCAGCAGCTGGTCCATGCAGGTGCCGCACGACACGATCACCGTCTTGATGTCGAGGTAGTTGAGCGTGTTGGCGACGCGGTGGAACAGCACGCGGTTGGCCGCGGTGATCGCCTCGCCCTTGTCGGCCTGGCCGCCCGAGGTCTGCGGGTAGCCGCAGCACAGATAGCCGGGCGGCAGCACGGTCTGCGCGCCGAGTTCGAACAGCATGGCCTGGGTGGCGAGCCCCACCTGCGAGAACAGCCGCTCCGAGCCGCAGCCGGGGAAGTAGAACACCGCGTCGGAATCGTCGGACAGCTTGGCCGGGTTGCGCAGAATGGGCACGATGGAGGCATCCTCCAGGCCCAGCAGCGCGCGCGAGGTTTTCTTCGGCAGTCCGCCCGGCATCGGCTTGTTGACCAGGTGGATGACCTGCGCGACCAGCTTGGGCCGGCCCAGGGTGGCGGGCGGATGCTGGGTCTGCGCCTGGATCAGCCCCAGGCGCTTGAACAGCTGGTGGCCCAGGCGCTGGCCGGCGTAGCCCCATTCGATCAAGGGCTTGCGCAGCGCCTTGATGGTGGCGGGGTCGGTGGCGTTGAGGAAGGCCATCGACGCCCAGGTGCCGGGGTTGAATTTCTTCTTGCCCTGCTTGCGCAGCAGGTTGCGCATCGCGATCGAGACGTCGCCGAAGTCGATGTCGACCGGGCAGGGGTTCTTGCACTTGTGGCACACCGTGCAGTGGTCGGCAACGTCACCGAACTCGTCGAAATGCTTGAGCGACACGCCGCGCCGGGTCTGCTCCTCGTACAGGAAGGCTTCGATCAGCAGCGAGGTGGCGAGGATCTTGTTGCGCGGCGAATAGAGCAGGTTGGCGCGCGGGATGTGGGTGTTGCACACCGGTTTGCACTTGCCGCAGCGCAGGCAGTCCTTGATCGAGTCGGCGATGGCGCCGGTCTCCGAAGCTTCGAGGATGATCGATTCGGCTTCGAGCAGGCTGAACGAGGGCGTGTAGGCGTTGCGCAGGTCGGCGCCGGGCAGGAGCTTGCCCTTGTTGAAGCGGCCGCCCGGGTCGACCTTCTGCTTGTAGTCGGCGAAGGTCGCGATCGTCGCGTCGTCGAGGAATTCCAGCTTGGTCAGTCCGATGCCGTGCTCGCCCGAAATCACCCCGCCCAGATCGGTGGCGAGCTTCATGATGCGCGCCACCGCGGCGTTGGCGGCCTGCAGCATGGCGTAGTCGTCGGAGTTGACCGGGATGTTGGTGTGCACGTTGCCGTCGCCGGCGTGCATGTGCAGCGCGACGAATACGCGGCTCTTGAGAATGTCCTTGTGGATGCGGTCGCAGGCTTCGAGCACCGGGGTGTACTCGCGACCGATGAAGAGCTGGTGCAGTTCGCGCCGCACCTCGCGCTTCCACGACACGCGGACGTGCTTGTCGCGCAGCGCAGTGAAAACCGTGAGGGGTGAGGCGTGAGGGGTGAGGCGCTGCTCGCTTGCGTCTGCGGGGAGCGGGGCGTCGAGGTTGGTCAGGTACTCGGCCCAGCGCATGCGCACCGCTTCGATCAGCGCCTGCGCGTGCTGGCGCTTTTCCTCCACCTGCGCCGGGTCGGCGATGGTGTCGTCGTCCTCCAATAGCGGCAGCGTCCCGCCGAAGAACTCGGCCAGCGCGTCGAGCAGCTTCAGCTTGTTGGCGATCGACAGCTCGATGTTGATACGCTCGACGCCGTCGGTGTAGTCGCCCAGGCGCGGCAGCGGAATGACCACGTCCTCGTTGATCTTGAACGCATTGGTATGCGCCGCGATGGCGGCGGTGCGGGCGCGGTCGAGCCAGAATTTTCTGCGCGTCTCGGCCGACACCGCGATGAAGCCCTCGCCGCCGCGCGCGTTGGCGAGCTGGACGATCTTCGACGCGGCTTCGCCGACGGCGACCTCGTCGTCCGATACCGCGTCGATCAGCAGCACCATGTTCGGGCGCGCGGCGCGCGGCGACTTGGTCGCGTAGCCGACCGCCTTGACGTAGCGGGCATCGAGGTGCTCGAGGCCGGCGAGCAGGACGTCGGGGTGGGCGTCGCAGTAGTCCTTGATCTCGACGATCGCTGGGGTGGCGTCGCGCGCCGTGCCGAAGAATTCCAGACAGACGGTACGCGTATGGGCCGGCAGGCGATGCAGGATGAAGCGCGCCGAGGTGATGAGGCCGTCGCAGCCTTCCTTCTGGATACCGGGCAGGCCGGCGAGGAATTTGTCGGTGACGTCCTTGCCGAGTCCGATCTTGCGGAAGCGGCTGCCGGGGATGGTGAGGATTTCCGGCGAACCCTTGGGCGTCCTGCCGTCAGCGGCGTAGCGGCGGATCTCGAACGTGGCCGAAGGGGCGTCGTGGATCTTGCCGCGATTGTGGTTGAGGCGCGTGACTTCGAGCCAGTCGGCGTCCGGGGTGACCATCTTCCACGACACCAGATTGTCGAGCGCGGTGCCCCACAGCACGGCCTTCTTGCCACCGGCGTTCATCGACACGTTGCCGCCGATGGTCGAGGCGTCGGCCGAGGTCGGGTCGACCGCGAACACCAGCCCGGCGTCGTCGGCGGCCTCCATCACCCGCTTGGTGACGACGCCGGCGCCGCAATGGATGGTCGGCACCTCGAATTCGCAGCCGGGCAGGTGCAGCATCTCGACCGCGCTCATTGCCTCGAGCTTTTCGGTGTTGATCACCGCGGCGCGGTCGGTGAGCGGCACCGCGCCGCCGGTGTAGCCGGTGCCGCCGCCACGCGGAATGATGGTCAACCCGAGGTCGACCAGGCCGGCGACCAATGCAGCCATCTCGGCTTCGGTGTCGGGGGTCAGCACCACGAAGGGGTATTCGACGCGCCAGTCGGTGGCGTCGGTGACGTGCGAGACGCGCGCCAGGCCGTCGAAGGCGATGTTGTCGCGGCGGGTGGCCCCGGCCAGGCGGCGCAGGATGCGCGCGCGCAGGTTCTCGGTGTCGGCGAACCAGGCCTCGAATTCGCGCACCGCGCGGCCGGCTGCCGCCAGCAGCTGACCGACCAGTTCGTTGCCCTGGCGCCGCACCTCGATCTCATGCAGGCGATGCCGCAGCGCGTCGACCAGCATGCGCCGCCGCCTGGGATTGGCCAGCAGGTCGTCTTCCAGGTAGGGATTGCGCCGTACCACCCAGATATCGCCCAGCACCTCGAACAGCATGCGCGCCGAGCGACCGGTCTTGCGTTCGCCGCGCAGCGTGTTGAGTACCGCCCAGGCGTCGGCGCCGAGCAGTCGGATGACGATCTCGCGGTCGGAGAACGAGGTGTAGTTGTAGGGGATTTCGCGCAGGCGTGCGGTCATGGCGGGGCGGTGCTGCAAAACCCGTATTTTACGGGATATGCGGGGGTATCGACAGCGTCTACAATCGCGCAAAACCATAAACTGCTCAGGGAAAACCGCCGTGGCCTCCGTCTACGACTTGAAACCGCGCTTCCAGGCGCTGCTGCGCCCGCTGGTCGACTCGCTCGCACGGCGAGGCGTGACCGCGAACCAGGTGACGATCGCCGCCGTGCTGCTGTCATTCATCGGCGGCGGGCTGATCGCCTGGCGGCCGTTCGAGGCCTGGCCACTGTTGCTGCTGCCGCTCATCCTGCTCGCGCGCATGGGCCTCAATGCGATCGACGGCATGCTGGCGCGCGAGCACGGCCAGCAATCGAAGCTGGGTGCGCTCCTCAACGAATTGGGCGACGTGATGTCCGATGCCGCGCTCTACCTGCCGCTCGCCTGGGTGCCGATGGTCTACGTGCCGCTGATCGAAGGCATCGTGGTGCTGGCGGTGGTCAGTGAAATGGCCGGCGTGGTGGCGGTGCAGATCGGCGCCAAGCGCCAGTACCAGGGGCCGATGGGCAAGAGCGACCGAGCACTGTGGTTCGGTGCGCTGGGTCTCGCGCTGGGCCTCGGCGTGGAAGCGGGCAACTGGATCAATTGGGGGCTGGGCGTGATGCTCGCGTTGCTGATCGTGACCATCGTCAACCGGGCGCGCGGCGCCTTGAAAGAAACGCATGCCGCCTAACCTCCGATATGCGCTGGCCGGCATCCTCGCCCTGCTGGTGCTGGGCACCGTCATCATCGGGCTGAAAAAGCTGCTGAAACCCGGACCGGGCGACCGTGAACTGTGGCTGCGCATGCGCTCGTGGTGGGTGATGGCCGGGCTGTTCATTCTCGCCATCGCGGTCGACCGCGCGCTCTCCATCGTTTTCTTCGCGCTGGTGAGCTTCCTCGCGCTGAAGGAGTATTTCAGCATCATTCCCACCCGCCGCGCCGACCGCCGCGTGCTGTTCTGGGCCTACCTCGCGATTCCGGTGCAGTACTTCTGGGTCGCCGACGCTTGGTTCGGCATGTTCATCATCTTCATCCCGGTCTACCTGTTCCTGTTCATCCCGCTGAAGATGGTCGTCGTCGGCGAGACGCAGGGCTTTCTGAAAGCCGCCGGCACCATCCACTGGGGGCTGATGACCGCCGTGTTCTCACTGTCGCACGCCGCCTTCCTGCTGGCGCTGCCGGATACCGGCAATCCGGCAGCGGGCAGCGCGGGCCTGCTGCTGTTCCTGGTCTTCCTCACCCAGTTCAACGACGTCATGCAGTTCGTCTGGGGCAAGCTCGCCGGCCGGCGCAAGGTCATCCCCAAGGTCAGCCCCGGCAAGACCGTCGCCGGCTTCGTCGGCGGCGTCTCCACCACCACGCTCGTCGCCTGGCTCGCCGCGCCTTATCTCACGCCGCTCACCGGTTGGCAGCCGATTGCGGCCGGCCTCATCATCGGCATCGGCGGCTTCGTCGGCGACGTGACGATCTCCGCGTTGAAGCGCGACCTCGGCATCAAGGACAGCGGCAGCCTCATCCCCGGCCACGGCGGCATTCTCGACCGCGTCGACAGCCTGACCTACACCGCGCCGCTGTTCTTCCACTTCGTGTACTACCTGCACTACTGAAGATGAGGTGGGCTCAGGCGGCCTTCTTCCTGCTGCTCGTGCGTCCCTTCCTGGCGCTGGTGCTGGGCGTCAACCTGCGCCACGCCGCGCGTCTGCCGCAAAGCGGCCCAGCGATTCTCGCCGCCAACCACAACAGCCACCTCGATACCCTGCTCCTGATGAGCCTGTATCCGCTGGCACAGCTGCATCGGGTGCGCCCGGTGGCGGCGGCGGACTATTTTCTGCGCAATCGTTTCGTCGCCTGGTTCGCGCTCCACATCATGCACATCCTGCCGCTGTCACGCCGGCCCAGGCCGGGCGAGAAGCCGCTCGCGCACATCGAGGCGGCGCTGGCGGCAGGCGACATCCTGATCCTGTTCCCAGAAGGCTCGCGCGGCGAGCCGGAAAAGCGCAGCGCGCTGAAGTCCGGCATTGCGCACCTGATGGAAGATGCGCCGACGGTGCCGGTGGTGCCGATCTATCTGCATGGATTGGGCAAGGCCTTGCCGCGCGGCGACTGGTTGCCGGTGCCGTTCTTTGCCGACGCCTTCGTCGGCGAGCCGCTGGTCTGGCAGGGGACGCGCGCCTCGTCGATGCAGGCGCTGGAGGCGCGCTTCCAGCAGCTGGAGGAGGAAGGCCGTTTCGATGCCTGGGAATGATCCGGCGTGTCGGAAATTCGCCATCTGTGCCGGCTTGATTGTTAGGCGGTCTGCACTATTCATTTCGGCGCCCCGGGGGCCGTATATACAGGCAAAACCGAGGAGACCGGCTTGCAATGTGGCCTGAGCACCAAGCTCATCGCCTATGTCACGGCAGGGGTGTTGCTGACGTCTGCCGTCATCGGCCTGATGCGCGTCCGGAACGAACGCGGCCCCCTGAGCGAACTGATCGACGGGGCCAGCCAGAGTATTGCCCAGGCCACGGCCTCGGGGGCGGCTTCGCTGGTCGCGGGATACGATTACGGCAACCTGGAAATCCTCGCCCGCAACGTATCGCAGCAGCCTCATGTGGTTCGGGTCGTCATCCGCAACGCGGGCGGGCGCATCATGGCGCAGGCGAGCGCGCGCGACGCCGGCTCCCACAAGCGCTTCGAAACGCCTATCGTCTTCAACGGCCAGCCGCTCGGCCGGGTGACGGTCGATGTCTCCACGGCCGTCCTGGAAAATGCGCTGCAGGCGATGTACTGGCGCGTGTTCGTCGAGCAGCTGGCATTCGGCGCCGTTCTCGGCCTGATCGTCTACCTCTTCACCTCGTGCGGCATCGTGTCGCCGATTCGCCGATTGACGGCCACCATGGAGGAAACGGTCGCGCAGGGCGGTTCGTTCGTCGCGCGCGATCTCGAAGTGGCGAGCGCGGACGAAATCGGCCGCCTAGTGTCGGTATTCAATACGCTCAATCAGTCGCTCGACAACTACCACAGCCAGTTGCAAAGCAAGATCGATCTCGCCAGCCAGGAACTGCGCGACAAGAACGTCGAACTGAGCGGGCGCACCCACGAGCTTGAGCATGCCCTGAAGCTGCTTGGCGCCATGGCCTCCACCGACTGGCTGACTGAATTGCCGAATCGCCGCAAATTCGACGAAACCCTGGCGCAGATGTTCCACCAATCGACGCGTTTCGCCGAGGCGGTCACGCTGGTGCTGTTCGATGTCGACCGCTTCAAGCAGATCAACGACAGCCATGGGCACGGCGTCGGCGACGAAGTGCTGCGCGACCTCGGCGGCCTGCTGCAGCGGGCCGCGCGCAAGTCCGACCTGCCGGCGCGGCTCGGCGGCGACGAGTTCGGCATCCTCCTCTACCACACGGACGCCGTACAGGCGGAGCAGTTCGTCCGCAAGCTCGTGGATAGCGTGCGTGCACACGATTTCAGCTATCAGGGCATCCGGCTGCAGGTCAGCCTGAGCATTGGCATCGCGCAAGTCGATCCCTCGATGAGCGCGCCCCAGGCGCTGTATTTCGCCGCCGACCGCGCGCTCTACGAGGCGAAGAACGGCGGACGCGACCGCTATACGGTCCATTCCGCGACAGGCCCCTGGGCGAAGGAGCAGACATGAGACCGCCCCCTTACCTGATGGCCCTGTTGGCGGCATTGCCGTTCGGCCTGCCCCAGCCCGTGCAAGCGGCCCCTCCGGCGGGCGATCGCGTTTCCCAGGTGACCATGGGGTCGGTGGCGATGGACATCCCGGTCGAGATGATCCGGCGCCTGAGCGTCCTGACCAATTACCTGGCCCTGCAGACCAACCTCAACGTCCGCTTCCGGCCATCGCCCAATCTCGGGTCCGCTGTCGACGACCTGGGCCGCGGCCAGACGCAGATCGCCTACCTGACGCCGGTCGCCTATATCGAGGCGCGCAGGAAATACGGGGTGATTCCGCTGGTGGCGCCGACGGTCCAGGGACGGCCGAATTTTTCCCTGGTCATCGGCGTGAAGGCGGGCTCCGGCATCGGCACGCCGGCCGAACTCAAGGGCAGGCGCTTCGCCTTCGGAGACGAAAAGGCGCTGTTGCAGAAGGCTGCGGTCGAATCGATGGGCGTGAAGCTGGCGGAGTTCTCGTATTACGCCTATCTCAAGCATTACGACAACATTGCCAAGGCCGTGCTGGCGGGCGACTTCGACGGCGGCATCCTCAAGGATTCGGTCGCCGACGATTTCAAGGGCAAGGGCATCGCCGTGATCGGCAGCACCGCACCGCTGCCGTCGTATGTCTTCGCCGTCCATCCCGCGATGCCGGTGGCGGTGCGCAACCAGCTGCGCGATGCGCTGCTGGCGCTGAACAGGACCACGCCCGATGGCGCGGCCACGCTGGAGGCGTTCGACAGCGCCTGCGATGGCTTTACGGTCGTCGACGACCCGGCCTACGATCCGGTGCGCAAGCTGATCCAGCCTTACCGGAAATAAGCGGGAACTAGCGGAACGCGCGGCGGGCGACGGTCACGCCGCCCAGGATCAGCGCACCCGCGACGATGCCCGCCAGCGCATCGAGCAGAAGCGGGACGATCGCGGCCAGCAGGCCGCCGGCCGGCAGGGTTTCCGCCGCGTGGACGACGGCATGGACCAGATCGTGTCCGCCCGGCATGCCGTGGACGAGGATGCCGCCGCCCACCAGGAACATGGCGGCGGTCCCAATGACCGACAGGCTTTTCATCAAAACCGGCGCGGCGGCGAGGATGCGATGCCCCAGCGCGCGGACCCAGCGGGTGGCGCGCTGGCTGAGGTAGAGCCCGGCGTCGTCGAGTTTGACGATGCCGGCGACCAGTCCGTAGACGCCGACGGTCATGACTAGCGCGATGCCGGCGAGCACGGCGACCTGCTTGCCGAAGGACGCAGCGGCGACCGTGCCGAGGGTGATGACGATGATCTCGGCGGACAGGATGAAGTCGGTGCGGATCGCGCCCTTGATCTTGTCCTTTTCCAGGGCGACCAGATCGACTGCCGGGTCTTCCAGCGCGTGGGCGAGTTCGGCGTGGTGGGCGGCCTCCTCGGCGGGGTTGTGCAGGTAGGTGTGCGCCAGCTTCTCGAAGCCTTCGAAACAGAGGAACGCGCCGCCCAGCATCAGCAGCGGCGTCACCGCCCACGGCGCGAGGGCGCTGATGGCGAGCGCCGCCGGCACCAGGATGGCCTTGTTGACGAGCGAGCCCTTGGCCACCGCCCAGACCACCGGCAGTTCGCGCTCGGCCTTCACCCCCGCGACCTGCTGGGCGTTCAGCGCGAGGTCGTCACCCAGCACGCCGGCGGTTTTCTTCGCCGCGACCTTGGTCATCACCGATACGTCGTCGAGGATGGTCGCGATGTCGTCGATCAGGGCGAGCAGACTGGCTCCGGCCATGGTTTGCGGCCCCTTAATCGCCGAGCTGGATCGTGCCGGCTTTTTCGGCGGCGGCGAAGTCCAGCATGCGTTGAATCGAGACAGCCGCCTTGGCGCGGATGGATTCTTCGATATGGATTTCGTTGCCGCCCTGTTGATCCCCTTCAGGGGACTCCAGCACGGCGGCAAGCTTCCTGAGGCCATTCATTGCCATCCAGGGGCAATGCGCGCACGACTGGCAGGTCGCGCCCTCGCCAGCAGTCGGCGCTTCCAGCAGGATCTTGCCGGGGGCGGCGGCGTGCATCTTGTGGAAGATGCCGTTGTCGGTGGCGACGATGAATTCCGGATTCGGCAGGGTGCGCACCGCCTCGATCAGCTGCGTGGTCGAACCGACCACGTCGGCCAGCGCGATCACCGCTTCCGGCGACTCGGGGTGCACCAGCACCGCGGCCTTCGGGTGCTCGGCGCGCAGCTTCGCGAGTGCCTCGGCTTTGAACGCCTCGTGCACCACGCACGAGCCCTGCCACAGCAGCATGTCGGCGCCGCTGATGCGCCGCACGTATTCGCCCAGGTGGCGGTCAGGCGCCCATAGCAGTTTGTGGCCCTGCTGGTGCAGGTATTTGACGATCTTGGCGGCGATGCCGGAGGTGACGACCCAGTCGGCGCGCGCCTTCACCGCGGCGCTGGTGTTGGCGTAGACCACCGAGAGCCGGTCCGGGTGGGCGTCGCAGAAGGCGGCGAATTCGTCCGCCGGGCAGGCGAGGTCGAGCGAGCAGTCGGCCGCCAGGTCCGGCATGATGACGCGCTTCTCGGGGTTGAGGATCTTGGCCGTCTCGCCCATGAATTTGACCCCCGCGACGATCAGCGTCTTCGCCGGGTGGGCATGTCCGAAACGCGCCATCTCCAACGAATCCGATACGCAGCCGCCGGTTTCCTCGGCCAGGTCCTGCAGGTCGGCCGACGTGTAGTAGTGCGCCACCAGTACCGCATCCTGTTCCTTCATCAGGCGCTTGATGCGCGCCTTCAGCTCGGCGCGCTCATCGTCGCAGAGCACTTCCTCCACCATGGGCGGCGGCTGGATCACGGGTTTGACCGGAATGGAAAAGGCAGGCTTCATCAGGGCGGCTCGGGATTCGACAACGCAAGGGTTTGCAAGTATAGCGCCGCGCGGCGGGCGATTTCACGCGAAGGGTCAAGGGGTTCTCAGGAGCGATGCGGGACTTGTCCCTGGCTACCCTCCCGGGAACAAGTGCCGTATCCTTGCGCCCCTATGCAACAGCTGCTCCTCGACATCCGACCGCCCTCCCGGCCCGAGCTCGCCCGCTTCGTGGCGGGGCGCAATGTCGAGCTGATGGCACAGCTCGAGGCCATGCTGGACGGTACGGCCAGCGAACGCATGGTGTATGTGTGGGGCGCGCCGGGCAGCGGCAAGAGCTATTTGCTGGCGGCCTGGGCGCATGCCTGCCAGGTGCGCGGGCTGAATGTCGATACGACCGGGCAGCAGGCCGCGCAGGCGGTGATCGCGGATCAGGTGGACACCTGGAACGAAGCGCAGCAGCGGGCCGGCTTTGCCGCTTTCAATCGCGTGCGCGAGGCGGGCGGGCTGTGGTTGGCGGCGGGGAATGCGGCGCCAGCCGAGCTGGCGCTGATGCCGGAACTGAAGACCCGGCTGGGGTGGGGGCTGGTGTTCCAGCTGCTCGGGCTGGACGATGCCGAAAAGCGCGCCGCCCTGGGCCAGCATGCCGAAACCCTGGGTTTCCGGCTGGAGCCCCAGGTGGCCGACTATCTGCTGAATCACACCGCACGCGACATGCAGAGCCTGCTGCGGGTGTTGGAGGCGCTCGACCGCTTCAGCCTGGAAACGCGGCGCCCGATCACGCTGCCGCTGCTGCGGCAGCTGCTGTCCGGCGCTGGGGCCTGATCAGGCCTGGCCCTGCTGGGCCTGCTGGTCGGCGATGTCCTTGTGGACCTGAGCCATGTCGAGGCCCATCACCTGCTCGATCAGAGAATCCAGCGCGTTGGCGGGCAGCGAGCCGGCTTCCGAATAGAGAATGACCTGTTCGCGGAACACCATCAGCGTGGGGATGGAGCGGATCTGGAAATAGCCGGCGAGTTCCTGTTCCACCTCGGTGTTGACCTTGGCGAACACGATGTTGGCATGCTTGTCGGACGCCGCCTCGAAAATCGGCGCGAAGCCGCGGCAGGGGCCGCACCACGGTGCCCAGAAGTCGACGACGACGACGTCGTTGCCGTTGATCGTGGATTCGAAATTGTCCTTGGTGAGTTCGATGACAGCCATGGGAGTTCCCGCAAAGTGTTGATATAAAAAGGCGCGAGGGACGAATCCATCGCGCCTGAGTGCCACCCTATCACGGATGGCGGACCTCCGCCAATGCGGAGGCTGGTTGTCGGGTAGTCCAGCCTGGCTGCCCGCTACCCCGGTCCAGTCGAAGCCGACTGGCCTGAAAACTATTTGGCGAATGCCTGATTGAACAGACCGCGCTTTTGCGGGGCAGGCTGCGTGCCGCGCACCATGTTCTGGCTGTGCTTCAGATTGCTGCGGACCTCTGCGCGGTTGACGGCCATGATGAGTTCGGTCGCCAATACCCGAGCCTGATGCGGGGTCAGGTTGAGTTCGCACCCGTGCGTCTCGAGCGTGACCACCACGCGGTCGCGGCCGTTGGCATCTTCCTGGAGGGTGATGTCCAGCGCGTTTCCGGGTTCCAGTTCGATCATGTCTGTGTCTCCTTGCTCTGCTTGTACAAGGAATTCAGCAGGGTTCATGCCAGCCTCCCATCTATGCCTGATGGCTTGGAAAGCCGCATTAAATCGTGCGGCTGTGACGGACTGATGAAGCGCGGCCGCTGCCGCCCTGACGAGGCTTCGTCAGGGCGGGTGGCGAGTTCGTCAATTTTGGGCGGGGGCGGGCTGGGGCGAAGGCGCGGCGACGGCACGGTCGCGCGTCAGCAGGGTATAGGCGACCGGGATGACGAACAGGGTCAGCAGGGTGCCGAGCAGCAGGCCGCCGACGATGACCCAGCCGATCGGCGAGCGCGATTCGGCGCCGGCGCCGCTGGACAGCGCCAGCGGTACGGCGCCGAGCACCATCGCGGCGGTGGTCATGAGGATGGGACGCAGCCGCAGGCCGGCGGCCGCGATCACCGCCTCGACCCTGGGCTTGCCGCGTGCACGCAGCTGGTTGGCGAATTCGACGATCAGGATGCCGTGCTTGGTGATCAGGCCGACCAGCATCACCAGCCCGATCTGGCTGTAGACGTTGAGTGTGGCGCCGGTAAGCTTCAGCGCCAGCAGTGCGCCGGTGGCGGCGAGCGGCACGGTGAGCATGATGATGAAGGGCGAAATGAAGCTTTCGAACTGCGCAGCCAGCACCAGATAAATGATGACCAGCGCCAGCGCGAACGTGATCGCCAGCGTCTGCCCGGATTCGCCGAATTCGCGCGACTGGCCGTCGAGCGCGGTACGTGCGGATTTCGGCAGGGTTTCCTGCGCCGCCTGGTCCATGAAGGCGAGCGCCTCGCCGAGCGTATAGCCGGGGGCGATGTTGGCCGAGATGATGGCGGCGCGCTGGCGGTTGAAGTGGTTGAGCTCCTTCGGCGCGACGGTTTCGGTGACGGCGACCAGATTGGACAGCGGCGTGAGGCTGCCGTCGCTGCCGCGCACGTACAGCGCGCTCAGGTCCTGCGGCGTGGCGCGCGCGGCCGGGTCGAGCTGCACCACCACGTTGTATTGCTCGCCTTCCTGCTTGAAGCGGGTGACTTCGCGTCCGCCGAGCAGGGTTTCCAGGGTGCGCCCGATGGTGTCGACGCCGACCCCCATCTGCGCGGCCTTGTCGCGGTTGATGTCGACCTTGAGCTGCGGCTTGTTGAGCTTGAGGTCGGTGTCGGCGTTGACCAGGCCGGGGTAGGCGCGCACCTTGGTCATCAGCGCCTCGACGGCCTTGTCGAGTTCGGCATAGCTCGGCGCCTGCACCACGAACTGCAGCGGCGGGTTGCGGAAGCTCTGGCCGAGCGAGGGCGGGTTGATCGGAAAGGCGAGCACGCCCGGCATGCCCATGAACATGCGCGGACCGAGGCTCTCGGTGATGGCCATCTGGCTGCGGGTGCGCTCCTCCCACGGCTTCAACATCACGAAGGAGAGCGCGGTGTTGACCGGGTTGGGCCGCTCCAGGCCGGGGGCGACGACGACGAAAGCGGTGTTGACCTCCGGCACGCTCTGGTAGATCCCCTCGAGCTGGCGGGCGTACTGGTCGGTGTACTGCAGGGTGGATCCCTCGGGTGCCAGCATGAAACCGATGAAGAAACCACGGTCCTCGGTCGGTGCCAGTTCCGATTTCAGCGATTTCAGCAGGCCGAACGCGGCCGCCGCCGCCAGCACGAACACCAGCGCGACGATCAGCGGATGCCTGACCACACGAGCCAGGCCGCGGGTGTAGGCGTCGTTCACCCCGTTCAGGACCCGCTCGCCGAAATTGAACAGCGCGTTGTGGCGGGTTTCGTGACGCAGGATCCGGCTCGCCATCATGGGCGTCAGCGTCAGCGCGACGAAGCCGGACACCAGCACCGCGGCCGCCACCGTCAGCGCGAATTCGGTGAACAGCTTGCCGGTGTTGCCCTCGGCGAACGCGAGCGGCGCGAACACTGCGGCGAGCGTCAGCGTCATCGCCAGCACCGCGAAGCCGATTTCCTTGGCGCCCTTGATCGCCGCCTCGAACGGCGGCATGCCTTCCTCGATGTGGCGGTAAATGTTCTCCAGCATGACGATGGCGTCGTCGACCACCAGACCGATCGCCAGCACCAGCCCAAGCAGGGTCAGCACGTTGATGGTGAAGCCCATGGCGTAGAGGAAGATGAAGGCGCCGATCAGCGACACCGGGATGGTGACGAAGGGGATCAGCGTGGCGCGCCAGTTTCGCAGGAACAGGAAGATGACGCCGACCACCAGCACCATGGCTTCGAGCATGGTCTCGTACACGGCGTCGATCGATTTCTCGATGAAGATCGAGCTGTCGAAGCCGACCTTGAGCTGCATGCCCGCCGGCAAGGCGGCCTGGATACGCGGCAGTTCGGCCTTCACCGCGCGCGCGACCTCCAGCGTGTTGGCGGTCGACTGCTTGACGATGCCCAGGCCCACGGCTGCGCGGCCGTTGACGCGCACGATGTTGCGCTCGTCCTCGGCGCCGACCTCGGCGCGGCCGATGTCCGCCAGCCGCACCAGCACCCCGCCCGAATCCCGGATGATGACGCGCTCGAATTCGGCCGGCGTCCTGAGATCGGTTTCGGCCAGCACGGAGAATTCGCGCGTCTGGCTTTCGATGCGGCCCGAGGGCAGCTCGGTGTTCTGGCTGCGGAGCGCGGCTTCCACGTCCTGCACCGTCACCCCCAGCGCGGCCATGCGGCTGGGGTCGAGCCACACCCGCATGGCATAGCGGCGCTCGCCGCCGATGATGACCGAGGCGACGCCCGGCAGGGTCTTCAACTGGTCGGCCACCACGCGGTCTGCGTAATCGGTGATTTCGAGCGGCGACTGGCGGTCGCTGGAAAACGCCAGCCAGATGATGGCCTGGGCGTCGGCCTCGATCTTGGCGACCACCGGGTCTTCCGCCTCGTCCGGCAGCAGTCCGCGCACCCGCGCCACCCGGTCGCGGACGTCGTTGGCGGCGGCTTCGGGGTCGCGCGACTGGATGAATTCCACCGTGATCTGGCTGACTTCCTCGCGGCTGACCGATTTGATGGTGCGGATGCCTTCGATGCCGGACAGGGAGTCTTCCAGGGTCTTGGTGATCTGGCTTTCCATCACCTCGGCCGAGGCGCCGGGGTAGACGGTACGCACCGATACTACCGGTGCGTCGATGTTGGGGTATTCGCGCACCGGCAGGCGGTCGAAGGCAATCAGGCCGACCAGGATGATGAGCAGGCTCATCACCGTGGCGAGCACCGGGCGGCGGATGGAAATGTCGGAGAGGATCATGGGTGGGCCCTGAGCTGGATCAGCGCGGCTTGCCGGCCTGCATTTTCTTCATCATCTGCGCCGCCTGCTCGAGCGTGACCACGGGCACACCGGGGCGCAGCTTGATCTGGCCGTCGAGGATGACGGTCTCGCCTGCCTGCACGCCGGAGACGATCTCGACCCGGCCCGGCTCGCGCTTGCCGAGCACGACCTTGCGCAGTTCGGCCTTGCCTCCTGCCGCCAGGAAGACGTAATTGCCGTCCGGGCGCGGCACGATCACCTGCTCGGGCAGCATGATGGCGCTCGTCCGGCCGCCGAGATCGGCGGTCGCGCGCGCGAACATGCCGGGTTTGAGTTGCCCTTTCGGGTTGGCGATCCGGGCGCGCACGCGTACGTTGCGGCTGACCGGGTCGACCACCGGGTCGATGGCATGCACCTTGCCGCTGAATGTTTGTCCGGGCAGGGCATCGACAGTCAGGTTGATGGGCTGGCCGATGCGCACCAGCGGCAGATAGGTTTCCGGAACCGGGACTTCCAGCTTCAGGTTGCCGAGCGCGTCCAGCCGCACGATGTCGTCGCCCTTGCTGACGTAGGCGCCGGGGCTGACCTGGCGCAGCCCGGCCAGGGCGGCGAACGGCGCGCGGATCACGGTCTTGTCGAGCGCCACCTGTTCCTGGCGCAGGCGTGCGCGCAGGATGTCGAGGTTGGCACGCGCCTCGTCGAGCGCCTGCTTGGAGATGAAGTTCTGCGCGACCAGCTCCTCGCTGCGCCGGTAGCGGCTTTGCGCCAGCTTCAGGTCCGCCTGCGCGGCAGCCACCCGCGCGCGCTGCTCGGCGGAATCGAGCACCACCAGCACCGCGCCCTTCTTCACTGGCTGGCCTTCGCGGAACAGCAGCTTGTCGATACGGCCGTCGATCTCCGGGCGCAGCACCACGCTGTCTTCGGCGATGAGGGCGCCGACCGCGTCGACCGTATTGGATACCGGCGTGGCGCTTACTTTCATCATGTTGACGGGGATGAAGGGCGGGCCGCCCGCCTGGGCGAAGGCGAGAGCCGGAACGAAGAGCAGGAGGGTGAACAGGGCGCGCATGACGGATTCCGCAAGGAGAACAATGACGTACGATAGGGGCGCACCTTATCAGTTCCGCCGGGAAACAAAAACCGCGCGCCGAGGGGGCATTAATTTGGCGACGTGTAAGGAATAGTGTGGCTGTTCCGACTGTTAATACAGATATATCCCGCCCACTCAATAGGATCCCGCCATGTTGATACGCCGCGCCGCTGACATCCTTTCATCCGAAATCACCCCGCCCGAAATCTACCGCGAGCGCCGCCGCTTCATGCAGGGCATGGGGGCATTGGCAGCCGGGGCAGCCCTGGGAACGGCAGCCGAGGCCGAGGCCGGCGTCAGGCTGGCCGGCGTGCGGGCCAGCCCCTACAAGCTGGATGACGCGAAAACGCCATACAAGGACGTCACCAGCTACAACAACTTCTACGAATTCGGCACCGGGAAAAGCGATCCGGCCGAAAATGCGGGCAGCCTGAAGACCCGCCCCTGGACGGTCGCAGTCGAAGGCGAGGTGCGCAATCCGCGGCTGTACGATATCGACACGTTGCTGAAGCTCGCCCCGCTGGAGGAACGCGTGTATCGCATGCGCTGCGTCGAGGGCTGGTCGATGGTGATTCCCTGGGTCGGGTTTTCGCTGCGCGAACTCATTCGCCGCGCCGAACCCACCGGCGATGCGAAGTATGTCGAATTCGTCACCCTGCATGACCCCAAGCAGATGCCGGGACAGCGGGCGCGCATCCTCGACTGGCCGTATGTGGAAGGCCTGCGGCTCGACGAGGCGATGCATCCGCTGACGCTGCTGGCCGTCGGCCTCTACGGCGAAGTGCTGCCCAACCAGAACGGCGCGCCGGTCCGGCTGGTGGTGCCGTGGAAATACGGGTTCAAGAGCGCCAAGTCCATCGTCAAGATCCGCTTCGTCGAGAAACAGCCGCTCACCGCCTGGATGGCAGCCGCGCCGCAGGAATACGGCTTCTATTCGAACGTGAACCCGAGTGTCGACCACCCGCGCTGGAGCCAGGCGAAGGAGCGCCGCATCGGTGAGTTCTTCAAGCGCGACACGCTGATGTTCAACGGCTACGGGGCCCAGGTCGCCCAGTTGTACCGCGGCATGGACCTGAAGAAATTCTTTTGATGGACCCTGTTCTGCGCAATCCCAAGATCTGGGTTTTCGCGCTCTGCCTGCTGCCGCTGGCGCGTCTGATCGTGCTGGGAGGAACGGGGGGGCTGGGCGCAAACCCGATCGAGTTCATCACACGCTCGACCGGCACCTGGACACTGGTCGGGCTGCTGGTGACGTTGTCGGTCACGCCGATGCGGCGGCTGACAGGCTGGGCCCCCCTCATCCGCTACCGTCGCATGCTGGGCCTGTTCGCCTTTTTTTATGCCAGCCTGCATTTCGTCACGTATGTCTGGCTGGACCAGTTCTTCGATCCGGCGGCGATCGCCCGGGACATCGTCAAGCGTCCCTTCATCACGGTCGGCTTCGCAGCCTTCCTGTTCCTCATCCCGCTTGCCGCGACCTCGACGCGGGCCATGATGCATCGCCTCGGCCGTCATTGGCAGCGCCTGCACCGTCTGGTCTATCTGATCGCCACGCTGGGCGTGGTCCACTACCTCTGGCTGGTGAAGAAGGATCTGACGGAGCCGTTGATCTACGGCAGTCTGCTCCTGCTGCTGCTGGCGGTGCGACTGCCGTGGGGCGTCCACTTTTTGCAGGCGGCACGCAATCGCCTCGCTCCGGCGAGACCCTGATCCGGCGCAGAAGCGCGCTTGCGGGGCAAAGGGAGGACCGGGGGGAATCCCGCGGCAATAAAAAACGGGGGACAAGCCCCCGTTTCAGATTGGGCAGTGCCCGACCTGTTTAAAGCCCAAAAGGCTTGATGACCGGTACCGCCGGTGCGGGAGCAGGCGCTGCTGCGGGAGCAGGCGCAGGCTTCGCGGGAGCCGCCTTCTTCGCTGCAGGCTTCTTGGCAGGGGCAGCTTTCTTGGCGACCGGCTTGGCAGCGGGCTTCTTGGCGACGGGCTTGGCCGTTGCTTTCTTGACAGCGGGCTTCTTGGCTGCGACCGCCTTCTTGGCCGGAGCGGCTTTCTTGGCCACGGGCTTTTTGGCGACGGGCTTCTTCGCCGGTGCGGCTTTCTTGGCTGCCGGTTTGGCTGCGGCCTTCTTCACTGCCGGCTTGGCGACAGCTTTCTTGGCCACGGGCTTTTTGGCGACGGGCTTCTTCGCCGGTGCGGCTTTCTTGGCTGCCGGTTTGGCTGCGGCCTTCTTCACTGCCGGCTTGGCGGCGGCTTTCTTGACCACGGGCTTTTTGGCGACGGGCTTCTTCGCCGGTGCGGCTTTCTTGGCTGCCGGTTTGGCTGCGGCCTTCTTCACTGCCGGCTTGGCGGCGGCTTTCTTGACCACGGGCTTTTTGGCGGCGGGCTTTTTGGCCGGTGCGGCTTTCTTGGCTGCCGGTTTGGCTGCGGCCTTCTTCACTGCCGGCTTGGCGGCGGCTTTCTTGACCACGGGCTTTTTGGCGGCGGGCTTTTTCGCCGGTGCGGCTTTCTTGGCTGCCGGTTTGGCTGCGGCCTTCTTCACTGCCGGCTTGGCGGCGGCTTTCTTGGCCACGGGCTTTTTGGCCGCCGGTTTGGCGGCGGGTTTTTTCACTGTTGCCATCTGACACTCCTTAGAAGTTGAACACATTCACTTATCACTACAGCTTGAAGCCACGTGCAGTCATAGTTTGCACTTCCAAAGCGTGGTACCGACAGGCGACCGACTTGCCCGAAACCCGCTAGACACGGGCGATACCGAGGCTCCGCTTGGTGAGCCTCATTCTAGTTACTTTTCCCGGTGGTTCAATGAATAGTCAATCCCTTGCGGAAATAATCCGCTGAAAAATGTAGCGATCAAGCAAAATGTATCGAACCGATACTAAAAAACAGGGAAAGTCGCCAAGTGGGGCATGCCTTGAAACTCATATGGCAAGCCGTTCTCCGGCCATCATGCCGTCCTGAGTCTCGCGCTCGCGGATCAGATGAATTTCATTCTTGTCGATCAGCAATTCGGCGGCGCGCGGCCGCGAATTGTAGTTGGATGCCATGCTCATGCCGTAGGCGCCAGCAGAAAGCAGCGCCAGCAGATCGCCTTCCTCGATCGCCAGATCGCGCGCAAAGCCAAGAAAATCGCCGGTCTCGCAGATCGGACCGACGATGTCGTAGCGCAGCGCTGGCATGTTTCTTTCGTCGACGGCGACGATCTCGTGGTAGGCCTCGTAGAGCGCCGGCCGCATCAGGTCGTTCATCGCGGCGTCGACGATGGCGAAATTCTTGTCCTCGCCCGGTTTCAGGTACTCGACGCGGGTGAGCAGCAGGCCGGCGTTGCCGACCAGCGAACGGCCCGGTTCCAGCAGCAGCTTTTCGCGGCGGCCGGAAAACTTCTGTGCCAGCACGCGGCCATAAGCGGCCAGGTCGGGCGGCGTTTCGTCGCGGTAGCGGATACCGACGCCGCCGCCGAGGTCGATGTGATGCAGGGCGATGCCTTCGGCGGCCAGGCTGTCGACCAGCGACAGGACACGGTCGGCGGCATCGGCGAGCGGCGACAGGTCGATCAGCTGCGAGCCGATATGGCAGTCGATGCCGGTGACCTTCAGGTTCGGCAGGCTGGCGGCGAGGCGATACAGCGCGGGCGCGTCGGTGATCGGCACGCCGAACTTGTTTTCCTTGAGTCCGGTGGAGATGTAGGGGTGGGTCTTGGGGTCGACGTCGGGATTGACGCGGAACGACACCGGCGCGACCTTCCCCAGTTCACCGGCCACGCGGTTGAGCCGGTGCAGTTCGCTTTCCGACTCGACGTTGAAGCAGAGGATGCCGGCCTCGAGCGCGGCGCGCATTTCGCCTGCAGTCTTGCCGACGCCGGAGAACACGACCTTGCCGGCGTCGCCGCCGGCGGCCAGCACGCGGGCGAGTTCGCCGCCGGAGACGATGTCGAAGCCGGCGCCCAGCCGCGCGAACAGGTTGAGGATGGCCAGGCTGGAGTTGGCCTTGACCGCGTAGCAGATCAGGTGCGGCGTGGCGGCGAAGGCCTCGGCGTAGGCCCGATAGGCGGCCTCGAGCGCGGCGCGCGAATAGACGTAGAGCGGAGTGCCGAAACGCTCGGCGAGCGTGTCCAGCGCCACGTCCTCAAGATGGAGGCGGCCATTGAGTCGGTGCAGGGTATTCAATTGGAAGTCCGTTGCGGGGCGGGAGGATTTTCGGGAAGATACAGGTCACCCTTGGAGCCGCAGGCCGTCAAACCGAGGCTGCACAGCAACAGGGACACTATATATAGGGTGCGCAATTTCATGCGCGAAATGGTAGCACGGACACTATGACTGAAATCGAGTTCAACCAGGCCGCCGCCACGACGCTGGCCCACATCGAGCAGGCGCTGGAAGACGCCGAGCTGGATTTCGAGACGCCGGCCGACGGCATCATCGAGGTCGAGCTGGACGACGGCAGCAAGATCATCATCAACCGCCACGGCGTGGCCCGCGAAATCTGGGTCGCCGCGCGCTCGGGCGGGTTCCATTTCCGGCCGCAGGACGGCGGCTGGGTCGACACCAAGGACGGTGCGCCGCTCTACGACAAGCTGGCTGCGCTGATCGCCGCGCAGGGCGGCGTCACCGTCCGTTTCTGACTCCTTGAAGAAAAGCCAGGCGCTCACCCTGTTCGATCTGGTCGAGCGGCTGTCGCTCTTGACCCGTGCCGACCTGCGGCAGGCCGGCACGGCCCAGGGGCTGCAGCCGGTGCACCTGCAGGTGCTGTTCTATCTCAACCAGGCCAACCGCTTCAGCAACACGCCGCAGGCGCTGACCGAATATCTCGGGCTGACCAAGGGGACGGTGTCGCAGACGGTGCTGGTGCTGGCGCGCCGCCGCCTGATCACCCGCTATGCCGATCCGCGCGACGGCCGGGTGGTGCGGCTGATCCTGACCGAAGGGGGGACGACGCTGCTGAAGACGCTCTCTGCCGGCGGCGCCTGGCGCGACATCGTGCAGACCGCGAGCCCGGCGCGGGTGACGTCGGCGGTGGTGGTATTGCGGCAGGTGCTGGCGCAGGTGCAGGCGCAGAGCGGCAAGCGCACCTTCGGGGTGTGTGCGACCTGCCGCCACAATCAGCGGCTGGGGCCGCGCACGTATTTCTGCGGGTTGATGCAGGAAAAACTCTCCAGTCCGGAGGTGCGGCGGATCTGCCGCGAGCACGCGCCGCCGCTGGCGCTCGAGCCGGATCTGGGGCGGGCCAGCGCGGCCTAGATCCGCTGGCGGGCGCGGGCGATCGCCGCGCGTACCTGCGCCGGCGCGGTGCCGCCCAGATGGTCGCGGGCGGCGAGCGAGCCTTCCAGGGTCAGCACGGCGTAGACGTCGTCCGCGATGACGGGACTGAAGGCCTGCAGTTCTGCGAGCGGCAGGTCGGCCAGGTCGCGTCCGGACGCTTCCGCCGCCCGCACCGCGCGTGCCACGACTTCGTGGGCATCGCGGAAGGGCACGCCCTTCTTCACCAGGTAATCGGCCAGATCGGTGGCGGTGGCGAAGCCCTGCATCACCGCGGCGCGCATCGCGTCCGGCTTCACGGTCACCCCGCGCAGCATGTCGGCGTAGATCGCCAGCGTGTCGGTCAGGGTGTCGACGGTGTCGAACAGCGGTTCCTTGTCTTCCTGGTTGTCCTTGTTGTAGGCCAGCGGCTGGCCCTTCATCAGGGTCAGCAGCGCCACCAGGTGGCCGTTGACCCGGCCCGTCTTGCCGCGCACCAGTTCGGGGACGTCGGGATTCTTCTTCTGCGGCATGATGCTGGAGCCGGTGCAGAAGCGGTCGGCGAGGTCGATGAAGCCGAAGCGCGGGCTCATCCACAGGATCAGCTCTTCCGACAGGCGCGACAGGTGGGTCATCACCAGGGCGGCGGCGGCGGAAAATTCGATGGCGAAATCGCGGTCGGACACGGCGTCGAGCGAGTTCTGGCAGACCGCCTCGAAGCCGAGTTCGCGCGCCACGAATTCACGATCGATCGGGTAGCTGGTGCCGGCCAGCGCGGCGGCGCCCAGCGGCAGGCGATTCACCCGACGGCGGCAGTCGGCCATGCGCTCGGCGTCGCGCGCCAACATCTCGAAGTAGGCCAGCAGGTGATGGCCGAAAGTGACCGGCTGCGCCACCTGCAGGTGGGTGAAGCCCGGCATCACGGTGTCGGCATGCAGTTCGGCCAGATCGACCAGCGAGGTCTGGCAGGCCTTGAGTCCCGCGGTGATGCGGTCGATCGCGTCGCGCAGGTAGAGGCGGATGTCGGTCGCGACCTGGTCGTTGCGGGAACGGCCGGTGTGCAGGCGTTTGCCGGCGTCGCCGATCCTGGCGGTCAGTGCGGCCTCAATGTTGAGGTGGACGTCCTCCTTGTCCAGGGACCAGGAGAAGCATCCGGCGCGGATCTCACCGAGCAGCTCGGCCATGCCGCGCCGGATCGCGTCGAGGTCGTCCTTGGTGAGGACGCCGACGTGGTGCAACATGGCGGCGTGCGCCAGCGAACCCTGAATGTCGAACTCGGCCAGCCGATAATCGAAGGGAATCGACGCGGTGTAGCGTTTGACGATTTCGGAAACCGGCTCGGAGAAGCGGCCGGACCAGGCGCCTTCCGGCGGCGTCGATGACGTGCTCATGGGGCTGAAACGGGGATGAAAAGGAAGAATCATAACAACCGGCAGGTCGAATTGCCGAACTTCTGCCACCTGGGGGTGAACCTGCGCATCGCGCTGACGGTGGAAGCGGCCCTGGTGGCCGGGGTGGTGGCGCGGGTGCCCGACGTCGACGCTTTCCTGGCCGAATTCATCTCGCTGTCGGCGCTGGCGCAGCCGATCCTCCTGCTGACCCTCCTGGCCCTGTGCGCGGCCGGAGGATGGTTGCGCAGCCAGCCCTATCGACTGGGGGTGGGGGCCACGCTGGCGCTTGGGGTGGCGGTGCCGGTCGTCAGCACCGCATGGCTGAACCCACTGCTGGGCAGTTCGCAGCCGATACCACTGGCGGGGATAGCCGTGTTCGCGCTACTGCTCGGCGCGGGCCTGCTGGCCTACTTCAACCTGCGCGCGCGCGCGCTGTCGCCTGCCATCACCGAGGCGCGCCTGCAGGCTTTGCAGGCGCGCATCCGTCCGCACTTTCTATTCAATAGCCTCAACGCCGTGCTGTCGCTGGTGCGCAGCGACCCGCGCCGCGCCGAACGCGCGCTGGAGAACATGGCCGACCTGTTCCGCGCGCTGATGGGGAATGCCAGCCAGCTGGCGCCGCTCGAGGACGAGGTCGCGCTCACCCGCGCCTACCTCGAACTGGAACAGCTGCGGCTCGGCGATCGCCTGCAGGTGGCCTGGCATATCCAGAAGATGCCGGCCGATGCGCTGATTCCGCCGCTGGTGATCCAGCCGCTGGTGGAAAACGCGGTCTACCACGGCATCGAACCGCAGCCCGAAGGCGGCGAAATCAGCCTCAATATCTACCGCAGCGCCGACAAGGTGCACATCGTGGTGCGCAACCCCATCGCTACCGACGCCAGCCATCACAAGGGCAACCGTCTCGCGCTGGCCAACATCCGCGAGCGCCTGCTGCTGCATTTCGACCTCGACGCCCGGCTCAAGTTGGAACCGCTGGGCACCGTTTATCAGGTGCACATCGTCATTCCCTACACCCGTGAACGCACCCAACCCGCCCCTGCGCGTCTTCATCGTCGATGACGAGGCCCCCGCGCGCCACCGTCTGCGCGACGTGCTGGCCGATTGCGCGGGCCAGCTGGCAGTCGACGTCGTCGGCGAGGCCGACAACGGGCTGGACGCGCTGAATAGGGTGCAGCAGCAACCGGTCGACGCGGTGCTGCTCGACATCCGAATGCCGGGCATGGATGGACTCGAATGCGCCGCCCATCTCAATCGGCTCCCGGCGCCGCCCGCGATCATCTTCAGCACGGCCTACGATGCCTATGCCTGCCAGGCCTTCGACCTCAATGCCGTCGACTACCTGCTGAAGCCGGTGCGCGCGGATCGCCTGGTACGCGCCCTGTCGCGAGCACACCGACTGAGCGCAGCGACGCTCGAGCAGTTGCGCGAGGCGCATCCGAAGACGCGCACCCATCTGTCGGTCACCGAAAAAGGCCGCATCGTGCTGATCCCGGTGGACGACATCCTCTACCTCAAGGCCGAGCTCAAATACGTCACCGTGCGCACCGCCGCGCGCGAATTTCTCATCGAGGAATCGCTCACCCGCCTCGAAAGCGAATTCGGCGACGCCTTCCTGCGCATCCATCGCAACTGCCTGGTGGCCGGTGCGCGCATCCGCGAAATCGGCAAATCGCCCGGCGAGGACGACGGCCATTTCCTGCGTCTGGACGGGCTGGACGAACGCCTGCCGGTCAGCCGGCGCCAGTATTCGGCGCTGAGAGAAAAAATAAGGTCAATATAAACAATTGGTTATCTCTCATCTACAACTAAAGTTGTATAGCCAAAAATTGACCGCCTCCCTACCATGCGAGCGCTTGCTGTTTAGGCAGCAGGCAGGAAGTTCTCCGCAATGAGGGACGTGTCTCCTCAACCTTGCCGGGTTCGCAAGAACCCGGCATTTTTTTGCCCGTGCCCGCTATCATGGCAGTCATGAAAAACGACATCCCTGATCCCCGCTCGCAAGGAGTCGGCCGTGGTTGTAAAGACGCTGAAGCGTCAACAACCACGCTCACCGAAACCGGCCTGGAGAGCGAAACCGTCTTCAAGGGGAGGCTGATGCACGTCAAGCGCGACCGCGTGCGCCTGCCCGATGGCAAGGAATCGACGCGTGAATACATCGTCCACCCCGGCGCCGTCGTCGTCATCCCGGTGTTCGACAACGGCGACCTGTTGCTGGAGCGCCAGCACCGCTACCCGCTGCATCGCGATTTCATCGAACTGCCGGCCGGCAAGATCGATCCGGGCGAGGACGACCTCACCTGCGCGAAGCGCGAACTGGAAGAGGAAACCGGCTACACCGCGACCGAGTGGCGCGAGGTCACCACCATCTACCCCTGCATCGGCTATTCCGACGAGCGCCTGGCGTTCTATCTGGCCAAGGGGCTGCAGGACGGCACCCACGGCCGTGACCACGACGAGTTCCTGGAAATCTTCCGCCTGCCGTTCGCTGAGGCGATGCAGTGGGTCAAGGACGGCCGCATCTGCGAGACCAAGACCGTGATCGGGCTGTTCTGGCTGGAGAAGATGCTCAACGAAGATTGGTAGGGCGATAACAATACGGTTACACGGCTTCGAGTCGCTGGCGTATGTCGGGAGCTGGGTAGAAGACTTTCTTGCGTCCCCCGTGGCTAGTTTCGCTCAATAAACCTAAGGCCGCCAGGCTCAACAGGTCGGCACGTGCCGTTGCGTAGGCGATCTGATGGGAACGTTGATGGCTTTCGATGGTGAAATATTCTTCAGGGCGCTTGAGGGCATGCGCGAGCAACGCCGTTTGGCGGTGATTCAATTGCTTCTCACGCGTCTGCAGTGTTCTGAGCCGTATATGTAATTGCGCCTGCTCTCGTTGCTTTTGCTGCAGGTATTGATGCAACGCGGACAGACCATTAAGTATCACTTCCGTCTGATGCAGGAGAAAGTAAGTGGTGTCACCGGAGTCGGTCTCGGTTAGTAAATAGGCGCGTGCATACTGTGTGGGGGCCTTCCGCAGGATGCGGGAGATGGAGAGATACTCGATCAACCAATAGCCCTGCCTTGCCATATACCAGTAAAACAGGGCGCGGCCCGTCCGGCCATTCCCGTCGGCGAACGGGTGATCGTACCCCACCATGAAATGAAGCAAGATCGCACGTACGATGGGATGGATGAAGGTGTCGTCAGCGACCGCTGCGTTGGCAAAATCACATAGTTTCTTGAGTCGCGCCGGCAGTTCGGTATGAACGGGGGGGCGATGGAGGACTAACCTGTCGTTGTTCGGTGCCACAACTTCAATATCATCGCTTGTCCTCAACCGCCCGCAGTCCTCGGGCCGTTCAAGAGTGCCCGCGGTTAACACCCGTTGTAACTCGATCACATGTTCAGGTTCGAGGGTTTCCCCGCAGATATCGCGAATACGCCGCATGGCCTCGAAATTGTTGAAAATCATCCGTTCGCTCAAGGTGCTGGGCTTGCGCCCTTCGCGAAGCATTGCCTCGGCAACACGCCGAGTCGTCGATGCACCCTCCAGTTGGCTGGAAGTGATCGCTTCCTCAATCAGGCTGCTGAATAGATAGCGCCCTTGGTCGGAACGCAATGCGGCATTTTCCGCGCCCCCTGGAACGAGCCCCGCGCTTCGGTCAATCTCATGCAGGTTTTTCAACAAGGGCTCGGGCAGCGAATAGGTGAAAGCTTCCTCTTGTTTGTCGAAAAATGGCAGAGTATGGGCGCTGACACTTCGCGCGAGGCTTAACGCGAGCCACCAGACCTTGTGAGTCAATCCTTCCGGGGGCGTGTGGTGGCGCAGGTCGTCCCAATGCAGATATCGCCCGTTAGCCAAGGGGCCTAATCTCAGTTGGGCAAGCTGGGGCAGGGTCTCGGCATTGGCCTCCTTTATAAGTTCTTTCAGCGGTGGAGGCGAGAGCGGAATCTTCATTGCGCTATCAAATTGATAATGATTGATAGCTAAATGATAGAACAACAATTATCAATTTGATACAAATTGATAATTGTTGATAGTTGTGTTGGTTTGTATGGCAGCCTTATGGTTGGTAGGCCAAATTCGGCGCCAGCCAGCGTTCCGCTTCCTGCAATGTCCAGCCCTTGCGGCGGGCGTAGTCCTCGACCTGGTCGCGCTCGATCTTGGCCACGGCGAAGTACTGGCTGTCGGGGTGCGAGAGGTAGAAGCCCGACACCGCGGCACCCGGCCACATGGCGTAGTTCTCGGTGAGCTTCACGCCTATTTCCTCGGTGGCGTTCAGGATCTCGAACAGGCCCGCCTTCTCGCTGTGCTCGGGGCAGGCGGGGTAGCCTGGCGCGGGGCGGATGCCCTGGTATTTTTCCGCGATCAGGTCGTCGTTGGCGAGCGCTTCCTCGCTCGCATAACCCCAGTATTCCTTGCGCACGCGCTGGTGCAGGTGCTCGGCGAAGGCCTCGGCGAGGCGGTCGCACAGTGCCTTGAAGAGGATGGCCGAGTAGTCGTCGTGCGCGGCCTCGAAGGCCTTGGCACGCTCGTCCTCGCCGATGCCGGCGGTGACGACGAAGGCGCCGAGGTAGTCCGGCTTTCCGCTGTCCTTGGGCGCGACGAAGTCGGCGAGGCAGAGGTTGGCGCGGTCGGTCGGCTTCTTCATCTGCTGGCGCAGGTTGTGCCAGGTCATCAGCGTGCTTGAACGCGATTCGTCGGCGTAGACCGCGATGTCGTCGTCGCCCACCGTGTTGGCGGGGAAGAGGCCGAACACCGCGCGCGCCTCGACCCAGTGCTCGTTGATCATCTTCTTCAGCATCGCCTGGGCGTCGGCGTAGAGCTTCTTCGCCTCGGCGCCGACGACCTCGTCGTCGAGAATCTTCGGGAATTTGCCGTGCAGCTCCCAGGAGGCGAAGAAGGGCGTCCAGTCGATGACTTCGGCAAGCTTGGCGAGGTCGTAGGCACGCAAAACGTGCACGCCCAGTTGCTTCGGTACCGGCGGCGTGTAGTTCGCCCAGTCGATTTTCACCTTGTTGGCGCGCGCGTCCGCGAGCGGGATGCGCGAGGTCTCGGACTTGTTCTTCAGATGCCGCTCGCGGGTCTTGTCGTAGTCGGCGCGGATCTCGGCGGCGTAGGCGTCGCGCATCTCCTTCGACAGCAACTGGGTGCACACGCCGACCGCGCGCGAGGCGTCCTTCACGTAGACCACCGGGGATTCGTAGTTCGGCGCGATCTTCACCGCGGTATGGGCGAGCGAGGTCGTCGCCCCGCCGATCAGGAGCGGAATCGTGAAGCCCTGGCGCTGCATTTCCTTCGCCACGTGCGCCATTTCCTCCAATGAGGGGGTGATCAGGCCGGACAGGCCGATGATGTCGGCCTTGTGCTCGCGCGCGGCGTCGAGGATCTTCTGCGCCGGCACCATCACGCCCAGATCCACGATGTCGTAGCCGTTGCAGCCGAGCACCACGCCGACGATGTTCTTGCCGATGTCGTGGACGTCGCCCTTGACCGTGGCCATGATGATCTTGCCCGCGCTCTGCGCGTCGCCGGCGCGCTTGTCGGCCTCGATGTAGGGGATGAGGTGGGCGACCGCCTGCTTCATCACGCGCGCGGATTTCACCACCTGCGGCAGGAACATCTTGCCGGCGCCGAAGAGGTCGCCGACGACGTTCATGCCGGCCATCAGCGGGCCCTCGATCACGTGCAGCGGGCGTTCGGCTTCAAGCCGCGCGGCTTCGGTATCCTCGACGATGAATTCGGTAATGCCCTGCACCAGCGCATGGCTCAATCGTTCGTTCACCGGCAGGTTGCGCCAGGCGAGGTCGACGACTTTTTCCTTGGCGCCGCCCTTCACGTTCTCGGCAAAGGCGACCAACCGCTCGGTCGAATCGGCGCGGCGGTTCAACAGCACATCCTCGACGCGTTCCTTGAGTTCGGGGTCGAGATTCTCGTAGACGCCGAGCTGGCCGGCATTGACGATGCCCATGTCCATCCCGGCCTGGATCGCGTGATAGAGGAAGGCGGTGTGGATCGCCTCGCGCACCGCGTCGTTGCCGCGGAAGGAGAAGCTCACGTTCGATACGCCGCCCGAGATGTGGGCGTGCGGGAGATTCTGGCGGATCCAGCGGGTCGCCTCGATGAAATCGACCGCGTAGTTGGCGTGCTCCTCGATGCCGGTGGCGACCGCGAAGATGTTGGGGTCGAAGATGATGTCCTCGGGCGGAAAGCCGACTGTTTCGGTCAAAAGCTTGTAAGCGCGCGCGCAGATTTCGGTCTTGCGCGCGTAGGTATCGGCCTGGCCGGTCTCGTCGAAGGCCATCACGATCACCGCCGCACCGTAGCGCAGGCAGAGCTTCGCCCGCTCGATGAACTCGGCCTCGCCTTCCTTCATCGAGATGGAATTGACGATGCCCTTGCCCTGGATGCACTTGAGGCCCGCCTCGATCACGTTCCACTTCGACGAGTCGAGCATGATCGGCACCCGTGCAATGTCGGGCTCGGACGCGATCAGGTGCAGGAAGCGCACCATCGCCGCCTCGGCGTCGAGCATGCCCTCGTCCATGTTGATGTCGATCACCTGGGCGCCGTTTTCCACCTGCTGGCGCGCGACCGACAGCGCGTCGTCGTAGCGGCCTTCGAGGATCATGCGGGCGAAGGCCTTGGAGCCGGTGACGTTGGTGCGCTCGCCGACGTTGACGAAGAGACTGTCCTTGCCGACGTTGAACGGTTCCAGCCCCGACAGGCGCATGGCCGGTTCGAGCTTGGGCGGCACGCGCGGGGCAACGCCTTCGACGGCCTTGGCGATGGCTGCGATGTGCGCCGGCGTGGTACCGCAGCAGCCGCCGACGATGTTCAAGAGGCCCGAGCGCGCCCATTCGCCGATGTGCACGGCCATCTCGGCGCCGTCCATGTCGTATTCGCCGAAGGCGTTTGGCAGGCCGGCATTGGGGTGGGCCGAGACGAACACGTCGGCCTTGCTGGAGAGTTCCTCGACGTACTGGCGCAACAGATCGGGGCCGAGCGCGCAGTTGAGGCCGATGGATAGCGGCCGGGCGTGGCGCACCGAATTCCAGAACGCCTCACCGGTCTGGCCCGAGAGCGTGCGGCCGGAGGCGTCGGTGATGGTGCCAGAGATCATCACCGGCAGGCGCATGTCGTGCTGTTCGAAATATTCCTCGATCGCGAACAGCGCCGCCTTGGCGTTCAGCGTGTCGAAGATCGTCTCGACCATCAGGATGTCGGCGCCGCCCTTCACCAGGCCGTCGATCGCTTCCAGGTAGGCGACGCGCAACTGGTCGAAGGTGACGTTGCGGAAGCCCGGATCGTTGACGTCGGGTGAAATCGTGGCGGTGCGCGAGGTCGGCCCGAGCACGCCGGCGACGAAACGCGGCTTGGCCGGGTTGGCCGCGGTCGCCTCGTCGGCGGCCTCGCGCGCGAGTTTGGCGGCGGCGAAGTTGAGCTCCGGCACCAGGTGTTCCATGTGGTAGTCCGCCATGGAAATCGAGGTGGCGTTGAAGCTGTTGGTCTCGAGGATGTCGGCGCCCGCGGCCAGGTATTTGGCGTGGATTTCCTTGATGATGTGCGGCTGCGTCAGGCACAGCAGATCGTTGTTGCCCTTGAGGTCGTGCGCAAAATCGGCGAAGCGCGCGCCGCGGTAGTCCGCCTCGCCAAGCTTGTACGACTGGATCATGGTTCCCATCGCGCCATCGAGGATCAGGATGCGCTGGGGGAGCAGGGAATGCAGCAGTTCGGGGCGGGACATGGCGTCTGGCAGAAGCGGGGCGGGGAAACCCTGCATTATATAAGTGTCCGGCAGCCCGCCCCGAACCGTCGTGCTAACGAGTTTCTGCCGCTGCAGTCCGGCTTTCGACAGAATGGGCGTGCCGGATGGGACGGCGGACCGCGCGCGCCCTGTCCATGCGGGGCGCGCGCGGCGGCAGGACACGGGTACGATACTTGCCTGGTTTTGCCTGCTTGGCGGGCGCAGGAACCCGGGTTGCCCATCCGTGCATTCTGAAAATGAGCGTCGATTTCATGCTGAAACCTATTCTGTTGATTCTGCTGCTGGCTGGAGCGGGGCTGTCGCCGCTGGCCCACGCCGATCGTGCCGCCGATGCGGCCCGTTATTACGAAGATGCTTTGTCGCGCTACCAGCGACAGGACAATGCCGGCGCGATCATCCAGCTCAAGAACGCGTTGCGGGAAGACAGCCGCATGCTGCCCGCGCTGGTCCTGCTGGGACAGGCGCATCTGCGGCGCGGCGAATTTGCCGCCGCCGAGCGGGTATTTGCGGATGCCGAACGATTGGGGGCGGCACGCGGACAGATCGTGACGTATCAGGCGCAGGCCTATTTCGAGCAGGCCAAGTACAAGTCGCTGCTGGAGAAATTCGGTGCCGAGGGGCTGCCGCCGGCACCGCGACTGGAGATCCTGCTGTTGCGTGCGCAGGCCCAGATGGCGCTCAGCCAGTTCGACGCGGCCATGGACGGGGCGCGGCAGGCCGAGCTGTTGCCCGGCGGCACGGCGCGCGCGCTGGCCCTGCAGGCGCGCATCCATCTCAATGCCGGTCGGCCGCAGGAGGCCCGTGCGAGCGTGGCCCGGGCGCTGCAGCTGGCGCCGAACGACGCCGACGCCTGGAACATGCAGGCGTCGATCACGCATGCGGAAGGCAGGCTGGATCAGGCGCTGCAGGAATATGCGCGTGCCTTGGCGAGCCGCCCCGATCATCTGGAGGCGCGCCTGGCGCGCGCCGGCCTGCTGCTCGACCTGAAGCGCGATGCCGAAGCCAAGACCGATCTCGACTATTTGCAGAAGCGCTTTGCATTCGATCCCCGCGGCGCCTACCTGCGGGCGCTGTACTACGACCGGCGGGGCGATGCGGTACGGGCACGCGAGGCGCTCACCGACGTCACCCGCACGTTGTCGCAGCTGTCCCCCGAATTCGTCGCCGGTCGCGACCAACTGCAATTGCTGGGCGGACTGGCGCATTACGCGCTGAACGAATTCGAGCGTGCCAAGGGATATCTGGCCCAGTATCTGAAGGGGCGCCCGCGCGATGCCGGCGCGCGCAAGGTGATGGGCGCCATCTACCTGGCCGAAAAGCAGTACGACCGTGCCATCGCCATGCTGGAGCCGGCCTTGAAGGCACAACCGGGCGATGCGCGCATCCTGTCCATGCTAGGCTCGGCACACATGGGCAAGGGCAACCACGTCAAGGCCTCGTCCTTGTTTCAGGACGCGGCGCAGGCGAAAGACAGCCCCGACGTGCAGCTGGGGCTCGGCCTCAGCCTGATCGGGCGCGGCCAGCAGGACGACGGGTTCGCTGCCCTGCAGCGTGCCTATCAGCAGGCTCCGGGGCAGGGACAGGTCGGCGCGCCGCTGGCGATCACCCATCTCAAGCGCGGCGAGCCGAACAAGGCAGTGGCGGTGATGGAGGCCGTGGTCAAGCGCGAGCCGGGCAATCTGGCGGCGCGCAATCTTCTGGGCGTCGCCAGGCTGGCGGCGGGGGATCGCGCCGGAGCACGCGCCGCCTACGAGGCGGTGCTCAAGGCCGCCCCGGCGTTCCACGCCGCCCGGCTCAACCTGGGACGGCTGGACGAGGTCGAAGGCCAGCCGGCGCGCGCGCGTCAGCGTTATCTCGCCGTGCTCAAGGCCGACCCCAGGCATGCGAGCGCGATGATGGAACTGGCGCGGCTGGAGGAGGCGGCGGGCCGCCCCGGCGAGGCGATCCGCTGGCTGGACAAGGCGCGCAGCCTGCAGTCGCGCGATCTGCGCCCACTGCTGGCCCTGAGCGGTCTCTATCTGCGCCAGGGCAATGCCCAGCAGGCGCTCAATACGGCCAAGGATGCGCAGGCCATTGCACCCGACCAGGCCAACACCCTGATGGCGCTGGCGCAGGCGCAAATCGCCATCGGCAACGTCGAGCTGGCGCGTATCTCCCTGCGCCGCATCAGCCAGCTGGCCGCGTTCGATCCCGCCTGGCTCAGCCGCGTGGCCGCCCAGCAATTGCAGATCGGCGATGCCGAGTCCGCGCGCTACAGCCTGAGCAAGGTGTTGCTGGCCGATCCGGGCTATCCGACCGCGCTCTTGTTGCAGGCGCGCATCGACCTGCAAACCGGCAAGCTGGCCGATGCCGAGAAGCGCATCGAAACCCTGCGGGCAAGACCGGACACCCAGGCCGACGCCCACGCCTTGCTGGGCGAGCTGCGCCTGCAGCAACGCCGCTATGCCGATGCGGTGCAGGCTTTTCGCGTCGCGCATGCCAGCCAGAACAGCGGCGACAGCCTGTTCGGCCTGTATCGCGCCCTGATGGCCTCGGCCCGGGCGGGCGAGGCGGCCACCCTGATGGCGGACTGGATCAAGCGCCACCCGCGCGATCGCAGCGCCTGGCACGCGCTCGGCGAGGCCCATCTCGCCCTGCGGGACTGGCCGCGTGCACGCACGGTTTTCAGCGAACTGGTCGGCAGCGATGCCAACGACGCGCGCGCCCACAACAATCTGGCCAATGTGCTGCTGCAGCAGCGCGAGCTTGCCAGTGCGCTACACCATGCCGAACGCGCGCTTGCGCTCGCGCCGAGTGCCCCGCAGGTCAACGACACCCTGGGTTGGGTGTTGCTGCAGCAGGGCCAGACCGAGAAAGGCTTGCGTTATCTGCGCGAGGCCGCCTTGCGGGCGCCGGACGATCCGGAAATCCAGGCGCACCTGAACGCGGCCTTGCGCAAACTGGGTAAGCGCTGACAGGCAGGGCAGGTTTGTCGCCTTTTTTTACACCCGGCCGGATTCAGTCGGTCATGTTTTTTGTAATTGTTTGATTTAAAAGAAATATTATTTCCTGGTACCGAAGTTGCATGGTAACTGGGCAACCCAATGATCCAAGCATTCTCAGGAGCGCTAACAATATGAACATCATGCGAACCCAGGCATCCAAACGGCTCGCCTGCCTGCTGGCAGGCGTGGCAATGAGCAGCGCAGGCGGAGCGATGGCGACGACCTGGACCTTCAACAATACCGCCTCAAACACGCAAGGCGGGGTGACGGCCACGGCGACCGCATGGGCCAACACCGTCGGCGGCGCCAACGTCCAGCTGGCCTCGGCCTATCTGACCTATAACGGCAGCAGCGGCCTGGGCATCCGGCATGCGGACAGCGAATCGACCAGCTCGCCCCAGCATGCCGCCGACAACGACGGGCGCATCGAGTCCTTCCTCTTCAACTTCGCCGGCGACAAGGTCAACCTGACCTCGACCAGCTTCGGCTGGGTATCGGGTGATTCCGACTACTCGGTCTACGCCTACACCGGGGCTGGCGCGGGCAGCGTGGCCGGACTGACGTATTCCAATCTCACGTCCAACGGCTGGTCTCTGGTGGGCCATTACAACAGCAACGGCAGCGCGGGCAGCAAGCCGATCAGCAGCTCGCTTTTCTCCAGCTACTGGCTGATCGGCGCCTACAACGGCACCGGTTCCGGCATGGATTCCACCAAGGACTACTTCAAGCTGGCTTCCGTGACGGGGTCCACCTGCGCCAGCAGCCCGACCGCTCCGGGATGCGGTGGCGGGGGCACCGGCCAGGTTCCCGAGCCGGGCACGATGTTGCTGCTGGGGGCCGGCCTGTTGGGCCTGACCCGCATGACGCGCCGGCGCCGGGCATCCTGAAGCGGCTACCGTCTGTCCAGGCCCCGCAACGGCGGGGCTTTTTTTCGCCCCGGCTTTCCGTCCGCGGCGGACGCGCTGCTATGGTGAAGACTCGAACAACCAGGAGGCGTGCATGAAGCAGTTCAGTCCAACCGAAGCCCACGCTTTTTTGCAGCAGCACCCCGAAGCGGTTTTCATCGACTGCCGTTCGGAAATCGAATATCTGTTCGTCGGCCATCCGACGGGGGCGATCCACATCGCCTGGCAGGATGGTCCCGACTGGGATGTGAATCCCGATTTTCTCGGCCACGCGCGCAAGGCGGCATCGGTCAACCGGCCGGTGGTGCTGATCTGCCGCTCCGGGCGGCGCTCGGCCGATGCCGGACGTTACCTCGAAAAATACGGTTTCCCCGAGGTATACAACGTCCAGCACGGGTTCGAGGGCGACATGGACGAAACGCGCCATCGCAGCACGAAGAACGGCTGGCGCTTCGATGGTTTGCCGTGGGAGCAGACCTGAAGTTTCAGTCCACGAAGATCCACACAAGAAACGCTGTGGCGCACCCGCAATCGGAGGATGCGACAAATGACTGCGTGATCGGCCCTGTGCCTCTCGCGCCCAACAAAATCAACCCAGTGCCACCCCCAGCCAGGCGCCGATGAAGTAGGTCGCCAGCCCGGCTGCGCCGCCGATGCCGAGCATGCGCAGGCCGGAGAGGAGTGCGTGACGGCCGGTGAAGAGGCTCATGCTGGCGCCGACGGCGAAGAGGCCGAGGGCGGTGAGCGCGATCGAGGTCGCCAGCGCATCGTCCTGGCCGATCAGGAAGGGCACGAGCGGCAGTGCCGCGCCGGCGGTGAAGGCGGAAAACGACGACATCGCCGCCACCCACGGCGAGCCGAGCTCGTCGGGATTGAGGCCGAGTTCTTCGCGCGCCAGCGTGTCGAGCGCGCGTTCGGGGTCCTGCATCAGGGTGTCGGCCAGCCGCCGTGCCTCGGCGGCATCCATGCCCTTGGCGGCATAGATCAACGCCAGTTCGGCGGCTTCTTCCTGCGGGTATTTTTCCAGTTCGTCGCGCTCCAGGCCGATCTGGTATTCGAACATCTCGCGCTGCGCGCGCACCGAAACATATTCGCCCGCGGCCATCGAGAATGCGCCGGCCAGCAGGCCCGCGACGCCGGTCAGCACGATCACCGACGGTTCCTGAGCTGCGCCCGCCACGCCGTAGATCAGCGCGGCGTTCGATACCAGCCCGTCGTTGACGCCGAACACGCCGGCGCGCAGCGCGTTGCCGGCCGCACCGTTCTGGTGGCGTTTGCCGATGTCGTCGCGCTTCATCGGCATGCCGTGCGGCGCTGCCTGCGTATACAGGGCCATGCCGCGCACCTTCATCGCCGCCAGCACGCCGCGCATCGCGCGCGGCTTGAAGACGCGGGTCAGGCGCGCGACGACACGGGTGCGCATATCAGGCTGGAACGGTGCGGGCGGCGGGTTGCCTTTCTGGGCGATGGCGTCGAGCCAGATGCCCGCCTGCTCATCGGCGGCTTGCGCCAGCTCCTTGAACAGGGCTTCGCGCGGCGTGCCGCGTTCGCACTCGGCCACCACGCGATAGAGCCAGGCCGACTGCTTTTCTTCTCGCCAGGATTCGTAGGGATCGCTCATGCAGCCTGTCTCCGGTATTGAATGGCCTCGGCGAGATGGGCGGTCGTGATCGCCTCGCTGGCGGCCAGGTCGGCGATGCTGCGTGCGAGCTTCAGCACGCGATGGTAGGCGCGCGCCGACAGGTTGAGGTGCGCGATGGCCTGCTTCAACAAGCCCTCACCTGCCGCGTCGAGGGTGCAGAATCGTTCGATTTCCTGGGTGCCGAGCGCAGCATTGGGCTTGCCCTGGCGCTGCATCTGGCGCGCGCGCGCGGCCTCGACGCGGCCGCGGATCACGGCGCTTGGCTCGCCTGCGCCGGCCTGCATCAGCTCGTCCTGCGTCAGCGCCGGCACGCTGATCTGGATGTCGATGCGGTCGAGCAGCGGACCGGAGATGCGTGCGCGGTAGCGCGCGATCTGGTCGGGCGTGTCGCGGCACGCCTGGGTGGGGTGGCCGAGATAGCCGCAGGGGCAGGGGTTCATCGCCGCCACCAGCTGGAAGCGCGCCGGAAAATCGGCCTGTCGCGCCGCGCGCGAAATCGTGATGTGGCCGGTCTCCAGCGGTTCGCGCAGCACTTCCAGTACCTGCCGCGGGAACTCCGGCAATTCGTCGAGAAACAGCACCCCGTGGTGAGCCAGCGAAATCTCGCCGGGGCGCGGATTGTTGCCGCCGCCGACAAGAGCGACCGCCGAGGCGGTGTGGTGCGGTGCGCGGAAAGGCCGGCGCTGCCAGTGTTCCTGGCGGAAGCCGCCGTTGAGCGAGGCGACCGCGGCGGCTTCCAGCGCCTCGGCCTCGTCCATCGCCGGCAGGATGCCGGGGAAACGGGCGGCGAGCATCGACTTGCCGGTGCCGGGCGGTCCGGCCATCAATACCGAATGGCCGCCTGCAGCGGCGACTTCGAGCGCGCGCCGGGCGGCGCTCTGGCCCTTGACGTCGGCGAAATCGGGATAGTCCGGCGCACTGCCGGCGGGGGGGGAGACCGGTTCGGCCAGCGCGCCCTGGCCGGCCAGCCACGCGCAGACGTCCAGCAGGCTCGTCGCGCCGAAGGTTTCGATGCCGCTCGCAAGGGCCGCTTCGCTGGCCGACGCGGCAGGCAGCACCAGCTGGCGGCCGGCGGCGCGGGTCGCCAGCGCCATCGCCAGTGCGCCGCGTACCGGACGCAGTTCGCCGGTCAGCGCGAGCTCGCCGGCGAATTCGGTGTGTTTGAGCTTGTCGGCGGGAATCTGCCCGGAGGCGGCGAGGATCGCCAGCGCGATCGGCAGATCGAAGCGCCCGGATTCCTTGGGCAGGTCGGCGGGCGCCAGATTGACCGTGATGCGGCGTGCCGGGAATTCGTAGCGCGCATTCTGGATCGCCGCGCGCACGCGGTCGCGCGCTTCCTTCACTTCGGTTTCCGGCAGGCCCACCAGGGTGAACGCCGGCAGGCCGTTGGCCAGATGCGCCTCGACCACCACCTCGGGCGCGTGCATGCCGTTCAATGCACGGCTTTTGACGACGGCGACGGCCACGACTTCAGTCTTCGGTTTCGTGCTGCTGCTTTTCCAGTTCGGCGATGCGTGTTTCCAGTTGCGCCAGTTTTTCCCGGGTACGTGCCAGCACCTCGGCCTGCACGTCGAATTCCTCGCGGCTCACCATGTCCAGCTTGCCGAGCATCGAGGTGAGGCCGGCCTTGAGGTTCTGCTCGATGTCCTTGGCGGGGGACTGTTTCAGCACCTCGCCCAGCTTGCCGACCAGGTCGTTGATGAAAGCGGGATTGGGGAATTTCGGATTCGGGTTCATGGCAGCCTCCAGTGACGGGATGAGTGTACAAGCTCTCCGCCCTTAGGCGTAGCGCCGTACCCGGCTGCAGGCGCGGCACAAAGAGGGTGCATGACGTTTTTATGGCGCACCACGAAAGTGCGGTCTATTCTGGGTTCTGCAGGGGGGTAAATGTAATTGATTGATTTGAATGAAAAAATATTCTGGCACGGCTTATGCTGAGCTGGGAGTGCAATTTTGCGCGCCTTCACTTTCGGAGAGATACATGAAAAAACTCGTACACGCTTTGGTTTTGACCGGTCTGGTGGGCGTGCCTGCCCTCGCAGTGGCCGAAGAACCTGCTTCGCCGCACACCCTGAGCGGCAACATCACCCTCACTTCGGACTACGTCTTCCGTGGTGTTTCGCAGACCCAGGGTGGCCCGGCCATCCAGGGCGGTTTCGACTATGCGCATTCGAGCGGTTTCTACGTGGGGACCTGGGCATCGAACGTTGACTGGGTGTCTACCGGTTACAAGGAAAACAGCAGCATGGAAATCGATCTCTATGGCGGCTACAAGGGTGCGGTGGGGGATTTTGGCTATGACGTCGGCGTCATCACCTACTACTACCCCGGCGACCAGGTTGCCGCTGCGAACGATCCCGACACCACCGAGGTGTATGTGGGAGCGAGCTGGAAATTCCTCAGCGCCAAGTACAGCTACACCGTGTCCGACCGTTTCGTTGGCTGGGGTACCACTGTCGGCAACGGCGACACCGACGGCAGCTACTACGTCGAGCTGAATGCCAATTACGGCCTGCCCAGTGGGTGGGGCCTGATCGGTCACGTTGGCTATCAGGATGTCAAGGACAACGATCCGGCCTCCTACACCGACTGGAAACTGGGTGTGAGCAAGGATATCGGTTTCGGCGTCGTCACGGTGGCCTACACCGACACCGATGCGGATGAAACTGCCTACACCTGGACCAATGTCGGCGGTACCAATCCCGAGAAAGTGGCTGACGGCCGCTTCTTCGTGTCCTTCTCCAAAACCTTCTAACCCATTCCGATCCATGCGCCCCATCCCCGTCATGCGGAGGTGGGGCGAAGCCGGAAGCACTGTTTAAACGGGAGAGTGGTATGAAATTCGTAACGGCAATCATTAAGCCGTTCAAGCTGGACGAAGTGCGCGAGGCGTTGTCCGCCATCGGCGTCACCGGCCTGACGGTCACGGAAGTGAAGGGGTTTGGGCGGCAGAAGGGCCATACCGAGCTGTATCGCGGCGCGGAATACGTGGTCGATTTCCTGCCCAAAGTGAAGATCGAAGTCGCCATCAAGGCCGAATTGCTTGAGCGCGTGATCGAGGCGATCGAGAAGGCGGCCAACACCGGCAAGATTGGCGACGGCAAGATTTTTGTCACCAGCCTGGAGCAGGTCGTGCGCATCCGCACGGGCGAATCCGGCCCCGACGCCCTGTGAGGAGTGTGAACATGAAAAAACTATTCGCTTCATTGGGCTTGATGTTTGCCCTGCTGTCTCCCAACCTGGTCCTGGCGGAAGATCCGGCCCCTGCTGCGGAAGCGGTTGTGGTCGAGGTTGCGCCTGCGGCCGAAGCGGCTGCTCCTGCCGAAGCTGCCCCGGCCGAGGTAGCGCCTGCTGCCGAAGCGGCCGCACCGGCCGAAGAAGCGGCTGCCCCGGTGCCCGACAAAGGGGATGTCACCTGGATGCTGATCGCAACCATGGTGGTGGTCCTGATGACGATCCCGGGCCTTGCCCTGTTCTACGGCGGTCTGGTGCGCTCCAAGAACATGCTGTCGGTCCTTACCCAGGTGTTCGCGGTGTTCTGCCTGATCGGCATCCTGTGGGTGATCTACGGCTACAGCCTGGCCTTCACCGACGGCGGCGGCATGAACAGTTTCATCGGCGGTCTTTCCAAGATGTTCCTGGCCGGAGTCGACACCAGCGTCACGGTGGAAACCTTCTCCAAGGGCGTGGTGATTCCCGAAATGCTGTTCATGGTGTTCCAGCTGACTTTCGCAGCGATTACCACCGCCCTGATCGTCGGCGGCTTCGCGGAGCGCATCAAGTTCTCCTCGCTGCTGGTGTTCTCCGCGCTGTGGTTCACCTTCTCTTATCTGCCGATGGCCCACATGGTGTGGTTCTGGGGCGGTCCGTCCGCGTTCGACGCACCGGCCGGCTTCCTGTTTGCCAAGGGCGCGCTCGACTTCGCCGGCGGCACCGTGGTGCACATCAACGCGGCCATGGCAGCGCTGGTGGGTGCGTACGTGATCGGCAAGCGCATCGGCTACGGCAAGGAGGCGATGGCGCCGCATAACCTGACCTTCACCATGGTGGGTGCCGGTCTGCTGTGGTTCGGCTGGTTCGGCTTCAACGCCGGCTCCAACCTCGAAGCCAACGGCACCACGGTGCTGGCCCTGCTGAACACGGTGCTGGCCGCTGCCGCTGCTGCGCTCGCCTGGATGTTCACCGAGTGGATGATCCGCGGCAAGCCCTCCATGCTGGGTGCTGCTTCGGGCGCTGTCTCCGGCCTCGTGGCGATCACCCCGGCTGCCGGTTTTGCCGGCCCCATGGGCGCCATCGTCCTCGGTGCAGTGGCGGGCGTGGCTTGCCTCTGGGGGGTCACCGGTCTGAAGCGTGCGCTGGGTTATGACGACTCGCTCGACGTGTTCGGCGTGCACGGCATCGGCGGCATCATCGGTGCCATCGGTACCGGCATCGTCGCCAACCCGGCTCTCGGCGGCTCTGGCGTGTACGACTACGCCGCCGGCGCAGTGGCCGAGTTCAACGCCACCGGCCAGATCATCAGCCAGCTGTGGGGCGTGGGTACCGTGATCGTGTGGTCGGGCGTGGTGAGCTTCGTGCTCTTCAAGCTGGTCGACCTGACCATGGGTCTGCGCGTGCCGGAAGAGCAGGAACGCGAAGGTCTGGACACCGCCTCCCACGGCGAGCGGGCCTACACCATGTAATTCTTCTTTCTCCGACGGAAGTATGGGGCGCTCTGCAGGGCGCCCCTTTTTTTGTGCGCCGGGCGTGCGTTGTTGTGCCACTTTGGTGCACGTCGGGATCGGTCTGCACCAATACGGACCGCGTCGCGACAGGTCATCCCGTGCAGTGTTGAGTTCCATGCATGTATTTCTTTTAAATACAGTTGCTTATGTGAAGTTTGTGGCGCTGGCACAGCCGTTGCTCATACAGACTCAACGGGAAAAGCGGCGCTCGTCGCCCGCATAACCGCGAATGCGCAGCTAGGGTTCCGGTCTCGCTAGAGATGTCTGGTCCGAGAGCTGCCGGCACCGCCAGTGGCGGGGCTCCACGGAGGGATAAAAGCCCGGGAGAGCGCGATCGCGCGACGCTTTCCCGGCTTGCATTTCCACCTTCCAACCAGGAGCCACCCATGAACATCGCGCGCCTCACCCGTACCCTCGTCGCCGGCCTCGGCTTTGCCTTGCTGGCCCACCCCACGGCAGCTCTTGCCCAGGTCAAGATCGGCGTGTCCGACTGGCCGGGCTGGGTGGCCTGGTATGTCGCCGAGCAGAAGGGCTTTTTCAAGAAGCACGGTGCCGACGTCAAGCTGGTCTGGTTCGCCAACTACACCGATTCGATCAGCGCGCTGTCCGCCGGCCAGGTCGACGGCAACTCGCAGACCTGGAGCGACACCATGGCGCCGCTCGCCAAGGGCATCGCGCTGAAGGCCATCCTGGTCAACGACAACTCGGCCGGCAACGACGCGCTGATGGTCGGGCCGAAGGTCAAGTCGTTCAAGGATCTGAAAGGCAAGAAGATCGCGCTGGAAGAGTTCAGCGTGTCGCACTTCCTGCTCACCATGGCGCTGAACAAGAACGGCATGACGCTGAAGGACGTGCAGGTGGTCAACCTCTCCGCGGGCGATGCCGCCGCAGCCTTCATGGCCGGGCGCGTCGACGCCGCCGTGGTGTGGAACCCCTGGGTGAACACCATCCAGACCAGCGGCAAGGGCAAGCCCTTGTTCACCTCGAAGGATGTGCCTGGCCTGGTGCCCGACCTGCTGGTGGTGCAGGAGAAATCGCTGAAGGCCAAGCGCAAGGACTTCGTCGGCATGGTCAAGGCCTGGTACGACGTCGAAGCCTTCCTGCGCACCCATCCGGATGAGGCGGCGAAGATCATGTCGAAGGTGGTTGGCCTGGGCGCCAAGGAGTATGCCGTCTTCCTGCCCGGCACCCGGTTCTTCGACCAGAAGGCCAACCTGCAGGCCTTCGGTCCGGCGACCGACAAGACCTCGCTCCTGGGCGTGGCGCCGACCATCTCCAAGTTCCTGCTCGACAACAAGCTGATGGAAGGCAAGGTCGATTTCGCCAAGGGTCTGGACGCTTCGCTGGTCAAGGAAGTCGCCGGCGTCAAGTAAAGCGACAGGGAGAATGACGATGCAATCCAGACCCAGCACTCGTCCGCGCCGCCCGGGCATGTGGGCGATCCGCGGACCGCTGTCCCGCCGGCAGTACTGGCTGTTCGCCGCGCTCGGGCTGCTGGTGCCGCTGGGGCTGTGGTGGGGCGTGTCGAGCGGGGCGGCAGTAGACAAGGTGTTCCTGCCCGGCCCGGTCGACGTGTTCAACCGGCTGGTCACCTGGTTCACCGAGGACGACCTGATGTCCGACATGGGCATCAGCATCTACCGCGTCACCACCGGCTTCCTCATCTCGGCGGTGATCGCGCTTCCCCTGGCATTGATGATCGGCACCTTCCGTCCGGTGCAGGCGGTGCTGGAGCCGCTCACCGACTTCATCCGCTACATGCCGGCGGTCGCCTTCATCCCGCTGGTGATGCTGTGGGTCGGCATCGAGGAGTCGTCGAAGATTTCCATCATCTTCATCGGCACCTTCTTCCAGATGGTGCTGATGATGGCCGAGGACGTGCGACGCGTGCCGCTGGCGCAGATCGAAGCGGCGCAGACCATGGGCGCGCAGAAAGGCGAGACGATCAGCCTGGTGATCTTTCAGGCTGCCAAGCCGGCGCTGCTCGACACCCTGCGCGTCACCATGGGCTGGGCCTGGACCTACCTGGTGGTGGCCGAACTGGTCGCCGCCAACTCCGGCCTCGGCTATTCGATCCTGAAAGCGCAGCGCTTCCTGCAGACCGACAAGATCTTCGTCGGCATCATCCTGATCGGCCTGATCGGCCTGGTCATGGACCAACTGTTCCGCCTCGCGCATCGCAAGGCCTTCCCCTGGCTCCATCTGAGGTCGTGACCATGTCGACGAAAATTTCCATCCAACACGTCGGCAAGGTGTTTGGCGAAGGCCGTCACCGCGTCGAGGCGCTCAAGGACGTCAGCCTCGACATCGCCGACAACGAGTTCGTCACCTTCGTCGGCGCCTCCGGCTGCGGCAAGTCGACGCTGCTGCGCATCATCGGCGGCCTCGAATACCATACCGCCGGCGATGTGCTGGTCGACGACCAGGCCATCATGGGCCCCGGCGCCGACCGCGCCATGGTATTCCAGCACTACAGCCTCTATCCCTGGCTCACGGTGATGGAGAACATCAAGTTCAGCCGCCGCCTCCGGCACGGCCGCGAAAACCTCAGCGCGGCCGACGTCGAGGCCGCCTCCGGCCGTGCCGACGCCCTGCTTTCGCTGATGGGACTGACCGCCGCCGCCGATGCCTGGCCCAACCAGCTGTCGGGCGGCATGCAGCAGCGCGTCGCCATCGCCCGCGCGCTGATGGGGCGGCCGCAGGTCCTCTTGATGGACGAACCCTTCGGTGCGCTCGACGCGCAGACGCGCGAGGTCATGCACGACCTCATCCTGCACGTGCACCGGCTGGAGAAGCCGACGCTCGCCTTCGTCACCCACGACGTCGAGGAGGCGATCTATCTTGCCGATCGGGTTGTATTGATGGCACCGCGTCCCGGTCGCATCGATACCATCTACGAGGTGCCGCTCCCCGCCGAGCGCGAGCAGGACATGAAGCACACCCCGGAATTCCTCAGCCTGAAAAAGGAGATCCTCGCGCGCATCCGCGAAACCTCGGGCATGAAGACCGACCAGGGCATGCTGGATCAGTTGAACCTGCAGGGATCGACTGTATGAACGCAAAGCAGCCCGTCCTGTGGCAGAACCTCACCTGGGAAGACGTCGCCGCGCTACGCGACAGGGGGATCACCATGGCGATCCTGCCGGTGGGCGCCACCGAGCAGCACGGCCCTCATCTTCCATTGGGCGTGGACACGCTTTCCGCCGAGGCGGTGGCCAAGGGCGCTTCGGCGCGCACCGGCATCCCGGTGCTGCCGAGCCTCGCCTACGGCTGCTCGCTCGGGCATTCGCCGAAATGGCCGGGCACGATTTCGCTGCGCCCGGAAACCTTGTCGAAGCTGGTGCTGGAAATCGCCGAGTGGCTCAACAGTGCCGGCTTCGACCGCCTGCTCATCCTGAACGGCCACGTCACCAACTGGGCGCCGCTGCGCTGCGGGCTGGAGAACGTCCGCCACACGTTTCCGAATATGCGCGTTGCGCTGCGCTCGATCTGGGACATCTCGGACGAGGCGCATCGCCGCTATCACGAGGACGCCGCCAACTTTCACGCCAACTGCGCCGAGACCTCGCTGATGCTCGCCCTGCATCCCGAGCTGGTGCGGATGGACAGGGTCGTCGACGAGCCCGATCGCTCGGCCGGCTGTTTTTTTGCCTACCGCGTCAGCGACGAAAGCGTGCACGGCACCGTCGGCACGCCGAGCCGGGCCGAGGCCGAGGCCGGACAGAATTTGCTGGATCTCTGCGTGAACGAACTCGCGCAGCAACTCACCCAGGCGCTTACCGAGGCCACGCCCCTCGAACGTGCCGGCATCACCCCACCCCCGTTTTAAGGAGCATCCGCATGACCGGTCATTCCCCATCCGAAACCCAGGCGGTCGAAACGCTGGCCGCCAAGGCGCAACTCGAAGGTGCCGGCGTGAAGTACGCGCTCGCCAGCTTTGTCGACCTGCACGGCGTCTCCAAGAGCAAGGTCGTGCCGCTGTCCCACTTCGAACAGATGGTCGGCGGCTCCGAGCTCTTCACCGGCGCCGCGCTCGACGGCGTGCCGCAGGAAGTCAACGACGAGGAAGTTTCCGCGCGTCCCGATCTCGCATCCGCCGCGGTCCTGCCATGGAATCCGGAAGTCGTGTGGTACGCCAGCGACCTCTATCTGAAAGGCCAGCCCTTCGAGGCCTGCTCGCGCGGCATCCTGAAGAAGCAGCTCGCGGCTGCGGCCGAACTGGGGCTGCGCTTCAACCTCGGCATCGAAACCGAGTTCTTCGTCCTCAAGCAGAATCCGGACGGCAGCCTCGTCCCGACCAGCGAGGGCGACACGCTGGCCAAGCCCTGCTACGACGTGCGCGGCTTCCTCGACAACTATTCGATGCTCGACGAAATCGTGCAGGCGATGGATGGCCTCGGCTGGGACGTCTATTCCTTCGACCACGAGGACGCCAACGGCCAGTTCGAGACCGACTTCCAGTACGCCGACGGTCTCACCATGGCCGACCGCTTCACCTTCTTCCGCCTGATGCTTGGCGAGATGGCGAAGAAGCGCGGCTATTTCGCCACCTTCATGGCCAAGCCCTTCGCCGACCGCACCGGTAGCGGCGCCCACTTCAACATGTCGATGGCGAGCCTGGAAACCGGCGAGAACCTGTTCGATGCGCCGGCGGATGCCAACGGGCTCAAGCTGTCGAAGCTCGGCTACCAGTTCGTCGCCGGCGTGCTCAAGCACGCGCACGCGATCTCCGCCGTCATCGCCCCCACGGTCAACAGCTACAAGCGCCTGGTGCGGCGCGGCAACATGTCGGGCTTCACCTGGGCGCCGATCCACGTCTCCTTCGGCAGCAACAACCGCACCAACATGCTGCGCGTGCCGCTCGCCGGCGGCCGCGTCGAATGCCGCGCGGTCGACATGTCGTGCAACCCCTATCTGGCCGCCGCGCTGATGCTGGCCGCCGGCCTCGAAGGCATCCGCGAGGGGCTCGATCCAGGAAAACCCCATGCCGAGAACATGTACCAGCACACCGAGGCCGAACTGCAGGCGATGGGCGTCAGCCACCTGCCGCGCTCGCTGGAAGAGGCGATCGACGCCTTCGAAGCCGATCCGTTGACCCGGGAAGTCTTCGGCGAGCTGATGGCCGACACCTTCGTCAAGTTCAAGCGCGACGAGTGGGAGGCGTATCACACCCACGTGTCGCAGTGGGAGCTGGACCGCTACCTCAAATTCTTCTGAGCAGGCATTCGTATGGCACAGAACCTCAACCCCATTCCCCCCGAACTGTTCCTGTGGGAAGAAGCGCTGCCCGGCGGCTGCCACTGGTCGGGCATCCTGCGTCGAGGCAACGCGCTCAGGCTCACCGACCTTTCCGGCCGCGCCAACGTGTCGGCGCTGTTCTACAACGCCGAGGAAAAACTCGAACGCTACAACATGCCCGATACGCTGAAGGCGCAGCACACCGCACACCTGACCAATGGCCACGCGCTCTATTCGGACATGGGCCACGTGCTGTGCTCGGTGATCAGCGACAGCTGCGGCTGGCACGACACCGTATGCGGCGTGAGCAATGCCGAGATCGTCAAGGCGAAATACGGCGAGGCCACCTACCAGACCCACCGCAACGCGATGTACCGAAACGGCCGCGACGGCCTGCTGGTCGAGCTCGGCAAATGGGGTCTGGGCAAGCGCGATGTGGTGCCGAACGTGAACTTCTTCAGCAAGGTGGCGGCAGACGAGGCCGGCCGGCTACAGTTCGACGAGACGAATTCGCGCCCCGGCGCCACCCTTGATCTACGCTTCGAGATGAACGTTCTGGTGGTGCTGTCCGCCGCGCCGCATCCACTCGATCCGCGTCCCGACTATGCGCCGGGCGACGTCATGCTGACCGCGTGGAAGGCGGGCACGCCGGGCGCGGACGACGTCTGCCGCAACAGCTGCGCGGAAAACCAGCGCGGCTTCTACCAAACCGAAATCCTGTACCGTTGAGGTGAGATCATGAGCACGTTCAACCTCGTCGAAAGTCCCTTCGATCCCAAGCAGGCTGTCGTCGATGCGGTCGTCAACGCTGGCGATCCGTGGATCCACGAGATCAAAAAAGGCCAGGTCTTCCGCATCCTCGACCTTGAAGGCAACCAGGCGGTCGACACCCTGTTCTTCAACGCGCGCGATCCCGAGGAGCGCTACAGCGCCGCCGACACCGTGCGCGCGCAGGGTGCTTTGTATCTCACCGCCGGCACCCGGCTGATGTCGACCGAAGGCCGGGTCATGCTGACGATCACCGCCGACACCTGCGGTCGCCACGACACCCTCGGCGGTGCCTGCTCGTGCGAGAGCAACACCGTCAGATATGCACTGAACAAGCGGCCGATGCATTCGTGCCGCGACAGCTTCCTGCATGCGCTGGCGCACCATGACGGCGGCCTGACCAAGCGCGACATCACCAGCAACATCAATTTCTTCATGAACGTGCCGGTGACCCCCGCGGGTGGGCTGACCTTCGCCGACGGCGTGTCGGCGCCCGGCAAGTACGTCGAGATGCGCGCCGAGATGGACGTGCTGTGCCTGATCTCCAACTGTCCGCAGCTCAACAACCCGTGCAACGCCTACAACCCGACGCCGGTGCGGGTCCTGATCTGGGACGCACCCAGCCAATAACGACAAGCCACGGCGGGACGTCCCGCCGCGGAGACTGCATGCGGGACGACCCGCAAGGAAGCATGAATGTTTGAGAAAGTCCTGATTGCCAACCGCGGCGCCATCGCCTGCCGCATCATCCGCACCCTGCGCACCATGGGGGTGAAGTCGGTCGCCGTCTATTCCGAGGCCGATCGCCACAGCCTGCACGTGCGGCTCGCCGATGAAGCGGTCGAGATCGGTCCGGCGCCGGCGGCGCAGAGCTACCTGCGCGCCGAAAAAATTCTCGAAGCGGCGAAAGCCACCGGCGCCCAGGCCATCCACCCCGGCTACGGCTTCCTGTCCGAGAACCCCGGCTTCGCCGAGGACTGCGCGGCGGCCGGCATCGCCTTCATCGGGCCGAGCCCTGCGCAGATGCGCGCCTTTGGCTTGAAGCACACCGCGCGCGATCTCGCCGAGCACAATAAGGTGCCGCTGCTGCCCGGTTCCGGCCTATTGAGTGATGCCGGCCACGCCCAGGCCGAAGCCGCACGCATCGGCTACCCGGTGATGCTGAAGAGCACTGCCGGCGGTGGCGGCATCGGCATGCGCCTGATCTGGAGCGCCGACGAACTGGTCGAAGCCTTCCAGTCGGTCGAGCGCCTGGCACGCGCCAACTTCAAGGAGGCCGGTATCTTCCTCGAAAAATACGTCGAGCACGCGCGCCACATCGAGGTGCAGATCTTCGGCGACGGCCGTGGCCACGTCGTCGCACTGGGCGAGCGCGACTGTTCGGTGCAGCGGCGCAACCAGAAGGTCATCGAGGAAACCCCCGCGCCCGGCCTCACCGACACGCAGCGCAACAACCTGCTCGCCACCGCCGTGCGCCTCGGCGAAGCGGTCGGCTACCGCTCCGCCGGCACCGTCGAGTTCGTCTACGACACACAGAGCGGCGAGTTCTATTTCCTCGAAGTGAATACGCGCCTGCAGGTCGAGCACGGCGTCACCGAGGAAGTCACCGGCGTCGACCTGGTCGAGTGGATGGTGAAGGAAGCCGCTGGTGAGCTCGATCTCGCCGGCTTCAGGGCCGAATCCAGGGGCGCGTCGATGCAGGTGCGCCTCTACGCCGAAGACCCGGGCAAGGATTTCCAGCCCGCCGCCGGCGTGCTGACCGAAGTCGTGTTCCCGGCGGATGCGCGCATCGAAACCTGGGTCGAGCGCGGCAGCGACGTGCCGCCGTTCTACGATCCGATGGTGGCGAAGCTCATCGTCAAGGGTAAAGACCGCGCCGAAGCGCTGGAAAACATGCAGCAGGTGCTGGCCAACACCCGCGTCGCCGGCATCGAGACCAACCTCGGCTACCTCGGCCAGATCGTGCGCGATGGGGTGTTCATCGAAGGCCGCCAGACCACGCGCTACCTCAATGCCTTCCACTACCGCCCGGCGACCATCGACGTCATCGAACCCGGCGTGCAGTCGAGCATCCAGGACTGGCCGGGCCGCACCGGCTACTGGGACGTCGGCGTGCCGCCGTCGGGGCCGATGGATGCGCTGGCCCTGCGGTTCGCCAACAAGCTTGCAGGCAACGCGGAGGGCGCGGCTGCGCTCGAACTGACTGTCGCCGGCCCCACCTTGCGCTTCAACTGCGACAGCGTGATCGCGCTCGCGGGCGCCGATATGGGCGCCGAGCTCGACGGCGTTGCGATTGCCAACTGGACGGCGCATGCGGTGAAGGCCGGTTCGATCCTGAAACTCAGCGCGATCAAGGACACCGGCTGCCGCACTTACCTCGCGGTGCGCGGCGGCTTCGACGTGCCCGAGTATCTGGGCAGCAAGGCCACCTTCACGCTGGGTCAGTTCGGCGGCCACGCCGGGCGCACGCTGCGGGTGGGCGACGTGCTGCACATCCTGGCAGCGGACGCCTCGAACATCGGCACCGCATTGCCCGCCGCGCTGGTCCCGGCCTATGCTCATGCCTGGGAAATCGGCGTCCTCTATGGCCCGCACGGCGCGCCGGACTTCTTCACCGACGCCGACATTGAGATGTTCTTCGCCACCGACTGGGAAGTGCACTACAACTCCAGCCGGACCGGCGTCCGCCTGATCGGCCCGCGCCCCGAATGGGCGCGCAAGGACGGCGGCGAGGCCGGCCTGCATCCGTCCAACATCCACGACAACGCCTACGCCATCGGCGCGGTCGACTTCACCGGCGACATGCCGGTGATCCTGGGCCCGGACGGCCCCAGCCTCGGCGGCTTCGTCTGCCCGGCCACCATCGTGCAGGCCGAACTGTGGAAGATGGGCCAGCTGCGCCCGGGCGACACGGTGCGCTTCAAGCGCTTGAGCCAGACGCAGGCCGAGCGCATGGAAGCGGCGCAGGACGCCGCCATCGCCGGCCTCGCTGCGCCTGAATTGATCAATGACAACGGGCCGCTCGCGGAACCCGTCCTCCACCGCACCCCCGAAACCGACAACCCCGTCGCCGTCGTCTACCGCCGCGCCGGCGACAAGTACCTGCTGATCGAATACGGCCCGCTGGTGCTCGACCTCAACCTGCGCTTCCGCGTGCACGCGTTGATGTCGCACCTTCAGGCGAAGGCGGTGCAGGGCATACTCGACCTCACGCCCGGCATCCGTTCGCTGCAGGTGCACTACGACTCGCGCGTGCTGCCGCTGGCGAAACTGATGGACCTGCTGCTGGCCGCGGAAAAGGCGCTGCCCGCGATCGAGGACATGCAGGTGCCCACCCGCATCGTGCACATTCCGCTGTCGTGGGACGACGCCGCAACCAAGCTGGCCATCGAGAAATACATGCAGTCGGTGCGGAAGGACGCGCCCTGGTGCCCGAGCAACATCGAGTTCATCCGCCGCATCAACGGCCTCGACTCGATCGAAGAGGTGAAGCGCATCGTCTTCGACGCCAGCTATCTGGTGATGGGGCTGGGCGACGTCTACCTTGGCGCGCCGGTGGCGACCCCGGTCGATCCGCGCCATCGCCTCGTCACCACCAAGTACAACCCCGCCCGCACCTGGACCCCGGAAAACGCGGTCGGCATCGGCGGCGCCTATATGTGCGTGTATGGCATGGAAGGCCCCGGCGGCTACCAGTTCGTCGGCCGCACCCTGCAGATGTGGAACCGCTGGCGGCAGACCGCCGACTTCACCGACGGCAAGCCGTGGCTGCTGCGCTTCTTCGACCAGGTGCGCTTCTTCCCGGTGAGCGAGGAAGGGCTGCTGAAAATCCGCGAGGACTTCCCGCTCGGCCGCTATCAATTGAAAGTGGAAGAGACCACCTTCAGCCTGCGCGAGTACAACCGCTTCCTCGCCGACAACAACGATTCCATCGCCGCCTTCAAGACGCAGCAGCAGGCTTCGTTCGACGCCGAGCGCGAGCGCTGGCGCGCGAGCGGTCAGGCCGAGTACGCCAGTGATATGACGGTGGCCGAAGCCGCACCCGACAGCGAACTCGACTTGCCGGAGAACGGCCGCGCCATCGCCAGCCACGTGGCCGGCAACGTGTGGAAGGTGGAAGTGGAGGAGGGCGCCGCAGTGAAGCAGGGCGATACCCTCGTCATCGTCGAATCGATGAAGATGGAATTCGCCGTGATGGCGCCGTGCGACGGCCGCATCCACAAGGTGTTCTGCCGCGAGGGTGGGCAGGTGAGTGCGGGGCAGGATCTACTGGTGTTGGTGAGCGAGTGAGGAATAGAAAATGAACGCATCGCTCGACATGGCCAGCCTGCGCCAGCGCTATCAGTCCGGCGAACTCACGCCGCTCGCCCTGGTGGACGACCTGCTTGCCCGCATGGCCGGCGATGACAGCCACCGCATCTGGATCAGCCGCCTCGATGCCGACACCCTGCGTGCCCACGCGAGAAGCCTCGAAGGCAGGGACATCGCGAGCCTGCCGCTCTACGGCATCCCCTTCGCCATCAAGGACAACATCGACCTCGCCGGCCTGCCGACCACCGCCGCCTGCCCCGAGTATGCCTACACGCCGGAACGCAGCGCGACCGTGGTGCAGCGCCTGATCGACGCCGGTGCGATCCCGCTCGGCAAGACCAACCTCGACCAGTTTGCCACCGGCCTCAACGGCACCCGCTCGCCCTACGGCGCGTGCCGCAATGCCTTCGACCCGAACTTCATTTCCGGCGGCTCCAGCTCCGGCTCTGCCGTCGCCGTGGCGCTCGGCCTGGCGAGCTTCTCGCTCGGCACCGACACCGCCGGCTCCGGGCGCGTGCCTGCCGCGTTCAACAACCTGGTCGGCCATAAGCCGAGCTGCGGCGCGCTCTCCACCCGCGGCGTGGTGCCCGCCTGCCGCTCGCTCGACGCGGTGTCGATCTTCGCGTTGACGGCCGAGGACGCCGAGCGCGTGCTGGCGGTCGCCGCCGGCTTCGATGCCGCCGACGAATACTCGCGCCCGCTGGCGCCGCACGGTTTCGACTTCGGCCGCGCGGCCGGCTTCCGCTTCGGCGTGCCGATGCAGAAGGACCTGGAGTTCTTCGGCAACGCCGAGGCGGAGCGACTGTTCGGCGAAGCAGTGGCCAGGCTGAAATCACTCGGCGGCACGCCGGTGGAAGTCGACCTCGCCCCCTTTCTCGACACCGCGCGCCTGCTCTACGGCGGCCCCTGGGTCGCCGAGCGCTATCTCGCCATCCGCGATTTCTTCGACGCGCAGCCCGAGAAAGTCTTTCCGCCGGTGCGCGAAATCATCGCGGGCGGCCGCGACATCAGCGCCGCCGACACCTTCGCCCACCTCTACACGCTGCGTGCGTTCAAGCGCGTGTGCGATGCGGTGTGGAACGACATCGACGTGATGCTCACCCCCACCGCCGGCACGATCTATCGCATTGAAGAAATGCAGGCCGACCCCATCCGCCTCAACGCCAACCTCGGCTATTACACCAACTTCATGAACCTGCTCGATCTGGCCGCCACCGCCGTGCCGGCCGGGTTCCAGGACGACGGCCTGCCGTTCGGCGTGACGCTGATTGCGCCGCTGCACCAGGACGGCCCGCTGCTGCATCTGGCTTCCAGAATGCAGCAGACGCTGGGCGGCAAGCTCGGTGCCACCGATCACGCGCTGCCGCCGGCCGGGAAACTGAACCTGTTGCCGGACGGCCAGGTCCGGGTCGCCGTCGTCGGCGCCCACCTCTCCGGACTGCCGCTCAATCACCAGCTCACCGAGCGCAACGCGCGTTTGCTGAGCGCGACGCAGACCGCGCCCACATACCGCTTCTATGCCCTGCCCGACGGCAAGCGCCCCGGCCTCATCAAGGTGGAAACGGGCGGCGCATCGATCGCCTGCGAAGTCTGGGAAATGCCCGCCAGCCAGTTCGGCTCCTTCGTCGCCGGCATCCCCGCGCCGCTCGGCATCGGCAAGCTGGAACTGGCCGATGGATCGGTGGTGAACGGGTTCATCTGCGAAGGCATCGGGGTGGCCGATGCGAAGGACATCACAGCGCTTGGGGGGTGGCGGGCGTGGTTGGCTGCGCAGGATAAATGACTGAGAAAGCGAGAACCGGCCTGCCTATCAAAGGAAGGTTTCAGGTTTTCAGGTAATAAGTGGGCAGAGGCAGACAGCAGGCTTCTATCCCGGGCTCATGGGGAATTTGAGGCGGCCTGGAAACGAAAAAAAGCCCAGCTTCGAGCTGGGCTTTTTCGTGGTCAGAACTGGCTGGATCAGGCCTTGCGGCGACGGGCAAAGCCCAGACCGGCCAGTCCGAGTCCCAGAAGAGCGAGCGAAGCGGGTTCGGGAACGCCATTCACCGGCGGTGCGCCCGTTCTGCCGATCAGCAGGTTTTCGAACATGCGTTCGTTGTCAAAAGCACCCCACGTCGGGGCGTTGTCCCAGACGTTCTGGTCGGTGATCAGGAAAATGCTGCCGGGACCGATGTTCTGGTAGGCCATCATGATGCTGGGATTGCCTTGATAGAGCTGTTCGCCCAGCATCAGTGCTTCTGCTGTGCCACTGATGGTAAGAGGGGCGAATGCGGCATATTCGTACGAATTGACGCCGACGGTGAGGGAGTGATTCAAAATCTGGCCATCGCCCACACTCGCACTGCGGAACCCGCCATCCAGGACAGCGCCGGTGATGGTTATGGTGCTGCCCAAGGCAACCAGCGCATCATTGATGCGTGCGTTTTGGCTGGGGGCGATGCCGCCATGCTCGCCCATGAAGGCGATGCGCCCACCACCAGCCAGGAAATTCGACATGGTGTTCAGTTCGGCAGCCGTGTAGGCGTCCGCAGGTTGGGTTGCCCAGAGGAGATTGACTCCGGACAGGTTGACCGTGTCCAGCGTGCCTGTCGCAATGGAGGAAGAATGGCCGGGCAAGTTGTTGTAGAAATTATTCATTGCCGTTTGGTTCAGGCTAAACGGTGTCTCACCCCAGATCGTGACGACGCCCGCGTGTGCCGAGGTGCTGCCAACGATGGCAAGGGCCAATGCCAGAATTTTATGTTTGGAATTCATCATGTTCTCCTTGATTAAACAGGTGCTTTACAGGCGCACTTCGGCGTGTCTTTAAGGTCAGCCCCGAGCGTCGTTGCAGGCTAAGCAAGATACGCTCCATGTTTAAAAAACAAATACAAATCAATTGTTTGCATTATTCGTTCGGGGGGTGCAGGAGGGTGATGTAAAGAAAGCCGACGCCATGCGCGTGGGCAAAACAATGCACAACCGGATTTCCGTTCCGGCAGGAAGTCGCCATTCCTTCAAGCGCGGCCGGTGGCTGGGCGCGGCAGCGGCGATACGCATTATTTTTTCTTCTTGTAATACCCCACCAATTCCACTCGCCCCAGGATGTGTCCCTGCATCGCCTTTTCCAGGGCGGCCTTGGTCGCCGGCTGGAGAACCGGCAGGACGGTGTCGAGCGCATAAAGTTTGTGGACATAGCGATGGCGGCCGATGGGCGGGCAGGGGCCGCCGTAGCCTTCGCGCTTCCAGTCGTTGAGGCCTTCGCGCGTGCCGGGCGGCAGGCTTGCGTGGGACACGCCGGCAGGGAGCCCGGTGGTGTCGGGCGGGAGGTTGTAGAGCACCCAGTGCACCCAGGTCATTTTCGGCACGGCAGGATCGGGGGCGTCGGGGTCGTCGACGATCAGCGCCAGGCTTTCGGTGCCGGCCGGCACGCCGGACCAGGCCAGGGGCGGCGACTGGTCGCGGCCCTCGCAGGTGTGGAGGCTGGGGATGTCGGCATGGTGGGCGAATGCGCTCGAGCTCAGTTCCATGGCCGTTCCTTTCTGCGGCGTCGATTCCGCATGAAAAATTCACCGAGGTTTGAAATATAGATTCCCGCGCGGGCCGTGCGGCAATAAAAAAGCGCGCCCGTGGGCGCGCTTCTCGTTTCGCGTTGCGGGGTCTATTTCGACGCCGCTTTGGAGTCGGTCGACACCAGCAAGGCGGAGACGAAGGCGCGGTCATCGAACAGCGTCTTCATGCCGTTTTCGAGGGCGCGCTCCAGCGCGATCCTGGCGTTGTTGCCGCTTGCGAGTTGGGTGTTCTTCTCCATGCCCTGGGCAACGATCTGCTTCGAGTACAGCAGTGCGCCGTTCCTCGATTTCACGCTGACCGACAGGTTGAGGTCGGCCACGGCGTCGCCGGCGAAGAAGCCCATCTTGTGATCGTTGTAGAAGCGGGTGATGTCGGCAGCGATGTCGACCCGTGCCGCGTCCGAACCGGGCTGGAAGCCGCGCGCCTGGAGTTCCTTCTCGATGGCGCGGCGCACGGTGACGGCCACGTCCTCGGCGGCGGTGATGGGCGCCATCTCCATGCCGTAGCCGTTCTTCTTGCTGCTGACCTTGCTGCGGTCGAGCCGCTGGTCGGTGACCTGCACGTTCACGGCCACGTTCTCGGCGCCCGCGATTTTGGAGACGCCGGCCTGCTGGGTGTAGCCGATCTCGACCTGCTCGGTGGTGAGTGCGCAGCCCGACAGGCCGGCCATGGCCACGCAGCAGGCGAGGGCCAGTGTTTTTCCGTTCATCTTGATTGATTCTCCCCGTTGAAATGACGATGCTGATTTTTCAGCGCGGACATTATGCGTGCCCGATCAGCCGATCCACAAGCGTATGCGCGGTGCCGGGCCGTTGCAGGGGAGGCGTGCGGCCGGGTTATTGCGTGTCCAGCATGAGCCGCCGCGCGCCCAGCCGCGTGGGCTGCCAGGCCAGCCTGTCGTAGAAGGCGAGGGCCGGCGCGTTGTCGAGGTCGACGAGCAGCTGTGCGCGCACCGCGCCCTGGCTGCGCGCCCAGGCCACCACGGCGTCGAGCAGGGTGCGCCCGAGTCCGCGGCCGCGCCAGTCTTCCCTGACCACCACATCCTCGATCCACGCCGAAGGCGCGCCCTCCGCGGTGGAAATCACCAGTTGCGCCGTGGCCATGCCGACGGCGTGTGCGGCCTCGTCGCGGGCGATCGCGATGTGCCCGCCCGGCGAGGCGAGCAGGGCGGCGAGGCCGCGGCGCTGCTTGTCGGTGTCGGGCGCGAAGTCCTGCTCGATGGAAAACAGCACGCCGAGCAGTTCGATCAGCTCGGGAATGTCGGCCTCGCTGGCCGGGGTGATCGTCACGTTCTTCATGTCTCGACCGGCGTGGGATAGACGATGGTGGCAAGGAAGCGGATCGGCAGTTCGATCAGTTTTTCCGGGCCGTGCGGCACTTCGCCGCGGAAGCTCAGCGCGTCGCCCGGCGTGAGCAGATAGGTGTGCTGGCCGTGGCGGTATTCCATGCGCCCCTCCAGCATGTAGAGAAACTCGGTGCCGGGGTGCTCGAACACCGGGAAGGTCGCGTCCGGTGAATCGATGGTGATGAGGAAGGGCTCGAACAGCTTGGTTGGGCCCTGTTCGTGCGCCAGCAGGTGATAGGTGTGGCCGCGTTTGGTGCCGCGCCGCACGACTTCCATGCCCTCGCCCTTCTTCACCAGCTGGGCGCTGCCTTCGGGCACGTCGTAGTTGCGGAACAGGGTGGACAGCGAGACGCCGAGCGCCTGCGCCAGACGGTGGAGGGCGTCGAGGCTGGTCGCGGTCTGCGCGTTCTCGATCTTGGACAGCATGCCGCGGCTGATGCCGGCGCGGTCGGCGACTTCGGCGATGGTGAGGCCGTGGCGTTGGCGCAGGTCGCGGATGGCGTTGCCGAGATAGCGCTCCAGCGTGCCGGTCGCCGCTTCCGGCGCTTCCGGGTCGAGGGGGTCGGGCGAGGTGCTCATGGGCGGAATTATGGCACGCGCAAAAAGATTCATGTGAAGAAAAATAGTTGACCTGAGTTAATCGTGTGATGCATCATGTGAACAAATGTTTCCTTGTGAGAAAACGTGATGCTCGCTGCCCGCCGCTACACCCTGACGCTGTCCTGCCCCGACCGGGTCGGCATCGTCGCAGCCGTGAGCGGGCTGATCGCACAACACCAGGGCTGGATCGTCGAGGCCAGCCACCACGCCGACGAACCGGCGCAGCGCTTTTTCATGCGCCAGGAAATCCTGGCCGACTCGCTGCCCTTCGATCTCGCCACGCTGAAGGAGAAGTTCGCCCCGATTGCCAGTGAGTACGGCATGGACTGGCGCATCAGCGATTCGGCGGTGAGGAAGCGGGTGGTGGTCCTGGTATCGAAGCAGGAGCATTGCCTGTACGACCTGCTGGCGCGCTGGCAGTCGAAGGAGCTCGACATCGAGATTCCCTGCGTGATCTCCAACCACGAGACCTTCCGCGGCTTCGTCGAGTGGCACGGCATACCGTTCCACCACGTGCCGGTGACGCCGGACAACAAGAACGCCGCCTACGCCGAGGTGCAGCGCCTGTTCGAGTCGGTGCGCGGCGACACCATGGTGCTCGCGCGCTACATGCAGATCCTCTCCCCCGAGCTGTGCCGCGCCTACCCGGGGCGGATCGTCAACATCCACCACAGCTTCCTGCCCAGCTTCGTCGGCGCGCGCCCCTACCACCAGGCCTACGAGCGCGGCGTCAAGCTGATCGGCGCGACCTGCCACTACGTCACCGAGGCGCTCGACCAGGGACCGATCATCGAGCAGGACGTGATCCGCATCGACCATTCGGATTCGCCCGAGGACATGGTGCGCTACGGCAAGGACATCGAGAAGACAGTGCTGGCGCGCGGCCTGCGCTACCACCTGGAAGACCGGGTACTGGCCCACGGCAACAAGACCGTGGTGTTCCGCTAGGAGACCGTCATGCCCTGGAGACTGCTCCGCTTCGCGCTGTCCGACAAACACCCGGAACCGCGCATGTTCACGCGCCACGACGCGCTCAAGCCGGCCTACGACGTCGTCATCATCGGCGGCGGCGGACACGGCCTCGCGGCGGCCTACTACCTCGCGCGCGACCACGGCATCACCAACGTCTGCGTGCTGGAGAAGGGCTACCTCGGCGGCGGCAACACCGGCCGCAACACCACCATCATCCGCTCCAACTACCTGACGCCCGAGGGCGTGAAGTTCTACGACGAATCGGTGCGGCTGTGGCAGGACCTCTCCACGGATTTCGACCTCAACCTGTTCTACTCGAACCGCGGCCACTTCACCCTGGCGCACACCGACGCGGCGCTGCGCACCAGCCGCTGGCGCGCCGAGGTGAACAAGCATTTCGGCATCGAATCGGAGGTGGTCGGCCCTGAGGTGGTGAAGCAGGCGGCGCCGATGATCGACCTCTCGTGCGGCGGCCATGCGCCCATCCTCGGCGCGCTCTATCACGCCCCCGGCGCGGTGGCGCGCCACGATGCGGTGGCCTGGGGCTACGGCCGCGGCGCCGACCTGCGCGGGGTGGAAATCCACCAGCGCACCGAGGTGCTCGGCATCGACGTGGCCGGCGGCAAGGTCACCGGCGTGCGCACCAATCGCGGCAACATTTCCACCGGCAAGGTGCTGTGCGCGGTCGCCGGCTCGACGCCGCGCGTCCTCGACATGGTCGGCATCCGCTCGCCGATCTACATCCACCCACTGCAGGCCATGGTCAGCGAGCCGGTCAAACCCTGGCTCGACCCCATCCTGGTGTCGGGCAGCCTGCACGTCTACATCAGCCAGTCGGCGCGCGGCGAACTGGTGATGGGGGCGTCGCTCGATCCCTACGAGGTGCAGAGCACGCGCTCGACCTTCGATTTTCCGGAAGGCCTGTCGAGCCACATGCTCGACATGTTCCCCTTCCTGTCGAATGTGAAAGTCATGCGCCAGTGGGCCGGCATGGCCGACATGACGCCGGACTTCGCGCCCATCATGGGCAGGACGCCGGTCGAGGGCTTCTACCTCGACGGCGGCTGGGGCACCTGGGGCTTCAAGGCCACCCCCGTCTGCGGCAAGACGATGTCGTACACCGTCGCCCACGACCGCAACCACGACCTCATCACCGGCTTCACGCTCGACCGCTTCCGCAATTTCGAATTGACCGGCGAGAAAGGCGCCGCCTCGGTGGGCCACTGAAATGAAGATCATGACCTGTCCCGTCAACGGCCCGCGCGCCATTTCCGAATTCGCCTACGGCGGCGAGATCCGGCCCATGCCCGACCCCGCGACCTGCAGCGACGATGCCTGGGCCGACTACGTGTTCAACCGCAACGGCTCGCCCGGGGTGAAGCGCGAGTGGTGGTGCCACACGCCGTCCAACACCTGGTTCGTCGCCGAGCGCGATACCGCGCGCGACGTGATCGTGCGCACCTATTTATATGCGGGAGACAACTGAGATGCGCCTGCCGCCCCAGTCCGGCGAATGGATAATCCGCAGCAAGCCGCTCGGCTTCCGCTTCGAGGGCCGTGAATACGCGGGCTTCGAAGGCGACACCGTCGCCAGCGCGCTGTGGGCCGGCGGCGTCCACGTGCTCGGCCATTCCTTCAAGTACCACCGCCCGCGCGGCATCCTGTCCGCCGCCAACCACGACGTCAACGCGCTGATGCAGGCGGGCGGCACGCCCAACGTGCGGGCCGACGCGACGCCGTTGCAGGCCGGCATGGCGCTGACGGCGGTGAACACCTTCGGCACGCTGGAACGCGATGCCGGCCGCTTCCTCGGCTGGTTCGCCCGCTTCCTGCCGGTCGGCTTCTACTACAAGGCCTTCCACAGCAAGCGTCTGTTCCCGCTGTGGGAGCGCATGTTCCGCGCGATGACCGGGCTGGGGCGGGTCGACTTCGCCACGCCGCGCCTGCGCACGCCCAAGCGCTACGGCTTCTGCGACGTGCTGGTGGTCGGTGCCGGGCCGTCCGGCTTGAGCGCCGCGCTGGCGGCAGCGGAGCAAGGGGCGGACGTCGCGCTGGTCGACGAAAACGCGCGGCTCGGCGGCAGCACGCACGGTGCGTCGGAGCTGATCAAACAAGTCGTGGCGCATCCGCGCATCCGCATCTTCACCGATACCTATGCCGCCGGCTACTACGCCGACCATTGGGTGCCGCTGGTCGAGCCCGGCCGCATCACCAAGATGCGCGCCCGCGCCGTCGTCGTCGCGGCGGGCGCCTACGAGCAGCCGGCGGTGTTCCGCAACAACGACCTGCCGGGGATCATGCTCGCGTCTGCCGCCCAGCGCATGATCCGCCGGTATGCGATCCGCCCGGCGCAGCGTGTCGTCGTGCTCGCCGCCAATGCCGACGCCTACCGGGCGCTGCAGGATTTCATCGAGGCCGGGATCGAGGTGGCGGCGGTGATCGACCTGCGCGACGCCGTACCGACCGAACAGGCTGCCGTGCTGGCTGAACGTGGCATTCCGCTGCATGCGGGGCATGTCATCACCGAGGCGCTGCCCGCCAAAGGAGACAAGCGCGTCGCCGGCGTGCGCATCGCCGCCGTGGCTACGCGCGAGGCCAGCGCCGAGATCGCCTGCGACGGCGTCTTCATGAGCGTCGGCTGGGCGCCCGCCGCGCCGCTGCTCTACCAGGCGGGAACGAAGATGCGCTACGACGACGGCGTGCAGCAGTTCGTCCCCGACACCTTGCCAGACGGCGTCTTCGCCTGCGGCCGCGTCAACGGCATCCACACGCCGTCCGCGCGCCTGCTCGACGGCGAGCGTGCCGGCAGCGCGGCGGCGGCGTATTGCGGCTGCGGCGCGGCGAAGCCGGTCGTCGTGCCCGCCGAGACGGCATCGCCGACCCACCCCTGGCCCATCGTGCCGCACCCCAAGGGCAAGAACTTCATCGACTTCGACGAGGACCTGCAGCTCGCCGATCTCGAGAACGCCATCCAGGAAGGCTTCGACAACATCGAATTGATGAAGCGCTACTCGACCGTCGGCATGGGGCCGAGCCAGGGCAAGCACTCCAACATGAACGCGCTGCGGGTGCTGGCGCGCGCCACCGGCTCGACGCCGGGCGCGGTCGGCACCACGACGGCGCGGCCGTTCTTCCATCCGGTGCCGATGTCGCATCTGGCCGGCCGCGGCTTCACGCCCGAGCGGCGCACGCCGATGCACGCCCGTCACGCCGCCGCCGGCGCGCTATGGATGCCCGCCGGCGCGTGGCAGCGGCCCGAGTACTACGCGGTCGCCGGGCTTTCCCGCAGCGACTGCATCCACGGCGAGGTGAAGGCGGTGCGCAACGGCGTCGGCCTGATCGACGTCGGCACCCTGGGCAAGCTGGAAATCCGCGGCCCGCAGGCAGCGGAGTTCCTTGAGCGCGTATACATCTCGAAGTACGCCGGCCTCAAGGTCGGGATGACGCGCTACGCCGTGATGTGCGACGAGGCCGGCGTGGTGATCGACGACGGCGTGGTGGCGCGGCTGGCCGACGATCACTTCTATTTCACCACCACGACCTCCGGCGCGGCGCTGATCTACCGCGAACTGTCGCGCTGGAACACGCTGTGGAAGCTGGACTGCGGCATCGTCAACCTGACCGGCGCGATGGCGGCGATGAACCTCGCCGGGCCGAAGGCGAGGGCGGTGCTGGCTGGCCTCACCGACGTCGACCTGTCCTTCCCCTATCTCGCGGTGCGCGAGGGCACAGTTGCCGGCGTGCCGGCGCGGCTGCTACGGGTCGGCTTCGTCGGCGAGTGGGGCGTCGAGATCCACGTGCCCGCCGAGCACGGCGCGGCGGTGTGGGACGCGCTGATGGCCGCCGGCCAAGCCCACGGCATCCGTCCCTTCGGCGTCGAGGCGCAGCGCCTGCTGCGGCTGGAGAAAGGCCACATCATCATCGGCCAGGATACCGACGGCCTCACCACGCCGGGCGAAGCGGCGCTCGACTGGGCGGTGAAGATGGACAAGCCCTTCTTCGTCGGCCAGCGCAGCCTCATGGCCATCGCCGCCAAGCCGCGCCGCCAGCAGCTGGTCGGCTTCATGCTGCCTGCCGGCCATGCGGGCGAAGCGCCGAAGGAATGTCATCTGGTGATCGAAAACGGCGAGATCACCGGCCGCGTCACCAGCGTCGCCTGGTCGCCGACGCTCGCGCGCCATATCGGTCTCGCCTACGTCCAGCCGGACAGGGCGCAGGCAGGAAGCCAATTTTCGATTCGTCTGACGGACGGCGCCATGGTCATCGCCGAGGTGGTGAGGACGCCTTTCTACGATCCGGACAACCTGCGCCAGAAGGAGGCGGCATGAGCGAGATCGTTTTCGAGAACGTTTCGCGCACGCCGCGCGCCGGGGTGAAGGGGCCGGGCGCCGCTGCCTGGCTGACGAGTCTCGGTGTGCCGGTGCCGGACCTGCCCAACAGCTGGCTGCCACTGCCCGGCGGGCTCGTTGCGCGCCTCGGCCTCACCGAATTCCTGGTCGAGGGGCCCGAGGCCGCGAAGCTCGCCGCGCCCCCCGTCCACGGCGTCTACCCGGTACTGCGCCAGGACACGGCACTGGTGCTGAAAGGCGCGCGACTCAACGATCTGCTGCTGGAAACCTGCAGCGTCGATTTCCGCGCGCTCGATCGCGCCGCGCGCCCGGTGGTGCTGACCTCGATGGCCGGCGTCGGCGTCACCGCCATTCCGGGCGACGACGCCGGCGTGCCGTGCATCCGCCTGTGGTGCGACGGCACCTACGGCGAATGGTTACTCGAAACACTGGCCGGCGTCGCCGCCGATCTCACGCAATCCAGCCAATCACACCATCAGGGGGCTACATCATGAATCTTGCAGAAGCCAGGAAATTCCTCGCCAAGAACAACGTCAAATCGGTGCTCGCCCAGTTCGTCGACATCCACGGCACGGCCAAGGCCAAATCGGTGCCGGCTTCGCACTTCGAGGACATCCTCACCGCCGGCGCCGGGTTCGCCGGCTTCGCGGTGTGGGGGCTGGGCATCGAGCCGCACGGCCCCGACTACATGGCGGTCGGCGACCTGTCCACGCTGTCGCTGGTGCCGTGGCAGCCCGGCTACGCGCGCATCGTCTGCGACGGTCACGTGCACGGCAAGCCCTGGGATTTTGATGCGCGCGTCACGCTGAAGAAGCAGATCGCACGCCTGGACAAGCTGGGCATGACCCTGATGACCGGACTCGAGCCCGAGTTCTCGCTGCTGAAGCGCAGCGTCGCCGGCAAGATCGAACCGTGCGAGGACAGCGACACGCTGGCCAAGCCCTGCTACGACTACAAGGGCCTGTCGCGCTCGCGCGCCTTCCTCGACAAGTTGGTGGACAGCCTGGTCGCGGTCGGAATCGACGTCTACCAGGTCGACCACGAGGACGCCAACGGCCAGTTCGAGATCAACTACACCTATGCCGATTGCCTGACTTCGTGCGACCACTACATCTTCTTCAAGATGGCGGCCGCCGAGATCGCCAGCGAAATGGGCCTGATCTGCTCCTTCATGCCCAAGCCCTTCGCCAACCGGCCGGGCAACGGCATGCACATGCACATGAGCCTGTCGGACGGCAAGAAGAACCTGTTCCTCGACAAGAAGGACAAACGCGGCCTCGACCTGTCGCCGCTGGCCTACCAGTTCGCCGCCGGCCTGCTCAAGCACGGTCCGGCACTGGCAGCAATCTGCGCGCCGACGGTGAACTCCTACAAGCGCCTGGTCGTCGGCCGTTCGCTGACCGGCGCCACCTGGGCGCCGGCCTATATCAGCTACGGCGACAACAACCGCTCGTCGATGGTGCGCATCCCCGGCGGCCGGCTGGAACTGCGCCTGCCCGACGGCGCCTGCAACCCCTATCTCGCCACCGCTGCGGTGATCGCCGCCGGCCTCGACGGCATCGAGCACAAGCTCGATCCGGGCGAACCGCACAACATGAACCTCTACGAACTTTCCGACGCCGAGCTGAGGAAGGAAAAGATTTCCATCCTGCCGCAGAACCTGCACGAGGCGCTCACCGCGCTGGAGAAGGACAAGGTGATCTGCGGTGCGCTGGGCCCGGTCGCCGACGAATTCCTCAAGCTCAAGCACATGGAATGGGTCGAGTACATGCGCCATGTCTCCGAGTGGGAAGTCGACAGCTACCTGGAATTTTTCTGAAAGGACGCAGCCATGTGTGGAATCGTTGGATTGCTGGTGAAAAAGCCGGCGTTAAGACCCCGCCTCGGCGAACTTATGGTGCCGATGCTGATCGGCATGACCGAGCGCGGCCCCGATTCGGCCGGGCTCGCCGTGTTCACCGAACCGCTAGCGGAGAGCAGGCGCAAGATCAGCCTGTACTCCGGAATGTGCGAGGAAGGCGCGGACTTCAACTGGCTCGGCCTCAGCCATGAATTGAAGGAGCATCTTGGAATTGATGCGACGATCGCGGCGCAGGGAAACCACGCGATCGTCACCGCATCCATCGTGCCGGAACCGGTCAAGCGCTGGATCAAGGAGCGCTACCCGAAACTGCACATCCTCTCCACCGGGCGCGCAATCGACCTCTACAAGGACATCGGCACGCCGGCCGAGGTGGCCGCGCGCTATGCTTTCAGCGGGCTCGCCGGCAGCCATCTGGTCGGCCACACGCGGATGGCGACCGAATCGGCAGTGACGCCGGATCGCGCCCATCCCTTCACCGCCGGCGAGGATTTCTGCCTGGTGCACAACGGTTCGCTGTCGAATCCCTACGGCGTGCGCCGCATGCTGGAGCCGCACGGCATCCGCTTCGAAACCGACAACGACACCGAGGCCGCCTGCCGTTTTCTCGAATGGCGGCTGCGCGAGGGCGATGATCTGGAAACCGCGCTGCAGAGAGGCTTCGAGGCGCTCGACGGCTTCTACACCTTTCTCATGGGCACCGCCGACAAGCTGGCGCTGATCCGCGATCCCTTCGCCTGCAAACCGGCCGTGGTGGCGGAAACCGACGACTACGTCGCGATCGCTTCCGAATTCCGTTCGCTGGCCCACCTGCCCGACATCGCGCATGCCAAGGTGTTCGAGCCGGCTCCCGAGGAGATGTACGTATGGAACGCATGAACTTCGATCTCGCCCAGGTTCCGCTGCGCGAGCTGAATGCCTTCCTCCACCGGGACGCGCCAGCCCAAGGCGTGCAGAAGGTGGTGGTGACCAATCCGGACGGCGCCCACAACATCGCCGTCGGCCTCGACTGTCCGATCGACGTCGAGGTGCACGGCCACGCCGGCTATTACGCCGGCGGCATGAACAAGACCGGCACGGTCACGATCTTTGGCAGCGCCGGTACCGGCGTCGCCGAGAACATGATGAGCGGCCGCGTGCAGGTGAAGGGCTTCGCCTCCAACGGCGCCGGCGCCTCGATGCACGGCGGCCTGCTGGTGATCGACGGCGACGCCGGCCTGCGCTGCGGCATCTCCCTGAAGGGCGGCGACATCGTCGTCGGCGGCTCGGTCGGCAGTTTCTCCGCCTTCATGGCGCAGGCCGGCCGCATGGTGATCTGCGGCGACGCCGGCGACGCGCTGGGCGACTCGCTGTACGAAGCCGTGCTCTACGTGAAGGGCAGTATCAAGTCGCTCGGCGCCGACGCGCGTATCGAGCCGATGAGCGAGGCCGACTACGCCGCCGTGAAGGAACTGCTCGACGCTGCCGGCCTGCAGCACGACGCCGGCCTAAAACACGACCCTAGGGACTTCAAGCGCGTGGCCTCGGCCCGCAGCCTCTACCACTGGAACGCCGACGCGGATCAGGAGTACTGACATGAGCAGCAACGAACATTCCAAACCTGTCGCCAAAGAGGAATCTTTCGGCTACGACAGCAAGACCATCGCCTATATCCGCAACGCCGCGGCGCACGGCCTCTACGAAATACGCGGCATGGGCGCCAAGCGCGCGCTGCCGAACTTCGACGACCTGGTCTTCCTCGGCGCCTCACTGTCGCGCTATCCGCTCGAGGGCTACCGCGAGAAATGCTCGACCAAAACCGTGCTCGGCACGCGTTTCGCGAAGAAGCCGGTCGAGCTCGATATCCCTATCACCATCGCCGGCATGAGCTTCGGCTCGCTGTCCGCCAACGTGAAGGAAGCGCTCGGCCGCGCGGCGAGCGAGGTCGGCACCTCGACCACCACCGGCGACGGCGGCATGACGCAGGAGGAACGGCAGTCGTCGAAGACCCTGGTCTACCAGTGCCTGCCGTCGCGCTACGGCTTCAACCCGGACGACGTGCGCCGCGCCGACGCCATCGAGGTGGTGATCGGCCAGGGCGCCAAGCCGGGCGGCGGCGGTATGCTGCTGGGGCAGAAGGTGTCGCCGCGCGTCGCGCAGATGCGCACGCTGCCGGCCGGCATCGACCAGCGTTCGGCCTGCCGCCATCCCGACTGGACCGGCCCCGACGACCTCGCGATCAAGATCCAGGAACTGCGCGAACTGACCGACTGGGAGAAGCCGATCTACGTCAAGGTCGGCGCCACCCGCACCTTCAACGACGTCAAGCTCGCGGTGCATTCCGGCGCCGACGTGGTGGTGGTCGACGGCATGCAGGGCGGCACCGCGGCGACCCAGACCTGCTTCATCGAGCACGTCGGCATTCCCACCCTGGCGGCGCTGCGCCAGGCGGTCGACGCACTGGAAGACCTCGACATGAAGGACAAGGTGCAGCTCATCGTCTCCGGCGGCATCCGCAGCGGCCCCGATGTCGCCAAGGCGCTGGCGATGGGCGCCGACGCCGTGTCGATCGGACAGGGCGTGCTGATCGCGCTGGGCTGCAACCACGACAGCTACTTCCAGAATGGTGCGCACCACGACGCCACCGCCGGCTATGCCGCGCTCGGCACTGCGCCCGGCTACTGCCATCACTGCCACACTGGCAAGTGCCCGGTCGGTATCACCACCCAGGACGCCGTGCTGGAGCAGCGGCTGACGCCCGAGGTCGGCGCGCGACATCTGAAGAACTATCTGAAGACACTGAACATGGAGCTCACCACCATCGCGCGCGCCTGCGGCAAACAGAACGTGCACCACCTCGAGCGCGAGGATCTGGTGGCGCTGACGCTGGAAGCGGCGGCGATGGCGCGCGTGCCGCTGGCGGGCACCAACTGGATCCCCGGCGTGGCGGGGATGTGACGGGCACGCCGACCGCGCGGTTCGGCATCGCCGTGAGGGTCTGGCGCAGCCCTGATTCCGTCGGGGCTATGGCATGTCCCCGGGTTCGTGCCAACCGTGCCGGGACGGCGGCGGCAATTCAGATTTTCCGCAGATCGGCCGTTAAGCATCGAATCGGTCTTCTCGCAACTGCGTTCGGCGCAGGGTGGGGAATGAGCGGTGATCGCGTATCGTGTCCGTCATCAGTCGGGAACGCCAGTCATGGAGCAGGGCTTTTTTCTGATCATTGCCGCTTCGCTCGCCATCGGCCTCGCCGCAGGTTTCGTCATGCATCGTGCCGATTTCTGCACGGCCGCTTCGTTCCGCGGTCTGTTCCTGTTCCGCGATTTCTTCCTGATGCGCCAGATGATCCTGCTGGGGTTGGCCGCGCGCTTGGCGCCGTCGTGCTGCGTCTGGCGCCTGTGGGGCGGGCTGCCGATTCTCGCCCTGCAGCGTCTGCTGTTCGTCTCGGGGCTGGTACCGGGCACCTGGGTCGGCGCCCGCCTGCAGACGCGTTTCGTGATACGGTAGGCACTCATGCAGACCTTCGATATCGACATCCGCGGTCAGATCTGTCCTTCCTGTCTTCTGCTGACGCTGAAGGAAATCAACCGCGTCGGCGCGGATATCCGTGCCGGCAATGCCGAGGTGGTCGTGCTGACCGACGATCGCCAGGCCACGGCCACCATACCCGCAACGGTCAACCGCATGGGCTTCCACACGGATATCGACCGCCTTGAGGGGGCCTACCGCATCCGCATTTTCGGCCGGACCTGACGCCTTCCGGACCATGCCGACCAGCCAGCAGGACGCCTTCCGCTACATACGCGCCAAGATCGACCAGCTGCTGGCAGTAATGGGTACGCAGCCGCTGCGCTCCGATGAGCTCGACGACGACACGCTGATCGAGCTCGATCCCATCGGCATCGTCGCCGAGGCTTTCGCCCAGGTGATCGCCCATCTCAACGAGACCAATCGCCGCTTCGACCTCGCCACCGGCGAGATCCGCGCCATCTTCGACACGCTGGGTGCCGCCGTGGTCGTGCTCGACCTCGACGACCGCATCGACGACTGCAACCACCGTGCGCTCGAGTGGCTGTTCCGCGGTTCGGCTCGCAACCAGATCGTCGGCCGGCTGGCGAACGAGGTGTGCGACACCGCAGACAAGCTGGTCGGTATCCGCCGCTCGGCGGACGGTGCCTGCCATGTCGTCGATCTGCACAGCCGCGACGTGCAGATCGTCGCGTCGCGGATTCTTGACGAGGCCGGCCGCCACGCGAAGACGGTGATGCTGTTCACCGACATCACGCCGCAGAAGGAAACCGAGCGCCACCTGCAGCTCTATGCCGAGGTGTTCGGCCACATCGGCGAGGGCGTCCTGATCAGCGATGCCGACAACCGCATCGTCGAGGTTAACGCCGCGGTTTCGCGCATCACCGGCTACGCCCGCGAGGAATTGATCGGCGCGACGCCGGGCACGTTCAAGTCGGGGCTGCACGAACCGTCGTTCTACCAGGCCTTGTGGGACGCGCTGCACCGGACCGGCTACTGGCAAGGCGAGATCCTCGACCGCACCCGCGACGGGCGCGTGCTGCCGCTGCTGCAGACCATCAGCGCAGTGCGCGACGCCGAGGGGCGGCTGACCCACTACATCTCGGTGATGACCGACATCTCGTCGATCAAGGAAACCCAGAGCCGGCTCGATTTCCTCGCCCACCACGATGCGCTCACCGAACTGCCCAACCGGCTGTTGTTCGGCGACCGGCTGAATCACGTCATCGAACGCGCCGAGCGCGAAGGGGGCGCCGTCGCCCTGCTCTTCATCGACCTCGACCGCTTCAAGAACATCAACGACAGCCTCGGCCACCAGATCGGCGACCAGCTGCTGATCGAGGCGGCGCGGCGACTCAAGGGGCTGGTGCGCCGGGCCGATACGCTCGCCCGCCTCGGCGGCGACGAATTCGTCGTGCTGATGGAAGGCCAGGCCACCCCCGCTGCGGCCGTCCGGCTGGCCGACGAGATGGTGGCCGCATTCCGGCAGCCTTTCGAGGTCAACGGGATCGATCTGCACATCGGCTGCAGCATCGGCATCACGCTGTATCCCGAGGATGGCATGGACGCCGTGGCCCTGTTGAAGAACGCCGATACCGCGATGTATCGTGCCAAGGAAGCCGGCCGCGACGGCCACGTGCGCTACAGCGCGGAATTGTCCGAGGCGGCGCGCAACAAGGTCGCGATCGAGAATGCGCTGCGCGCCGCCGTGCGCGATGGCGGTTTCGAACTGCACTATCAACCGATCATGGATATCCAGAGCGGCCGGGTCATCGCCGGCGAGGCGCTGGTGCGCTGGTCGCAGGGGCCCGCGGGGGCGAACACGCCGGACTGCTTCATTCCGCTGGCGGAGGAGACGCGCCTCATCGTGCCGCTGGGCGAGTGGATTCTGCGCGAGGCGCTGGCGAGCATGCGTGCCTGGCATGCTCGCGACCTTGGGCTCGAATATGTGTCTGTGAACATCTCGGCCGTGCAACTGGCGCAACCCGGTTTCCCGGATCGCGTCATCGCGCTGCTGAACGAAAGCGGGGTGCCCGGCCATCAGCTGCAGATCGAGCTGACCGAGAATGTGCTGATGCACGATATCGAGTTGTGCGCCTGGGTGCTCACGCACCTGCGCGAGCACGGCATTCGGGTCGCCATCGACGATTTTGGCACCGGTTATTCGAGCTTGAGCTACCTGAAGCAGCTGCCGATCGACATTCTGAAGATCGACCGCTCGTTCGTGCGCGATATCCCGGGCGATGCCAACGATTGCGCGATTGCCGCCGCCGTCATCGGGCTCGCCCGCACGCTGGGTCTCGATTCCATTGCCGAAGGCATCGAGACCCGGGAGCAGCAGGATTATCTGGCGTGGATCGGCTGCGACAAGGTGCAGGGCTACCTGCATGCACGGCCGTCGCCCGCCGCCGACTTTGCCGAGTTTGTGGCCGCCTGCCATGGGCGGCTGGACGACGGGCTGGCAGACGCCGCGCGCTGATGCGCGCCGGACCGGTTCACAGCCCGGCGTCGAGTGTCCAGTCGAGGATCATCCAGCGCCGCCCCGCTTCACCCTCGACGACCAGCTGATGGCCGCGGCGCTGCAACGCGCCGGGAGAAGTGACGGTCTGCCCCTCGCGGAAGGGGAGGGTCGAGTGTTCGATGCGCCAGGGCGCGGGGCCGTTGCGGCGGCCGAAACTGATCTCGACGTCGAGCCAGGCCAGCAGCTGGGTCCGCTCGGGTCGGGTTCGTGCGATGAGCGAGGACAGGTCGGCGGCGCGCGGCAAGGTCAGGGCGCGACCGCGCACGAACATGAAGCAGTCGCCGGCGATCAGCAGCCAGGCGGGGCGCAGCGGCCGTTCGCCGTTTTCCGCAGCCAGCTGGAGGGCGGCGGTACCGCCGCGGCTCTCGGGCAGGCGTTCCCAGATTTCCAGATAGTCCGCCTCGATGCCGGTCTCGACGACACGCTCGCCGTCGAAAGCCATGCGGCCGGCGTCGCGGCTGCCGTTGGCGGGCTGAAAATCCATCTGCCGGTGCCAGGTGCAGCGTTCGCCGTCAACCTGGGTGAGACCGCAGAAGCCCTGCTGGGTGGCGAGCCAGGCGAGTTGGGCGTCGTCGCATCCGGCGAGGCGGTTCACGCCGGAGAAGTCGGGCCGGCCTTCCGGGATGCGCAAGTCGGCATGCCAGCGAGGCGTCTGCAGCCACAGCACGCGGCTCGTCGTGTCCTGCGTGGTGGGCGTTTCGAGCAGGCTGCGCCGCCACACGCCGAGATAGGGCACAGGCACCGGAGGCGGCGGGTCGGTCGGGTCCGCGAGCGGAACAGGCATGCGTGCCGTCATTCGCCGGGGTGTCCGCCGCAGTTGCAGGGGGCGGCCGCGTGGGCATCCAGGCCGGCCCGGCAGCGGCAGCCGCCGTCCGCCTGGCCATGCAGCAAGGCTTCCATGTCGGCTGCGGGAACCGGCCGGCTGAAATAGTAGCCCTGCAGTTCGTCGCAGTCGTGCTGCTGCAGGAATTCGAGGTGGGCCGGGGTTTCCACACCCTCGGCCACCACCTTCAGGCCGAGGGCGTGGCCGAGGGTGATGATGGCGCGCACGATGGCGGCGTCGTCGGGATCGCTGTCGATGTCGCGTACGAAGCTCTTGTCGATCTTGAGGCGGTCGACCGGAAAGCGCTTGAGATAACTGAGACTCGAATAGCCGGTGCCGAAGTCGTCCACCGCGATGTCGACGCCGAGCCGTTTCAGGGACTGCATGGCGACGTTGATGCGCTCGGCGTCGTGCATGACGAAGGATTCGGTCAGCTCGAGTTCCAGATACGACGGATCGAGCCTGGCCTGCACCAGCGCGTCCGCCACCGACGACACCAGCCCGGCATGGCGGAACTGGATCGGCGAGAGGTTCACCGAGACGACGATGGGCGCAAGGCCGGCGCGCTGCCAGGCGCTGTTCTGGCGGCAGGCCTCCTGCAGGATCCATTGTCCGATCTGGATGATGAGTCCGGTCTCCTCAGCGATCGAGATGAAGCTGTCGGGCTGGACCAGGCCCTTGCCGGGGCAGTCCCAGCGGATCAGCGCCTCGGCACCGATGATGCGGCCGCTGACGACCTCGATGCGCGGCTGGTAATGGACGCGGAATTCGCCGCGTTCCAGCGCATGGCGCAGGCTGTTTTCGAGTTCGAGGCGTTCGCTGACCGCCTGGTTCAGTTCGGGCGTGTAGAAATGGTAGGTGCCGCGCCCGGTCGCCTTGGCCTTGTACATGGCGGCGTCGGCGCAGCGCAGCAGCGCGTCCGGGTCGTCGCCGTCCTGCGGGAAGCAGCTGACGCCGACGCTGCAGCTGAGGCCGTATTCCTGGCCATTGTCGACCCAGGGTTGCGAGATCACTTCGAGCAGGCGGCTGACGATGGAGACGATTTCGTTGTCGTCGTGCATCTCGGTGAGAACCAGCACGAACTCGTCGCCGCCCTGGCGCCCCACGCTGTCGTGGCCACGCACGCAGGCGATGAGACGGTCGGCGACCTCCAGCAACAGGCGGTCGCCGACGTGGTGGCCGAGGCTGTCGTTGATCAGCTTGAAGTGGTCGAGATCGACGAACACCACCGCCACCAGGTGCCCGTCGCGCCGCGCCTTGCCGATGGCCTGTTCGATGCGGTCGCGCAGCAGCGAACGGTTGGGCAGGCCGGTCAGGCTGTCGTGCCTGGCCTGGTGTTCCAGCACGGCGTCGTGCTGCTTGCGCTCGGTGATGTCGACCACGGTGCCTTCGAAGAACTGCACGCTGCCGTCGGCGTTCTTCACCGCGCGTGCGTTCTCGGAAATCCAGATGACGCGGCCGTCGCACCGGTAGACCTGCGATTCGAAATTGCGCACTGCGCCCTGTTCCTGCATCAGGCGCACGAATTCGGCGCGCCGCTCCGGCTGCACGTAGAGCTGGCGCGGAATGTCGTGCAGGTGCGCGATCAGCTCATCCGGCGAGGCGTGGCCGTAGATGCGCGCAAGTGCCGGGTTGGCGTTGAGATAACGGCCTTCCGGCGTGGTCTGGAAGATGCCCTCGGTGGCGTGCTCGAACAGGCTGCGATAGCGCCGCACCGCCTCGTGCAGCGCCTCGTTGGCGGCCATGCGCTCGGAAATATCCTGGATGAAACCCTCGATCCAGGCCAGCTGGCCGTGCGCATTGTGCAGGCCGACGCCACGCTCCAGCACCCAGCGTACCTGGCCGTCTGCGCGGCGGATGCGGTATTCCACGTCGAATGCCTCGTTGGCCTCGAGTGCGGCGTGGATGGCCCGGTTGACGCGTTCGCGGTCCTTCGGCAGGGTCATCTGGTCGTACGACACGCGGTTGTTGAACACCAGTTCGTCGGGGCGGTAGCCGGTGAGCTTGTAGCAGCCCTCGCTGACGTATTCCATGGTCCAGGTCGCATCGATGCGGCAGCGATAGATCATGCCGACCAGGTTGTCGGTGATGGTGGTGAGCAGACGCGTGATGTCGAGCGGCGCGGCCGTATCCGTCGCGGCCGGATCGTCAGGGAGGGGCGGCGTCCACCTATTCATGGAATTGCGGGAAACGCCGCAGCGTGTTCCAGAAGGCGATATCGTGGTTGGGCCACAGCTCGGCGCCTTCCTGCCGCGCCATGGACTTGAGCTTGCGGATGCTCGCCAGCGCTTCGTCCTCGCGGTCCTGCCAGCACAAGCCGGGGGCGATTTCCTGCTCGAGGTTTTCCGCGAGGTCGGCGGCGTCGCCGCAGAGGATGAGCGGCGGCCCCTTCGGCAGCTCGACGAACAGCGACATGTGGCCGGCGGTGTGGCCGGGGCTGGCGACGGCGCGCACGCCGGGCACCAGATCGTATTCGCCCTGCTGCGCTTTCCAGTTGTAATTGCCGGCGAGGTCGTCGGCGAACACCGCGACGTCGAGGCCGGAGCGCGCGGCGTCGAGTTCGGCCTGCTGCACGTGCACCTCGGCGCCGCACACGTCGCACAGCCCGCCGGCATGGTCGAAGTGCAGGTGGCCGACGAACACCACGTCGACGTCGGCGGCCGTCAGCCCCAGCCGTTTCAGATGATGCGGGATGCGGTCTTCCTCGCGCATCTCGGGCGGGCCGAAGGGAAAGGATTCCGGGTCGTAGTAGCGGTCGCGTTTCGCCGGGTCGGCGATCTTGGCGTAGTCGCAGCCGACGTCGTAGAGGATGCGGCCGTTTTTCGTCTCGATCAGGTAGGCGAGGATCGGTGCCTCGATGATCTGGCCGTGGCCGCGATTGCGCGTCGACAGCGACTTGTCGTACTTGTGGAGGCCGGTGAGCAGCGGCCACAGGCGCAGAACCTGGGTCATGGCCTGGCCTCCTGCGCGCGTTCCAGCTCGGCGATCAGGGCAGCGCTGCCGGCGACGCGTCCGAACACGCCGCCTTCCACCGCCACCATCTGCAGGGCGGCGGCGTGCAGGTGCGGGTGGGCCGAGCCGCAGGCGTCGCCGGCCAGCGCGCAGTCGTAGCCGCGGTCGACCGCTTCGCGCAGGGTCGAATGCACGCATACTTCTGTGGTGACGCCGCCGAGGATGAGATGCTCGATGCCGCGGTTCTGCAGGACTTGCGCCAGGTCGGTCTGATGGAAGGCGCCGTAGCCGGGTTTGTCGATCACCGGCTCGCCGGGCAGGGGCTGGAGTTCGTCGACGAAGTCGTGGCCGAACTCGCCGCGCACCAGCAGGCGGCCGAGCGGTCCGGCGCTGCCGATTTCGGCGCCGGCGGCGCGGCTGCGTGCCAGCTTGGCGGGCGGGCAGTCGGCCAGATCGGGGCGGTGGCCTTCGCGCGTGTGCACCACCAGCATGCCGAGGCGGCGCGCAATGTCCAGCAAATGCTGGATGGCCGGAATCGGCCGGCGCAGGGCGTCGACGTCGAGACGGACCGCGGCTGCGTAGCCGCCGGGGTCGAGAAAGTCGCGCTGCATGTCGATCACCAGCAGGGCGGTGCGGGCGGGATTCATGCGTGGGCTCCCGCCGATTCGGTGCGCGCCTCGATCACCGCTGCGGCGAGGATGAGCGCGCCGCCCAGTGCCTCCTGTGGCGACAAGGCCTCGCCGCCGACGAGCACGGCGGAGATCACGCCCACCACCAGCTCGGCCAGCAGCAGGATCGCGGCCTTGCCGGCGTCGAGGCGGGCGACGCCGTAGAACGTGGCCAGCGTGCCGGGCAGCACCCAGGCGAGCGCCAGTCCCGCCAGCGCGAGCAGATGGGGCGGTTCGAGCGCGGGCAGCGGCTGGCCATGCCAGCCCATGAAGCCGAGCGAGACCAGGGCGCAGCCGGCGAACACCGCGACCGCGCGCGCGGCGTCGGGCAGCCCCTGGCCGGCACGGATGGCGACGTTGTTGAGGGCGAAGGCAAGGCCCGATGACAGGGCCAGCAGGTCGATGGCGGAGAGCGGCGAATCGAATATTTCCGGGCCGCCGAGGGTGAACGCCAGTCCCGCCAGCGCCAGTCCCAGGGCAAGAAGGCGCAGGCGGGTGAAGGGCTCGCCGAGGAACAGCCGTGCCGCGAGGATGGTCCACACCGGCGCCAGATAGAACAGCAACAGCACCCGTACCACGCTGCCGTAGGTGAGCGAGCTGGCGAAGGAGGCGTTGGCCCAGCCGCCGAGGAGCGCGATGAGCAGCAGCAGCGCGGCCTGGTCGCGCCACAGGTGAAACGTGCGCAAGGCCCACGGCAGCAGGACCAGCGCGGGCAGCCCGTAGGCGACCGCCTGCACGAAGCTGCCATGGATGCCGGCGGCGTCGAGCTGCTTGAGCGGCCACCAGAACAGCCCCCATAGCACGGCTCCGCCCAGCAGGGCGGAGATGGCCGTGCCATGGCGGCGCGGGAGGAACAGCGTGAGGGTCGTCATGTTGCCGTCAGGAAGGACACCGACACCGCGCCGACGAAGGCCGCGGCCTGCCCGCTGCCGGGGTCGACCTCACCGTAGTCTTCGGCCTGCACGCGGGTGACGCGATGGCGATGGAAGGGCAGCAAGAGCCTGGCCATGGGGATCACCTGGCGAGGGTGCTCGCCATACAACTCGCGGTGCAGCGCGGGGAGCCGATACCACGGGGCGGTGGGGCGGTCGTGGTGGGCGTTGTGATACGGAAAATTCAGCAGCAGCAGGTTGATCCAGGGCCAGCGCAGGCTGGCCAGGTTGGAATAGGTGTTGGCCTGTTCGTAGGCCTTGTCGCGCAGCCGGTCGGCCGGGACCGGGTCGCCGTCGGGGATGGCGTAGGCGTCGTAGGTGTGCTGGAAGGCGTCGGCGAAGCGCAGTACCGTGACCATGGCCAGATACGCGACGGCATACAGCAGCAGCGCGCGCGGTGAGACAAGGCCGAGCGCCGCGAAGGCGCTGCCGCGCACGGCAAGGATGGCGACGGCACGGCCGCGCTCGCCATGCCGCGTGGGATCGAGAAAAGGGCGCGCCACGACGTAGGCGTGCATCAGCAATTCCACCGCCGGCACGTAGGCCCATTCCAGCGCCAGCACGGCGCGCCGCACCCAGACAGGAGACGCCTGCAGCAACGCCTTGGTGTCGAGGCTGATGACGTCGGCGCGGTCGACGTGGTGGCGCATGTGCTTGCGCCGCAAGTGGTCGTAGCGGGCGTAACAGCTGCCGGTGAGCCAAGTCATCAGCACGCCGCCGCGGGTGTTGGCCTCGGGCTGGGTGAAAACCGTGCCGTGGGCGAATTCGTGGAACAGGTAGGCCGAGACGATCAATGCGTGGGCGAACCACAGGGTGGCGGCCAGCGCCAGCGGCCAGGATGCGGTCGCCATCAGCCACAGGCCGCCGGCATAGCCTGAGAGGGAATAGGCCAGCGCCAGCGTATTGGGCAGGGCGCCGTCGGGGTGGCGGAACAATCGGGTGGACATGGCGGGGATCGGGAGAAATGCCGCCCTCCGTCGAGGGCGGCCGGGGACTTATTTCAGCAGCGCCTTCACATAGCGGTCGTCCAGGGTGGCGGGAATCGCGGCGGCCTTCTTGATCTGGCCGTTCTTGATCAGGATCTCGTTGATCACGTCGCCGCTGACGTAGAAGGAGGTGGTGTCCTTGCCCTTGGCGTAGGTCTTGGGCATTTCCTTCAGCGGAATGTTGTAGACGCCCTTCAGCTGCTCCAGCGCTTCCTTGTCGGACACGCCCACGGCCTTGCCGATCAGCTTGGCCGCGTCAAGCGGCTTGGCCTTCATGTAGGCGAGGCCGTCGAGGTAGCCACGCATCAGGGCCATGATCTGCTTGTCGTCCTTGCCGAGCTTCTTGACGTCGAAGGCGAGCACGTCGGTGATGATGCCGGGTGCTTCGCGCGAGGAATAGATGACGTGGAACTTGCCCTTGCCGGAATCCAGGATCTGCGACACGTTGGGCTCGTAGGTCACGCCGGCCGAGGTGGCGCCCGACGCCATCGCCGCGGGCACCGCTTCCGGCGTCATGTTCACCGGCTGGATGTCCTTGTCGCTCATGCCGTTGATCTTCAGCGCATAGGCGAGCAGGAAGTCGGACGGCGACAGCGGCGCGTAGGCGACCTTCTTGCCCTTCAGCTGGCTGACCTGGGTGATGGACTTGTCGGCCAGCACGGCGTCGCCGCCGTAGGAGTAGTCCACCGGCATCACCACCTTGAAATTCTGGCCCTGGCCGGCGGCGCCGACCACCTGGTCGTAGGTCATCAGCGCGCCGTCGATGGCACCGCCCGCCAGCGCCGACGGCAGCATCGCGGGGTCGGTGAAGGTCTGCAGCTTCACCTTGAGGTCGTATTTCTTGTACAGGTCGAGCGCGTCGGCGACGTAGAACGGCGAATAACCGATCCAGGTGGTGAGCCCGAGCTTCAGGGTGGGGGCGGCATGGGCGTGGCCGGCGATGAGGGCACCGGCAACGGTGGCAAGCAGGGTCTTCAGCAAGGCATTCAGGTGCATGGTGTACTCCGTGGAGATGTCAGGTTTATAAGTCCCGGGAGAGCGACAATCGCGTCTCCCGGGCTTTTGTCCCTCCGTGGAGCCCCGCCCTTGGGCGGTGCCGGCGGCTCTCGGACCAGCATCCCCTGCGGGACCGGAACCCTAGCCCTCCTTCGCGGTACTTGCGGACGACGATGCGCCGCTGTTCCCGGTGCAGGGGTATTAGCAACCGTTGTGCCAGCCGTTTGCCGCCACGCGGGTGTCGCGGCAGGGCACGCCATTGCTGGGGAATGGCGCAGGGTGTGGCCGTCGAGGGTGAAGCGTGCCGGGCGGTCGTGAGCCGAATTGGTGCGGGGCGGGTACCCTCGTGCACCAAAGCGGGGTGCGCCCTTTTTAATTGCATGGCTTTTCGGTAGGCTTCGGGCTGGTCATCCAAAACCCGAGTTCATGCACTTCACACCCGAATCCTTCCGCGCCTGGCCGACCAAGCGCATCACGCTGCTGGGCATGTCCGGTGTCGGCAAGACGCACATCTCGTCCCTGCTGCGCGGCCACGACTGGTTCCATTTTTCCGGCGACTACCGCATCGGCACGCGCTACCTGGACGAACCGATCCTCGACCTGATCAAGCAGCAGGCGATGCAGGTGCCCTTTCTGCGCGATCTGTTGCGCAACGACTGGATCGACATCAAGAACAACATCAAGATCCACGACCTCGGGCCGGTGCTCACCTTCGTCGGCAAGCTCGGCGGGCCGGAGTGGGGCGGGCTTTCGCTCGACGAGTTCTCGCGCCGCCAGGCGGCGTACCGCGATGCCGAGATCGCCGCCATGAAGGACGTTCCGGAATTCATCCGCAAGGGCCAGGAAATCTACGGCTATCCGCACTTCGTCAACGACGTCGGCGGCAGCCTGTGCGAGCTGGACGAGCCGGGCGTGGTCGAACTCCTGGCCGAGCACACGCTGATCCTCTACATCCAGACCACCACGCGCGAGGAGGAGGAGACGCTGATCAAGCGCGCGCAGTCCGATCCCAAGCCGCTGTATTTCCGCCCGGCCTTCCTCGCTGAGCACCTGCCGGTCTATCTCACTGAAAAAGGCCTCGAGTTCGTCGCCCAGATCGAGCCGAACGACTTCGCGCGCTGGGTGTTCCCGCGCCTGTTCCATTCGCGCATCCCGCGCTACGAGGCGATCGCCAGGCCGCATGGCTACACGGTGACTTCGCAGGAGATCGCGCAGGTGCGCGACGAGCGCGACTTCCTCGCGTTGCTGGAAGCCGCCATCGCCAGGAAAGAACCAGGGGCCGAAGTCCAGGAATCAGGATTCAGGGGTCAGGGATCAGGGGGCACGCATGCCGCTGGTCGCGCATAACGCGCTGCCCACCTTCGAGCGTCTGCGCCAGGACGGCATCACGGTGCTGTCGACCGAGCGCGCGGCCAAGCAGGAAATCCGCGAGCTGCACGTCGGTCTCCTGAACATGATGCCGGACGCCGCGCTGGAGGCGACCGAGCGGCAGTTCTACCGGCTGGTCGGCGAATCCAACCCGATCGCGCAGTTCTACATGCATCCCTTCACCCTGCCGACCTTGCCGCGCGGGGAGAAGGCGCAGGCGCACATCGCGCAGTACTACGAATCCTTCGAGGCGATCCGCGAAGCCGGGCTCGACGCGCTCATCATCACCGGCGCCAACGTCAGCCATCCCAACCTCGCCGACGAGCCGTTCTGGGAGCCGTTGATCGAGGTGATCGACTGGGCCTGGGACCACGTCACCTCGACGCTGTGCTCGTGCCTCGCCACCCACGCGGTGATGCAGTTCCGCCACGGGAAGACGCGGGTGAAACAGCCGCACAAGATCTGGGGCGTGTTCGAACATCGCGTCACCGACGGCCGCCATCCGCTGGTGGCCGACGTCAATACCCGGTTCGATGTCCCGCATTCGCGCTGGAACGACGTCTCGCGCGCGCAGTTCGAGGCGGCCGGGGTCAAGGTGCTGGTCGAGAGCGCGGACGCCGGCGTGCATCTGGCGGTGAGCGGCGACGGCCTGCGTACCGTGTTCTTCCAGGGGCATCCCGAATACGACACGGTGTCGCTGCTGAAGGAATACAAGCGCGACCTGCTGCTGGCCGCGTCCGGCACGCTGCCCGCCTTCCCGCCGTTCCCGCAGCGCTACTTCAACCGCCAGGCGCAGGCATTGCTCGCCGAGTTCGGCAGCCGCATGCGCGCCGGCGACACGGTGGCGTTCCCGGAGGCGCTGGTGCTGCCGCAGCTCGACAACACCTGGCACGACACCGCCGAAGCGGTGGTCGGCAACTGGATCGGCTGCGTCTACCAGGTCACGCACCGCGAACGCGGCCTGCCCTTCATGCCGGGCATCGACCCCAACAATCCGCTCCGGCTGGCATGACGGCGGCAAGCGCGCACTTCGACGAGGGCCAGGGCGCGCTGATCGCCAGCGGCGACTGGCACGCCGAATCCGCGTCCGCGCTGCCGCGCCTCAGCGGCAAGTCCGTGCGCATACTCGACGGCGCCGGCGTCACCCAGCTCGACACCAATGGCGCCTGGCTGCTGCTGACGGCCGCCCGCCCGCGGCCCGACGATCCCCTGCCCGAGTTGCGCGCCTTTCAGCCGCACCATCTGGCGATGCTGCAATTGGTGGCACGGCACGCCGCGACCACGATTGCGCAGCCCGCGCCGCGCCGCGAGGGCGTGTTCGAACTGACCGGACAGGGTACCGCAGCCATATGGGGCCACCTCGTCGGTCTGCTCGATTTCATCGGCCGCCTGTCGGTCGAACTGCTGACCCTGGCCGGCAGGCCGGAGCGCTGGCGCTGGCGCGAATTCAGCGCACAGGTGCGCGACATCTTCGTCGGCGCGATTCCCATCGTGGTCGGCATGCTGTTCCTGCTCGGCGTCGTGTTCGCCTATCTGCTGGGCGACCAGGCGCAGCAGTACGGCGCGAATATCTTCGTGGTCGACGGCATCCTGCTGGCCGTGCTGCGCGAGATTTCTCCGGTCATCGTCGCAGTGCTGGTGGCCGGTCGTACAGGCGCCGCCATCACCGCGCAGATCGGCACCATGAAAGTCACCGAGGAGATCGACGCCATCACCACGCTCGGCCTGTCGCCGCTGGCGGTGCTGGTGATTCCGCGCATGCTGGCGCTGCTGCTCGCCATGCCGCTCCTGGTCTTCATCGGCGACATCGCCGGCATCGCCGGCGGCATGCTGGTGGCACAGGAACAACTGGACATTTCCTATCACATGTTCCTCGACCGCATGGTCGACGTCCTGCTGCTGAAGACACTGCTGGTGGGGGTCGGCAAGGCGCCGGTGTTCGCCCTATCGATCGCGCTGATCGCCTGCCGCATGGGGCTCTCGGTCACCCGCGACGCGCGCAGCGTCGGCGCCCACACCACGTCCACCGTGGTGCAGAGCCTGGTCGCCATCATCATCCTCAACGCGATCTTTGCCGTGTCGTTCGTGCGGCTGGGCATCTGATGGGCGAAACCGTTCTCGACGTCCGCGACGTCTCCACCACGCTCGGCGGCCACCGCATCCATCGCGGCCTGAGCCTGTCGGTCGCGCGTGGCGAGGTGGTTGCGCTGATCGGCGGCAGCGGCACCGGCAAGTCGGTGCTGCTGCGCGAGATCATCGGCTTGCTGAGGCCGCAGGCCGGCCGTATCGAGCTGTTCGGACAGTCGGTGTGGGACAGCACGCCGGAGCAGATGAACACGCTGCGCCGCCGCTTTGGCGTGCTGTTCCAGGACGGTGCGCTGTTCTCCTCGCTGACGGTCGAAGACAACGTCGCCACCCCGCTGTTCGAGCATACCGAGCTGCCGCGCGCCATCTGCCGCCAGCTGGCGCGGCTGAAACTCGCGCTGGCCGGCCTGCCGCCGGATGCCGCGAAGAAGCGGCCGAGCGAACTGTCCGGCGGCATGCGCAAACGGGTGGCATTGGCGCGCGCGCTCGCGCTCGACCCCGAGTTGCTGTTCCTCGACGAGCCGACTTCCGGACTCGACCCGATTTCGGCGCGCGCCTTCGACAGGCTGATCCGGTTGCTGGCCGACAGTCTCGGCCTCACCGTATTCCTCGTCACCCACGACTTGGATACACTGTTTTCGATCATCGACCGCGTCATCGTGCTGTCGGACGGCCGCGTGCTCGGCAGCGGCACGGTGGATGCGCTGAAAACCATCGACGATCCGTGGCTCACCGATTATTTCGCGGCGCGCGAGACTAAGGGGGAACCCGTGCATGGAAACTGAAGGCCGCTACACCCTGGTGGGCGCCCTGGTACTGGCGGTCATCGCGCTGATGACGCTGGCCATCGTCTGGCTGGCGGGTTTCGCCGACCAGATCGCGTATCAGAGCTACACCATCTATTTCAAGCAGCAGTCGCTCGACGGCCTCGCGGTCGGCAGCCCGGTGAAGATGCGCGGCATCAAGGTCGGCGTCGTCGACGGCTACCGCTTCGCCCAGGGGGGCGACGAGGCGGTCAGCGTCACCGCGCGCATCGACGAAGGCGTGCCGGTGCATGCCGGTGCGGCGGCCTACATCAAGCGCAACCTGGTGACCGGCATCGCGGCGCTGGAGATCGACAATGGCGCGAGCGGCAGCCCGCTGCTGCTCGAGGTGCCGAAGGGAGAGCGCTATCCGGTCATCGCCGAGGGCAGTTCCGACATCGACAAGGTCGCCACCGCCGTGTCGCAGCTGGCGGTCAACGGCGCGCAGGTGCTGGAGAAAATGAATACGCTGCTGTCGGACGAGAATCAGCTCGCCATCAACCGCACCCTCGCCAACCTCAATGAACTGTCGAGCCATCTGGTCGCCAACAAGCAAAGCCTCGACGCTGCGGTGCAGGGGATCCGCGATGCCTCCGACGAATTCCGCTTCGCCGGCGCCAGCATCAGCCAGGCCGCCACGCGCGCCGAAGGCAGCATCCTCGGCGTCGGCCAGAATGCCGAAGCCGCGCTCGACGAGGCCCGGCTGGCGATGGAGAAACTGCAGCGCGACGCCAGCCTGATATCCGAGCGCGTCCAGCTGTTCACCGAAACCGGCACGCTGGAACTGACCAACGTCAGCCGCGACGTGCGCACCAGTGCCGACACCCTCACCACCGCCGGACAACGCCTGTCCGAACCGCGTTCCATCCTGTTCGGCCCCAGTCCGCAGCAACTCGGCCCCGGAGAAAAACTGCCATGAAAAAGAGCCTGGTCCTGGCCGCGCTGAGCCTGGCGCTTGCTGGGTGCGTCAGCCTGGGCGGCAAGAACGACGCGCCTGCCGTGGTGTATTACGTGCTGGGCGACGCCGCGGGCGCCCCCAAGGAGGCCGTTCCGCAACGCGCCGACGTCCTGCAAGGCGGGGAAGCGCATGTGCCCACCCTGCTGGTGCTCGACACCGCCGCCGGCAGCTTCTACGATACCGACCAGCTCGTATTCAGCCGCAGCGCCGGTACCCGCGGTCAGTACCAGTTCGCACGCTGGACCGAGCGTCCCGGCAAGCGCTTCGCCGAGCTCATGCGCACCCGGCTCGACCGCCAGGGCGCGTACCGCGTCGCCGCGGCGGGCGGCCACGTGCGCGGCGACCTGCTGCTGGACAGCGAACTGGTCGAGTTCTATCACGACGCGTCCAGCCAGCCCGGACAGGTGCGACTGGTGCTGCGGGTCGAGTTGGTCGACCTGAAGCAGCGCACCCTGCTGGGCAAGCGCGTGTTCGAGCAGCAGGTGCCGCTCGCGAGCTACGACGCGGCAGGCGCCGCGCAGGCTTCCAGCGTGGCCGTCGGGCGGGCGCTCGACGAGTTGACCGCCTGGCTCGCGACGCGGCGATAAGCGCCTACAATCAATAAGGCATCGCCCACAACAAGAGGAGAGAGACCATGAAGCGCATGCTTGCCGCCCTGTTCCTGTGTTCCGTCGCTGCCGTCGCCCACGCCGAAATTTCGCAGAAATTCGGCACCCTCGAAATCCACTACAACGCGCTCACCACCGACGAGCTGCTGCCCGAGGTGGCGCGCGCCTACAAGATCGAGCGCAGCAAGACGCGCGGCCTGGTCACGGTGTCGGTGCTGAGACCGAACAAGGTCGGCGCACTGGCGCCGGTGCCGGCGAAGCTCAAGGTCTACGCCACCAACCTCAACCAGCAGCTGGCCCATGTCGAAATGCGTGAAATCCGCGAGGGGACCGCGATCTACTACCTCGGCGAATTCCGCGTCGCGCCGCCGGACACCCTGAAATTCACCGCCACCGTCGAGGTGGCGGGCGAGCCCCGGCGCGAGATGAGCTTCGAGCAGAAGTTCTACAAGTAGGCGCCGCCCGACTCTCGCCTTCCGCAGCCCCGTCAACGGGGCTGTTTCTTTTTGCGGTCAGGCCGACGCGAATGCCGACCAGGCCAGTGCCAGCAGGCCCCAGGCGCCGAAGCCCGCCACCGTCAATCCGGCCGCGCGCCGCACCCAGCGCTGCTGCATGAAGGGCTGGATCTGCCGTGCGAACAAGCCCATGCCCAGCAGGTTGGGCAGCGTGCCGAGGCCGAACGCCAGCATCAGCGCGGCCCCCGACGTGGCGCTGCCCGCAGCCAGTGCCGACACCAGCACCGAATACACCAGGCCGCAGGGCAGCCAGCCCCAGGCCATGCCGGCGAGCAGCGCCTGCGGCAGCGATTTCACCGGCAACAGCGTCTGGAACAGCGGCTTGACCCGGTTCCACAGCGCGCCGCCGGCACGCTCGAACACCAGCACCCATTGATTGAATCCGGCCAGGTACAGGCCCAGCAGGATCATCACGGCCTGCGCCAGCACGTAGAGCAGCGTCTGCACCGGAAGGAATTCCGCCAGCTTGAGCGAGGCGCCGAGCGCGCCGGCAAGCGCACCGAAGATCACGTAGGAGGTCACCCGCCCGAGGTTGTAGGCCAGATGCAGGCGGAACGGCGGCGTGCTGCCGTCGGCGCGGAAGGAGAACGCGGCGACGATGCCGCCGCACATGCCGACGCAGTGCACGCCGCCGAGCAGGCCGGCGAGCAGCGCGGTGAGCAGGGAGAGTTCGATCATGGCGCCTTCTGCTCCCGGGTCCCGGGTCTTTGGCGTCTGGCGGTCAGCCACACCAGCAACAGCACCGGAACCCCGATCGCTGCCGTGCCCGTGAAGAAACCCGCCCAGCCCCAGGCGTCGACGAACTCCCCCGAGAAGCCGGCGATGAACTTGGGCAGCAGCAGCATCACCGAGGTGAACAGCGCGTACTGCGTCGCCGAGTAGGCCTGGTTCACCAGGCCGGAGAGATAGGCGACGAAGGCGCTAGATGCGATCCCCGCCGAGAGGTTGTCCGCCGACACGGTGAACACCAGCGCGCCGACGTCGTGGCCGCGCCCGGCCAGCCACACGAACAGCAGATTGGTCGCGGCGGACAGCAGCGCGCCGAGGAACAGCGTGCGCATCACGCCGATCCGCATGGTCAATAGACCGCCCAGCGCCGCGCCGGCGATGGTCATGATCACGCCGTAGACCTTGGACACGGTGGCCACCTCGTCCTTGGTGAACCCCATTTCCTGGTAGAAGGGGTTGCTCATCACCCCCATCACCACGTCGGAAATGCGGTAGACGGCGATCAGCGCCAGCATCAGCAGGGCTTCCCATTTGTAGCGCTGGATGAAGTCGATGAAGGGCGACAGCACGGCGCTGTAGAGCCAGGCGGCGGCATTCAGCGGCGCACCGGAGAGGCCGGCGGCGGCGAACTTCTCGCGCGCGTGCAACTCGCGCTCATTGGTCTCGCGGGAAATGTGCCGTTCCGGTTCGCGGATGATCAGCGTGGTGAGTAGGCCGACCGTCATCAGCGCCGCCATCGCCGTGTACGCAACCTGCCAGGGACGGAAATCGTAGGTCGCCTCGCTGGGGTCGAACGCGGCCGCGATCCACAGTGCGCCGGCGCCCGCGGTGATCATCGCGATGCGGTAACCTGCCTGGTAGGTCGCCGCCATCGCGCCCTGCTTCTCGGTTTCCACCGCCTCGATGCGGTAGGCGTCGAGTGCAATGTCCTGCGTCGCCGAGGCGAAGGCCACCGCCAGTGCGAAGAACACCATGTGCGTCAGGTTCGCCACCGGGTCGGTGTTCGCCATGCCGAGCAGCGCGGCGGCGATGCACACCTGCGACAGCAGCAGCCACGCCCGCCGCTTGCCCAGCCTTGCAGTCAGAAAGGGCAGCGGCAGCCGGTCGACCAGCGGCGACCACAGGAACTTGAACCCGTATGCCAGCCCCACCCAGCTCAAATGCCCGATCGTCGCCCGCGCGATCCCCGCTTCGGACAGCCAGAACGACAGCGTGCCCAGCACCAGCAGCAGCGGCAGCCCGGCCGAGAAGCCGAGGAACAGCATGCCGACGACGCGCGGGTGGGCGTAGACCCGCAGAGCGTTGAGCCAGGGGTGGGCGCGTGCGCTCATGGGGCGTAATCGTAGTCGACGATCAGCGGCGCGTGGTCGGAAAAACGCTGGTCCTTGTAGACGCGGGCGGATCTTGCCCTGGCGGCGATGCCCGGGGTGGCGATCTGGTAGTCGATGCGCCAGCCGACGTTCTTGGCCCAGGCCTGGCCGCGGTTGCTCCACCAGGTGTAGGCCTCGCCGGTGTGTTCGGGGTAGAGGCTGCGGTAGACGTCGACCCAGCCGAGCTCGTCGAACAACCGGGTCATCCAGGCGCGTTCCTCGGGCAGGAAGCCGGAGTTCTTCTGGTTGGATTTCCAGTTCTTGAGGTCGATTTCCTTGTGGGCGATGTTCCAGTCGCCGCAGATGACGATTTCGCGGCCGCACTTGATGAGCGCCTCGAGGTGAGGGAAGAAGGCATCGAGAAAGCGGAATTTCGCCTGCTGGCGTTCTTCGCTGCTGGAGCCGGAAGGCTGGTAGAGCGAGATGACCGCCAGCTGGCCGTAATCGGCCTCGATGTAGCGGCCCTCGGCGTCGAACTCGGGCACGCCGAGGCCTTCGACGATGCGCTGCGGCGCCTGGCGGGTGTAGACGCCGACACCGCTGTAGCCTTTCTTCTCGGCGTAGTGGAAGGCGCCGGAGAGACCGTCGCACTGGATGAATTCGGGCTTGAGGTCGGCGGCCTGTGCCTTGAGTTCCTGCACGCAGACGACGTCCGCCTGCTGGCTGGGCAGCCAGTCGAAGAAGCCCTTGGTGGCGGCGGAACGGATGCCGTTGAGGTTGGCCGATATAATTCGCATCAAGATTGATTCAAGAAGTTCAGAAAAATGTCCGATTACAAAGCCGAATTTGTGGAATTCGCCATCGCCTCGAACGTGCTGTGTTTTGGCGAGTTCAAGACCAAGGCGGGACGCATGAGCCCCTACTTCTTCAATGCGGGGCTGTTCAACGACGGCGACAAGCTGAAACGGCTGGGCGAATTTTACGCGAAAGCCATCGTCGACTCGGGGATTGCGTTCGACGTGCTGTTCGGGCCGGCCTACAAGGGCATCCCGCTGGCGGCGAGCATCGCGATCGCGCTGGCGGGTATGGGGCGAAACGTGCCGTACGCCTACAACCGCAAGGAAGCGAAGGACCACGGCGAAGGCGGGACGGTGGTCGGTGCGGCGCTCAAGGGGCGCGTGCTGATCGTCGACGACGTGATCTCGGCGGGCACCTCGGTGCGCGAGTCGGTGGACCTGATCCGCCACGCGGGTGCCGAACCGGCCGGCGTGGTGATCGCGCTGGACCGCATGGAGCGCGGCACCGGCGAGAAATCCGCAGTGCAGGAAGTGCGCGAACAATATGGCATTCCAGTCGTGGCGGTGGTCACGCTGGACAATCTGGTGGGGTTTCTGGAACGTGATGCGAAGCGACAAACCGAACTACAGGCCGTGGCGGCCTACCGGGAAAAGTACGGCGTCTAGCACGCTGGCCGTCGTCCTGTTGCTGGCCGCGGGGCTTGCGCAGGCGGGGATGTACCGCTGGGTGGACGGCAATGGCCGCGTGCATTACAGCGATACGCCGCCGACGACCTACCAGAAAAGCGGCGGCGTCGAGATGAGCAAGCAGGGCAACGTCATCAAGCGCACGCAGTCCGAAGCGGAGCGTCGTGCCGAGGCGGAGCGCCAGGCCGAGCAGAAGCGCATGGAGCTGGAGCAGCAGAAACAGGTGCAGCGCGACCGTGCCCTGACCTCGACCTATACCACCGAAGCGGAGATCGACCTGGCGCGCGACCGCGCGCTGGAACACCACAAGCTCGCGATCAAGGGTGCCCAGATCCGCGCCAAGGCGGTGGAAGCCAACATGGCCGAGCTTCGCAGCCGCATCGCCAACATCGAGAAGGCCGGCCGTCCGGTCGGGCCTGGCATCAAGGATCAGCTGGCGCAAGCGACGCGGGAAAGCGAGGAGCTGAAGCGCACCATCCAGAGCAACGAAGAGACGATGGCGCAGGTGCGCGAGAAGTACGCGGCCGACAAGGTGCGCTTCCGCGAGCTGACGGGGGGCAGCCACTAGCCCGATGTGTCCGACGCACCGGATCCGGTGCGCGGTCGGGGGGGGGGGGCGCCAGTCGGCGCCCCTTTTCGCTTACTGCAGCTTGGCCTTAAGCAGCTCGTTGACCTGCGCCGGGTTGGCCTTGCCGCGGCTGGCCTTCATCACCTGGCCGACCAGGGCGTTGAAGGCCTTGTCCTTGCCGGAACGGAATTCCTCGACCGACTTGGGATTGGCGGCGAGCACCTCGTCGATGATTTTTTCCAGCTCGCCGGAATCAGACATCTGCTTGAGACCGCGCGCCTCGATGATGGCGTCGACTTCGCCGGCGCCTTCCCACAGCCCTTCGAACACCTGCTTGGCGAGCTTGCCGGACAGCGTGCCGTCCTGGATGCGCGCGATCAGTGCGCCGAGCTGGGCGGCGGAGACCGGGCTTTGCGCGATGTCGAGCTCGGCCTTGTTGAGTGCGGCCGAGAATTCGCCCATCACCCAGTTGGCGGCGAGTTTGCCCTGGCCGCAGGCGCGGGCGGCGGCCTCGAAGTATTCGGCGAGCGCGCGCGTTCCGGTCAGCACCGACGCGTCGTAGGCCGAGACGCCGTAGTCGTTCTGGAAGCGCGCCTGCATCGCGGCGGGCAGTTCGGGCAGGTTGGCGCGCACGGTTTCGATCCAGCCCTCGTCGAGCCTGATCGGCAGCAGGTCGGGGTCGGGGAAGTAGCGGTAGTCGTGCGCCTCCTCCTTGCTGCGCATCATGCGTGTCTCGCCGGTGTCGGGGTCGAACAGCACCGTGGCCTGCTGGATGCGGCCGCCATCCTCCAGCGTCTCGATCTGCCAGCGGACTTCGTAGTCGATCGCCTGCTGCAAAAAGCGGAAGGAGTTGAGGTTCTTGATTTCGCGGCGGGTGCCGAATTCGGCTTGCCCCACAGGCCGCACCGAGACGTTGGCGTCGACGCGGAAGCTGCCTTCCTGCATGTTGCCGTCGCAGATGCCGATCCAGGTCACCAGCGTGTGCAGCGCGCGCGCGTAGGCGACGGCCTCGGCGCTGGAGCGCATCTCCGGCTCGGAGACGATCTCCAGGAGCGGCGTGCCGGCGCGGTTGAGGTCGATGCCGGTCATGCCGTGAAAGTCCTCGTGCAGCGACTTGCCGGCGTCCTCTTCCAAGTGGGCGCGGGTGAGGTGGATGGTCCGCTCTTCCGACTGTCCTGAGCCTGTCGAAGGGACCACGATCTTCAGCGCGCCGCCCTCGACGATGGGCCTGGCGAGCTGGCTGATCTGGTAGCCCTTGGGGAGATCGGGATAGAAGTAGTTCTTGCGGTCGAACACGTTGACGCGGTTGAGGTTCGCGCCGATCGCCAGGCCGAACCGGATCGCGCATTCCACCGCGCCCCTGTTCAGCACGGGCAGCACGCCGGGCAGCGCGATGTCGACCGCACTCGCCTGCGTGTTGGGCGCGGCGCCGAAAGCGGTGCTGCTGCCCGAAAAGATCTTCGATTTCGTGGCGAGCTGGGTGTGGACTTCCAGCCCGATGACGGTTTCCCACTTCATTGCAGGCCCTCCGGGCGACGGGCGTGCCAGTCGGTGGCGCGCTGGTACTGGTGGGCGACGTTGAGCATCTTCGCCTCGGAGAAATAGTTGCCGACGAGCTGCAGGCCGATCGGCAGGCCTTGGGCATCGAAGCCGCAGGGAAGGCTCATGCCGGGCAGGCCCGCGAGGTTGGCGGGAATGGTGTAGAGGTCGTTGAGATACATCTCGACCGGGTCGTCGGATTTTTCGCCCAGCTTGAACGCGGTGCCCGGCGCGGTAGGGCCGAGGATGACGTCGCAGGCCTTGAATGCTTCGGCGAAGTCGTCGGCGATCAAGCGCCGGATCTTCTGCGCCTGCAGGTAGTAGGCGTCGTAGTAGCCGTGCGAGAGCACGTAGGTGCCGATCAGGATGCGGCGCTTGACCTCGGCGCCGAAGCCCTGCGCGCGGGTCTTGGCGTACATGTCGTTGAGGTCGGCATATTCCGGCGCGCGGTAGCCGTAGCGCACGCCGTCGAAGCGCGACAGGTTGCTCGAGGCCTCAGCCGGCGCAAGTACGTAGTAGACGGGGATGGCGAGTTTCGAGTTGGCGAGCGAGATTTCGACCGTCGTTGCGCCGAGCTTCTTCAGCTCATTGACGGCTGCGTCCACCGCGGCGGCGACTTCGCTGTTGAGGCCTTCGGCGAAGAATTCCTTCGGCAGTCCGACGCGCAGTCCGGCGAGGGGCTTCTGCAGGTCGCGCGTGTAGTCCTCCTTGTCACGCTCGAGGCTGGTCGAGTCGTTGGGATCGAAGCCGGTCATCACGTTCAGCAGCAACGCGCAGTCCTCGGCCGACGGCGCCATCGGCCCGGCCTGGTCGAGGCTGGAGGCGAAGGCGATCATGCCGAAGCGCGACACCAGGCCGTAGGTGGGCTTGAGTCCGGTGATGCCGCACAGCGCGGCCGGCTGGCGGATCGAGCCGCCGGTGTCGGTGCCGGTGGCGGCGGGCGCCATGCGCGCCGCGACGCAGGCGGCGGCGCCGCCGGACGAACCGCCGGGCACGTAAGCCGGGTTCCAGGGGTTCTTCACCGCTCCGAAGAACGATGTCTCGTTGCTTGAGCCCATGGCGAACTCGTCCATGTTGGTCTTGCCCAGGCTCGGCATGCCGGCGGCCTTGAAGCGCTGGATGACGTGGGCATCGTAGGGCGCGACGAAGTTGGACAGCATCTTCGAGCCGCAGGTGGTGAGCCAGCCGTCGGTGCAGAAGATGTCCTTGTGGGCGATCGGCACGCCGGTGAGCGGGCCCGCGTTGCCGGCGGCGATCAGGGCGTCGGCGGCAGCGGCCTCCGCCAGCGTCTTCTCGGCGTCGACGGTAATGAAGGCGTTGATCGCCGGGTTCAGCGCGGCGATGCGGTCGAGATAGGTCTGCGCCAGTTCGCGGCTGGACACCTGTCTGGCCGCGAGCTGCGCGGCCAGCGCGGAAAGGGACGTGTCGGGCATGGCTTATTCGATGACTTTGGGCACGAGGTAGAGGCCGTTCTCGACCGCCGGGGCGATGGCCTGGAAGACGGCGTGGCGGTCGGTCTCGGTGACGGCGTCGTCGCGCAGGCGCTGGAAGACCTCCTGCGCGTGGGCCATCGGCGCGATGCCGCCCGTGTCCACTGCCTGCATGGCGGCGATGAGGTCGAAGATGGTGTTGAGCTGGGTCTGCGTGGCCTGCGCCTGCGCATCGTCGATTTCGATGCGTGCGAGGGCGGCGATGCGCTTGACGTCGTCCTGACTGAGGGACATGGGAGTATCGGATGACTTACGGTAACGAAGCTCGTTAGGGTATCATAGGGCCCTTGTTTTTTCTGCCATTTCGCCCGCCCGGCGCGGGGATTGCCGCCACCATGTTCAAGTTCCTGACCAGTTATTTTTCGACCGATCTCGCGATCGACCTCGGCACCGCCAATACGCTGATCTACGTGCGCGACCGCGGCATCGTGCTGGACGAGCCCTCGGTGGTATCGATCCGCACCGATGCGCTGGTGGGCGGCAAGCGCACCGTGCAGGCGGTGGGTGCCGAAGCCAAGCAGATGCTGGGCCGCACGCCGGGCAACCTGCAGGCGATCCGGCCGATGAAGGACGGGGTGATCGCCGACTTCACCGTCACCGAGCAGATGCTCAAGTACTTCATCAAGAAGGTGCACGACACCCGCATGTTCCGGCCCAGTCCGCGCATCATCATCTGCGTGCCGTGCGGCTCGACCCAGGTCGAGCGCCGCGCGATCCGCGAATCGGCGATCGGCGCCGGCGCAAGGCAGGTCTATCTGATCGAGGAGCCGATGGCGGCGGCGATCGGCGCCGGCATGCCGGTGGCCGACGCCACCGGCTCGATGGTGGTCGATATCGGCGGCGGCACCACCGAGGTCGGCGTGATCTCGCTGGGCGGCGTGGTCTACGCGAACTCGGTGCGCGTCGGCGGCGACCGCATGGACGAAGCCATCATCAATTACATCCGCCGCAACTACGGCATGCTGATCGGCGAGGCCACCGCCGAGCAGATCAAGAAGAAAATGGGCTCGGCCTTCCCCGGCGCCGAGGTGCTGGAGATGGAAGTGAAGGGCCGCAGCCTCGCCGAAGGCGTGCCGCGCAGCTTCAACGTGTCGTCCAACGAGATTCTCGAAGCATTGACCGAGCCGCTCAATGCCATCGTCAGCGCAGTCAAGCAGGCGCTGGAGCAGACCCCGCCCGAACTGGGCGCCGACATCGCGGAGAAGGGCATGGTGCTGACCGGCGGCGGCGCGCTGCTGCGCGACCTCGACCGCCTGCTGATGGAAGAGACCGGCCTGCCGGTGATCGTCGCCGACGACCCGCTGACCTGTGTGGTGCGGGGCTCCGGCCGTGCGCTCGAGGAAATGGACAAGCTGGCATCGGTGTTCACCAACGAGTGAGCGCAGCTTCGCGTAGCCCGGCAGACTGGGGCGGCTGATGGCGATGCCCGGTCAGCTCATGTTTGCCCGCCGGCTGGGGCCGACGGCGCGCCTCTTGATCTGGCTGCTGATCGGCGTGGCCTGCGTGGTGATCGATGCCCGCTATCGCGCGCTCGATGGCCTGCGCAGCGGCTTTTCGCTGTTGCTGCAGCCGGTGCGCCAGGTCATGCGCGCACCCAGCGACGTCGCCACCGAACTCGGCGGTTTCTTTACCCGTCACCGTTTGCTGCAGAAGGAACGCGATGCGCTGCTGGCCGAGCGTGCAGGCCTGCTGGTCAAGGTGAACACCTCCAGGGACCTGGCCCGTGAAAACACCGAATTGCGCATGCTCCTGCAATTGCAGGCCCGTCCCGGCCAGCGGGTGGTGCATGCCGCGCAGCTGTATCAGGGACACGACTGGTTTGCCCAGCGCATCACGCTGGATCAGGGTGCCGGCGCGGGACTGCGCAGCGGCCTGCCGGTGGTCGACGCCGCCGGGCTGGTCGGGCAGATCAACCGGGTGTATCCGGCATCGAGCGAGGTCACGCTGGTGAGCAGTCCCGAACAGCTGACCCCTGTCTACGTGGAACGCACCGGCCAGCGCGGGCTGGCGGCCGGCAGCGGGCGCGGCCAGATGGAACTGCGCTACATGCCGGCGCAGACCGATATCCGGGCAGGCGATCGCCTGCTGACCTCGGGCATCGATCGTATCTATCCGGCGGGGATTCCGGTGGCGCGTGTCAGCCGCGTGTCGCGTTCGCAATCCAGTCCCTATCTGCGTGTGGAGTGCCTGCCACTGGCGGGCGTCGACCGTGCCCGCGCCGTGCTGGTGCTGATCGCCGAGCCGCAGGTGAGGGCGCGATGAACGTGGCGGCCGAAAACCCGGGAAGCTGGCGCCGCATCCTCGGCACCCTGGCGCTGGCGGTGTTGTTGGAGCAGTTGCCATGGACCGGCTGGGCATTGGTCCTGCGGCCCGATTTCGTGCTGGTGGCCGTGCTCTTCTGGGTACTGCATCAGCCTGCGCGAATTGGCTTTGCAACGGCGTTCTTTCTTGGCCTGCTGGCCGATTTCCAGGATGGCGCGGCGTTCGGCCAGCATGCCATCGCTTATGCGATCGGCGTCTACCTGGTGCTGTTCCTGCGCCTGCGGCTGCTGCAGTTCGATCCGCTGCGCCAGGCCGCGCAGTTGTTCCCCGTCCTGCTGGCGGTGCAGTTGGCCGTATTGCTGGTCGGTTGGCTGGCGGTCAATCCGCCGGCGGGGCTAAGCATCCTGATGACGGTGCCGGCCAGTACCGTGTTGTGGTATCTGGTCGCGTTGATCGTGCGGCTGTGGCACGGCAAGGGTTTGCAGGACCGGGCTTGAGCCAGAGATGTCGTTAGCCACGCCGCTGAAGAACCTGGATCGCGAGCTGGCCCGCTTTCACGGACGGCTGAAAGTGGGGGCGGCCTTCGTCGCGCTGCTCGCGGCCGCGCTGCTGGGACGCGGCTTCCATCTGCAGATCATGCAGCACGAGCACTACATCCAGCGCGCCGAGAGCAACCGCATTTCGCTGGTGCCCGCGGCGCCCAACCGCGGCCTGATCCTCGACCGCAACGGCCACATCCTGGCGGAGAACTATTCGGCCTACACGCTCGAGCTGACCCGCGCGCAGACCCACGACCTCGAGGCCACGCTGACCGAGGTCGGCAAGTTGATCGAAATCACCCCCGGCCAGTTGCGCCGCTTCCGCCGCCTGCTTTCCGAATCGCATGAATTCGAAACCGTTCCGCTGAAAAGCAAGCTGACCGACGAGGAAGTGGCGATCCTTGCCGCCAATCGCTACCGCCTGCCAGGGGTGGAGGTGAAGGCGCGGCTGTTCCGCAACTATCAGGCCGGGCCAGGCATGGCGCACGTGGTGGGTTTCATCGGCCGTATCAACGACCGCGACCTGAAATCCCTGCGCGAAACCGGGCGCGAGGAAAACTACCGCGGCAGCGTGCACATCGGCAAGACCGGGCTGGAACAGAGCTACGAAACCCTGCTGCACGGCCGCACCGGCTTCGACCAGATGGAGACCGACGCCAGCGGCCGCGCGGTGCGCATGCTGTCGCGGATTCCACCGGTGCCGGGCAAGGACCTGCGCCTGTATCTCGATGCGGACCTGCAGGCGGTGGCCGAGCATGCGTTCGGCGACTACCTCGGCGGTTTGGTGGCGCTCGATCCGAACACCGGCGGGGTGCTCGCGCTGGTGTCCAAGCCTGGCTTCGACCCCAACCTGTTCGTCGACGGCATCGATCCGGAAACCTGGAAGTCGCTCAACGAGTCGCCCGAGCGGCCGATGGTCAACCGCGTCCTGCGCGGCATCTATCCGCCGGGATCGACCATCAAGCCGCTGATGGCGCTGGCCGGGCTGGAGCTGGGGGTGCGCAAGCCGTCGGACAGCATCGTCGATCCCGGCTATTTCTCGTTGCCCAACAGCCGCCACCGCTTCCGCGACTGGAAACGCGAGGGGCACGGCGTGGTCGATCTGCGGCGCTCGATCTCGCAGTCGTGCGACATCTACTACTACAGGCTGGCGGTGGACATGGGGATCGACCGCATGCACGACTACCTCGCGCAGTTCGGCCTCGGCGAGAAGACCGGCATCGACCTCGAAGGGGAATCGTCGGGCCTCCTGCCGTCGCGCGAATGGAAGCAGCGCCGCTGGAAGAAGCCCTGGTATCCGGGCGAAACGGTGATTGCAGGCATCGGCCAGGGCTATCATCTGACCACCCCGCTGCAGCTGGCGACGGTGGCGGCCATGCTCGCCAACGGCGGCAAGCGGGTCGAACCGCGGCTGGTCCAGGCGGCGCGCGACCCACTCACCCACATCTGGCAGCCGCTGCCGGGCGTGGTACGCGGACAGGTGGCGATCGCGCCAGAGCATCTCGAGGTGGTGCGCCAAGGCATGATGGACGTGATGCGCCCGGGCGGCACCGCCGCCGCCTCGGCCGCCGGCGCCCCCTACACCATCGCCGGCAAGACCGGCACCGCGCAGATCGTCGGCATCAAGCAGGGGGCGCGCTACGATGCCAGCCGGCTGGCCCGGCAGCACCGGGACCATGCGCTGTTCATCGCCTATGCGCCGACCGAGAACCCGCGCATCGTGGTGGCGGTGATGGTGGAGAACGGCGGTTCGGGCAGCGGTACCGCCGCGCCGATTGCGCGCGCGGTGTTCGATTACTACCTGACCGGGAAGCGTCCCGGCGACATGCAACTGGAGGCGAACAGTGCCGCGGACTAGTCACTGGATCGTACGTAGGCTGAGCCATCTGGACGGCATCCTGCTGACCCTCGTGGTGGCGCTGCTGGGCATCAGCCTCGCCGTGGTGGCGAGCGCCTCGGGGCAGAGCCCGGCGCGCATCAGCGGCCATCTCGTCAACATCGGTTTGGCACTGACGGTGATGGTGGTGATGGCCAACGTGCCGCCGCATATCCTGTCCAAGTTCGGCCCGCCCCTGTATGTGGCGGGTGTGGTGATGCTGGTCGGGGTGGCGCTGTTCGGCGAGATCCGCAACGGCTCGCGGCGCTGGCTCAATCTGGGTTTCATGGCCTTCCAGCCTTCGGAACTGCTGAAGCTGGCGTTGCCGCTGATGCTCGCCTGGTATTTCCAGCGTAACGAGGCGATCCTGAGGCTCAAGCACTTCGCGGCCGGCGGCGCCATGCTGCTGGTGCCCTTCCTGCTGATCCTGCGCCAGCCCGACCTCGGCACGGCGCTGATGATAGGCGCCTCGGGCTTCTATCTGCTGTTCTTCGCCGGACTGCCGTGGAAGATCATCTTCGGCGGTGCCGCGCTGGGTGCCGCGAGCCTGCCGGTGGCGTGGGGCTTCCTGCACGACTATCAGCAGCGCCGCGTGCTGACCCTGCTCGACCCCACCGCGGACCCGCTGGGCGATGGTTACCACATCATCCAGTCGACCATCGCGATCGGTTCCGGCGGCCTGTTCGGCAAGGGATGGATGGAAGGGACGCAGAACCAGCTCGACTTCATTCCCGAGCGTACGACCGACTTCATCTTCGCCGTCTTCGGCGAGGAATTCGGCTATGTCGGCGTGATCTTCCTGGTGGGGCTGTATCTCGCCATCGTCGCGCGCGGGCTGGTCATTGCCGCGCGCGCCCCGACCCTGTTCGGACGGCTGATGGCGGCCACGCTGAGCCTCAACCTGTTCACCTACGTGTTCGTCAACATGGGCATGGTGTCGGGCATCCTGCCGGTGGTGGGTGTGCCCTTGCCGTTGATGAGCTACGGGGGAACCGCGCTCGTCACCCTGCTGCTGGGGGTGGGCATCCTGATGAGCGTGGCGACCCATCGCCAGCTCAATAAAACCTGACAGGCTAGAATGTGCGTATGAATGCGATCCTGATTCTGAGTGCGGCGGCCCTGGGATTGGCGCTTGCCGGTTGCGGCAGCACGCCCCCTGCCAAGCAGGCTTCCACGCCCTCGAAAGGCGGCGGCTATTACCTCGACGACGGCCCCGAGGCCAATCCGCCGGCGAACCTGGACGCGGTGCCCGACGCGGTGCCGCGCCGCGAGCCGCTGCACCGCTTTGCCAACCGCACCTATGTCGCGCTCGGCAACACCTATACGCCGCAGACCAGCTTGCGCGATTTTCGCGAGGAAGGCCTGGCGTCGTGGTATGGCCGCCGTTTCCACGGCAAGAAGACCGCGTCCGGCGAGCTCTACGACATGTATGCCATGACGGCTGCGCATCCCACCCTGCCGATCCCCAGCTATGCGCGCGTCACCGCGCTCAACAACGGCAAGTCGGTGGTGGTGCACATCAACGATCGCGGCCCGTTCCACAGCAAGCGCATCATCGACCTGTCGTATACCGCCGCCCACAAGCTGGGCTACCTGAAATACGGCAGCACCCGGGTGCGGGTCGAAAGCCTCGATCCCGACAGCTACGACACGCAGGGCGAGGCGCTCAAGGAAGGGATCTACCTGCAGGTGGGCGCCTTCTCGCGGGCCGACAATGCGCGGAAACTGCTCGATCGCCTCATGCGCGAACTCGAACTCGATCCCAGTCAGACACGCGTGGTGCTCAATGGCGACCTGCACCGTGTGCAGCTCGGCCCTTATCCCGACGATGACGCGGCGCATTCGGATCGCGCGCGCATGCGGGAACGCCTCGACCTGAATGCGGTCCTGGTCAGACGTGATTGATCGAGAAGGGCAAGCATGAAATACCTCTGGTGGGGGCTGGCGCTCCTGTTTTCCGCATCGGTCTGGGCGGCGCCAGCCGGCATTGCGTCGCGTGCCTGGGTGGTGATCGACCAGGCCAGCGGGCGCGAACTGGCGGCGCACCAGCCCGATCTGCCGCTGGCACCGGCCTCGCTGACGCAACTGATGACCGCCTATGTGCTGCTGGGCGACATCCGCAGGAACAAGCTCGGCCTGGGTGAGATGGTCACCGTGCCGGAGGCCGCGACGCGGGTCGACGGCGCCCGCGTGTTCCTCAAGGCCGGCGACCAGGTGAGCGTCGACACCCTGCTGCAGGCGATGCTGCTGCAATCGGCGGGCGACGCCACGCTCGCGCTGGTGACCGCGACCGACGGCAGCGAAGCGGCCTTTGTCGAGCGTATGAACCGCGAGGCCAGGCGGCTCGGCATGACGCGTACCCGCTTCATGAACGCGACCGGCCTGACCGAGCCCGGGCACGAGTCGAGCGCGCGCGACCTCGCCCTGCTTGGACGCGCGCTGATGCGCGACTTTCCCGACCGGCAGACGTTCTTTGCGCAGAAGGAACTGGCATTCAAGGGACTCAGCTACTACAACGCCAACCGCCTGCTGTGGCGCGACAGTACGGTGAACGGCCTCAAGGTCGGCCGCACCGTGCAGGCCGGCTACTGCATGGCGGCCTCGGCACAGCGCGGCGACCAGCGCCGCATAGCGGTGGTGCTCGGCGCGCGCTCGGACGCGCAGCGCACGCAGGATGCATTGCGGCTGCTGAACTTCGGCTTCGAGAACTTCGACAGCGTGCTGCTCTATCGCGCCCGGCAGCCGGTCAAGGTGGCGAATCTCTACCGCGGCGCGCGTGCGACGGTGAGCCTGGGCTTCGAACAGGATTTCCATCTGCTCACGCCGCGAGGCAGCGCCTCGCGTATCAGGGCGCAGATCATCACCCAGCAGCCCATCGTCGCGCCGGTGCGCAGGGGGCAGCGCATGGGCACCCTGCGGTTGACGCTCGACGGCAAGCTGCTCGGCGACTATCCGCTGGTCGCGTTGCATGACGTCAGCGTGGCCGGGATCCTGGGCCGCGGCTGGGACTCGATCCGGCTGCTGTTCGCCAAGTGAACGCCTATCTGAACGGCCAGTTCCTGCCGCTCGCCGACGCGAAAGTGTCGGTGCTCGACCGCGGCTTCGTCTTCGGCGACGGCGTCTACGAACTGATCCCGGTGTATTCGAAGAAGCCGTTCCGGCTCGACGACCATCTGCGCCGCCTGCAGGCCAGCCTCGATGGCATCCGTCTCGTCAACCCGCACGGAACCGCCGAATGGCGTGACCTGATTCTGCGCATGATCGACCAGCAGGATGGTGACGATCATTCGCTCTACATCCAGGTCACTCGTGGCGTCGCGCCGCGCGACCATGCCTTTCCCCAAGGCGTGCCGCCGACGGTGTTCATGTACGCGCAACCCTTGGTGACCGCCGCGCCCGCACAGAAGGCGGCAGGTGTGTGCGCGGTGACGGCCGTCGACAACCGCTGGCTGCGCTGCAACATCAAGGCGATCTCGCTCCTGGCCAACATCCTGCTGCGGCAGCAGGCGGTGGATGCCGAGTGCGCCGAAACCGTGATGCTGCGGGACGGCTTCCTCACCGAGGGCGCGGCGAGCAACATCTTCGTGGTGAAGAACGGCGTGCTGCTGGCGCCGCCGCCGTCCCACCTGATGCTCACCGGCATCACCTACGACGTGGTGCTGGAGCTCGCCGCGGCGCACGACATTCCGCACGAGGTGCGGCCGATTGCCGAGGCCGAGGTGCGCAGTGCGGACGAGGTGTGGATGACCTCGTCGACCAAGGAAATCATGGCCATCGTGGAACTCGACGGCGTGCCTGTCGGCGCCGGCGTGCCGGGGCCGTTGGCGCGGCGCATGGACGGTCTGTACCAGACTTTCAAGCGTGAGGTGATGCGCGCATGAGTGAACAGGACACCCTGCTCACATTCCCCACCGATTTTCCCATCAAGATCATGGGCGAACGGCGCGACGATTTCGCGCAGACCATGGTCGAGCTGGTGCTGCGCCATGCGCCGGATTTCCGTCCCGAGACGGTCGAGATGCGCGCGTCGCGCAATGGCAACTATCTGTCGCTGACCGTTGTGGTCCGCGCCACCTCGAAGGCCCAGCTGGACGCGCTGTATCGCGAGATCACCTCGCACCCATGGGTGAAGATGGCACTGTGATCGGCGAGGCACAAGATTCGAGGTGCAAGATGCAAGGCGGGGGACGCGAGGCTTCCGATCCTTGCGTGCGGCGGTTGGGGCGGGTCGAGTACGAACCGACGTGGCGGGCGATGCAGGACTTCACGGCGACACGCACCGCCGACACCGCGGACGAGATCTGGCTGCTGGAGCATCCGCCGGTCTACACCCTGGGGCAGGCGGGCAAGCCGGAACACCTGATCGCTGCGACCGACACCCCGGTGGTACCGATCGACCGCGGCGGCCAGATCACTTACCACGGCCCCGGGCAGGTCGTGGCCTACGTGCTGGTCGATCTCAGGCGGCGTGGCTACGGCATCCGCGAGCTGGTGAACCGCATGGAACAGGCGGTGATCGACCTGCTGGCGGATGCGGGCGTGACGGCATCGCGCCTGGAGGGCGCGCCCGGCGTCTATGTCGACGGTGCCAAGATCGCCGCGCTCGGCCTGCGCGTGAAGCACGGATGCACCTATCATGGTCTGGCGCTCAACGTCGACATGGACCTGGCGCCGTTCGCCGCGATCAACCCCTGCGGCTACGCGGGCATGCGGGTCACGCAATGCCGCGACCTCGGCGTGAATCTAACGATTTCCCAGGCAGAGCAGGCGCTTGCCCATACGCTGATCGGCAGGATCTATTCTTGACCGATTTACTTGGTTATTAGTATTCTTGTAACTTCTAATGGAGTTATCCAATGAGCACCGACACCCTGCCGTCCGACCCCAAACTCCTGATGCGCTCGATCATCCAGCGCATCGCCACCGGGCCGGACCTGTCCAAGGACATCAGCCGCACCGAGGCGCACCTGGGCACCAAGGCCATCATCGACAACGTGATCGACCCGGTGCAGGTGGGCATCTACTTCATCGCCCTGCGCATGAAGCGCGAAACGCAGGATGAAAACCGCGGGGTGCTCGACGCGGTGCTGGAAACGACCCGCCGCGTCACCGCCGCCGTCGACGAAGTGGTCGACATCGGCGACCCCTACGACGGCTACAACCGCTGCCTGCCGGCCGCGCCCTTCCTGGGGCCGCTGCTGGCCGAGTTCGGCGTGCACGTCGTTTCGCACGGCCTCGACAAGGTCGGCCCCAAGTACGGCGTGACTGCGCGTCACGTGCTGGAAGCCGCCGGCGTGCCGGTGGACCTGGCACCGGCCGAAGCGGCTGCGCGGCTGGCCGACCCGGCGATTGGCTGGACCTACATCGACCAGGCGCAATCCAACCCCGGCCTGCACAACCTCACCACGCTGCGTGCGCAGATGATCAAGCGCCAGGTGCTGACCACGGTGGAAGTGCTGTCGAAGCCGATCGTCGGCAAGAAGAAAACCCATTTCGTCACCGGCTACGTGCACAAGCCCTATCCGCCGGTGTACGCCGATCTCGCGCGCGAGGCCGGCTTCGACACCGCCTGCATCGTGCGCGGCGTCGAGGGCGGGGTGATTCCGTCGCTACGCCAGACCGGCAAGTATTTTCATTACCACGACCGCGGCGCCGAAATCGAGGCGGCGATCGATCCGGTGGCGCTCGGTATCGACCAGCCGGTGCGTGCGGTGCCGCTGCCCGGTTCGGTGGCCGGCGAGGCGGGCGAGGACGAGATCGTCGCTGCCATTGACATCAAGGCCACCGCGCACGCCGCCGCCGAAGCCGGCATCCTGGCGCTCAAGGGCGACAAGGGGGCGACCTACGATTCGCTGGTACTGGCCGGCTCGGTCATCCTGCATCACGTCGGCAAGGCCGCCAGTGTGGACGACGCAGCCGCGCAGATCCGCGCCGTGCTGGATTCCGGCCGTGCCGTGGCGCGGGTGAAGTAAATGGGTGAATTCGTCGCCATCGCCGCCGCTGACGAACTCAAGCCGGCGCAGATGAAGCGCGTCGTCGTCGACGGCAAGCGGCTATTGCTGTGCAACTCGAACGGCACCCATTACGTCGTCGACGAAATGTGCAGCCACGAGGATTACTCGCTTTACCTCGGCTGCATCAAGGACGGCAAGATCAAGTGCTCGCTGCACGGCAGCTACTTCGACCTCGTCACCGGCCAGCCCACCTGCGACCCCGCCGACGAGCCGATCAAGACCTACGAAGTGAAGGTCGAGGACGGCCAGGTGTGGGTGAAGGTCTAGGGGGTAGGGGCTAGGATTTAGGGGTTAGGGGGCCTTGAGCGGCTGCGCCGCGTTTCGTCAATTCATGAAGGCGCGGCTTAGCCGCTCATCCCCTCGTCCCCAGTCCGTAAATCCTAGCCCCTATTACTACTTCACCAGCATCGCCCGAATCGCCGCGACCATCGCCGGATGGTCGAATTCGCGCCCGCCGATGGCGCTGGCGACGACGCGGCCTTGCTTGTCGACCAGGAAGGTGGTCGGCAGTCCCGCCACCTTCCACGCCTGCATGGCGCGGCTCGTGGCGTCGAGCAGGATGGGGAAGGTCGGCACGGTGTCGAGCTGGTTGGTGAAGGCCTCGATGGTGTCGGCGTCCTCGCCGACGTCGACTGCCAGCACGATGAAAGGCTCACCCGCCAGTGCCTGCGACAGGCGCTCCAGCGACGGCATTTCGCGGCGGCACGGCGGGCACCAGGTCGCCCAGAAGTTGATCAGCACCACCTTCCCCCTGAGCTTCGCGAGATCGTGGGACTTGCCGTCGAGATCGGCAAGCTTCAGCGATGGGGCGGATTTCGGCGCCTGCAGCGTCAGGCCGTGCGACAAGGGCGGCAGGTCGGCAGCGGCTGCGGGGAGGGCCAGGCACAGCGTGGCAAGGCCCGCCGCGAATGTTTTACGAATGTTCATCCGCACATTGCACCTGTTCGAGGATTCCTGAATGACGAGTGCCGCCCGCGTCCGTGCCCTTCCGGGTACGCCAGGTGAAATGCAGGTCGAAGCGACCGCCGCGCGGCACGCTGTAGGTCGTCATGCCCTGGTTCCAGTCGTCCGGCGCAAAAGTCTGAGAGGTCGGGAATTGCGCCCAGGTGAACGCGATGCGCGCCGGCTCGCCCACGCCCGCCTGCTTCCACAGCCGTGCCCATTGCGCCTTGCTGCGGATGGCTCGCGGGCGCTGGCCGGCGACGACATAGCGCCAGTCGGCCAGGCGATGCTCGATCGGCACGTCGCCGATATTGCGCACCACGGTCATGAAAACGCATTCGGCGGCGTAGCGTTCCGCGGCCGCCGCGGAAAACCCGCGTGCCTGGTAGAAGGCGCGTGCCTGGTCCGGGCTGATCTGGGTCAGGCGCACCTGGATGCCGGACGTTTCGGCTTGCCAGGTGGCAAGCCCGGTTTCGGGGTCGAGGCTGACTTCGGTGGCGGCGACCGGCGGCCCCCACAGCGCCAGCAGGGTCAGAGCAAGGTGTCGCATGGGCTAAAATTCGTTTTTGCTTCATTCCGAGCTGATTATGGCAGACCCTCTCCAGCATAAGGGCGCCGCGAAGACTTCGCGCATCCCGATCAAGATCGTGCCGCAGGAGCGCATGCGCCTGCCGCCGTGGATCCGCGCCAAGGCGCCGAGCCTGCCGAACGTCGGACGGCTGAAAGGCATCCTGCGCGAGGCCAGGCTGCACACCGTGTGCGAGGAAGCCTCGTGCCCCAACCTCGGCGAATGCTTCGGCCACGGCACCGCGACCTTCATGATCCTGGGCGACCTGTGCACGCGGCGCTGCCCGTTCTGCGACGTCGGCCATGGCACGCCGTTGCCGCCCGACGCCGACGAGCCGCGCCATCTGGCCGAAACGATCGCGCTGATGGCGCTGAAATACGTGGTGATCACCAGCGTCGATCGGGACGACCTGCGCGACGGCGGCGCCGAGCATTTTGCGCAGTGCATCGCAGCGGTGCGCGAGAAGTCGCCTTCCACCCGCATCGAAATCCTCACCCCGGATTTCCGCGGTCGCCTGGAGAAGGCGCTCGACATGCTGGGCAGCGCGCCGCCCGACGTGATGAACCACAACCTGGAAACCGTGCCGCGCCTGTACAAGGCGGCGCGCCCCGGCGCCGACTACGCGCATTCGCTGAAACTCCTCAAGGATTTCAAGGCGCACCATCCCGCGATCCCGACCAAGTCGGGCCTGATGCTGGGGCTTGGCGAGACCGACGAGGAAATCCTCGAGGTGATGCGCGACCTGCGCGCGCACGATGTCGACATGCTGACCCTCGGCCAGTACCTGCAGCCGTCGAAGCACCACCTGCCGGTGCTGCGCTTCGTCACCCCGGAGCGCTTCGCCCAGTTCGAGCAGGAGGCGCTGGCGATGGGTTTCAAGCACGCGGCCTGCGGACCGATGGTGCGGTCGAGCTATCACGCCGACCAGCAGGCGGCAGGCGTAGGCGACGTTTAGGCGTGGTACGCCCGGGCGGCCGTGCGGCGGCCTGCCCATGCCAAGCCTAGCAATCCCAAGAGAGTCAGCCCCAGGGTCGAAGGCTCGGGCACCGCAGCGATGGGGCCTGACCTGTCATTTTGCAGCGGCGCGCTGTCGTCCTGCGTGTCGGGGGGCATGCCACCGGCAGGGTCAGAACCGGGGAATCCCGGCGTCTTCCCGTCCGTCGTGGGCGGGAGGTCGCCGGTCAGTGTCGGCGGCAGGCTTGCAGGCGGCAAGTCTGGGCCGCCCGGAATGGGCGGCGTGTCCGGAGCGCCGGGTTGGCTCGGTGACGGCCCGCCAGGGTGGGTGACGGGCGGTTGCGGATGGTCTGGCGTGGTCGGGGCGAGCGAAGACGGGAAAGCCGGGCCAGGAGGCGCACCTGGGGGGGAGGGGGGCGGCGACTGGCTGGGTGTGCGATGCCCCTGAGGAGCAGGCGGCGCATTGAACAGGGAAGGCGGCATGTAGCCCGGTCCGCTGGCGCCCGGATGGCCGGCTATGGCGTCGCTGGCGTCCGTCAGCATGACGGGAAGGGGGGACCCATCCATGTCGATATGGGTGATTTCTCCGCTTGCATAGGCCCGGGCGGCCGCGGGGGCGGGGGCGCCCGGCAACGCGCTGCCGGGTGCGACTGGAGATTCCTTGTTGGACGCGGGCGTGTGGTTGGATAGGCTGACAACGCCACCGACCACCGTTGCCACGACAATGGAGCTGGCAACGATCATTCCTGCCGGGCTGAGCAGCGAGGCGATGCCCAGGGCGAGTAAACCCACACGGCGCGTGCGTTTGCGGGAATGGCTGTATCTTGTTTGCATGACGGGTGCTGTAAGCGGATAGACGCAATACAGGCCTGCCTGCAATTCCTGTTCCAGAGAAATGGCTTGCGTCGATCCGCGCAAACCCGCGCATGCAAGGGCTTGTCCGCCTGCCAGGCGGCCGGGCGAGCGTCTGCAACTCAACGCTCCGGTCGAATGATCAACGTGCCCGGTTTATTTCAGCAGTCGTTTGCGCGTCAGCGCCAGCGCGATGACGTAGCCTGCGCTGCCATACGCCAGTAGTCCGGCGATATGCAGCGCAATATCGTCAGGGACGTTGCCGACGACCAGCGGCCGCGCCAGATCGATGGCGTGGGTGAGCGGCAGCCAGGCCGACACGTCCTGCAACAGCGGCGGCAGCTGCGACACTGGGTAGAACACGCCGCACAACAGCACCATCGGCGTGATCGCCAGGGTGAAGTAGTAGAGGAAGAAATCGTAGCTCGGCGACAGCGCGTTCATCACCAGCCCCATGCCGCCGAAGCAGAAGCCGACCAGTGCCACGACCGGGATGATCCACAGCGTCATCCAGAAACTGCCGTAGATGCCCAGCCCCCAGATCACCGCCAGGATCGCCAGCCCCGAGAGCAGGCTCTTCGACACCGCCCAGGTCAGTTCGCCGAGCATGACGTCGTCGAGCGTCATCGGCGCGTTCATGATGGCGTCCCAGGTGCGCTGCACGTGCATGCGCGAGAAGCTCGAGTACAGCACCTCGAAGGTGGCGGCGTTCATCGTGCTGTAGGCGACGGTACCGGCGGCGAGGAAGGTAAGGTAGGGCATGCCGGCGACGTCCGGCAGCAGGCTGCCGAGGCCGTAGCCGAGGCCGAGCATGTACAGCATCGGGTCGGCGAGGTTGCCGAGGATGGACGGGATGGCGAGCTTCTTCCACACCAGGTAGTTGCGCTGCCAAACCGGGATGAAGCGCCACGACAGGCGCGGAATGCGCAGATGCCTAGTCACGCAGGTCTCTCCCGGTGAGCTTGAGGAAGACGTCTTCCAGATTCGACGGCCGGTGCACGTAGCGCAGGCCGTTCGCGTGGTTGAGCGCGTCGATCACGCAGTCGGCGTCGTCGGTGTAGCAGAACAGCGTCTCGCCGACGGTCTCGAAGCGCGAACAGACGCTGCCGGCGTGATCGCGCGTCCATGCGTCGAGCCCTTCGCCGTAGACCTCGACCACCGCCGGCTCGATGTGCGACTCGATCAGCGCGCGCGGTGCGCCTTCGGCGACGATGGCACCGTGGTCGAGGATGACGAGGCGGTCGGCGAGCCGTTCGGCCTCGTCCATGAAGTGCGTGGTCAGCAGGATGGTCTTGCCGGCGTTGATCAATCTCCGCAGACCTTGCCAGATGAGGTGACGCGCCTGCGGGTCGAGTCCGGTGGTCGGCTCGTCGAGGAACAGGATGTCGGGGTCGTGCACCAGCGCGCGAGCGAGCGTGAGGCGCCGCTTCATGCCGCCCGACAGCTGCGAAATCTGCGCGTCGGCCTTGCTGGCGAGGCCGGCGAAGTCGAGCAGTTCGGGCACGCGGGCGGCGATGATCTTATTGTCCATGCCGAAGTAGCGGCCGTAGGCGATGAGGTTCTCGCGCACCGAGAAATCCGGGTCGAGGTTGTCCATCTGCGGCACCACGCCGACCCTCATGCGCGCCTCGCGTGCGCGCTGCGGAACCGGGATGCCGGCGAGCTCGATCGTGCCGGCGTCGGGATCCGTCAGGCCAAGCAGCAGGCGCAGCGTGGTCGTCTTGCCGGCGCCGTTGGGGCCGAGCAGCCCGAAGCATTCGCCGCGCTTGACGTGCAAATCGAGGCCACGTACCACCGCGGTGTCGCCGTACTTCTTGGTGAGGCCGCGTACGTTCAGCATGGGCAGGACTCCAGAAAGGCCTGTTTCAGTTCCTTCAGCTTGCCGTGGAAGAAGTGCCCGGCTTCGGGGATGATTTTCGTGCCAAGGCCCTGCTGCTCGGCCCACAGGCGGATCGCGGCGGGCGGGATCAACTCGTCGGCGTCGCCGAAGATCACCACGGTATCGGGAGGTACCGGGTCGAATTCGTACATGGTGACCGCCGGCGCGACCAGGATCAGGCGCTTGGCGTGCAATTCCTGGCGCAGGCGGTGCTGCACGAAGGCGCCGAAGGAAAAGCCCGCCAGCGCCCACGGCAGGCCGGGGTAGCTCGCTTCGACGAAACGGGCGACGGCAAGCAGGTCGTCGGTCTCGCCGACGCCGGCGTCGAATGTGCCGTCGCTCATGCCGACGCCGCGGAAATTCGGGCGCACGCTGACCCACCCCATTTCGGTGGCCGCCTTGGCGAGCGTCGTCACCACCTTGTTGTCGAGGCTGCCGCCGTGCAGCGGATGCGGGTGCGCGACCAGCAGCAGGCCGCGACGATCGGTCTCGGGGTCGTCGATCACGGTTTCCAGCTTGCCTGCGGGAACCGGGATGCGCAATTTGTAGCGCTTCATGGTGGCCGCTTCGCTCGGCCGCCTCACTTCAGCCGCAAGCGTTCGACGATACGCCCCTGCTTGAGGTGGGATTCGAAGATCTCGTCGATGTCGGACTCGTCGACGTAGGTGTACCAGACACCCTCCGGATAGACCACCAGCAGCGGGCCTTCGTCGCAGCGGTCGAGGCAGCCGGCGCTGTTGATGCGGCACTTGCCGTGCCCGTTCAGGTTGGCGTGCTTGACCTTCTTCTTCAGATAGTCGCGCATGTGCTGGCCGCCGGTGGCGCCGCAGCATTTGGCGCCGTCGTCGCGCTGGTTGGTGCAGAAGAACACGTGATGCTTGAAGTACGGGTCAGTCATTCGAAAAGTCCGAGTATTTGAGGGCGTTGCCGTGCGCCTTGTCGACAGGGTACTTGTGCGCGTTGATCGCGAGCTTGTCGGCGGCGGCCTCCAGCAGGTCGATGTCGAGCAGATCCGCCAGCCGGGTCAGGTAGATCAGCACGTCGGCGATTTCCTGGCGCACGGCTTCGCGCTGCGTGGCGCTGAGTTGCAGGCTTTGTTCTGCGGTGAGCCACTGGAAGGGTTCCAGCAGCTCGGATGCTTCCACCGAGAGCGCCATCACCAGGTTTTTCGGCGTATGGTAGCGTTCCCATGCGCGTGCTTCGGCGAATTCCCGGATGCGCCGGCGCAGCGTGTCGAGGCTGTCGATCTCGTGAGGGCTCATGGGCACATGATACCGCGGCGGGCGTCGGACTTACGACATGGGTGTCGGGTTGCCAACGTCCGGGGTGGCGCATCCGACGGAGCGGGGCGCTGCCCATCCACGATGCGGCCGGGTTTTGCAGGCTGGCCCGTGGCTTGCTAGCAGTCTTTGCATTGACGCCAGTTTTTTAATTCGCTCTGGCATAATGCCAGCGGATTAACTGCATATAAGGGAGGGTGGACATGTTTACGATCAACAAGCATATCGTGCGTGCCGGGGTGGTGCTGGCCGTGGCCGCCATGGCCGGCTGCTCCAGCACGCCGACCTATCCGCCCGCTCCCGAGCGCACCGGCCAGGTCGACTGGAACTATCTGGTGGGCCCGGGCGATTCGGTCCAGGTCTTCGTCTGGCGCAACCCTGAAGTGTCGGGCAGCTTCCCGGTGCGTCCCGACGGCAAGATGACCATGAACCTGGTCGAGGACCTCCAGGCTTCCGGCAAGACCCCGACCCAGCTGGCGCGCGATATCGAGAAGGCGCTGGCCAAATACATCCAGGAACCCATCGTCACCGTCATCGTCGGCGGCGGCATCGGTCCGTTCGACCAGCAGATCCGCGTGGTCGGCGAAGCGGCCAAGCCGCAGGCGCTCAACTATCGCGAGAAAATGAGCCTGATCGACCTGATGATCGCGGTCGGCGGCCTCACGGATTTCGCGGCCGGCAACAAGGCCTACATCCTGCGCACCGTGGACGGCAAGCAGGAACGCCTCGGCGTGCGCCTCGAAGACCTGCTGCGCGGCGGTGATGTTTCGGCCAACGTCGACATGCGCCCGGGCGACGTCCTGGTCGTGCCTGAAAGCCTGTTCTAAATCCTGTCTGCGCCGCTCTTGAGCGGCGCTTGTGCCCAAGCCGCAGGCTGGCGGCTGCTTTGTTGATGGTGGAACGTCCACATGGATCAAGTGTTGCAGCAAATTCTGGGATACGCCAAGGCCGCCTGGCAGCGGCGCTGGTGGGGCGTCGCCGTGGCCTGGCTGGTATGCATCATCGGCTGGACCTGGGTGATGATGATCCCGGATCGCTACCAGGCGTCGGCGCGCGTCTATGTGGACACGCAGACCCTGTTGAAGCCGCTGCTGTCCGGCCTCGCGGCGGAGCCCAATGTCGAGCAGCAGATCAAGCTGATGACGCGCCAGCTGGTCAGCCGTCCGACGTTGGAAAAAGTCGCGCGCATGACCGACCTCGACGTCAAGGCGAAGACGCCCGAGCAGACCGAGGCCATGTTGAACGATCTGGCCAGCAAGATTTCCATCGCCGACGCCGGCCGTGAAAACCTCTACACCATCAGCTATCAGGATGCCAACGGCGACCTCGCCAAGAAAGTGGTGCAGTCGCTGCTGACCATCTTCGTCGAGACCAGCCTCGGCAAGACCCGCCAGGACATTTCCAGTTCGCAGCGCTTCATCGAGGAGCAGCTGCAGCAGTATCAGCAGAAGCTCACCGACGCCGAGAACGCGCTCAAGGAATTCAAGCAGAAGCACATCGGCATGATGCCGGGACAGGGCGGCGACTATTACGCCAAGCTGGCCGAGGTGAGCGGGCAGCTGCGGCAGGCGCAGCTGGACCAGCAGGAAGCGGCCAACCGCCGCAACCAGCTCAAGCGCCAGTTGGCGGACGAAGAGCCCGAGCTGACCGCGGCAGCGGCCGTGTCGACCAACAGCGAGGTCGATGGCCGCATCCAGGCGCTGCAGAAGCAGATGGACCAGTTGCGTCTGCAGTACACCGATCTGCATCCCGACATCCAGTCGACCAAGCGCCTGATCGAAAAGCTGGAAGAGCAGAAGAAGATCGATCTCGCGGCGCGCAAGACCGATCCGGCCGGCGCACGGATCCAGAACCCGGTGTATCAGCAGCTCACCATCGCCATCGCCGAGGCGGACGCCACGGTGGCGTCGCTCAACGCCCGCGTCGCCGAATACCAGCGCCGCTACGGCGAGCTGCGCAATGCCTCCAACATGATTCCGCAGGTGGAGCAGGAATACACCCAGCTGATGCGCGACTACGACGTCTATCGCCAGAACTACGACGCCCTCCTGAAACGCCGCGAGTCGGTGACCATGTCGGGCGAGGTCGAGAGCAAGACCGACACGGTCGATTTCCGCGTGATCGATCCGCCCTTCGTGCCGAGCCAGCCGGCGTGGCCGAATCGTCCGCTGCTGCTGTCGCTGGTCACCCTCGGCGGCCTTGGCGCGGGCGTCGCGGTGGCCTTCCTGCTGAGTCAGCTGCGCCGCACCGTGACCGACCGTCGCGTCCTGCGCGAACTGACCGGCCTGCCGCTGCTGGGTGCGGTGTCTCGAGTGGAAACCGATGAAACCCGCCGTCGCAAGCGCAAGGGTCTGCTGACCTATCTGGCCGCCCTGGGCAGCCTGATTGCGGCCTACGGTGCGGTGATGGTCCTGCAACTGGTCGTGTCGCGTGCGGGGTAGGAGAGAGCATGAGCATTATTGAAAAAGCAGCAGGCAAGATCGGCACGGGCGCGCCCCGTCCCGCACCCCAAGCCGGCACCGTCGACGGCGGCCACGACGGCAGCATGATCGAGAACGCGCTCAACAAGCAGCGCAGCAGCCATGCCGAGCCCTTCGTGGCCACCCCGATCGAGCCGATGTTCAGCGTGCCGGATGCGGAGACGCTGGAGGGCAACAGCCAGGTGCAGTCGATCAACCTCGCGCGCCTGCATCGCATGGGCGTGGTGTCGCCGGACGCCGAAAAGAGCCAGATCGCAGAAGAATTCCGCATCATCAAGCGGCCGCTCATCGCCAATGCCTTCGGCCAGGGCACGGCGCGGGTCAAGAACGGCAACCTCATCATGGTGACGAGTTCGTTGCCGGGCGAAGGCAAGAGCTTCTGCGCGATCAACCTCGCCATCTCGATGGCGATGGAAATGGATCGCACCGTGCTGCTGATCGACGCCGACGTCGCCAAGCCGCGCGTGCCGGAATACCTTGGTATTCACGCCGACAAGGGGCTGCTCGACGTGCTGCAGGACAAGAACCTCAAGCTGTCCGACGTGCTGATCAAGACCGACATCGCCAAGCTGACCGTGCTGCCGGCCGGCCGCACCTACAAGCGCGCGACCGAATTGCTGGCAAGTGCCGCCATGACCCGCCTGGTCGAGGATATCGGCAATCGCTATCCCGACCGTATAATCCTGTTCGATTCCCCGCCGCTCCTGGCGACCAGCGAATCGAGCGTGCTGGCGACCCACATGGGGCAGATCGTCATGGTGGTGGAGGCCGAGAAGACCTCGCAGGAGGCCGTGCGCGAAGCCCTCAGCCACATTCAGTCGTGCGAAGTGGTGGGCATGCTGCTGAACAAGACCACGCCGACCCCGGGTGCAGATTACTACTATGGCTACTATGGCAGTTACGGCAAATAAGTCCCGCCCGCGCCGCGTCCAGATGGCGCCGCACAGACAAGCTCCCCTCGCAGGAGCTTTTTCTGTTTTCATGGCGATGGCATTCGCAACGCAGGCGCACGCCGTCGACTGGCGGTTCGAACCGACGCTGAATGCGTCGGCCACCTATACCGACAACGCCAACCAGAGCGAGAACAATCCCGAGGACGCGCTGATCCTCACCGCGACACCGGGCTTCATGCTGCGTTCCGAGGGCTCGCGTCGGGTGCAGGCCACCCTGCAATACGGCATGACCGGCGTGGCGCGCTTCGGCGACGATGAGAGCGACGACCTCTACCACAACCTCAACGCCGTCGGCAAAGCCGAACTGGTCGAGGATTTCCTGTTCATCGACGGCACCGCGCGTCTCTCGCAGGAGCTCATCTCGTTGCTGGGGTCGACCGCCGACGCTAGCGTCAACGATAGCAACCGCGCCACCGTCGGCACCTATTCGATCAGCCCCTACATCCAGAAGCGCCTCGGCACCTTCGCCTATGCGCAGGCGCGCTACACCGCCAGCGGCGCGATTTTCAAAGAGCAGGCGGCGGCCGATTCCAGCGCGAATTCGTTTAACGCGACCCTGAGCAGCGGGACCCGTTTCGACGATTTGAGCTGGGCCCTGAACTACTCCATTCGCAAGGCGGAAAACCGCAATGCCGCCACGCCCGCAGCCAATACCGATACCACGCTCGAGCGCGCCAGCGCGACCGCCGGTTATGCGCTGACCCGCAAGTTCCGGGTATTCGGTACGGTGGGGCAGGACAAGAACGATTACCTCAGCACGAGTGGGACAGACGGTTCGTTCTACAGCGTGGGCTTCGGCTGGTCGCCGACGCGTCGGACCAGCGTTGAAGCTTCCGTCGGGGAGCGTTATTTTGGCCGTACCTTCAGCTTTGCCGGCAGCCACCGCACACGACTGTCCCAGTGGTCGGTGCGTTATTCGGAGGATGTGAGCGACATCACCCAGCAGTTCCTGGAGCAAAGCAGCAAACTATTCTTTGTGTGCACGACAGGGACTGGTCTCTATTATCTTGATGAGGCAACCGATCTTTCCCAGGCCGCACCGGCCAACTGCGTGGGCCCGCTCACGGCAGGGCAAATAATTAGCAATACCACTTTCTCGGATGCTGTGCTGGTGGCCCTTGGCCTGAAAACGATCGGGATAGCCAATGGCATCTATGTCATCAAGAGCCTGACTGCCGGAATGTCATGGAACGTCGGCCGCCTAGGTTTTGGCCTGTCGGCACAAGACATCAAGCGTCTGTACCAGGCACTCGGCGATGCGCAAGATCATGTCCAGGGAGTGACGGGTTCTGTCAGCTATCGCCTCTCTCCACGGACCACTGCGACCAGCGGCCTGTCGCTCACACGCAATAGTCTGGACAGTGCCGTGACCGGCGGCGCGGCGCGCGAGGACGACATCATGAGCCTCAACCTCGGTCTCAATCACCGTTTCGCCGAGGACCTCAACGGCGCGTTGATTTTCCGCCATACCCAGCGGGATTCGAACGCGGCGAATTCGGACTACGAAGAAAACAGCCTGACGGCGTCGGTCAACATGCGCTTCTGACCGGCCTGCCGGAATGGCACAGCGGTTGCTTCGCATTCCGTGCGCGCACGGCCTGTGCCTCACTCAGATAACGGATTGTCATGTACGAAGATTACTATCGCTTTAGCGCCAAGCCGTTCCAGCTCAATCCCGACCCGCGTTTCTTCTTCGGCTCCAAGGGCCACAAGCGGGCGATGGCCTACCTCGATTACGGCCTGTCGCTGGGCGAGGGTTTCATCGTCATCACCGGCGAGGTCGGTGCCGGCAAGACCACGCTGGTGCGCAACCTGTTCCGCCAGCTCGAGGCCCACAATCTGGTTGCCGCGCAGCTGGTGTCGACGCAGCTCGACGCCGAGGACACCCTGCGCAGCGTGGCCGCATCGTTCGGGTTGGAGCACGAGGGGCTGACCAAGTCGGCACTGCTGAAGAACCTGGAAGATTTCCTCGGCGCGGCCGCGCGCCAGGGCAAGCGTGCGCTCCTGGTGGTCGACGAGGCGCAGAACCTGACCCAGCGGGCGGTGGAAGAGCTGCGCATGCTGTCCAATTTCCAGAACAGCGAACGCTCGCTGATCCAGACTTTCCTGCTGGGCCAGCCCGAGTTCCGCGGCATTCTGCAAAGCCCCGACATGCAGCAGCTGCGCCAGCGCGTGGTGGCCTCGTACCATCTGGGGCCGCTCGATCCCGACGAAACGCGCGGCTACATCGAGCACCGCCTGCGCACGGTTGGCTGGCAGGGCATGCCCGGTTTCGACGATGAGGCGTTCGCTGCGCTGCATCGCTTCACCGGAGGCATCCCGCGACGCATCAACACCACCTGCGACCGTCTGCTGTTGTTCGGTTTCCTCGAGGAAAAGACCCACTTCGGCGAGGCTGAGGTCGACGAGGTGATCGCCGACCTGAAAAACGAGGTGGCGCACCAGGACTTCCATGGCGGCACCGGCATCAACCATCCGGCGCCGGCGAACGGCATGCCGCCCAACGAGGACACCGCCCGGCTGGCGCAGCGCATCGAGCAGGTCGAGCGCTCGGTCAACCGCATCCTGCCCATCGTGCGCAAGATTCTCTACACGGTGAGCGAGCGCCGTGTAACGGATGACGACACGCCGCCCGAGCAGAACGACACCACCTATTAAGGTTTGGCCATGACCCAGGTTCTATGTGTCGCGGGCGCCCGCCCGAATTTCATGAAGATCGCCCCGGTGATGGCGGCGCTGGCCGAGACCGGTATCGCGGCTCAGCTGCTGCATACCGGACAGCATTACGACGCGGCGATGAGCGACAGCTTCTTTGCCGACTTGGGCATTCCCCCGCCCGACCATCATCTGGAAGTCGGTTCCGGCAGCCACGCGGTGCAGACGGCGGAGGTGATGAAGCGTTTCGAACCGGTGCTGGAAAGCGTGCAGCCGCAGGCGGTGCTGGTGGTGGGCGACGTCAACTCCACCATCGCCTGCGCACTGGTGGCAGCCAAGCGCGGCGTGCGCGTGATCCACGTCGAGGCCGGCCTGCGCAGCTACGACCGCAGCATGCCGGAGGAGATCAACCGCGTGTTGACCGACCAGATTTCCGATCTGCTGTTCACCACCGAAAAAAGCGCGCTTGCCAACCTGCAGCGCGAAGGCATCGACCCTGCCCGCGTCGAGTTCGTCGGCAACGTGATGATCGATACCCTGCACCGCAATCTCGAACGTGCGGTGCCGGCCGAGCGCACCCTGGGCACCGCGCTGCCGCAGTATGCCGTGCTGACGCTGCACCGGCCCTCGAATGTCGATCACCGGGAGACGCTCGGCGCGCTGCTCGACGTCGTCGGCGAGATCAATCGGAGGCTGCCGGTGGTGATGCCGCTGCATCCGCGCACCCGCGGCAACATCGAGAAATTCGGCTTCACCGCCAAACTCGACGGGCTGCATGTGCTGCCGCCGGTCGGCTATCTGGAAATGCTGGGCCTGATGCGCGACGCCAGACTGGTGCTCACCGATTCCGGCGGCATCCAGGAAGAGACCACCGCGCTCGGCGTGCCCTGCCTGACCTTGCGCGACAACACCGAGCGGCCGATCACCCTCTCCGAAGGCACCAATACCCTGGTCGGCCCCGATCCGGCTGCGATCCGCGCGGCGTTCGAGGAGGTGATGGCGGGCAGCGGCAAGGCCGGCCGGATTCCGGAATACTGGGATGGCCGCGCAGCGATGCGCATTGCCCACACGCTCAAGGGCTGGCTGCCGATGCAGAAAGGGACGCATGCCCTGTCGGCGGCGAGGGTGGTCGGATGAAGGGCGCCGCAATGAAGAATGCGATGTCGATCGACGTGGAGGACTACTTCCAGGTGTCGGCGTTCGCGGCGCACATCCGGCGCGAGGACTGGGACAGCCTGCCGTGCCGGGTCGAGCGCAACGTCGACGTCATCCTCGGCCTGCTCGACGAGGCCGATGCCCGGGCCACCTTCTTCACCCTCGGCTGGATTGCCGAGCGCCATCCGCAAGTGGTGCGCCGCATCGTCGACAATGGCCACGAACTCGCCAGCCACGGCTACGGCCACCAGCGCGCGAGCGAGCTTACGCCCGAGCAGTTCCGCGACGACGTCACCCGGGCCAAGCGCATCCTCGAGGATCTTGGCGGGGTGGCCGTGCGCGGCTATCGCGCACCGAGCTTTTCAATCAACCGCAGCAACTGGTGGGCAGTCGAGGAACTGGAGAACGCGGGCTACGATTACAGTTCCAGCATCTACCCGGTCAAACACGACCACTACGGCATGCCCGATGCCCCGCGTTTCCCGCACCGTCCCAACGGCGCGGGCGGCATCCTCGAACTGCCGCCGACCACGGTGCCATTGTGGGGACGCAACCTACCCGCGGCCGGCGGCGGCTGGTTCCGCCTGCTGCCGTACCAGGTGTCGCGCTGGATGCTGCAACGGGTGAACAGCGAGGACCGGGCGCCGTGCATGTTCTATTTCCACCCCTGGGAAGTCGACGCCGAGCAGCCGCGCCAGCGGGGTATTCCGGCGAAAACGCGCTTCCGCCATTACGTCAATCTGCAACGCATGCCGGGCAGACTGCGCCAATTGCTGAACGATTTCGAATGGGATCGCGTCGATCGCGTATTCCTCGCAGAACAGTGAACATGCAGTCTGAACTTCCCGCCGCCGACCTGACCGCAGACGTCACGGTACGCCCTCTGCAGTCGCACGAGCCTGACCGTTGGGATGCCTACGTGAACGCGCATCCGGATGCGACCTTCTTCCATCGCGCCGGCTGGCGGCGCGTGATCGAGGGTGCGTTCGGCCATCGCACGCATTTCCTGCTGGCCGAGCGCGGCGGCGAGATCGTCGGCGTGCTGCCGCTGGCCGAGATCAGGAGCCGGTTGTTCGGCCACAGCCTGGGTTCGCTGCCGTTCTGCGCCTACGGCGGCATCCTCGCCGACCACGACGCAGCGTACCGCGCCCTCGACGCGGCGGCACAGGCGCTGGCGCGGCAGCTCAGGGTCGGCGCGCTCGAATACCGCAACCAGGCCGCTCAGCATGCGCACTGGCCGACCAAGGACCTCTACGTCACGTTCAAGAAAGCGATCGATCCCGAGCTCGAGGCCAACATGAACGCCATTCCGCGCAAGCAGCGCGCGATGGTCAGGAAGGGCATCAAGGCCGGCCTCGTCGGCGAGATCGACGTCGACACCACGCGCTTCTTCCAGGCCTACTCGGCGAGCGTGCACCGGCTTGGCACGCCGGTGTTTTCGCGCAAATTCTTCCGGCTGCTGAAGGACGAATTCGGCGACGACTGCGAAGTGCTCACCATCACGCTCGACGGCCAGGTGATCGCCAGCGTGATGTCGTTCTATTTCCGCGACGAGGTGCTGCCCTACTACGGCGGCGGCGTCGAGGCCGCGCGCGCGGTCGCCGGCAACGACTTCATGTACTGGGACCTGATGCGCCGCGCCTGCGAGCGGGGGCTGAAGGTGTTCGACTTCGGCCGCAGCAAGCGCGGCACCGGCTCGTTCGATTTCAAGAAGAACTGGGGTTTCGAGCCGACGCCGCTGTATTACGAATATTTCCTGGTGGCGGACAAGGATGTGCCCGAAATCAATCCGCTCAACCCGAAGTATCGCCTCTTCATCCAGGCCTGGAAGAAAATGCCGCTGGCGCTCGCCAACGTGATCGGGCCGCATATCGTGAAGAACCTGGGCTAGCGGACCCGACCATGGAAGGCCTGCTGTTCCTCGCGCACCGCATCCCGTTCCCGCCCAACAAGGGCGACAAGATCCGCTCGTTCCACCTGCTGCGCCATCTTTCGAAGCGCTATGCCATCCACCTCGGCGCTTTCGTCGACGACCCCGAGGACTGGCAATATGGTGAAGCGCTGAAGCCGTATTGCGCGTCGATCAAGCTGCTGCCGCTGCATCCGCGGCGCGCCAGGCTGGCGAGTCTGACGGGCCTGCTGACCGGGGACGCGCTGACGTTGCCGTATTACCGCAGCCGCGAACTCGGGCGCTGGGCTGCCGGGCTGGCGGCGGACGGCACGGTGACGCGCGGCCTGGCGTTTTCCTCGGCCATGACACAGTTCATGCCGGCGAGCCTCGCGCGCCGCGTGCTCGACATGGTCGACGTCGATTCCGACAAGTGGACGCAGTACGCGCCGACGCAGCGCTGGCCGATGTCGTGGGTGTACGCGCGCGAAGGGCGCAAGCTGGCCGAGTGGGAAGCGCGGGTGGCTGCGGAATTCGACGCCACCCTGCTGGTGTCGCAAGACGAGGCGGCCTTGCTGCAGCGGCGCGCGCCCGCCGCCCGCCACAAGATCGGCGCGTTCGAGAACGGCGTCGACGCCGAGTATTTCTCGCCGGCGCGCGACTATCCGAATCCCTATCCGCCCGCTGTGCAGGGCGTGGTATTCACCGGTGCGATGGACTACTGGCCCAACGTCGACGCCGTCAGCTGGTTTGCCGAACGGATTTTTCCGGCGCTGCGGGCTGCAGTGCCGGCGGCGCAGTTCACCATCGTCGGCAGCCGGCCCACTGACGCGGTGCTGGCGCTCGCACGCCAGCCCGGCGTGGTGGTCGCCGGCAGCGTGCCCGACGTGCGGCCCTGGCTGGCGCACGCGGCCTGTGCGGTGGCGCCGCTCAGGATCGCCCGCGGGGTGCAGAACAAGGTGCTGGAGGCGATGGCGATGGCGCGTCCGGTGGTGGCCACCCCGCAGGCGGCCGAGGGCATCCGCGCCGTGGCCGGGCGCGATTTCCAGCTGGCGCAGGACGAGGCCGGGTTCGCCCGCAGTGTCATCGCCCAGCTACAGACGCGCGGGTCCAATGCCGCGGCGCGCGACTGCATCCTCACCCACTACGACTGGACCCGCAACGTATCGGCAGTCGATGTCCTGTTCGAAACGGCGCCTGCCGTTGCTCCCGTTCTGGAGACGTGCCCCGCATGAGTGCCTTGCCCGATTCGCTTCCCTTGACTGCGCGCAATGGCTGGTTGTTGCCAGCCGTACTGACGGTCGGCGTCCTGCTGCTGCTGACCGGCATCTTCTGGCCGACCTTCCATTCGATGGTCGAGGTGTGGGAGCGCTCGGAAACCTTCGCCCACGGCTACCTGATCGTTCCGATCAGCGCCTGGCTCATCTGGCGCAAGCGCGGAACGCTGGCGCAGATCCGGCCGCGCCCCGATTGGCGCGGGCTGTTGCTGCTGGTGGCCGCCGGCGCCAGCTGGCTGCTGGCGGACGCAGGCAGCGTCAACGTGGTGGCGCAATACGCATTCATCGCCCTGCTGATCGGCGTGGTGTGGGCCTTGCTCGGCTGGACGTTCGTGTGGGCGGCGTTTTTTCCCCTGATGTTCCTGTTCTTCGCGGTGCCGGTGGGCGAATTCCTGATCCAGCCGCTGATGGGCGTGACCGCCGACTTTACCGTGTCGATGCTGCAGCTGACCGGCATACCGGTCTACCGTGAGGGCACTTTCTTCAGCATCCCCAGCGGCGACTGGTCGGTGGTCGAGGGGTGCTCGGGTCTGCGTTATCTGATCGCCTCGATCACGCTGGGCGTGCTGTACGCCTATCTCACCTACCGTTCGTGGCAGCGGCGCGTGCTGTTCTCGCTGGCGGCGATGATCGTGCCGGTGTTCGCCAACAGCGGGCGCGCCTACATGATCGTGATGATCGCGCACCTGTCCGACATGAAGCTCGCGCTCGGCGTCGATCATTACATCTACGGCTGGGTGTTCTTCGGCATCGTCATGCTGCTGCTGTTCTGGATCGGCAGCTTCTGGCGCGAGGACGACCAGCCCGAAGCGGAGGTCGTCCGCCCGGCTGCCGGGCAGGCAGGCGGCAGCCGGGCGCTCCCGCTGCTGCCGGTTGCCCTGGCCGTGCTGCTGGTGGCAGGCCTGTGGCCGGCGTATGCGCGCTGGCTGGATGCCCGCGCGTTGCCCGCCATGCCGCCCCTGCAGGTCAGCGCACAGGGCGGATGGCAACCCGGCGCGGCGTTTACCAGCTGGCTGCCGCACTGGGTCGGGGCGGATCGCCAGCTGCGCCAATCCTATACCCAGGCCGGGCGCAACGTCTTCCTGGAACTGGACTACTACGTGACCCAGCGCCAGGATGCCGAACTGATCAATTCGCAGAATTTCATGATCCGGCAGAAGGATCCGCACTGGTCGAACGTCGGCGAGGCTATCGTCAGCGTCGAGATCGGCGGTGTGCAGCGTCAGGTTCGGCAGGCCAAGATGCGCGGCAGCGACGGCCAGCGCCTGCTGGTGTGGCAGTGGAACCTGATCAATCAGCGTCCCCTGGTGAACGATCAACTGGCCAAGCTGGTGCTCGCGTTCGACCGCGTGCGCTTGCAGCGCGACGACGGCCTGTCGGTGCTGATCGCCACGCCTTACGAGGATGCCGGGCTGGACAATGCGGCCGCCACGCTGGCCCGTTTTGCCGCCGACATGGAGCCCGCGATCGGGCAGACGCTCGACCAGGTCGACGGGCAGTGACCGCGCACATCGTGCATGTTGTCCACCGTTTCGATACGGGGGGCATGGAAAACGGCATGGTCAACCTGTTCAACACGCTGCCGCCTGAGCGTTATCGGCATACCGTGGTGGCGTTGACCGACTACAGCGGATTCCGCCACCGCATCACCGCGCAGCGGGTCGATTTCCATGCCCTGAACCGCCCGCCAGGCCACAGCCTCGGCTGGGCGATGCGTCTGTGGAGGCTGCTGCGCCGCCTCGAACCCGACCTGGTGCACACCCGCAACCTGGCCGCGCTGGAGGCGCAGTTCGTCGCCGCCGCCGCCGGCGTCCGCGCCACGGTGCACGGCGAGCATGGGCGCGACGTGTTCGATCTGCACGGGCGCAACTGGAAATACAACCTGCTGCGCCGCGCTGCCCGGCCGCTGGTGTCGAACTACATTGCGGTGAGCCGGGACCTGGAAGCCTGGCTGCGCCGCGACATCGGCGTGCCGGTGCACAAGCTGCACCAGATCTACAACGGCGTCGACAGCGTGAAATTCCATCCGCGCAGCGGTCCGCGCCCGGATTTCGCCCACCCGGAGAGCATCGTGTTCGGCTCGGTCGGGCGCATGGTCGAGGTCAAGAACTATCCCCTGCTGGTGCGTGCCTTCATCCAGTTGATGCGGCAGCAGCCCGAGCGCGCCGAGCGCGCGCGTCTGGTCATCGTCGGCGAGGGCGCCGCGCGCGAAACCTGTCTCGACATGCTGCAGGGCGCGGGCCTGGCGCATCTGGCCTGGCTCCCGGGCGAGCGCGAAGACATCGCGGCAATCATGCAGATGATCGACGTCTTCGTGCTGCCTTCCAGGAACGAGGGCGTCTCCAATACCATTCTGGAAGCGTTCGCGAGCGGTTTGCCGGTGATCGCCACGGCGGTGGGCGGCAACGTCGAGCTGGTGCAGGACGGCGCCAATGGCCTGCTGGTGCGGCCAGACGATCTGGACGAGATGGTACAGGCCTTGCTTTTTTACCTGGACTCTCCGGCTCGCATCGAGGGACACGGCCAGCATGCGCGGCGACAGGCCGAGCAGCGCTTCAGCATCCCGGCGATGGCCGGGGCGTATGCCGCCGTGTACGACCAGACGCTGGAAAAAAGGCGCTGAACGGCCGTCGAACGGCCTGAAAATTCGACAGAACAGGGACAGATAACCAGCATGTGCGGCATCACCGGAATTTTCGATACCAGCGGCGTGAACGAGATCTCGCGCGAGCTGCTGCATCGCATGAACGAAACCCAGTTCCATCGCGGGCCGGACGAGGGCGGCCTGCACCTGGAGCCGGGCGTGGGGCTGGGGCATCGGCGGCTGTCGATCATCGATCTCTCCAGCGGCCAGCAACCCCTGTTCAACGAGGACGGCAGCGTGGTCGTCGTGTTCAACGGCGAGATCTACAATTTCCAGGAACTGGTGCCCCAGCTCGAGGCGCTCGGCCACGTCTTCCGCACCCATTCCGACACCGAGGTCATCGTTCATGCCTGGGAGGCCTGGGGCGAGGCCTGCGTCGCGCGTTTTCGCGGCATGTTCGCGTTCGCGCTGTGGGACCGCAAGCAGGAAACGCTGTTCGTGGTGCGTGACCGCTTCGGCGTCAAACCGCTGTACTACGCGTTTCTCGATACCGGCGAATTCATTTTCGGTTCCGAGCTGAAGTCGCTGATGGTGCATCCCTGCCTGTCGCGCGACATCGATCCGCTGGCAGTCGAGGAGTATTTCGCCTACGGCTACGTGCCCGAGCCGCGTACCATCTTCAAGCGCGTGCACAAGCTGCCGCCGGGCTTCACCCTGACCCTGAAGCGTGGCGAGGCGCGGGCGCTGCCGAAACAATACTGGGACATGCCTTTCGAGCCGGTGGCGGTGAAGGACGAGGCCGGCGCGATGGACGAGCTGGTCGAGCGCATGAAGGAATCGATCCGTCTGCGCATGATCGCCGACGTCCCGCTCGGCGCCTTCCTGTCCGGCGGCGTCGACTCCAGCGCAGTGGTGGCGATGATGGCGACGCAGTCGGCGACGCCGGTGAACACCTGCTCGATCGGCTTCGACGACCCCGCGTTCAACGAGATCGAATTCGCGCAACAGGTCGCCGACCGCTACCACACGCGGCATCACGTCGAGACGGTCGCCTCCAACGACTTCAGCCTGGTCGGCAAGCTGGCGCAGGTATACGACGAACCCTACGCCGACTCGTCCGCGCTGCCCACCTACCGGGTGTGCGAACTGGCGCGGAAGCACGTGAAAGTCGCGCTGTCGGGCGACGGCGGCGACGAACATTTCGCCGGCTACCGGCGCTACCGCTGGTTTCGCTACGAGGAGCGCATGCGCTCGGTGATGCCGCTCGCGTTGCGCCGTCCGCTGTTCGGCACGCTCGGGAAGTTGTATCCGAAAGCCGACTGGGCGCCCAAGGTGTTCCGCGCCAAGACCACCTTCGAGGCGCTGGCGCGCGATACCGTCGAGGGCTATTTCCATGGCGTCTCGCTGCTGTCTGACACGCAACGCAAACAGCTGTTCTCGCCGACCTTCCGGCGCGAGCTGCAGGGCTACCAGGCGGTCGACGTGCTGCGCCGCCACGCCGCGGTGGCGCCCACCGACGACCCGCTGTCGCTGGTGCAGTACCTCGACATGAAGACCTATCTGGTCGGCGACATCCTCACCAAGGTCGACCGCGCCAGCATGGCGCACGCGCTCGAAGTGCGCGAGCCGCTGCTCGACCACGAACTGATGGGCTGGGTGTCCGGCTTGCCGGTCGATCTCAAGCTGCGCGGCACCGAAGGCAAATACCTGCTGAAGAAGGCGATGGAGCCCTATTTGCCGCACGACGTGCTGTACCGGAAAAAGATGGGCTTCTCGGTACCGCTTGCCGCCTGGTTCCGCGGCCCGCTCACCGCCACTATCCGCGGCGTGGTGCTGGGAGAACGACTGGCGTCGACCGGCATGTTCAACCAGGATTTTCTGCGCGAGGTGTTCGAGGCGCACCAGTCCGGTCGCCGCGACTATTCGGTGATCCTGTGGACGGTGTTGATGTTCGACGCCTTCCTCGGCCAGGTGCTCGGCATGGACGGGGCGGAGCGCGAGGCCGCATGAAGATCCTGCACGTATTCGACCACACCCTGCCGCTGCATTCCGGCTACACCTTCCGCAGCGCGGCGATCCTGCGCAACCAGCGCAAGCTGGGCTGGGACACCTATCACCTGTCCGGCCCCAAGCAGATCAATTGCAGCGTGCCGGAGGAGGACGCCGACGGCCTGCATTTCTACCGTACGCCGAAGCCGGGCGGCCTGCTCGCGAAGCTGCCTGGCGGCGATCCGTTCGCGGTCATGGGGGCGATCGAGAAGCGCCTGCTGGACCTGGCGCGCGAGCTGCGGCCGGACATCCTGCACGCGCATTCGCCGGTGCTCGACGCGGTGCCGGCGATCCGCGTCGGCCGCCGGCTCGGCATCCCCGTCGTCTATGAAATCCGTGCATTCTGGGAGGACGCCGCGGTCGACCACGGCAGCACCCGGGAGGGCAGCCTGCGCTACCGCCTCACGCGCGCGCTGGAAACCTGGGCCGTGCGGCAGGCCGACGCGGTGACCGTGATCTGCGAAGGTCTGCGCGCCGATCTGGCCGCGCGCGGCATCCCGGCCGAGAAGATCACCGTCATCCCCAACGCGGTCGACATCGACAAGTTTGCCGTCGGCGGCAAGCCCGACCCCGAATTGAAGATGAAGCTCGGCCTCGGCGCCAGCCGCGTGCTGGGGTTCATCGGTTCGTTCTACGCCTACGAAGGCCTCGACCTGCTGATCGCGGCGTTGCCGGCGATCGCGAAGCAGATGCCCGACGTGAAAGTGTTGCTGGTCGGTGGCGGACCGCAGGATGCCGCGCTGAAGCAGCAGGTGATGGCGCTCGATCTGAAGGACCGGGTGGTGTTCACCGGGCGCGTGCCGCACGACGAGGTGAACCGCTACTACGACCTCATCGACGTGCTGGTCTACGCGCGCCATCCGATGCGGCTGACCGAACTGGTCACCCCGTTGAAGCCGCTGGAGGCGATGGCGCAGGGGCGGTTGATGGTGGCATCCGACGTCGGCGGCCACAGGGAACTGATCCAGGACGGCAGGACCGGCGTGTTGTTCCGCGCCGGCAATGCGGGCGACCTCGCCAGCAAGGTGGTGGCGCTGCTGAAATACGAGCAGGGCTGGGACAGCATGAAAAGGAACGGCCGCCAGTTCGTCGAGACCGAACGCAACTGGGCCGCCAGCGTGGCGCGCTATCGCGGTGTCTACGGCAGCCTGGGGAAGCCGGGGATGGAGACGGCGCTTGGCTGAGCGGCACGCCGCCGCCGGCGGCATCGACCTGGTGGTGTTCAGCTCGCTGTTTCCCAGCGCGGCACGCCCCGGCGCCGGCCTGTTCATCCGCGAGCGCATGTTTCGAGTCGCGCGCGAGCGGCCGCTTGCGGTCGTCTCGCCGCAGCCGTGGTTCCCCGGACAGTCGCTGATCCGCCGCCTGCGGCCAGGCTACCGGCCGCAGGCTCCGGCGCTGGAAATGCAGCAGGGCATTCGTGTCTATCACCCGCGCTTTCTGTCCGTCCCAGGCCTCTTGCGCCGCGCCGACGGCCTGTCGATGGCGCTTGCCAGTTTCTTCCTGCTGCGTCGGCTCAAGCGGCAGGGCGTGCGCCTGATCGACGCCCACTTCGCCTATCCCGACGGCGAAGCCGCCATCCGGCTGGGCCGTTGGCTCGGCCTGCCGGTGACCGTGACGCTCCGCGGTACCGAGGTCCCGCATAGCCGCAACCCTGTGCTGCGCCCGCGTCTGTCGCGCGTGCTCAAGGCGGCGGCACGGGTGTTCTCGGTGTCCGATTCGCTGCGCCAGCTGGCGCTCGAACTCGGCGCCGACGCAGGCAAGACCGAGGTCGTCGGCAACGGCGTCGATACCGCCGTGTTCCGGCCGGTCGATCGGGCCGCCGCACGCGCCCGCTTCGCGCTGCCTGAGAACGCCCGCGTCCTGATTTCGGTCGGCGGCCTGGTCGAGCGCAAGGGCATGCATCGTGTCATCGACTGCCTGCCTGCGCTGCGGGCGGGCAGTCCAGACCTGCACTACCTCATCGTCGGCGGCGCCAGCCCCGAAGGCGACATGCGCGCCGAGCTCGAAGCCCAGGCCGCCCGGCTCGGACTCGCCGGCCAGGTGCATTTTCTCGGTTCCCTGCCGCCCGACGAACTCAAATGGCCGCTGTCGGCGGCCGATGTGTTCGTGCTCGCCACGCGCAACGAAGGCTGGGCCAACGTCTTTCTCGAGGCGATGGCGTGCGGCCTGCCGGTCGTGACCACCGACGTCGGCGGCAATCGCGAAGTCGTCTGCCGCGACGATCTCGGCGCGGTCGTGCCGTTCGGCGATGCAGCTGCCCTGCAGCAGGCGCTGGAGGATGCGCTGGCAAAGCAGTGGGACCGGGCCGCGATCATCGACTACGCACAGGCCAACCAGTGGGACAGGCGCGTGGCGCAGCTGCTGCGCGCATTCGACGGCCTCATCGATTCGGCCGGGGCGCCTGCGGAGCTGGCGGTCAAATGAGCGTGCCCGCCTGGTTCGCACGCAGCGTATTCCGCCTGCAGGAGGCGGCGATGCACCGCCCCACCTTCCCCGTGCTGGAGGAACTCGACCGCACGCAATGGCTGTCGCGCGAGGACATGCTGGACTACCAGACCGGGCACCTCAACGTGCTGCTGCAAACCGCACTGGCGCACAGTCCATGGCATGCCGCGCGGCTGCAGGCCGCCGGCCTCGTCGACATGGTGCGTGCCGGCGCGGTGCTGCCGAGCGATCTGGCGCGCCTGCCGACGATGGACAAGCGCGATGCGCGCGACAACGTCGAGCAACTGGTATGGCGCGGGGTGCCGGGCGGCGTGTTCCCCTACACCACGGGCGGTTCGAGCGGCGAGCCGCTGATCTTCCATTTCGGTCGTGCGCGCCAGGCTGCGGATGCGGCCGGGCGTCTGCGCGCGCGGCGCTGGTGGGGCGTGCAGCCCGGCGAGCGTGAGGTGTACCTGTGGGGCGCGCCGGTGGAATTGAGCAAGACCGACCGTATCAAGACCCTGCGCGACCGGCTGGTGAACCAGCTGTTGCTGAACGCATTCGAAATGTCGCCCGCGCGGATGGACGACTACCTGGAGGCGATCCGGGCGTGGAATCCGAAGGCGATCTACGGCTACGCCAGCAGCCTTGCGTTGCTGGCAGCGCATGCCGAGGCACGCGGCGTGAAGCCGGAGCTGTCTGCGCTGCGGGTGGTGAGCAGCACCGGCGAACCGCTGTTCCCGCACCAGCGCGAACTGATCGAACGTGTGTTCGGCGTGCCGGTTGCGGTCGAATACGGCGCACGCGATGCCGGCCTGATGGCGCTCGAATCGCCGGATGGCGTGCTGCTGCAGATGAGCGAGACGCATGTCATCGAAGTGCTCGACGCCGCCGGCAATCCGGCCGAGGAAGGCGAGGCGGTGATCACCTGCCTGGTGTCCGCGGCGCAGCCTTTCATCCGCTATCGCACCGGCGACGTGGTCCGCCGCAGCGGACGCGCGGATCCGGGCGGGCGCGGGCTGGCCGTGCTGGATGGGGTGGTGGGGCGCCAGACCGACTTCATCGTCGCTGCCGACGGCCGCATCATGCATGCGCTGGCGGTGATCTACGTGCTGCGCGCGATCCCCGGCGTGGCGCAGTTCAAGCTGATTCAGCATGCGGTCGACCGGCTGGAAGTGCTGGTGGTGCCCGCCGCCGCCTGGAGCGAGACGGCGCGCGGCGAGGTGACCGAGGGATTGCGGGCCCGCCTGGGCAAATCGCTGGTTGTCGATCTGAAACTGCAGGACGCGATTGCCCCGGAAGCCTCGGGCAAGCATCGCTACGTGGTCAGCCACGTCGCCTTGAACGGCGCCCTGGCGCAGGCTGGAGGCGGGACGACATGAAGCCGGCTGCCTGGTTCGACCTGTCGATACGCCACAAGGCCTGGCGCCCGCGCCCGATGCGCTGGGTGATGCAGGATCTGGCGGGCGTTGCACGCCAGCCCGAGCAGGCGCATCGCACCCATTTGCGGGCCACGCTCGAATGGCTGTGCCGCGCCCAGGACGCCTGCCGTGCTGCACCCGGCAGCGTGGCGGGGGGCTGGGCGTTCGAGTCGGGCTGGCAGCCGGCGAGCGCGGAGGCGACCGGCGCGTTGATCGAAACCTGCCTGCCTGCGGCCGACTACCTGGCCTGGCCCGAGCTCGGCAACCGGGCACGCGCCATGCTGGACGCCTTGTTGGCGCAGCCCGACACGGCATCGGCGGGCCGCATCCATGGCTTGCTCGCCGGCCATGTGCAGCTCGGCGATGCCGGCAGCCTGGTGCGCGCGGCGAAGAGCGGCCAGGGGTTGTGCGGAGCGACGCTGCCATCCGCTACGCAGCATGCGCAGGCTGCCCATGCGCTGGCCCGTCTGGGGGAGCTGACCCAGGATCCGGCGTGGCTGGATGCCGCGCGCCGTCATCTGGATGCGGTGCTGGTGCAGCAAACGCCTTGCGGCTGGTTTCCCGATCCGGCGGTGCCGTCCCCCACCTTTGCCCTGGCAGGCGTCATCCGCGGCCTGCTCGAATCGGCGGTGTTGCTGGACGAGACGCGTGCCCTGCGGGCCGCCCGACGTGCGGCCCAGGCCTTGTTCGACCATCTGCACGGAGACGGCTGGCTGGCTGGTGCATTCGACGATGGCTGGATGCCGGCGGCCACCCACGTCAGCGTCCCCGGTGTGGCAAACATGGCGACGTGCTGGCTGCGCCTGGCGCAACTGGAGCAGGGCGCGCACTGGCGCGACGCGGCCTGGCGCGCGCTGGCCTGGATCAAGCGCAACCAGCGCACCGAGGGCGACGATCTCGCCCTGCGCGATGCCTTGCCGAGCACGGCACCGATCTGGGGCGGGGCGGCCGCGTTCAGTTTCGATGCGCTGGGTGCAAAATACTTTGCCGATGCCCTGATGATGGATATGGTGGGTATCGCCATTCCGCCCGTTGCGCAGAAAGTCGAATCCGCATGAGAGATCTTTTCATCGTAGGCCTGATTTTCAGCCTGCTGCCCTTCGTCTTCAAACGTCCCTGGCTGGGCATCCTGCTGTGGTCGTGGCTGGGTTACATGAACCCGCACCGGCTGGCGTGGGGCTTTGCCTACAACCTGCCGTTCTCGATGATCGTCGGCCTGGTCACCATCGTCGCCTTCATGGCGTCGAAGGAGAAGAAGGACATGCCGTGGACCCGCGAGACGATCATCTTGCTGATGTTTGTCGGCTGGATGCTGTTCACCACGTTCTTCGCCTTTTATTCGGACGTGGCCTGGCTGCAATGGAACAAGGTATGGAAGATCCAGCTGATGATCTTCCTCACCGCGCTCATCATCACCGACCGCCACAAGCTGCACTGGCTGGTCTGGGTGATCGCCCTGTCGTTCGGTTTCTATGGCGTCAAGGGCGGCATCTTCACCATCATCAACGGCGGCGCGTACCGGGTGCAGGGCCCGACCGAGACCTTCATCGCCGGCAACAACGAGCTGGCGCTGGCGCTGGTGATGACGATCCCGCTCATCCGCTACCTGCACCTGCAGGAAACCCGCCAATGGGTCAGGACGGGGCTCGCCACGGCCATGGTGCTGACCGGCGTCGCGGCCATTGGCAGCCAGTCGCGGGGCGGGCTGGTGGCGATGGTGGCCATGGGCCTGTTCCTGTGGCTGAAGAGCCGCAGCAAATTCATCACCGCGATCTACATGGCGGCGGCGGTCGGCATCATCGCCTCGGTCATGCCGCAGGAATGGTACGACCGCATGGGCACCATCAACACCTATGAGCAGGACCAGTCCGCGCAGGGCCGGATCAACGCCTGGCATACGGCGTTCAACGTGGCGAAGGACCGCGTCACCGGCGGCGGCTTCGAGATGTGGCGGCCGCCTGTCTTCCGCCAGTACGCGCCGGACCCGTTCAACGTGCGCGACGTGCACAGCATCTATTTCGAGATCATGGGCGAGCAGGGATTCATCGGCTTCGGCCTGTTCATGCTGCTCGGGTTGCTGGCCTGGATCCGCGCCCAGCAGATCATCAAGCGCTGCAAGAAGGATCCCGACAAGAAATGGGCGGCCGACCTCGCGGCCATGATCCAGGTCAGCCTGGTCGGCTATGCCGCGGGCGGGGCCTTCCTCGGGATGGGCTACTTCGACCTGCCCTACCACTTGATGATCATCCTGGTATTGGCCGCCAAGTTCTCGGGCGTGCTGGAAAAACAGCCGGTGCCGATCGTGACGTTTGCCGGCAGGCGCGAATCGGCGGCCAGATAGCGGCGGCGTGCCAGCCAGGCGGCCCGCGCAATCGGGCCGCCGCCGGGTTCAGTGCTGGTTGGCCTGCAGCCAGCGTTCCAGCATCATCATCACCCAGATCATCACGCCGTAGTAGCTCGCGTGCGGGCCGCGCTGCATGGCGAGCATGTGGTCGAGGTAGGCAGGCTGGACCCAGCCGCGCTTCTTGAAGTCGGCCAGGCTGTCGTGCACGAGTTCGCCGAGCGGCGCGTATTGCGTGCTCCACACGCCGAACGGCAGGCCGAAGCCGTGCTTGCTCTTGTTGATGATCTTTTCCGGCAGCAGGTCGGTGAGCGCCTCCTTGAAGAACCAGCGCAGCTTCTGCCCGCGCACCTTGTAGTCGACCGGCAGATGATTGGCGAAAGCCACCAGGCGGTCGTCGAGCAGCGGATAGCGCACCTCGATGCCGGCCGCCTCGGTCATGGTGCCGACCTTGCGCAGGTCGTTGTCGGCCAGGGTGAACTTCAGGTCCAGGTGCATCATGCGGTTGATGTAATGGTCGGACGCGGTGCGTTCGTACACTTCGGTGAGGGCGGCGTCGGCTGTCGAAGGATCGACGGCATGGATGAAATCCGCGGCAAAGATCTGGTCGAGCGGCGTGCGGTGCAGGAAGTTGTAGCTTTCCATGCGCAGCGGCAGACCCATGTTGGCTTGCCGCACGTAGCTTTTCAGTTTGGACAGCGGGAAGTGGTCGGACAGGCCGGGAAGATGCGCGACCGGTTCGATGAGGCCGCGCCGCAACGCAGCAGGCACGCGGAAATAGTTCTCGAACAGCTTCTGCTTGGCGTAGCGTGCGTTGCCGCCGAAGATCTCGTCGCCGCCGTCGCCCGCCAGCATGCGTTCGAAGCCGGCTTCGCGCGCGGCGCGGGCGCAGAAATAAGTCGGCACCGCCGATTCGTTGCCGAAGGGCTCGTCGTATTCGCGTGCGATGACGGGAACCGCGGTGACGATGTCGGCCGGTTTGAGGTAGTGCTCGTTGGCGCGGCTGCCGTAACGCTCGGCGGCGCAGCGCGCATATTCCATCTCGTCGAAGCCGTCGGCGTCGAACCCGATCGAGAAGGTGTCGACCGGTCCGCCGCGCGCGGCCGTCAGCGCGCCGACGACGGTCGAGCTGTCGGTGCCGCCGGAGAGGAAGGCTGCGGTGGCGGGTGCATCGGCGTCGCGCACGGCCTGGTCCAGCAGGCTGCGGAAGCGGTCGCGATGGGCGTCGAAACCGGCCTCGGCGGGCGCGTAGTCGGCCTGCCAGTAGAAGCGGCTGTCGATCTGCCCGTTCTTCAGCGTGACGATCTGCCCCGGCAATAGTTTGTGCACGCCCCGGTATACGCTGCGCGGCGCGGGAATGGTGTGAAAGTACAGATAATCGTAGATCGCCTGCGGGTCGATGGTCCGGCCTACGGCGGGGTGCGCGGCAACGTTCTGCGCGCTGCTGCCGAATACCAGTTGGCCGCCATGCCGCGCGTAGCACAGGCGTTCTGCGCCGATGCGGTCGAGCACCAGGCAGGCCCGTTTTTTCAGCGGTTCGAGCACAGCGAAGGCGAAACTGCCCTGCATCAGCGTCGGCAAGGCCTCGCCGTGGCGCACCCAGCCGTGCGCCACCGCCACCGCCGGGTTCTGGTCGCGAGCGATGAAGTCGAGCTCGTCGTCGAGGAAGCGCGGGCGTCCGATCAGCGTAGCGGCCAGGCCGTTCTCGACGTGGATGTCGGCCTTGCCGAAACGCGAACAGGCCGCCACGCCGAGCATCTGGCTGCTGTGTTCGTGCAGCAGGCCCTCAGGCGACAGGCCAGCCGCGCGCCCCATGTGTCGGATCAGATCCTGATGCGCGCCGTGGTCGCCCAGCCAGCCAAAAATGCCATCCATGGTGTGTTGTGTCAGTGTGATACGGGATAATGTCCGCCAACTATAAACGAGCCGGCAGCCTGGCACGAATCCTGTTAGCCCTGTTCCGGGTCGGATGGGCATCCGTTGGTTAACGACAGAAAGTGCATGAGTTTGAGCGAATTTTTTGACAAAGTGGCGAAAACGCTGGTGTTCCATGCGCGCCGGCTGCAACGCGGCCTGCGCGGCCTGCGCTGGAATGTCGCGCGGAAACCGGCGACGCGGCCCGTCATCGTGGTTGGCTGTTCGCGCGCCGGGACCACGCTGGTTTACAAGACGCTGTCGGAATCGCGCGAGATCGGCAGCCTGCAGCGCGAAACCCACGATTACTGGACCGGGCTGCATCCGCCAGCCGCCAAGCACTGGGATACCCACGCGCTGGGCGCGGCGGACGCCAGCCCGACCGACCGCGCCACCGTCAGCCGTTATTTCTACAGCTGGACCGGCCATCATCGCTGGGTCGACAAGAACAACCAGAATGGCCTGTGCGTACCCTATCTGCATGCGCTGTTTCCCGACGCCGTGTTCGTCTTCGTCAAGCGCAGCCCGGGCGACAACCTCAATTCGCTGATCGAGGGCTGGAAGAAGCCGGACGAATTCGCCACCTGGTCGAACGACTTGCCGGCGCAGGTGGCGGTGGAAAACGGCCAGCTGAAGCAGTGGTGCTTCTTCCTCGCCGACGGCTGGCGCAACTACGTGAACGCGCCGGTCGAGGACGTCGCCGCCTTCCAGTACAACGCGATCAATCGCGCCATCCTCGACGCCAAGGCCGCCATCCCGGCCGGCCAGTGGGTCGAGGTGTACTACGAGGATTTCCTGCGCGACCCGGTGGCCACCTTCCGCCGCGTGTTCGAGGGGTGCGGCCTGGCCTTCGACGCGCGCCTGCAGGCGCACTGCGCCGAGGTGCTCGACATTCCCTACAACGCCTTCTCCGAAATCCGCCTCGACAAATGGAAGGACGGCCGCAACCGCGACCGGATCGAGCGCGTGCTGCCGCAGGTGGCCGAGGTGGCGTCGCGGATGGGGTATTGATGGACATGCTGGCACTCGCTCTCGCCGCGATCGTTCTGCTGTGGGGAGGCATGCTGCTCGCCTACGCCCGCCCGCTCGCCGCGCGCTGGCGCGAACCAGTGCTGCGTCAGCCTGTTCTCGTCATCGAGAGCGACGACTGGGGGGCAGGGCCGCTGGAGCAGGCCGAAGCATTGCAGCAATTGACCGCGTTGCTGCAGCGGGTGCATGACCGCAGCGGACGCGCCGCATTGATGACGCTGGGCGTGGTGCTGGAGGTGCCGGACGGTCCGCGCATCGCCGCTTCCGGCTGGACCGAATACCACGCGCTATCGCTCGCAGATGGCCGTTTCGACGGCGTACGCGCCGCCATCCAGGAGGGCATCGCCGCCGGGGTGTTCGTCCCCCAACTGCATGGTCAATGCCACTACTGGCCGCCTGCTCTGCTGGCTGCCGCGCAAGCCGACGGCAGCGTGCGCGACTGGCTCACCGCCGCCGCGCCCGCCGCCACGGAAACGCTGCCCCCGGCTTTGCAGAGCCGCTGGGTGGATGCCTCCAGCCTGCCGTCGCATGCCCTGCCCGGCGCAACCATCCGGCAGGCGGTGGCGGACGAATGCGCATCGTATCAATCGATTTTCGGCACGGTCCCGCAGGTGGCGGTCGCCACCACCTTCGTCTGGGATGCCGCCGTCGAGGCCGCCTGGGAGCAGGCCGGGATCGAGGTCGTGATCACGCCGGGCAGCCGTGCAACCTGTCGCAACGCAGCAGGGGCACCGGGCTGCGTCGATGCGTCGATGCTGACGGGCGAGCGTTCACGGGCAGGGCAGACCTATCTGGTGCGCGACGTCTACTTCGAACCGGCTCTGGGCCACGCGCCGCAGCGCTTGGCGGACGGTCTGGCGCAGCGCACGCGCCAGGGCCGTGCGTGCCTGGCCGAGACCCACCGCTTCAATTTCCTGCAGGCGCGCGAGACGAGCCTGGCGGCGCTCGAGGCGGGCCTGAATGCGGCGTTGGCAACCTGCCCCGGCGTGCGTTTCGTCGCCCCGCTGGAACTCGCCCGCGCGTTGCAGAACCGCGATCCGGCCTGGATCGAGTCGCGCCTGCGGCCGCGCTTGGCCGCCTGGCGTGCCCGCCTCGACGAAATTCCGCGCTTTCGCCGGCTGGCGCAGCTCTCTGGCCTGGCCCTGCCGCTCGCGCTCGTCGGAGGCCGCGCATGACCCCGCGCTTCTCGGTGATCATCCCTGCGTTCAATGCCGCGGCCACGCTGGCGCGTGCGATCGAATCGGTGCGAGCGCAGAGCTGGCCGGCGCACGAAATCATCGTGGTCGACGACGGCTCGTCCGACGCCACCGCCCAGGTGGCGGCCGGTTTCGGCGATGCCGTGCGCCTGATCCGGCAGCCCAACCGGGGCGTCTCGGTGGCACGCAACGCTGGCGCGGCGGCTGCCAGCGGCGACTGGCTGGCCTTTCTGGATGCGGACGACTGGTACGCGCCCGATCGGCTGAGGCTGCATGCCGAATGGATTGCGGAGGACCCGGCATTGGACTGCCTGACCGGCGACTACGAATACCGCGACGAGGCGGGCGCGCTGCTCGGCACTTCGATGGCCCAGCACGCGTCGGGCCGGATGATGCTGGGCAAGGCTGCGGGCGCTGCGCGCGTGGCGATGGAGGCGCCCGCCGAAATCGCCGCCTTCGTCGCCGACCATTTCGGCGATACGCATACCTTGTCGCTGCCGCGTGCCCGCTTCATTGAGCTGGGCGGCTATCCGACCGGCTTCAAGGTATGCGAGGACGTGCACTTCCTGACGCGACTGATGGCGAAAAGCCGCCGCGTCGGCGTGGTCTGCCAAAGCCTCGGCGTGTACGTCATCCACGGTGGCAGCGCCACCCGCCGCGACCCGGTCGCCGCGCAGCGCGAGAATGTGCGTACGCTCGCCGACCTGGCGCGGCTGGCGGACAACTTTCCGGCCGCGGTCCGGCAGGGTGTGGCCGCACGCATGGCCAGCGCACGCTACAACCTCGGCTGTGCCTTGAGCCGCAACGGCCAGCGCCTGGCGGCGGTCAACGCCGTCTTGCCGACGCTCGCTGCGCGCCCCGGCTGGCAAAGCCTGCGCACGGTTCTGTCGATGCTGAAAGGATGAATGCGTGAACCGCCTCCTGGTGCTGAGCGAACTGTTCCTGCCGACCAAGGGGGGGACTGCGGTGTGGGCGGCCGAGGTCTACAAACGGCTCGGCGGCAAGGCCATCCACATCGTCACCGCCGACGTTCCCGGCGCGGCCGAGGTCGATGCGGCCCATCCCAATACGATTCATCGCCTGAACCTGAAGCGCGTGCCCTGGCTCCGCCCCGAATCGCTGGCGATGTACGCACGCTTCTTCGCCAGGTCGCTGGCATTGGCGCTCACCCGCCGTTTCGACGCCGTTCATGCCTTCCGCGCGTTGCCCGAGGGACTGGTGGCGTGGGCGGTGGCGCGCCTGACCCTGCGCCCGGTCGTCATCTATGCACACGGCGAGGAACTCACCACCTGGGGGCGCGGCGGCAAGTACAAGGCGATGCGCTTCGCCCTGCGCCACGCCGACCGCGTCGTCGCCAACAGCGAACACACGCGCGACACGCTGCTTGAGATGGGAGTCCGGGCGGCGCGCATCACGGTCATCTATCCGGGGGTCGACGTGTCGGTATTCCGCCCGGGGCTGGACGGCGACGGCCTGCGCGAGCGCCTCGGCATCGAGGCCGACGCCAGGCTCGTCTTCTCGGTTGGCCGCCTGTCGCGCCGCAAGGGCTTCGACCAGATGGTCCGTGCGGTGGCGAGGCTGCGCGACGAGGGGCACGCGCTGCATTATGTGATCGCCGGCATCGGCGAGGACGCCGGGCACCTTGACGACCTGATCCAGGAGCATCGCGCGCAGGCTATCGTCCATCGCATCGGCGCGACCAGCGAGGCCGACCTGCCGCGCTGGCTGAACGCCTGCGATGTGTTTGCCATGCCCAATCGGGAGATCAATGGAGATAATGAAGGCTTTGGCATGGTGTTCATCGAAGCGGCCGCCTGCGGCAAGCCCAGCCTCGCGGGCCACGCCGGCGGTACCGGTTCTGCAGTGTTGCATGAAGAGACCGGGCTGCGGGTGGACGGGACCTCGGTCGATGCGGTGGCCGATGGCCTGCGCAGTTTGTTGACGCAGCCTGAGTGGCGGCTCGAACTGGGGCGGCGTGCGCTGCGGCGCGTGGAACGCGAATTTGCCTGGGAGCGGGTGGCGGAGAAGACCCGCGCATTGAACGGGACGCATGATGACTGAAACGAACACAGCCTGGCCGGTCGCCGTATTCGCGCATAACGAGGCGCGCAACATCGTCGGCTGCCTCGACAGCCTGCAGGCTGCCAGCGCGCACCCGATCGCGTGCCACGTGCTGGCCAATGCCTGCCGCGACCGCACCGAGGAACTCGTGCGCGACTACGCTGCCCGGCATGCCAACGTGCACCTCGTGTCGATCGAGCTGGGCGACAAGGCCAACGCCTGGAATGTATTCGTGCACGAGGTCGCACCGCGGGATGCGGCGCACTATTTCTTCATCGACGGCGACGTGCGCGCCACGCCGGGCTCGCTCGACGCGCTGGCGCAGGCCCTGGCACGGCAGCCGCAAGCCAACGGGGCGTCGGCCTTGCCCTGCAGCGGGCGCGGCGTCGCGGCATTCCGGCGCGACATGCTGAAGGACAACGGCGTGGCCGGCAATCTGTATGGACTGCGCGGCGATTTCGTCGAGCGCATCCGCCACCAGGCGATCCGGATGCCCGTCGGCACCATCGGCGAGGATGCCCTGATGGGCGCCATGCTCAAGTGGGATCTGCGCGGCGACACCCGCTGGGACGACGGCAAGGTGGTCGTGGCGGAGGCGGCCGGATTCGAATTCGACTCGGTGTCTCCCTGGCTGCCGCGCGAATGGAAAAAATATTTCCGCCGCCGGGTGCGCTACAGTGTGCGTGGCTACCAGAATAAGATGCTGGGGCGGGCGATCCAGCCTGCGGGGTTCGAGGCGCTGCCGCAGCATGTGCGGGGACTGTATGCGCGCTACCCTGACCTGCTCACCCTGACCTGGCGCGGCGCCGATACGCTGTTCGACTGGCTGGCGATCCGTGAAATCCGGGCCGCCCGCTGACCGGAATGCCGTTTGAACCAAGAGGAACCGATGCCATGACCCACACCGAGAAAGTCGTTCTGACCCTGCTGGCGATGCTGACCCCGATTCCGTCCGCGCTGGCGAACTGGGCTCCCACCCAGGCCGAGATGGCCGCTTTGCCGGCATACTGCGCGGCCAAGTTCGATGAGGGGCGGAATCCCGAAGCTGCGAAGATGTGGCGCGCTTCCATGGGGGGCGATTTCAGCCACATCCACCACTACTGCGCCGGGCTCAATTTCCTCAACCGCGGACGCGGCACGTTCGGGTCCGGCCGCAATGGCGTGTTGGGCGCGGCCGTACGCGAGTTCGACTATGTGCTGAGTCACGCCAGCCAGGGTTTCTATCTGCGCGCCGAAATCCTGATGAATCGGGGCATCGCCCTGTCCTTGCTGAAACGCGACGGCGAGGCGGTGGGCAATCTGCTCGAGGCGATCAAACTGGATGCGCGGCAGCCGCGCGCCTACATGACGCTGGCCGACCTGTACGACAAGCAGAAGAATCGCGGCAAGGCGCTGGAAACCGTGAGCGAAGGCCTGCGCCAGAATCCGGGCACCAAGAGCCTGCAGCGCCGCTACACCGAGCTGGGCGGCAAGCTGCCTTATCCGGCTCCCGCCGAAGCGGCACCGGCTGTCGCCGAGGCAGCCAAGCCACCGGCGGAAACCCCCGCATCCGATCCCGCTACCCAACCGGCCGAACCTGCGTCGGCGGCCAGCGCGCCTACACCGGCAGTGGAGCCCATCGCGCAGCCCAAAATCGGCTCGCCGACGAATCCCTACTGCCGTTTCTGTCCCGATTGAGTCGCCGCGTCGCTGCGGCGCGCCGCTGCGTGGACGAAAGCTTGCAACCTGGCCCACAGGTCGGACGCCACGTCCGGGTGTTGTGACGATACCTCGTACTGGCAGGCGGGGTCGGTTGCCAGGTCGAACAGATGGAGCACATGGCCCGCCTCCAGCGGCTGGTATACCAGCTTCCAGCGGCCGCGGCGGATCATGCGGTCCTTGGCGGCGAGGATGGCCGGGCAATAGTCCGGCTTGATCGCCAGGGTGCCGCTCGTGCGGTCGGGGACTTCCATCAGTTCCAACAGGTCCGGGTAGCGCAGGTGGGTGTCGGGCAGGCCGGGAACGTCGGCGATCCAGATGCCGGTTTCGTTGAAGGCGTCGAGATCGGGGCAGTCCGCGCCTTCCGCCAGGCAGCCCGCCAGCGAGACGCCGTCCATGCTGGCGGCAGGCGGGAGGCCGGCGAGTTCGAGCAGGGTGGGCGCAAGGTCGATCGAGCGCACCACCTGATCAACCGTGCCGCGTGCGGCACGCCGTGGATCGCGGATCAGCAGCGGAATGCGCGGGCTGAAGTCGCCCACGGCGGAGTTGCCTTGCCCCCAGGTGTCGTGTTCGAAGAATTCCATGCCGTGGTCGGAGTAGACGACGACGAGCGTGTTGCCGGCGAGCCCGCAGGCTTCGAGATGCGCCATCATCTTCCCGATCTCGTCGTCGAATTCGGCGACGCAGCCGTCGTACAGGTCGATGATCTGGTCGAGGTCGAACTCCTCCTTGGGCGCGCCCTGGCGGCGGATGATCTCGAACGGGTCGGTCAGGCGTGCCATTGCGAACTTCGATTCGCCGGCGTAGGCCGGGTCGGCGAAGCGCGTGTACCACGGCCATTCCGAGGCGAACGGCGGGTGCGTGGTGGAATAGAAGACGTTGAGGAAGAACGGCTGCGCGCTCTCGGCCAGGCGCGACACCAGGCGCCGTGCGCGGCCGCCCAGCGGCTGCGTCAGCGGCACGCCGCCGAGATAATACAGTTCGGGCAGCAGCAAGCGTCCCAGGCGGTTGTGGGTGAACAGCGAGACGAACAGGCGCAGATCCTTGGGCCCCTGGCGAATCAGGTATTTCAGGTTCCACTGGTCGTCCGGCAGGTCGGTGTAGTCGAAGCCGAAGGAAAACTTGCCCATGTCGGCGCCGCACCAGTCCGAGATCGCGGCGGTGCGGTAACCGGCCTGTTTCAATAGCGCAGGCAGGGCGTCCACCTTCAGTCGCGTGCTTTCGTCGTCGACGAAGTTGTCGCGTATGCCGTGAGTGTGCGGCCAGGTCCCGGTGAGCATGGAGATCAGGCTTGGCGCGGTGCGGGCACACGGGACGTAGCAGTTCGCGAACAGCGTGCCGTCAGCGGCCAGGCGGTCGAGATGCGGGGTCAGCGCGCGGTGGTAGCCGAGCGCGCCCAGGCGGTCGGCACGCAGCGTGTCCGAGCCGATCATCAGGATGTTGGGCGGTGCATCCGCTGCACGCGCGGTCCGCTTGCGCGGCGGCAGGGCCGGCGGCTGCCAGCCGGCCCACACGATCGTCCCCGCGTAAAACAGGGCGGCAGCCCACAGGGCGATCAGGTCACCCAGGCGGGTTTCCCGCGCCAGTTGCCAGGACGCTGCGGCCAGCAGCAGCGCCGCGGCCCCGATTCCCAGCGATTGCATGCGGGCGATGCGCTGCGGCGTCATCGCCTGCCACAGGCGGTACACCCGGCTCATGCGGTAATGCATCGATGCCACCAGCAGGCCGGGGTTGAAGCGCAGTTTGCGGATGAATTGCAGCATGAAGCCGCCGAGGATGCCGAGCAGGGCGGCGACGGCAGCAAGGCTGGCCGACCAGCCTGCACCGAGCGCGGTGGCGGCCATGAAGTAGGCCAGCACGCCGGCACCGCCGGTGAACAGCATCACGGCGAACGCCCATGCCGACAAGCGGGCCAATGCAAACAGGGTGTAGCGCCGGTAGTGCGTGAGCACTTCCTCGCGGATGCGCGGGCCGGTCTGCGAGAAATCGAGCAACGACTTGGCGAGCAGGGACACCGTTCCCACCCCCGCCATGCTCAGGGCGGGCACCAGCCCGGCCCAGCGGGCGTCGCCGCTGGCGAACCAGGCGATCAGCCCGCTGGCAAGGGTGACGATCCCCAGCGCCTCGATACGCAGCATGCCGCGATCGGGCGGCAGGGAGGGGCGTGTCGCGGTGCCGCCCGGCGCGCGCAGCGCCTCGACGGCGCCGGTCAATTCGCCCAGGCTGGCGGCCAGCCTGACGAGATAGAAGAACCGGCGCCGGGCGTCGAGCGTGAACGCGGCGCTGCCGAAGTGTTCCAGGATCTTCCTGAACATATACAGCCGGGGGCGATGTTCGTCGCGGCGGATCAGGAAATTGGCCCGCGAACGCAGGAAGCTTTTGCGCAGCGTGTAGACGGCGCTCATGCGCTCGGCATCGATCGCATGCAGCTGGCGTACCTTCGGCAGATAGCGGATGGAAAAGCCCCTGTCGGTCGCCCGTTTCAGGAAATCGTGATCTTCGCCGCCGGCCAGATTGTGGCCGGTCGGGCCGAGTTCCACCGCGAACAGCCCGATCGCTTCGAACACCGATCGCCGCACCACGATGTTGCCGCCGCTGGGATAGCGGTCATGGGGCGCGATGACGAGGGATTCGCTGCCGAGATCGAATTCGGGGAACGGCCGGATCGGGATCGCGTACGCGCCATCGGTGTGCACCCAGGCCGGTTCGCTGCCGTCCCAGGCGGGCCAGATGCGTCCGCAGTAGATGGCGTCGTCGGGGTGGGCGTCCATGCCGTCGAGCAGGTGGTCGAGGAAGCCGGCTTCGACGGTCTGGTCGTCGTCGATGAAGCACAGCACGTCGTGTGCGGTGTGGGCGATGGCGGCGTTGAGCGCGTAGGACTTGCCGGCGCGCGGTTCCTCGATCCAGCTGAGCGTCAGGGTGGCGTGCGGGTGGGCGGACTTGAAGTCGGCCAGGCGGGCCGGCGTGTCGTCGCTGCAGTTATTGGCGACGACGACGATGTCCACGCCTTCCCGTCCGCCGTAACCGCTGCGGTAGAGAGACTCCAGCGTCTGGATCAGCGACGCGCTGCGGTTATAGGTGCAGATGACGACTGCAAGGCGGTGGGGCGTGCTCATCGAGTGTTCGGACAAGATGTTTTTCTTCGAATGATGTTCGGGCTTGGGAAAAGCGTGTCGGTCGTTTTTTTCAGATGTGCATGCCCCGCACGGTAAAGGCCGGTGCAGTCTGCAGCCGGGCATTCACCGCTTCCGGGTTTCGAATGTAGAGCGTATTGCCGCCCTGGTTGTGCCTGTTGTCGAGCGAGACCAGTTTTCTGTCGAAAGGAAGATACCGGTAGGTTCCGAAACCATGTCCGAGCAGCGATTGATGGATGGCGTCGTCGGAAAACCCATACCGTTTCCCCGACTGGTTCAGCTCCACGATGATCGAGACCAGTTCCGGATTGCGCAGCACGGCCGCAGCGCCTTGAAACACCTCATGCTCCCAACCTTCGACGTCCACCTTGAGGAGTTGCGGCGTCCGATTGGCCAGCAGGGCGTCGAGCGTGTCGGTTTCGACCACCACATCGTCGTCGCTGCGCGCGTCAACCGGGCCGGTGACCACGTGGTTCTGGGTGTCCTGATCGCCCGTCAGCGTGAGCTGGCCGGCCGCGCTTCCCACGGCCATGCAGCGGGCGTCGACGAGCGGCGTGATCTGGTTGATCTCCAGGTTCTTCCTGAGTTCGGCGTACGAACTGTGGACAGGTTCAAATGCCATGCTGCGGGCGCCGATGGCGGCGGAGGCAAGCACCGTATATTCCCCCACGTTGGCGCCGACGTCGCAGAACAAATCGGCGGGCCGCAGAAAGTGCAGCAGGAAGCCCATGTCGGAAAAATCGTGCAGGCCGCACAGGGCGTTGGCTTCGCTGCCCCAGCGGCCAGGCGTGACGGCAATCTTCGAACTGTTGACGAAGGGGATGATGATCTCGCACCCGGGGAGGAGGCGGGTCGCGATGCTCCAGCGCGCGAGGTTGTGCAGGGAGCGAAACCGGGTTCTCCTGTTCAGCGGGTGCGTGGTCAGGTAGCGCAACAGCCTGGGCTTGATCATGGGGACCTCCGATTCGCCTGGAAGGAAAGGGGTTGCACGCGCCGAGCCGGCCTTCCCGACCGTGCTCAGCCACGCCCGCGACCGTGCTTGCGCAGCACGGCCAGCCATTCTTGGATGTGCTCGCCCTCGGTGCGCATGTCCCACTTGAAGCCGGTGCGCCGGAACGGGTAAATGCCGTTTTCCACAGCCCAGATCAGATCGTCCAGGTGGCGCACGTAATTTTCGTCGTGGCGCCAGGGGTGGATCGCCCAGTGCGTGTAGCCGTTCATCGACCAGCGCTGATAGCCTTTGCGGGTGAACGTGTGGGAGAGGCTGTTTTCCAGCGGCTCGCCCGGCTTGGCCTGCACGAGCGGCAGGCAGGTGCGGAAGCGCGACGCGTCCATCAGGAAGTAGCGGGTGGAGGTGAAGCTGGCGTGGTGCCAGGCCGATTTCGGCTTCGGTTCGAACGAGCGGCCGGTCAGCCGTTCCAGCCAGTTGCGCGCCTGCGGCGGGCCGCCCTGCGGGGTGGCGACGACGACGCGGCTCTCGCGCTGCAGCAGGTCGAGTCCGTCGTGGATCCAGGAGCGTTCGCCCTGGCGGTAGAACAGCATGTCGGAGTCGACGTGGAAAATGTAATCGCCGCCGCAGGCGTCCATCGCATAGAGGTACTGGTAGATGGGCGCGCCTGAGAAATCCTTGAGGTCGATGTTCTCGTCGCCGAAGTATTTCATCAGGATGCGATGCTGTTCTTCCTCGGTCCAGGGCACCACGTCGACGCGGTCGATGATCTTGTCCGCCAGCAGCCGTTGCAGGATGCGCTCGACTTCGCTTTGCGATCCCTGGATGCGTTCCGCGTACTTGCCCACCTGGCGACCCGGATCGTAGGTGGCGATGCGCTCGGCGAACGGAAAATTCAGCTGCCGCATCATATGCCGCAGCGTCTGCTCCAGATAGGGCGCATCCGAGTTGCAGACGTTGACGGTAAAGCTGACCTTGGGAGCGGGTGTGGAATTCATGATGTCGAGGACGGTTGCTGTGCATGCGGGCGCACGACGAAATTCAGTTTGCTGCGGTTACGCCCGAGGAAACGGTACAGCTTGATGGCGAGTGCGTTATGCAGCCGGTACAGCGCCCGCACGGGCAGCGGCAGGCGGCGGGTCGAGGTCAGCACGGGGTAACCGGACTGTTGCAGTGTGGCACCGGCTTCGCTCTCGAACACCCGGATCTGCCACGCATTGAGGGCACGGCGCCATTTTTCCTGGTTGTTGCGGTTGACCGTCTTCAGTTGCCGTGAGGCTTCGTCGAGCTCGGATGCCGGGTGCGGCACTTCGCCAGGAAGGGGTTCGCCGATGAAGTCGCAGACGGTGCGCATGGCTGCGGCCTGGTCGTTCAGCACGTCCTCGTAGCGGAGTTCGAGATACTGGCCGGCAGGCAGGCGGCGGCCCTGTTCGCGGCAGACGTCGACGTACTTCTGCCAGTACTGCGCGGCATAGTAGACGTTGTAGGCGCTGAAATCGTGTTTGCGCCCGAACAGCGACAGCGCCACGTCGCGGCCGTCGCGGACCAGGTGGATGATGCGGGCGTCGGGCCACCAATCGATCAGCTTGTCGAGATGCAGCGCGTAATACGGTGTCTTGTCTCCCCAGCGGGCCTTGCCCATGCCGCGTGCGTTGTGCTCGAAGATGCCGGCGATGACGTCGCGCACGCTATCCCGGCCCTCGGCCAGGAACGCCTCGGCCAGGGCGTCGACGTCGAATTTCATGCCGTGCAGGTCGGTGTCGAGGAACTCGGCGTTGAAATCGTGCAGGGTCTGCAGCAGCCGGCGCATGCCGCCGGACGTGCCGGCGTCGGGGTAGGCGGCCTGATTGCGGTAGAGCGGCACGATGAAGTGCGACTCGCCGGTCGGCATCGACAGATTGGGCAGGTCGTCCAGGATGTACTGCAGCATGGTGGTGCCCGAACGGGGGGCGCCCACGATGAAGACCGGGCCGGCGGAGGGTGGGAAAGGAAGGGACGGGTTCATGGGAGTCAGGAATGGCTGCGCCGCCGGTAGCCGACGATGGCGCCGAGCGCGTTCGAGGCGTTCATCGCCTGGCGGACCCGGCCGGGTTTGCCGGCCAGGACGAGGCCCAGGGTTTTAAATAGGTGATTGAAGAACTGGCGCAGCAGGAAAGGCGGCACGCCGAGAAAGGGAGCCGCAAAATCCGGCATGCGGAACTGCGCCTGGCGCAGGCCGGCGCGGTAATGCAGTTCCAGGAAATAGCGCGGCTTGAGCTTCCACGGATCGACCGCATGCCACACTGCCATGTCGGGGCGGTAACGGATCTTCGCGCCCAGATCGAGCAGGGCACGCAACATCGCCGCGTCCTCGCCGCCGCCGATCCCCTCGCCTGCGCGGTTGTAGCGTGCGTCGAAGCGCAGTTCCGGATGGCTGCGGAAAAATTCCATCGCGTAAGCCGTGTTGCCGCTCCAGACGGGAGTCGTGTCGTCCGCGATCCAGAACGGCGCATGCCCGTGATCGAGCCTGCCGAGAAAGCCGGCCACCTCGTCGTCCAGCCAGGCCGGGCGCCCGCAGGGGCTGAAATCGATCTCGATGCGGCCGCCGGCGCATTGCGCGCCTTCGTTGGCGATGGCGTCGTAGGCCGCTTCCAGCAGGCCGGCCTGCGGCAGTTCGTCGTCGTCGATGAACACCAGGATGTCGCGGTCGAGCGCTTCGCCCAGTGCGCGGTTGCGTGCGGGCACGATGCCGGGCGCCGTTTCGGTGACGATGCGCAAGGGGGCACCGGGCTGGTTTTGCAGCCGTGTCAGCACGTCGAGCGTGTCGTCCGGGCTGTTGTTGTTGACGGCGAGGATGTCGAACGGCACCGGGCAACGCTGCGCACGCAGCGCCGCGACCAACCTATCCAGCCGGTCGGCGCGCTTGAAGGTGCAGAAGGCAACGGTGAGCGTGAGCATGGAATCAGATACGGTTGCGCGCGCTGCGGCGGGCATCGACCAGGCGAATCAGCGAATCGAACACGGAGGCAGGCAAGAAACTGGCCAGGATGTATTTGGCGTCGCGCGCCTTCCAGTCGGCGCGGCGGAAGGCGCGGCGGAACAGGCGGCGCGAGGAGTCGGTGTCGCGCCGCCAGTGGCAGCGGTAGGCCTCGGGCAGCAGCGAGCCGTAGACCCGGGCGTCGCGGTCGGCGCGGCCGAGATGGGCGACCTGCGCGGGATGGTGGCGGACGAAATCCTCGCGCACTGCGATCGCATCGAACACCTGGCGCCAGCGCGGGATGTGGGCGTCGCCGCGCGGGTAGCGGCGATAGTAGGCCAGGACGTCCGGCACGCGCACCACGGTGGGCTGCTGGGCCAGCATGCGCAGCCACAGGTCGTAGTCCATGGCGGTGGGCAGCCGTTCCGAGAATCCGCGCAACGTGTCGACAAGCTGACGCCGCAACAGTACGCCGTTGATCGGCCAGGGACAGGCGCGCAGGAACAGGGCGGCGGCGTCGGTCTCGGCGTAGTTGGGCGGGATGTAGGGTTGCGTGTTGGCGGCACCCTCGCCGACGTTCTGCCAGCCGCAATAGGCGGCGTCGGCCAGGGTGTCGGTCATGGCGGCATGCAGTTGGCGCAGCGCATCGGGGTGCCAGGTGTCGTCGGCGTCGAGGAAGGCGACGAAGTTGCCGCGCGCGTGCGTCAGGCCGTGATTGCGTGCCGCGTAGGGACCGCTGTTGGTCTGGTGCAGCACGGTGACGCGGCCGGGGTGGGGGGCGGCCAGGCGCGCGACGAGGTCCGCCGAACCGTCCGTCGAGCCATCGTCCACGACGATGAGTTCGACCTGCGGATAGGTTTGCCGCAATACGCTGCCGACCGCCTCCTCCACGTAGGGGGCGGCGTTGAAGCACGGCATGACGACGGAAATCAGCGCGGGTTCAAAGTTGTCCATCGGGTGTCGAAGCGTTGCGGTCTCGCATGCCGATCAGCGCGCGGTGCCAGGATTCGGGCAGCCAGGCGGGCAGCATGTATTTCCAGTCGGAGAGTGTGCCATAGCCGTGTTTCATCACCATGCGGAAGATCGCGCGGGCGGCGGGCAGGTCGCGCTGCCAGTAGCAGGCATAGCCGCGTTTCAGCAGTTCGCCCGTGGTGAGCGCGCGGCTGCGGGCGCGGCCGAGTGCGCCTGCAAACCCGGGATGCGCAGCCAGATAGTCTCGCTGGGCCTGCCAGTGCTGGAGGGCGGCGCGGGCGCGGTCGTCCGAAGCCTGGCCGTTGCCGTGGAAATGGTAGTAGGCCAGAACTTCCGCCACGCGGACGATGGGCGCGCTCGTCGCCACCCGCAGCCACAGGGCGTAATCCTCGGCGTTCTTCAGTGCGGGATCGAAACCGTTCGCCGCCAGCACGGCGTCGCGCTTGACCAGCGCGGCATGGATCGGCCAGCGGCAGCCGGCAAACAGGGTTTCGCCCTTGTCGGCCGTTTCGTAATCCGGCGGCACAAAGGGATCGCCGCGGCCGCCAGGCAGCCCCAGGTTTTGCCAGCCGCAATACGCCAGTACCGCGTCGTCACGGGGCAGCAGGGCGGCCAGCATCTTCTTCAGGAAATCCGCAGCCCAGGTGTCGTCCGCATCCAGAAACGCGATATAACGGCCGCGGGCCGCGGCCAGTCCGGTATTGCGCGCCGCGCTGACGCCCCGGTTGGGCTGGCTGAGCGGGCGGATGCGGCGGTCGGTCTGCGCCTGCGCCTGCAGCCAGGCCAGGGTGCCGTCGCGCGAACCGTCATCGACGGCGATCAGTTCCCAGTCGGCAAACGTCTGCGCCAATACGCTGCCGACGCTGGCCGGCAGATGGGCGGCGGCGTTGTAACAGGGCATGACGATGGAGACGGCGGGTGTCATGCGTGCTCAGACCTGTCGCATCCGGCGCAGCGCATAGGCGGTGAGGTCGCGCCAGCGTACGTCGTGGCTGCCGAAATAGAGTTTGCGTGCAAAGCTGCTGACGGTATCGGTGTTGAATACGGTCAGCCGCCGCAATTGATAGGGCGTGTTGTCGCGTAGCGCCCAGCCGGTGCGGGTGGTGCAGGCCGCGGCGTAGCCGGCCTGCTGCACCGCCGCGGCGCAGCGCTCATCCCAGGCGCCATAGGGATAGGCGAAGCTGCCGACGGCAGCGCCGAGCAGGTCTTCCAGCGCGGCCTTGGATGCGGCCAGTTCCTGCATCAGACGTGCGTCATCGAGCTCGGTCAGGCGCGTGTGGCTGACCGTGTGCGAGCCGATCTCCATGCCGCCTGCCTCCATCTCGCTCAGCTCGGCGGCGTTCAGCAGCCGTCCTGCGGGACGGCCATCCGCAGGCCAGGCTGGCTCGCGCCCGACCGAGCCGGACACGATGAACCAGGTGGCGCGCATGCCGCGCTTCTGCAATTCCTCGCAGGCGGCGAGGTTGTCGACGTAGCCGTCATCGAACGTGATGACGGCGGTGCGCCCCGTCCACTTTTTCGCTGGTGCCGCGGCCAGTTCGCCCATGGTCGGCGTGGCGTAGCCTTCGGTGGCGAGGAAATCCAACTGCTCGCGAAACTGCTGCATCGACACGGCCCATGGCCAGTCCGGCCGGGCCTTTCCCGGCTGAACGGCGTGATACATGAGCATGACGGGTCCGTGCTGGCCGGCCTGGTTGTGGAGCGCGCGGGAAAAAGGATCGATCCAGGTCATGCGGCGGCTTTGGCGAGTTTGAGTTTGACTTTCCAGCGGCCCGTTTCTGCGGCAAGCGCCGGGATGGGCAAGTATAAGAAACACAGGGTGTAGACCAGCCCCCCGGTGACGGCCATGAGCAGGACGTAGAGGGCGTCGATCGCCTGGATGTGCGGCGGAATCATCTGGTCTGTGAGCCACAGGGCCGCGGCCAGGATGGCGTTCAGCAGCAAGGCCGGCAAGAAGGCGCGCGCCAGGTCGGCCCAGCGGGCTCGCAGCGACTGCTTGGCCAGCCAGAACATGTGGGTGCTCATGTAGAGCATGGCGACCAGCAGGCCGGCCGCCACGCCTGTCATGCCATGGGGCAGGCCGGCCATGATCGCCGCGCCCGCGATGAAGATCATGACGACCTGGGCGACGAGCTCCTTGCCGAGGCAGTTACGCGCGGCCAGTACTGCACCGGACAGGTTCTCGATCATCAACAGCGGGGCGGCCAGGCTGAGGATCATCAGCGGCCCGGCCGAATCGGCCCAGCGGTGCCCGAACAGCGTGACCACCAGCGGCTCGGCGAGCCACAGGAAGCCGACATAGAACGGCAATCCATAGGTGGCGACCAGCGTCAGGCTGCGGAAGAACAGATAGCGGGATTTGTCCAGGTTGTCCTGTTCCTTGGCCAGCGCGCGGAACAGCACTTCGTATACGGAGCCGGTGATGAAGCTGTGCGGGCGCGTCGCCAGGCTCTCGGCCTTGTTGAACAGGCCGACTCCGGCGGGACCGATGCTGCGCGACAGCATGAAGGTGGGGAGCTGGCTGCGCACGTAGTGCACGATGTTGTTGCTGGAAGCGAGCAGGCCATAGCGCATCAGCTCGCCGGCGCGCGCAAAGTCGAAGCACAGGCCCGGGCGCCAGCGCGCATACCAGGCAAACTGCAGCGCGCCGGCCACCGCGCTGAACAGCCCTGCCAGAATCAGGCTCCAGGGGCCGTAACCCAGCCATGCCAGGCTTAGCGCAATGCCGTTGTAGACAACCAGATTGGTCAGCTGAACCGCGGTCTTGGCCTTGAAGCGCATGTCGCGGTGCAGCATGTTGCTCGGCACGTTGAAGAAGGGGCGGACCAGGAAGGACAGGGACGCCACCCGCAGCAGGTCGGCATACAGCGGGTTGTCGTACCAGCGGCCGAACCACGACGCAATCGCGAAGAAGAAGCCGACGATCACCAGCCCGATCAAGGCCTGCAGGGTGAACAGCAGGTCGAAGTCGCGCTTCGTCGCCTCCTTGGCGCGCACGATCGCCTGCCCCATTCCGCCGCCTGCCACGAAGCCGGCCAGGCTGGTGAAGATCAGGATGGTCGCCACCATGCCGAACTCGGCCGGCATCAGCAGGCGCGCAAGAATCAGCCCGAGGGCAAAGTTGATGATCTGGCTGCCGGTGTTGCCGATGAACACCCATTTGGCGCCGTGGCGGATACTGTCTCCCAGGGTCATGGCATTGTTTTAGGCATAGTGTGAAGGGCGGATTGGGGTGGGTGTGCACGGCACCCACCCAGTCCGAAATTGCTTTCTTGTAGGGTGATCATGCCGGCGGCCTGTAGTGTGTCCGCCTGGGCAAAGCGTGAACACAGCAAATCTCATGCCTGCCTGACCGAGGCGACGAAGGCAAATTGCAGGTAGCGGCAGTCGTCCAATCTGCCGAAAGTGACGAGGGACGCCAGCCTGGCCTTGATCGACGGGGTCGGGTTGATGCCGACGATCTGCAGCGGGAGAAAACCGCACGCATGCAGGGTGCGTGCGAGGCTTTTGTGGGTGAAGAAACGCTGATGCGTGCGATCCAGCACGCCATGATCGCTGTAATTCCAGTCGGCGTTCCATAGCAGGTCGAACAGGACCGGGAAGTAACGAACATTGGGAATCGAGCCGATCAGTACGGAGCCTGGCGCCATGATGCGTGGCAGGGCGCGCAGCGTGGCTTCCGGTTCGGACAGGTGTTCGAGCACGTCATTGCAGACGATGCAGTCGAAATGCTTGTCCGGCAGGTTGGCGAGATTGCTCTCCAGCGTGCCCGGCAGCACCCGGTCGAGATGCTCGGCTGCGAAGGCTGCGGCCTTGGAATCGAGCTCCAGCCCCCATACTTCGGCCGACTGACGTCGCTTGATGTGTGCGCCGAAAACGCCGCGGGCGCAGCCCATTTCAAGCACGCGCCGGGCATGCGGGGGGATGAAGGCCAGCATTTCGTGCCGAGGATGGGAAAAGTAGTCTGCAGTTTCGGACATGGTGGTCAACCTTGCGGGAGGTGGCGCGGGCGCAGCAACGACAACAGGGCGGCCAACTCCTGCCAGTTGCGGTGTAGCAGTGCTTCCGGGACGCGCAGCGCCATGCGCGCAAGTACCAGCGGAAGGTAACGTCGATTATGGCGCCAGGTGAAGCGAATCAGGCTGCGGTAGTAGTGGGTGCGCACGATTCCACCGGTGGTGCCGCCTTCATGGTGATAAACCACGCTGGAGGGGGCGTAGCCGAGGCGCATCCCGGTCGGCAGCCGGAAGGCCCAGTCCAGTTCCTCGTAATACAGGAAATACCCTTCGTCCATCAGGCCGGCCGTTTCCAGAAAGGATCGGCGGGTCAGCATGGATGCGCCTACCACGTAGTCCATCTGCTGCGTTTCGAGATTGGCGGAAGTCTGTTCGGATGGCGGCCATCGACTGCCTTCGCCGATGTGCCGGGTGGTGCCGGTGCTGCGTCGCAGGCGTCCTCCGCCCAAGGCCAGGACGTGCGATGGATGGTGAAGGCTCAATAGCGTCGAACCGCCTATGCCGATTTCCGGGTGGGACTGAAGATGGTCGACCAGATGCCGCAGGCTGTCGGGTGCCGCCAGCGTGTCATTGTTCAGCAGCCAGACATACTCCGCGTCCTGCGCCAGCGCATACCGTATTCCTACGTTGCAGCCGCCAGCGAATCCAAGGTTGGCGCCAGTTTGGATCAAGGTGAGCGGGGCGGGGGGCGTTCTTTCGACTGACTCGGCCTCGCTGCGACTCATGACGTGCGCGGCGACCGGCTTGTCCACCGGGGGGGCGGTCAGCGTACGGAGGTCTGGAACAGGCGGTGCCGGGGCTGACTGCCGTCCGGCGGCCCATTCCTGAAACTTGGCTATCGAACCGTCCGATGAATCATTGTCGCAGACAATGACAAAACAATTCGGATAGTCCAGCCTGAACAGACTTTCCAGGCAAGCCAGCGTGAATTTCCAGCGATTCCAGTTCAGCAGGACGATGCCGACGGATGGAGGTGGGGGCGGGTACATGGCGCTGGCTTGTTCAGTTGCACGGGGACAGAAGGGCGGCGGCTTGTCTCATGAAAGCCTCTTTCGTATAGGTGTGCCGCAGGGTCTCCAGGCATCGGGTGACTCCTGCATCCCGGTCTCGCGGGCTTTGAAGAAATTGTATGCAGAGGCGTGTAAAGGAGGCGTCGTCCTGCGCTACAGCCAAGCCTCTGGTCAGGCCCCCTTCGAACGCGCTGGCGCAGTGAGGGGTGGTGACGCATGCGCGGCCGTAAGCCAGCGATTCGAGAATCTTGATGTTGGTGCCGCCGCCCGAATAAATCGGTGCGATGGTGAACGCGGCGTTGCGATAGGCCGCATCCAGGTCGTCCACGAAGCCGGGCGCCGATACGTCGGGGTGCTGTTCCCAGGCCTGTCGCACCGCGGGCGGGGCGGCCCCTGCGAGCAAAAGATTCGCCTGCGGCTGGGCGCTTTTGATGGCGGGCCAGCAATGCGCGAGAAAATGGTCGATGCCCTCGCGATTGGGTGCATACCAGAGCGAGCCGACAAAAAGTAGGGTGGAACTGTCCGTCTGCGGAAACGGCTGGGCGGGCGGGTTGTATGGGATGTTGGGCAGCAGCGCAGACGGCAGTTCGGGATGGTTTGCTCGGTCGCGGGGGCTAACGAAAAAAAAGGCATCAAAGCGTTGGAGCTGCCGCTGGGCTAGCCATGCGGCATAACTCGATTTGAGTCGTGCAGCGAGCGCCAGCGTGCCGGGAGCGTAGTGATAGCCCCAGTCGTCGAGGTCGACTACAGTGCGCACACCGGGCGGGATGGCCAGCTTGGCAATGGGATTGAGATAACGACTGACGATCAGCCGGTACCTGCCCAAGTCTAAGCCGCTGGCGTGCAAGGCCCGATTCAGGGTGGGATCGGGTTGGAATTTTCCGATGCCCAGGGGACGCTGATGCCAGAGCCCGTGCGCAAGAATGCCGGTTTGAGGCGCGACCAGAGCGCTGGTACCCGCAGTCGGCTCCAGCAGCAGGACGTCGACTTGGCCTTGCTGCTGCAGGGCAGCATGCAGCAAGGCCGTGCGTTGCTGGGCGCCCGATTGGGGCGCAAACGGCGAGGCGGGTGAAACCAGCAGAATGTGGTCGGACATGACGTGACGTGGCACCAAATTAAGTGGCGGCGATAAGTGGCGGCGAAAAATCGTCGCAATGGGCGAGATCATAACGCCCATTGCGCTTCTCGTTCATTACGATCCCGACAACCGCGAGTCCGGCAGAAATGCGCTTGGCATCGTGCTGTCGGCACATTGCTACAATGTGCCGTCTCCACCTGGTTCTCGCGCAGCGTATGCAAACCCTCACCGTCGATCTCGGCGATCGTTCCTACCCCATCCACATCGGCGCCGGCCTCTTGGGCCGGGGCGAGCTGATCCTGCCGCATCTGGCGCAGAAGCGGGTGATGGTGGTGACCAATACCACGGTGGCGCCGCTGTATCTGGCGCAGCTGACGGCGATGCTGGAGGCGGGCGGCGTCAAGGTGGCGCAGGTGGTGCTGCCGGACGGCGAGGCGTACAAGAACTGGGAGACGCTGAACCTGGTCTTCGACGCGCTCCTGACCGACCGCGCCGAGCGCAAGACCACGCTCATCGCCCTCGGCGGCGGCGTGATCGGCGACATGACCGGTTTCGCCGCGGCGTGCTACCAGCGCGGCGTGCCCTTCATCCAGATTCCCACCACGCTGTTGTCGCAGGTCGATTCGTCGGTGGGCGGCAAGACCGGGATCAACCACCCGCTCGGCAAGAACATGATCGGGGCGTTCTACCAGCCGAAGGTGGTGCTGGCCGACACCGACACGCTGAAGACGCTGCCGGCGCGCGAACTGTCGGCGGGGCTGGCCGAGGTGATCAAGTATGGCCTGATCTGGGATGCCGACTTCCTCGCCTGGCTGGAAGCCAACATGGACAAGCTCCGCGCGCTCGACGCCGCGGCGATCGCCCACGCGATCTACCGTTCCTGCGAGATCAAGGCGCAGGTGGTGGGGCAGGACGAGCGCGAGGGCGGCATCCGCGCGATCCTCAACCTCGGCCACACCTTCGGCCACGCGATCGAGACCGGTATGGGCTACGGCAACTGGCTGCACGGCGAGGCGGTGGCGGCGGGCATGGTGCTCGCGGCGCGGACCTCGCAGCGCATGGGCTGGCTTGCAGGGGGCGATGTCGAACGCGCCCGCGCGCTGATCCGCGCCGCCGGCCTGCCCGACGTGGCGCCCGATCTCGGCGTCGACACCTATCTCGAGTACATGGGCCACGACAAGAAGGTCGAGGGCGGCAAGATGCGCTTCGTGCTGCTGAAGCGGCTGGGCGAGGCCGTGATCACCGGCGATGTGCCGACCGAAATCCTGAATGAAGTGCTGACCACGCCCGGCTAAAAGGAGACTTATGGAACCGTCGTTCGCATCCTACGCAGCGCATTCCAGTCAGTCCCGCGGGCGCCTGCACGCCGAAGGGCCCGCCGCGCCGCGCTCCGAATTCCAGCGCGACCGCGACCGCATCATCCATTCCACCGCGTTCCGCCGGCTGGAATACAAGACCCAGGTATTCGTCAACCACGAGGGCGACCTCTTCCGCACCCGGCTGACCCACAGCATCGAGGTCGCGCAGATCGGCCGCACCATCGCGCGTCTGCTGAACCTCAACGAGGACCTGGTCGAGGCGGTGGCGCTGGCGCACGACCTCGGCCACACGCCGTTCGGCCACGCCGGGCAGGATGCCTTGAACGCCTGTATGCGCGAGCACGGCGGCTTCGAGCACAACCTGCAGTCGCTGCGGGTGGTCGACCTGCTGGAGGAGCGCTACGCCGAATTTCCCGGGCTCAACCTCACTTTCGAGGCGCGCGAAGGCATCCTCAAGCACTGCTCGCTCGGCAACGCCGAAAAACTCGGCGAGGTCGGCCGGCGCTTTCTCGACAAGCAACACCCTTCGCTCGAGGCGCAGATCGCCAACCTGGCCGACGAGATCGCCTACAACAACCACGACGTCGACGACGGCCTGCGCTCCGGCCTCATCACACTGGAGCAATTGAGCGAGGTGCAGATCTTCGCCCGCCACCTCGCGGAGGTGCGTGCGAAATATCCCGCGCTGCAGGGGCGCCGGGTGGTGACCGAAACCGTGCGCCGCATCATCAACACGATGATCCTCGACCTGGTGAACACGACCCGGATGAACATCGAGAACGCCGGCGTGACGACCATAGCCGAGGTGCGCGCGGCGCCGCCGCTGGCGGCATTCAGCCCCGCACTGCTCGACGAGCACCGCGAACTCAAGCGTTTCCTGCTGCGCCACCTCTACCGCCATTACAAGGTCGCGCGCATGAGTGCCAAGGCGGGACGCATCATCAGCGATCTCTACACCGCGTTCACCGGCGATGCGCGTCTCTTGCCGCCCGAACACCAGGAACGCGAATCGCTCGAAGGGACGCGTGCGGTGGCCGACTACATCGCGGGTATGACCGACCGCTATGCCATGCGTGAGCACCGGCGTATCTACGCGGTGGAAGAAATCTACGGCTGAGCAGGCCCGGGCTGCCAGAGCCGGGCGGGAGCCCACTCCCCGACATTGTGTAAGCAATGTGGTGACGATCGGTGGTTCGCCGATTACTGGATTCGAGCCGGTACGGCGCCGATACAGGCCTCCAGCGTTTCCCGTCGGGCTGGCATGCATGCTGCACATGCACGCTCATCTATATTCCACACCTGGAGACCTGGATGAGCGTACTGATCGAACCGACCGAACTGAAAGCCGCGATGGCAACCGAGCCGATGGTCATCATCGATACCCGCGATCCGGCCGTGTATGCCCAGGGGCATCTGCCCGGCGCGGTCAACCTGCGCGAAATTTTCACGTATCTGGCGACCACCGATCCGGACGGGCTGGAGGGCCTCAAGGAGAAATTCGCCGAGGCATTCGGCGCTGCCGGCTTGTCCGGCAGGGAGACCGCCGTGCTGTACGAGGATGCGATGAACACCGGGTTCGGCCAGTCGTGCCGCGGGTATTTCATCCTCAGCTACCTCGGCTACCCCAAGATCAAGGTCCTGCACGGCGGGTACCAGGCCTGGGCCGCGGCCGGACTGCCGGTCAGCACCGAGGCGGTGACGCCCGTTGCGGCGACGTTCCCGCCGCTGCCGGCGGGCAACGACATCATGGTCGACAAGGACATGATGCTGGCGGCGGTGAAGGCGGGCGAAGCAGCACTGCTCGACGTGCGCGACGTCGACGAGTGGATCGGCGCGAGTTCGTCGCCGTACGGTCCCGATTTCTGTCCGCGCAAGGGGCGCATTCCCGGGGCACGCTGGATCGAGTGGTATCGCCTGATGAAGCCGGGCGCTGACGGTCCGGTGTTCAAGGCGAAACAGGAAGTCCTGGCGGAGTGCCTCACCGCCGGCATCACGCCGGATACCCCGGTCATCGTCTACTGCTTCAAGGGCGCGCGCGCGTCCAACACCTTCCTCATTCTCAAGGAGGCCGGCGTGAAGAACGTGAAGATCTACTTCGGCTCGTGGAACGAATGGTCACGCGATCCGGCGTTGCCGATCGAGGAGGGCTTCCCGCAAGCGGCCGGGGCGGCCTACGCCGAAGCCGCCTGATGGCGCCTGGGCTGGCGGCCGGCCTGCTCGCCCTGCATCTGCTCGCCGCGGTGGCCTGGGTGGGCGGGATCTTCTTCGCCTACATGGCGCTGCGGCCGGCAAGCATGCTGCTCGAACCGCTGCAGCGCCTGGCCTTGTGGGCGGCGGCCTTCGGTCGGTTCTTTCCGTGGGTGTGGGGATTCGTTGCCGTGCTGCTTGCAAGCGGTCATGGTCTGACTGTTCAGACACCGGCGGGCGTGGGTCTGGACGCCATGGCGGCGATCGGCTGGGTGATGAGCTTCTTGTTCGCCTATCTGTATTTCGTCCCGTTCGCTTCGCTCAAGCGTGCAGTGGCGGTGTCCGATGCCGCCGCCGCGGCCCGGGCAATGGCCCGCATCCGCCCGGTGATGGCGACCAATCTCGCGCTCGGTCTCACAGCGTCGGCGCTCGGCGCGCTGCATCCCGTGCTGAACTGATTCAGGCGGGCGGCAGCGTGCGCGCCGCTACCCAGCAGCTCACCTCGCGCGCGCCAGCGCGCTTCAGCGTGGCAGCCAGTTCGTCGAGACTGGTGCCGGTCGTCATCACGTCATCCACCAACGCGACGCGCTGCCCACGCACGTCGCCGGTACAGGCGAAGGCGCCGCGCATGTTGCGTCGCCGCGCATCATGCTTCAAGCCCATCTGGGGCGGCGTATCGCGAATACGCCGACAACTGGTCGTGTCGAGCGGCAGCCCCAGTTGCTTCGCCACGGTGCGAGCGATTTCGCTGGCGTGATTGAAGCCGCGCTCGCGGAGGCGTTGCGCGTGCAATGGCATGGGGATCAGGCGGTCGGGCCGCGGCGCATGCTCGACCACGCGGGCGAGGCAGTCCGCCAGCGCCGGTGCGACGGCGAGCTGGCCGTGGTACTTCAGGCGCGGAATCAGACTGTCGAGCGGAAAGGCATAGGCCAGCGCGGCGTGGGTGCGAGCGAACGCCGGCGGATGCCTGAGGCAGGCGCCGCACACCCGGCCGTCCGGTGTGGGCGTGGCACATTGCGGACAGTGGGGCCTGACGTGCCAGGGCAGGTCGGCGTCGCAGCCGCCGCATAGCGGATGGGCGCCTGAGGGGGCGCCGCAGAGGAGGCAGTGCCGAGGCAGGATACGATTAAAAAATGATCTGATGTTCAATTTTGACGCCTGCTCAATTTGACAGCGGGCGCGCCGCCCGCGAAAATCCGGGCCATGAATACCACCCGAACCATACCCGCAGCCTCATCCCGTCTGAATGCGCAGCTGTTCAACATCATCACGGTCATCGCGCTGCTGCTGTCGCTGACCGCGCTGCTGCTCGGCAAGCTGCTGGCCAGCCAGAAAGTGGGTTTCCTGCCCCTGGTGCTGTCGCTGCCGCCGGTGATGATCTGGCTCGGCGCGTCGATTTTCGTCTACGCCAGCATCGCCCACCATCCCAACCCGCGCACCGTCCATTACAACAAGTGGGCAGGCTACCGCTATTACGGCGTCATGGGCAGCCTGGTGGTGATCGGCCCGATGATCTACGGGCTGCTCGGCGGCCTGCAGGGGGTGATGCTGGTGCTGGGCTTCGCGGTCGCGATCATCGTGCCGTGGGCGATCTACGACATCGTCAGGGCTGCGCGCGAGCCGTGGCAGGACATCACCATCGAGGTGGAGCAGCGGCAGCCGTAGGCGGCTCCCGCTTGCAGGACACGAAGAGATTTTGACGAGACCGCTTCCATGAATGACATGACCCACCCCATTCCCCGCCGCTCGGTGGCCGAGATCGACGCGCTGTTCGCGCTGCCGTTCGCCGACCTGATGTTCCAGGCGCAGACCGTGCACCGCGCGCATTTCGACCCCAACAAGGTGCAGCTCTCGACCCTGCTGTCGATCAAGACCGGCGGCTGTTCCGAGGACTGCGGCTACTGCCCGCAGTCGGCGCGCTACGACGCCGGCGTCGAGAACCAGGGGCTCCTTGATCTGGACGACGTGCTGAAAGCCGCCAGGGCCGCCAAGGCCGCTGGCGCCTCGCGTTTCTGCATGGGCGCGGCGTGGCGCGGGCCGAAGCAACGCGACCTCGAACCGGTGCTCGACATGGTGCGCGAGGTCAAGGCGCTGGGGCTGGAAACCTGCGCCACGCTGGGCATGCTGAAGGACGGCCAGGCCGAGCAGCTGAAGGAGGCCGGGCTCGACTACTACAACCACAACCTCGACACCGCGCCCGAGTTCTACGGCGACATCATCACCACCCGCGAATACCAGGACCGCCTCGATACGCTGGAGCGCGTGCGTCACGCCGACCTCCACGTATGCTGCGGCGGCATCGTCGGCATGGGCGAATCGCGCACCCAGCGCGCGGGCCTGATCGCGCAGCTGGCGAGTCTCGACCCGCAGCCGGAATCGGTGCCGATCAACCTCTTGGTGCAGGTCGAGGGCACGCCACTCGCCGGCACCGAGGCGCTCGACCCGCTGGAGTTCGTGCGCACCATCGCGGTGGCGCGCATCTGCATGCCGCAGAGCTTCGTTCGCCTGTCGGCCGGCCGCCAGCAGATGAGCGATGCGGTGCAGGCGCTGTGCTTCCTTGCCGGCGCCAACTCGATCTTCTACGGCGAAAAGCTCTTGACCACCGGCAACCCCGAGTGGGAGCGCGACCAGCGCCTGTTCGACTCGCTGGGCCTGCAGCCGTTGTGACGTTCCCTGCGTTGACCCGCCTGCAGGACGGGCTGGCGGCGCTGAAGGCCGGGCACCTCGAACGCCGCCGCCGGCTGCTCGACGGCACGCAGGGCGCGCATGCCACGATCGACGGCCAGCGCGTCGTCTCCTTCTGCAGCAACGACTACCTTGGCCTGGCCGCCGACCCGGCGCTGGTTCAGGCCGCGCACGCCGCGCTCGAAACCTGCGGCGTCGGCGCGGGCGCGGCGCACCTCATTACCGGCCACCATCGTTTCCATCACGAGTTCGAACTTGCGTTCGCGCGCTTCGTCGGCAAGCCGGCCGCACTGCTGTTTTCCACCGGCTACATGGCCAACCTCGCGGGGGTGACGGCCCTTGTCGGCCGTCACGGCGAAGTGTTCGCCGACAAGCTCAACCACGCCTCGCTGGTCGATGCCGCGCAGCTCTCCGGCGCAAGCTTCACCCGCTATCGCCACGCCGATCTCGCGCAGCTCGAAGGCCAGCTGGCGGCAAGCCGCGCGCAGGACAAAGTGATCGTCTCCGATCTGGTGTTCAGCATGGACGGCGACATCGTGCCGGTCGATGCACTGCTGGATCTGGCCGAGCGCTACGACGCCTGGCTGTATCTCGACGATGCCCACGGCTTCGGCGTGCTGAACGGCGGCCGCGGCGGGCTCACCGAACGCGCCCGTGCTAGCGACCGCGTGATCTATCTCGCCACTCTCGGCAAGGCGGCCGGCGTGGCGGGTGCGGCGGTGGCGGGGCATGCCGGCGTGATCGAGTGGCTGATCCAGAAGGCGCGCCCCTACATCTACACCACCGCCTCGCCGCCGCTCCTGGCCGCGTGTCTGCTGGAAAGCCTGCGCCAGATTGAGGCAGGCGACACGCGGCGCGAGCGGCTGCATCGTCACGTCGCGCAGCTGCGCGAAGGCCTGGCCAATCTGACATGCGGCACGCTGATGGAGTCGGCGACGCCGATCCAGCCGCTGCTGATTGGTGCGAATGCCGACGCCGTCCGGTTGTCGCAGGCCTTGCTGCAGCGTGGCCTGCTGGTGCCGGCGATCCGCACGCCGACGGTGCCGGCGGGCACGGCGCGCCTGCGCATCACGCTGTCGGCCGCGCACAGCACAGAAGACGTCGCGCAATTGGTCGAGGCCCTGCATGCCGTCGCCTAAGCCTGTGTTCGCCCTGCTGCACGGCTGGGGCATGAACGCCCGCGTATTCGATGCGCTGGCCGACCGGTTCGCCGCTGATTACGACGTGCGCGTGCTCGATCTGCCCGGTCATGGCGGACGCGCGACGCTGGCGGACAATTCGCTGCATGCCTGGGCGGCCGATCTGGCCCGACAGCTGCCGGATGGCGCGATGCTGCTTGGCTGGTCGCTCGGGGGCCAGGTGGCGATGCGTGCCGCACTCGACCACACGAACAAGATTGCGCGCCTGATCCTGCTGGCGTCGACGCCCAAGTTCGTTGCGGCGGAGAACTGGCCGCGCGGCATGGCGAGCGCCGACCTGGAGGCGTTCGGTACCTCGCTGCTGGCGGAGCCCGAGGCAACCCTGCTGCGCTTCCTGAGCCTGCAGACGCGCGGCATGCCGGGGCAGAAGGCCCTGCTGCAGCAATTGCGGCAGACGCTGCTCGCTGCTCCCGCAGCCGACCGCACGGCACTCGCCGCCGGACTGGCGATCCTGCGCGACACCGACCTGCGTGCAGAGCTGCCCCGGCTGTCGCAGCCAACCCTGGTGTTGCATGGCGCGCTCGACACCTTGGCGCCGGCATCGGCCGGTGCCTGGCTGGCCGACGTGCTCCCCGCCGCACAGCACATGGAATTGGCCCGGGCCGCGCACGCGCCGCATCTGTCGCATGAAGAAGAGGTCGCCGCCGCCATCGCGCGTTTCGCCCATGACTGATGCCGAGCTCGATTTCGCCGAAGTACGGCGCGCCTTCGACCACGCCGCCGCCAGCTACGACGCGCACGCGGTGCTGCAGCGCGAGGTGTGCGACCGCCTGCTGGAAAGGCTCGATTACATGGCACTGCAGCCGGCGCGTGTGCTCGACGTCGGCTGCGGCACCGGCTACGGGCTGGCGCATCTGCATGCGCGCTATGAGCAATCCGAGCTGTGTGCGCTCGACATCGCGCCGGCGATGCTGGCGACGGCGCGCGCACGCCTGCCGCAGCCGACGTGGGCGCAGCGCACGCTGGCGCGCTTCACGTCCGCACCCCCATCGGCCGCGCATTGGGTGTGCGCGGACATGGACCGCCTGCCGCTTGCGTCAAACAGCGTCAACCTCGTCTGGTCCAGTCTGGCGCTGCAATGGGCGCACGACCTCGAGGCCACGTTAAAAGGCTTCCATCGCGTGCTGGCGCCGGGCGGCCTCTTGATGTTCGCCACCTTCGGTCCCGACACGCTGAAGGAATTGCGCGCAGCATTTTCGTCGATCGACGACGCGCCGCACGTCAACCGCTTCATCGACCTGCACGACATCGGCGACATGCTGATCCACGCCGGCTTCGCCAGTCCGGTGATGGAAATGGACATGCTGACGCTGACCTATGCCGACCTCAAGACGCTGATGCGCGATCTCAAGGGCATCGGCGCGCACAACGCGGCCGCGGCACGACGGCGGGGCCTGCTCGGCAAGTCGGCGTGGGCGCGGCTGGAGCAGGCGTACGAATCGAACCGCTGCGAAGGCCGCCTGCCGGCGACCTTCGAGGTGATCTATGGTCACGCCTGGGCGGGCGACAAGACGCGCCGCGAGGATGGCCGCCAGGTGATCCAGTTCGCCATCGGCGAGCGCAAACGGAAACTGGGCCTGGCGTGAGCGCACGCGGCCTGTTCGTCACCGGAACCGATACCGGCGTCGGCAAGACGCGGGTGGCGGTGGCGCTGATCCATGCGCTGCGCGCACAGGGACTGCGGGTGGCAGCGATGAAGCCGGTGGCGGCAGGGCAGGCGGCCGGTGCATTGAACGAGGATGTCGTCGCGCTGCTGCAGGCGGCCAACGTTCCGGCCGACGTGCGCGATGTCAATCCTTACGCCTTTGAACCGGCGATCGCCCCGCACATCGCCGCGCAACAGGCCGGTGTGCGGATCGAGCTCGACGTGATCGCTGCCGCGTATGCCCGGCTCGCGGCGGCAGCGGACGCGGTGGTGGTCGAGGGGGCCGGTGGCTGGCGCGTACCGCTCAACGAGACCGAGGACATGGCCGATCTGGCGCAACGCCTGGGTTTGCCGGTGGTGCTGGTGGTGGGGCTGCGGCTCGGCTGTCTCAACCATGCGCTGCTGACGGCGGAGTCGATCGCTCATCGGCGGACGCCGTGGGCCGGCTGGATCGGCAATCACCTCGATCCGGATATGCCTTGCCAGGCCGAAAATCTTGCCGCGCTGCATCTGCGGCTGCCCGGCCCCTGCCTGGGCGAGCAGCCTTTTCTTCCCGAGGGCGTGCTTGAGGCGGGTGCGCCGCATGCGATGCCGCACGGGCTTCCGTCCGGGGGGGCGGGGCGTCCCGTTGCGCTGGAATGGCTCGCGCTGCCTGAAGAATAAGCATATTGGAATACTCTTCAATAACGATATTTTATAAATAAATCAATAAGTTAATACAATCGTACTGCTTGTTCATGCAAGCGGCGACGTGTTACTGTCTGCGACATATTGCCGCACGCGGTTTCCTCGGTTTCTCCTATGCAAGGGGTGAATACGGAAGACTGTGCAGGTGAGTCAGCAGGCGTGTTTGTATTTCGATCCCGCCCCAATCTCTCGCTGACGCGCACCCAGGAACGGCTCGCGTTCTGGAGCCTGGCGGCCTTGTGTTTTGCGACAGCGATCGGCTTTGCGCTTCTGGGCTACTGGCTGATCCTGCCGTTCGCCGGACTGGAGATCGGCTTGCTGGCCTGGGCATTCGAGGCCTTGCGCAGCCGCGAGGGCGATTACGAATCCCTCACGATCGATGGCGACAGCGTGGTGCTGGAGTGGCATGCCGGCACGCACGTACAGCGCCGCGAAATGAATCGCCAGTGGGCGCGCGTGGTATGCGACTGCAGAACGCCCGGCAGGGATTGCCGGCTCAGCGTGAGCTCTCATGGCCGCGCAACTGAAGTCGGGCATTACCTGAATGACGAGGCGCGGCTGCAGCTGGCCGCCACCTTGCGCAGCAAGTTGCAGGCTTGATACCAATACCAACACGACGCGCCGCAACGACCCATAACAACGTCGAGAGAGGATGGGGGATACGCGATGAAAAGCATGTGGCAATCAGGGATGGGAGTGCTGGCGCTGATAGGGAGCGGGTCAGCGCTGGCGGATTACGCATACAACCTGCAAGCGCCGGCGAGCCAGGTGGCGCACGACGTGTTCCAGTTGCACAACCTCATCATGCTGGTGTGCCTGGGCATCTTCGTCGTGGTGTTCGGCGCGATGTTCTATTCACTGATCAAGCACCGCAAGTCGGCCGGCCACCAGGCCGCGCATTTCCATGAGAACACCACCGTCGAAGTCATCTGGACGGTGATTCCCTTCGTGATCCTGATGGGCATGGCCTATCCCGCCGCCAAGGTGGTGATCGACATGAAGGATACGTCCAACCCCGACCTCACCATCAAGATCACCGGCTACCAGTGGAAGTGGGGCTACGACTACCTCAACGACGACATCCGCTTCTACAGCACGTTGGCCACGCCGCGCGAGCAGATCGAGGGCAAGGCCGCCAAGGGCGAACACTACCTGCTGGAGGTCGACGAGCCGATGGTGGTCCCGGTCGGCAAGCGGGTGCGCCTGCTGATCACCGCCAACGACGTGCTGCACGCCTGGTGGGTGCCTGCGCTGGGCGCCAAGCAGGATGCGATCCCCGGCTTCATTCGCGACAGCTGGTTCAAGGCCGACAAGATCGGCACCTACCGCGGCCAGTGCGTCGAGTTGTGCGGCAAGGACCACGGCTTCATGCCGATCGTGGTCGAGGTGGTGTCCGAAGCCGATTACCAAGCCTGGGTGGCGAAGAAGAAGGGTGCCGCGCAGGCGGCCGCGGCCGACAACGCCAAGGCCTTCGCCGTCGCCGATCTGGTGACGCGCGGCGAGAAGGTTTACCAGGCCAACTGCGCCGCGTGCCATCAGGCCAACGGCATGGGCCTGCCCGGTACTTTCCCGGCGATCAATGGCTCCAAGGTGGCGACCGGCCCGATCGCCGACCACATCCAGGTCGTGTTGAATGGCCGGCCGGGTACCGCGATGGCGGCTTTCGGAGGCCAGCTGTCAGACGCTGACATCGCCGCGGTGGTGACCTACCAGCGCAATGCCTGGGACAACAAGATGGGCGACCTGGCCCAGCCCGCCGACATCGCCGCCGCCCGTGGCGGCGCGACCGAAGCCGCCGCCCCTGCCGCGCAGTGAACAACCGAGAGGAGAGCCCAATGTCTGACGCAGCACACGCCCACGACGACCACGGACACCACGCGCATCCCACCGGCATCATGCGCTGGCTGACCACCACCAACCACAAGGACATCGGCACGCTCTACCTGTGGTTCGCGCTGATCATGCTGTTCGCAGCCGGCAGCATGGCGCTCCTGATTCGTGCAGAACTGTTCCAGCCGGGCCTGCAGGTGACCAACCCCGATTTCTTCAACCAGCTCACCACCATGCACGGGCTGATCATGATCTTCGGCGTGATCATGCCGGCCTTCTCCGGCTTCGCGAACTGGCAGGTGCCGCTGATGCTGGGCGCACCCGACATGGCTTTCCCGCGCATGAACAACTGGGCGTTCTGGGTATTGCCGGTGGCGGGCCTCCTGCTGATGTCGTCGTTCCTGCTGCCCGGCGGCGCGGTGGCAGGCGGCTGGACCATGTATCCGCCGCTGTTCATCCAGGGCGGCATTTCCTACGACCTGACGATCCTCGCCGTGCACATCATGGGCCTGTCGTCGATCATGGGCTCGATCAACATCATCACCACCATCCTCAACATGCGCGCGCCCGGCCTCACGCTGATGAAGATGCCGCTGTTCTGCTGGACCTGGCTGATCACCGCCTATCTGCTGATCGCCACCATGCCGGTGCTGGCGGGCGCGGTGACCATGCTGCTGACCGACCGCAACTTCGGTACCCACTTCTTCAACGCGGCCGGCGGCGGCGACCCGGTGATGTTCCAGCACATCTTCTGGTTCTTCGCCCACCCGGAGGTGTACATCCTGATCCTCCCGGCCTTCGGCATCGTCTCGCAGGTGATCCCGACCTTCGCCAGGAAGCCGCTGTTCGGCTACGCCTCGATGGTGTACGCGACGGCGTCGATCGCCATCCTCTCCTTCATCGTGTGGGCGCACCACATGTTTACCGTGGGGATGCCCGTCGCGGCGCAGCTCTTCTTCATGTTCTCGACCATGTTGATCGCGGTGCCGACCGGCGTGAAGGTGTTCAACTGGGTGGCCACGATGTGGAAGGGCTCGCTGAGCTTCGAGACCCCGATGCTGTTCGCCATCGCCTTCGTCTGCCTGTTCACCATCGGCGGCTTCTCCGGCCTGGTGCTGGCGATCGCGCCGGTCGACATCCAACTGCACGACACCTACTACGTGGTGGCGCATTTCCACTACGTGCTGGTCTCGGGCGCGCTGTTCTCGATCTTCGCCGGCATCTACTACTGGATGCCGAAATGGACCGGCCACATGTACGACGAGACGCTCGGCAAGTGGCACTTCTGGCTGTCGGTGATCGGCATGAACATCGTGTTCTTCCCGATGCACTTCCTCGGTCTCGCCGGGATGCCGCGCCGCATCCCCGACTATGCGCTGCAGTTCACCGAGTTCAACCAGATCGCCACCGTCGGTGCCTTCATCTTCGGTTTCAGCCAGCTGATCTTCCTGGTGGTGGTGCTGAAGGCGATCAAGGGCGGCGCCAAGGCGGGCGACAGGGTGTGGGAAGGTGCGGAAGGCCTGGAATGGACGGTGCCGTCGCCTGCGCCGTATCACACCTTTGAAACTGCGCCGGTGGTGAAATGAGCGGGGGAACGGTGACGGACAGGCGCAAGGTCCGCACGGCCATCCTGCTGGCGCTGTTTGCGCTCGGCCTGTTCCTGTTCACCCTCTACAACGGGCTGAAGTAGGTCATGGCGACGGGCAACGGCACAACCCTGGCCAAGCTCGTCGTGGTGACGCTGGGCATGTTCGGTTTCGGCTTCGCGCTGGTGCCCTTCTACTACAAGATATGCGAGGTGAGCGGCATCAATGCCGGCGCCGAGCAGAGCCTGGCGAAAAACACCCAGGTCGACACCAGCCGCTGGGTGACGCTGGAATTCGACGCCAATACGAACGAGGCGCTGCCGTGGCGTTTCAAGCCCGAGGTGAGAAGCCTCAGGGTGCATCCCGGGCAGTTGGTGCAGGTCGAATACGAAGTCACCAACACCAGCGGTGAACCCATCGTCGGGCAGGCGGTGCCGAGCTACGGGCCGGCGCGTGCGGCCGAGTTTTTCAGGAAGATCGAGTGCTTCTGCTTCACGCCGCAGACGCTGGCTGCCGGCGAGACCCGCCGCATGCCGGTGCTGTTTGTGCTCGATCCAGGCATGGATCGCGAGGTACATACCGTGACCCTGTCGTACACCTTCTTCGACACCGCGCAGAAAGGACGGGCGACCGCTTTGCGCAGGGGGGGCGAGCATGGCTGAAGGCGGGCACATCAAGGCGGCGCTGGCGGTGTTCTGGAGCTTCTTCGGCGTGCGCAAGCGGCGCGACTACGACGCCGACGCGAAGAGCCTGACGCCGGCCCAGGTCGTCATCGCCGGGCTGGTCGGGGCGGGGGTGTTTGTTCTGACGATATTGTTGCTGGTCTATGGGGTGATGCAGTTCGTGAAGTGAACGATCCACGAAACGGGAAAAGGGGGACGAGATGAGTCTGGCACAAACCGACAAGTACTACCTGCCGCAACCTTCGCTCTGGCCGATCATCGGCTCGGTGGCGCTGTTGCTGATGGCGGTGGGCGGCGTCATGACCATGCGCGAGATCGACAACGGCGGCTGGGTGCTGCTGGCCGGCGTGGCGATCCTGTTTTTCATGATGTTCGGCTGGTTCGGCGAGGTGATCCGCGACAGCGAGGCCGGGCACTACAACAAGCAGGTCGATTCCTCGTTCCGCTGGTCGATGAGCTGGTTCATCTTTTCCGAGGTGATGTTCTTCGCCGCCTTCTTCGGCGCGCTCTTCTATACCCGGGTGCTGTCGGTGCCCTGGCTGGCGGATGCGGATACCGGCAGCCTGCTGTGGAAAGGCTTCCAGGCGACCTGGCCGACCGCAGGGCCGGGCCTGCAGGACAGCGTGCAGTTCACCCCGATGGGCGCCTGGGGCATCCCTGCGATCAACACCCTGCTACTGCTGACGTCAGGCGTGACCGTGACCTGGGCGCACTGGGGCCTGAAGAAGGGCAACCGCACCCAGCTGATCCTGGGCCTGCTGCTGACGGTGGCGCTGGGCGTAACCTTCCTCGGGCTGCAGGTCTACGAATACCACCATGCGTACACTGAAATGGGGCTGACCCTCGGTGCAGGCGTCTACGGCGCGACCTTTTTCATGCTGACCGGGTTTCACGGCTTCCATGTGCTGGTCGGCACGACCATGCTGATCGTGATGCTGTTGCGCTCGATCGCCGGGCATTTCACGGCCGAGCATCATTTCGCGTTCGAGGCAGTGTCGTGGTACTGGCACTTCGTCGACGTGGTGTGGGTGCTGCTGTTCATCCTGGTTTACTGGATGATCTGAGCGATGGCGGCGCATTGCGCCGCTGGAGGGGGAGCAAAGAGCCGCCGGAGTGCGGCTTTTTGCTGGCTGGGACCGGCTAGCGCAGGCCGCTTTGCGGGATGATGCCGAAGTAATAGCCGCCCATCAGGAGGACGAACAGGCCGAGCGAAAGTGCGACGCGAACGGTCAGCATCTTGACGGTGCGGTCGGATTGGCCCTTGTCCCGGACGAGATAGTAAAGTGCGCTGGCGAGGCTGGCCAGGATGAAGACGATGAACAGCAGGGCAACGATGCGCATGATGACGAGAGTGACCCGGAAAAATCCCAGTCTAGCCGGATTGCCGGGGCCATGCACTTGCTGAAACGACGCGTTGGATCATGGCGCTTCGCGCCGACGCTGTGGCCGACGCTGGCGGCGCTGTTCTTCTTTACGCTCACGCTGTTCCTTGGCAATTGGCAAAGCGGACGTGCCGAAGCCAAGCGCGCGCTGCAGGCGCGCTACGATGCGGCCCTTCGTGAAGCGCCCATCCATGTCGGCGCGGCACTGCTCGACCGCGACAGCGTGCTGTATCGCAAGCTCGAAGTGCGCGGCGAGTTCGACGACGGCCACACCATTTTGCTCGACAACCGGGTGCACGGCGGCAAGGCGGGCTACCACGTGCTGACGCCGCTCAGGATAGAGGGGGGCGCGCGCGCCATTCTGGTCAACCGCGGCTGGGTGGCGGCCGGGCGGACGCGCGAACGGCTTCCCGCGCCGCCCGTGCCGCGCGGCCGGGTGAGGCTGGAAGGCGTGGCGATCGAGGCGCAGACGCGTTATGTCGAACTGGGCGATGCAGCGCCGCAGGGGCGCGTCTGGCAGAACCTGGATTTCGCACGGTATGCCGCCATCCATCGGCTCGATCTGCAGCCAGTGCTGCTGCAACAGACCAGTGCCGCGGACGATGGCCTGGTGCGTGATTGGCCGCGGCCCGATGCCGGTGTCGGCATGCATGTCGGCTACGCCTTCCAGTGGTACAGTCTGGCAACGACGCTGGCCGTGTTGTGGCTGGCCATGAATGTGAAACGTCGGCGCGTCGATGACGTGCGAGCGGAATCCTGACAATACGAATTCGAACCATGCATTTGAATCCGCGCAGTAAATTCCTGTTGTTGATCGGCGTGTTCGTGGTGCCGGTGGTGGCGGCCTATCTCGCCTATTTCGGCTGGCGCCCCGCGGGCCACACCAACTACGGCGACTTGCTCCAGGTGGCGCCACTCCAGCACACACGCGGGACGACATCGGCCGGCGCACCGTTCGATCTGCAGGCCTTGCGCGGCAAGTGGGTGATGGTGCTCATCGGACCCGCCGCGTGCGACGCAAACTGTGCGCGACTGCTGTACCTGATGCGGCAGACGCGGATCGCGCAGGGCAAGGAACAACCGCGCATCGAGCGCTTGTGGGTGCTGACGGACGCCGGGGCACCGGAGGCGGCGCTGCTGGGTGAGCATGCGGGCCTGCATGTGTGGCGGCCGGATGTGCTGGCCTTCGTCGAGCAGTTTCCCGCCGCCGACGATCGTGCCGGACATATCTATCTGGTCGACCCGCTGGGCAATCTGATGTTGCGCTTTCCTGCCGTGCCCGATGCCAAGCGCATGATGAAAGACCTCAAACTTCTGCTCAAGGCTTCCCAGATTGGCTGATCGAACCCGCTGACCATGACCCTGTACCGAAACCTGATCCTGGCCGCGCTGATTCTCACGCTGGGCGTGGTGAGCCTGGGCGCGTACGTTCGCCTGTCAGACGCCGGACTCGGCTGTCCCGACTGGCCGGGGTGCTACGGCAAACTGACGCCGCACCATGCGGCCGATGCCATCGAGGCCGAGCTCGCGGTCCGCCCGGATGGACCGGTGTCGCATGCGAAAGCCTGGAAGGAAATGGTACATCGCTATTTCGCCGGCACACTGGGACTGTTGGTGCTGGCCATCGCCGCCATGAGCTGGCGTGGTCGGCGCGAGACGCGTGGCGGACCCGGTTTGCCGATGCTGCTGCTGGGACTCATCGTGTTCCAGGCGTTGCTGGGGATGTGGACGGTCACCCAGTTGCTGAAGCCGCTGGTCGTCAGCGCGCACCTGCTGGGTGGCATGGCCACCCTGTCCCTGCTGCTGTGGCTGTGGCTGCGCGAGCGCAGCCATGCCAGCCACGCCTATTTTGCGCACGTCGATCATGTGCGCGGAGCCGCGGCCTGGGGCCTGGCGCTGGTGGCCGTGCAGATCGCGCTGGGCGGCTGGGTGAGCACCAATTACGCGGCCCTGGCCTGCACCGATTTTCCGCTGTGCCAGGGGACGTGGATGCCGGCGATGGATTTCGAGCATGCGTTCACGCTGCACCGCGAACTGGGCGAGACGGCGAGCGGCGACCTGTTGCCGATGGAGGCGCTGACCGCAATTCACTGGATGCATCGGCTGATGGCCCTGATCGTGACCCTGTATCTGGGCTGGCTGGTGGTGCGCCTGCTGCGTACGCCGGGCTATGCCGGCATGGGGGTCGCGGTGGGGGCGCTGCTGAGCCTGCAGGTGGCACTTGGCATCAGCAACGTGCGTTTGAGCCTGCCATTGCCGGTTGCGGTCGCCCACAACACCGGCGCGGCGCTGTTGCTGGCCAGCCTGGTATGGCTGAATTTCCGGCTGCGCAGGAGATGAATATGGACGCTTTGATGATTCAGGGAGCGGCTTGCCGATGCCAGCAATTCCTGGCGCTGTGCAAGCTCAGGGTGGTCAGCCTGATCGTGTTCACCGCGGTGATCGGCATGTTCCTCGCGGTGCCGGGTTGGCCGGACTGGAACGCGCTGTGGGCCGGCACGTCGGGCATTGCCCTGGTGGCGGCCGCGGCGGCCGCATTCAATTGCCTGATCGAACAAAAGATCGACGCGGTCATGGCGCGCACCCGTGCACGCCCGCTGCCGCGTGGTGAACTCACCAGCCTGCAGACCCTGGTGTTTTCCGGCGTGGTGGGCGGCATCGGACTGACGCTGCTGCATGTGTTCGTCAACCCGCTCACCATGTGGCTGACGCTCGCCACCTTCGTCGGCTATGCGGTGATCTACACGGCGCTGCTCAAGCCGGCCACGCCGCAGAACATCGTGATCGGCGGGGCGTCCGGGGCGATGCCGCCGGTGCTTGGCTGGGCCGCGGCCACTGGCGCAATCCACCACGACGCCCTGTTGCTGTTCCTCATCATCTTTGCCTGGACTCCGCCGCACTTCTGGGCGCTGGCGCTCTACCGGCGCGAAGAGTACGCCAAGGCCGGTCTGCCGATGCTGCCGGTGACGCATGGCGAGGCCTACACCCGCCTGCATGTGCTGCTCTATACGCTGCTGCTGTTCGCCGTGACCATGCTGCCGGTCGCCACCGGCATGGGCGGCTGGATCTATCTGGCCGGCGCCGTACTGCTGGGCGCGCGTTTCATCCATTACGGTTGGCGGTTGTGGCGCGTATACAGCGACGCGCTGGCGAAGGAAACCTTCCGCTACTCCATCTGGTATCTGAGCCTGTTGTTTGCCGTGATGCTGGTGGATCACTATTTCAGGTTTCCGGTTTAGACGAGGCAGGCATGGAATCCGATTTTGTTTACTCGACCTTGTTCAACTTTGCGGTAGGCCTGGCCTATACGCTGTCGGCACTGGTGATCGCCGTGGCGGCACTGAAAATTGTGGACAAGCTTCTGCTGCGCAAGCTCGACATCGAAGAGGAACTCAAAAACAACAATATGGCGGTGGCGGTGTTCGCCTCGGCGATCCTGGTGTTCGTGGGCTTGATCGTCGGGATGGGACTGCGTGGCTGAACGCGTGGCCTTGACGGGGTGGCGCTTGCCCGTCCTGTTCAAGCTGGCAGTCCTGTTTCTTCTCCTGGCGCCACTCTGGGTGCCGAATCTGTTGAGTGCCTGGTTGGGCCCTCCGCCTGAAGCGGCCGAATCGCCTGCCGTCGTCGAGGCGGATTTTTTGCGCATGCCGCACGAGCGGGTGGCACCCGACGGCCAGCCGTCCGATGCGCCCCTGCGTGGCGAGATCGAGTTGCATGCGTCGCACGAGCGCCTTTCCGAGGCGGCCATACGCAGGAATCTCCAACCCTACGAGCCGGCCACCCGCTCGATAGCAATGTCATCCCGGCTGACCGGCGAGCGGGTGTTCGTCGCGGCGCCCGGCGCAGATGGCCGCCTGCATGTTCCCAATGCCTACATGCTTGCACGTCCACCATATCGGGTCCGCCAGGCCTGGATGCCCCTGTTCGCGGTGGCCGACCGGTTGCGTTATCAGCTCGACCATGAGCAGCACAATGGCCGCGAAGAAGTCTGGCTGACGAGCCGGCAGGCCTGGGTAGGGGCGCGCGGTGATTGCGAGGATCACGCGATCCTGTTGGCAGACTGGCTGATCGAGATGGGACTGGATGCGCGTGTGGCGTTGGGCATGCATGGGCGAACCGGCCATGCCTGGGTGATCATGTTGCACAATGGCAGGGAATACCTGCTCGAGGCCACCTCCAAACGCAAGCTGAAGCGTTGGTCGGCGTATCCTTTGGCGCGGACTCTGCCGGACTACCACCCGGACATGATGTTCAACCGGGAAACACTGTGGCTGAATACCGGTAGCCAATTCACCGTGGAATACGCCGGCGACCGGTGGAAACCGATGCTGACGTTCAGGTCTGCAGGGTGATTTATCTCTGGATATTCAGACAATTTTATTTTATATTCCGGGCGAGTAATTGTGAGGGCAGCACGCGATGATTCTCTCCCGTACCAGCCAGTATGCCGTGCAGGCGTTGATCTACATGGCGACCCAGCCTGACGCGACCCCGGTCCTGAACAAGGATATCGCTGCCAAACTGGGCGTGCCCGCGCCCTATCTCGCCAAGATCCTGCAAAGCCTGGCCAAAGGCAACCTGCTGTTTTCCTTCCGCGGCCGCCTGGGCGGCTTCTGCCTGCGCGAAGGCGGCGACAAGATCACCCTGATGCAGATCCTGCTGCTGACCGAAGGGCCCGCATTCACCCAGAGCTGTCTGCTGGGGCTGAAGAAATGCAGCGACGAGACGGCCTGTCCGCTGCATTTCCGCTGGGTGCCGGTGAAAAAGAAGATCATCGACCTGCTGCAGGACACCACGCTGGACAAGCTGGCGCGCGCGGTCGAAACCGGCAAATACCGGCTGGCAGACATTCCGGGTCAGCTGTTCGAACAGATCAAGGCATGAAGCGCGGCATCGCTGCGCTCTGCAGTGCGGCGGCGTTCGTGCTGGCGGGGTGCCAGCCGTCCCCGCCGCCGCCCGCATTTCGGGCGACCGACATCACCGGCGCTGCCTTCGCGCGGGATTTCAGGCTGACCGACCACCATGGCCAAGTGCGCACCCTGGCAGACTTCAGGGGCAAGGTGGTCGCCGTCTTTTTCGGCTACACCCATTGTCCCGACGTATGCCCGACCACGCTGTCAGATTTTGCCGCGGCATTGCAGCAGTTGGGGCCCCAGGCGGAACGGGTGCAGGTCATATTCGTGACGGTCGACCCCGAGCGCGATACCCCGGATCTGCTGAAGGCCTTTGTTCCGGCGTTCAACCCGAGTTTCCTCGGCATGTATTCCGACCCGGCGACGCTTCGTCTGTTGGCGAAAGAATACAAAGTGGTCTATCAAAAAACGTCGGTCAAGGCGGCGGACGATTATCTGATCGACCACAGCGCGGGGACCTATGTCTATGATCAGAAGGGAAATTTGCGTCTTCTGATGCCTTACGGCAGCAGTCCTGAAGCGATCGCCCAGGACCTGAAGACCTTGTTGTCGGCACCCTGAGCAGGGGCTTGTCTTGCGAGGGGCGGGGCGTCTGTCATATAATCCCGCAGTTTTTAATATAAGCATATGCTGTTAAGGCGCGGCAACAAGCGCTATTTCGGGTACAACAGGAGCGGTCTGATGGCGGTCACTACATATTCCGGTGCAGAGCAGTACAACTTTGATATCGTTAAGAAATTTTCCGTCATGGCCTTGGTGTGGGCAGTGGTCGGCATGTTCGTCGGCGTCTACATCGCCTCCGAACTGGCGTGGCCGTTCCTCAACTTTGACAGCCCCTATTTCTCCTTCGGCCGCTTCCGCCCGGTTCATACCAGCGCGGTGATCTTCGGCTTCGGCGGCTCGGCGCTATTCGCCACCTCCTACTACGTCGTCCAGCGCACCTGCCAGACCCGCCTGATTTCCGACGGCATGGCGAGCTTCACCTTCTGGGGCTGGCAGACCGTCATCGTGCTGGCCGCCTTGTCCTACGTGTCGGGCTACTCGCAGGGCCGCGAATACGCCGAGATGGAGTGGCCGATCGACATCCTGATCGAAGTCGTCTGGGTGACCTACCTGATCCTGTTCGTCGGCACCATCATGCGTCGCAAGCAGCCGCACATCTACGTCGCCAACTGGTTCTACCTGTCCTTCATTCTGGCGACTGCGCTGCTGCACACCTTCAACAACCTGTCGATGCCGGTCGATCTGTTCTCGATGAAGTCGTACAGCCTGTTCTCCGGCACCCAGGACGCGATGACCCAGTGGTGGTACGGCCACAACGCGGTGGGCTTCTTCCTCACCGCCGCCTTCCTCGGCATGATGTACTACTTCGTGCCCAAGCAGGCCGGCCGCCCGATCTACTCCTATCGCCTGTCGATCGTCCACTTCTGGGCGCTCTCCTTCATGTACATGTGGGTCGGTGGTCACCACCTGCACTGGACCGCGCTGCCCGACTGGACCTCCTCGCTGGCCGCCGCGTTCTCGATCCTGCTGCTGATGCCCTCTTGGGGCGGCATGATCAACGGCATCATGACCCTGTCCGGCGCCTGGGACAAGCTGCGCACCGACCCGGTGATGCGCTTCATGATCGTCGCGCTGTCGTTCTACGGCATGTCGACCTTCGAGGGCCCGATGATGTCGCTGAAGGAAGTCAACGCACTGTCGCACTACACCGACTGGACCGTGGGCCACGTGCACTCCGGCGCGCTGGGCTGGGTGGCGATGATCTCCTTCGGCTCGCTGTACCACATGATGCCCAAGCTGTGGGATACCAAGATCTACAGCCAGAAGCTGGTTGAGTGGCACTTCTGGCTCGCCACCATCGGCATCGTGCTGTACATCGTCGCGATGTGGATTTCCGGTATCACCCAGGGCCTGATGTGGCGTGCGTTCGACGAGTTCGGCAACCTGCAGTATTCGTTCGCCGAATCGGTCGCGGCCATGATGCCCTTCTACGCCATGCGTGCGATCGGCGGCATGTTCTTCCTCAGCGGCGCTTCGCTGATGGCCTTCAACATGTTCATGACCATCCGTCAGGGCAAGCGCGAGAGCGCTGCGCTGGAAGCCAAACTGGCCGCTAAGATGGCTCACGCATGATTCAGGAAAAATAAGACATGAACTTCAACTTCAAACACGAATGGATTGAAACCAACATCGGCCTGATGGCCGTGTTGACCATGCTGGCGATCAGCGTCGGCGGCCTGGTGGAAATCGCGCCGCTGTTCTTCATCGACAAGACCATCGAGAAGGTCGAGGGCGTGCGTCCCTATACGCCACTGGAACAGCGTGGCCGCGACATCTACGTCCGCGAAGGGTGCTACACCTGTCATTCGCAGATGATCCGTCCGTTCCGCGACGAGAAGCTGCGCTACGGCCATTACTCGCTGGCGGCCGAATCGCAGTACGACCACCCCTTCCAGTGGGGCTCCAAGCGTACCGGCCCCGATCTCGCCCGCGTCGGCGCCAAGTATTCGAACGAATGGCATGTGCAGCACCTGGTCGCGCCGCGCTCGATGGTGCCGGAATCGGTGATGCCGAATTACCCCTGGCTGCTGTCGACCAAGCTCGACATTTCCGACGTCGCCGGCCGCATGAAGGCGTTGCGCAAGGTGGGCGTGCCGTATTCGCTGACCCAGGCCGACTATGACGCCAACGTCGCCAAGTTCGGCGAGACCGTCGCCAAGCAGCTGCACATCCCCGATGCGCAGAAGAACCTGGTCGAGCAGGCCAACTTCGGCAACTACGATGGCGACCGTTCCGGCATTTCCGAAATGGACGCGCTGGTCGCCTACCTGCAGGTGCTGGGCACCATGGTCGACTTCAGCAAGCACGCCGACGACGCGTTCGTCGACAACCGCTGAACGATACGGATACGGCTAAGGGGCTGGCATGGAATGGCTGATGTGGTTTTCCAAACCTGAGAACACCAAGCCCCTGGCCTTGATCATTTTTTTCGTCACCTTTATCGGCATCGTGATCTACGTGTACGGGAGCAAGAAGCGCGGACAGAAACTCGAGTCCTACCGCGACATCCCGTTCCTGGACGATCAGGAAGGCACGAAGGACAAGCAATGAGCGAGCAAAAACTACAATCCCAAACTGTGCAAACCACCGGCCACGCCTGGGACGGCGACCTGCAGGAATACAACAATCCGCTGCCGGTATGGTGGGTCTACACCTTCTATGCCACGGTGATCTTCGCCATCGTGTACTGGACCATCTACCCGTCATGGCCGATCGGCAAGGACTGGATCGGCGGCGTGTCGGACATCACCTACGTCAACAGCGAAGGCGAGACCAAGACGCACAGCTGGAACACCCGTGCCCTGCTGCTGGAAGACCTGAACCAGGCCGCGGCTGCGCAAAAGCCCTATTTCGACAAGGTCGCGTCGATGTCCTACGAGCAGATCGCCAAGGACCCCGAGATGAACGGCTTCATCCTGTCGTCCGGCAAGGCGCTGTTCGCGGACAACTGCGCGCCCTGCCACCAGGCGGGCGGCCAGGGCGTGGTCGGCTTCTTCCCCAACCTGACTGACGACGACTGGCTCTACGGCGGTTCGTTCGACACCATCCACGAAACCCTGATGGGCGGCCGCCGCGGCTACATGCCGACTTTCGGCGAAGTGTTGTCCGGTCAGCAGATCGACCAGCTGGCCAACTATGTCGCCAGCCTGTCCGGCATCGGCCACGACGCTGCCAAGGCCGCGGCCGGCGGCGCACTCTTCAACAGCGAAACGGCCGCATGCTTCTACTGCCACAGCAGCGATGCCAAGGGTCGCAAGGACATCGGCGCCCCCAATCTCACCGACAACATCTGGCTGTGGGCGAACGTGCCGGCCGCGGATGGCGATGAAGGCAAGATCGCAGCGATCCGTGGCGTCATCTCGAACGGCCTCAACAAGGGCGTGATGCCGGCGTGGGCCGGACGTCTGTCACCTGAACAAATCAAGGTTTTGACGGTCTACGTCCATGAACTGGGCGGCGGGCAGTAAGGCCGTCGACTGAGGAATTGAGCAAAGCCCCCGTTCGCGGGGGCTTTTGTTTCCGGCATATCCACAAGACATTACGATGCAAACAGGATTAGAAGATCAGCTTGGCCTCTATCAGAAGCGCATTCCCATCTTCACCCGCTCGGTGAAGGGGAAGTTCCGTCGTTTCAAGACGTCGGTGCTGGTGCTGGCCTATGCAATCTTCTTCCTGTTGCCTTGGCTGCCATGGTCGCGGCTGGACGCGCCGGCGCAAGCCGTCCTGTTCGACCTGCCGGGCCGCCGCTTCCTCATCTTCGGGCTTACGGTGTATCCGCAGGACGTCGTCTGGCTGGCCCTGCTACTGTTCATCGCCGCCATCCTGCTGTTCTTCGTCACCGGCCTCGTCGGACGCGCGTTCTGCGGCTATTTCTGCTTCCAGACGCTGTGGACCGATTTCTACATCTGGATCGAACACCTGATCCAGGGCGAACGCCCCGCGCGCGTGCGCCTCTACCGCCAGCCGTGGGACCGCGAGAAGGTGCTCAAGGTCGGCGGTACGCATGCCCTGTGGCTGCTGGCGTCGTTCTGGACCGGCGTGACCTTCGCCGCCTACTTCGCCTATGCGCCGCAGCTGGTGCTGGATTTCTTCACCGGGCAGGCCGCCGCTGCCGCCTATATCACCATCGGCATCCTCACTGTGTCCACCTATGCCGCGGCCGGCCTGATGCGCGAGCAGATCTGCACCTACGTTTGCCCGTATGGTCGCTTCCAGAGCGTGATGTACGAGGCTGAGACATTGGCGGTACATTACGACGCCCGGCGTGGCGAAGCGGCGCACGGCCGCGCCAGCGCACGCGCGGGCCAGCGCACCCTGGCGGAACGCCACGAGAAGGGGCTGGGCGATTGCGTCGACTGCGGCCTGTGCGTGCAGGTCTGCCCGGTCGGCATCGACATCCGCGACGGGCTGCAATACAAGTGCATCTCCTGCGGTCTGTGCATCGACGCCTGCAATACCATCATGGATTCGTTCAATTTCCCGCGTGGTCTGATCCGCTACGATTCGGAAAAGAACCTGGCCTCGCCCACGCCGACCGCGCCCAAGGTGCAGTGGAAGCGCCTGAAGACCATCGGTTACGGGGTGGCGCTGATCCTGATGAGCGCCTATCTCGTCTACAGCATTGGCACCCGCGGCAGCTTCGACCGTGCAGTGAACCAGATCCGTCAGCCGCTCTACGTCGTGCTGTCGAACGGCGACATCCGCAACCGTTATCAGATCCGCATCACCAACAAGGCAGGGCAGGACCAGGTCTATGTGATCAGCGCGCACGGCATCCCGGCAGACGCGCTCGATCTCGGCAATTTCAGCGAAATCGCCGTCAAGCCTGGGCATAGCGGGCTGGTGCAGGCCAGCGTGCGGCTATCCCCCACGCTGGCCGCGCAGACGCATCAGTTCGAACTGGTCATCACCCCGCAGGGCAAGCCTGCCGAAGCGCGCTCCGAAACCGTCCGCTTCGACAGCCCGGGGCGGCGTCAATGAATACGCTGACCACGCTGTTCGGCGGATTGGCCGCGGTGTTCGTCCTCTACGCCGCCGGCGGATTCGTTCGTGGCCTGCCGCTGGCGTTGCGCGCGCTGCTGGCGGGCCTCATTCCGCTGCTGGCCTATTTTGCGCTGATCGTGGGACGCTGGCCCGGGCTCGACGTGGCGGCCATCCACATCTCGGTATTCCTCGCCGCCGCTCTGGTGCTGTTCGCCTTGACCCAGTTCCGGCGGCGCAGCGGCGGGCGCATGCACTGGGCCCCCAAGCTTCTGACGGCCTTTTTCATAGGCTTGGTGTTCCTCAATGCCACCCTGCTGTATATCGCGACCCAGGGCCTGCCCGAGCCGGTGGCGCGCTGGTGGCTGGGCAGCAGCGATGGTCGCGCCGTCTATAGCGGTTTTTCCGGTGTCGTCGCGCACGATCAGAGTGCGGCCAAGGCGGTGTCGTCCGAACTCAGCCAGTTGCACCGCGAGTCCCAGCTGGGCTGGCAGGTTGAGGTGAGCGGATTCGAGGCCACCGGCAGGACGCGTCCGATCGAGGTTCGCGTCAAGGACCACACCGGGCTGCCGGTGGCGAATGCTCGGGCAGAGGTCCATCTGCTGCGCCCCGGAGCGCCCAAGCCTGTAAGCACGCTGTCTCTCGACCCGGTCGAAGCCGGGGTATACATCGGCACGCTCGCCATGCCGGCTGGCGGACGCTGGCTGGCCGAGGTGCGGTTGCTGCAGGGCGACGAGTTGCGCTATCACAGCACCCAGGAGATCGTGGCGCCATGAGCGGCGTGCTGATGTTCCTGTTCGTGTTGTCGGGCGTGTTCGTGCTGCTCATCGTCCTGGGGGTGTTCTGGTCAATCAAAAGCGGCCAGTTCGACGACCTCGAGGGGCCGGCCGAACGCATCCTGATGGACGACGACGATCCCATGCTGCCGGGCCGGCGCTTGAGCAGTAAAGACGAATAAACTAAAATTCATCAACTTTAATGGAGTGCGTGCAATGAAACAGCTTCTGACTTTTCAGGGTTTTCCCATGGTGGTAGTGGTCGCATTGATCGTCTGGTCGTGGATCAGCATTCTCTCGGTCCTGATCGGCTCGTTCTTCTGATCCGGCTGGCCCCAATGAAAAAGCCCCGCGCGTGCGGGGCTTTTTCATTGGGCGCGGCCTGACGGGGATCAGGCCGGGATCGCGGCGCGCATCTTCTGCAGGGCGCGTGCCTCGATCTGGCGGATGCGCTCGGCGGATACGCCGTATTCGGCCGCCAGTTCATGCAGGGTCGCAGTCTCGCCCTCGGTCAGCCAGCGCGCCTGGATGATGCGGCGGCTGCGTTCGTCGAGGTTTTCCAGGGCGGTGGCGAGTCCGTTGTGACGCAGGCGCTCGGTCTGTTCGCGCTCCAGCAGCTGGGCCGGATTTTCGTCCGGACTCGCCAGATAGGCCAGCGGGCTGTAGCTGTCCTCGCTGTCGTCGACCATCGGGTCGATCGACACGTCGTGCCCGGACAGCCGGGTTTCCATTTCCAGCACGTCCTTGCGGCTGACGTTGAGCTCGCGCGCCATGGCGTCGGCTTCCTGCACCGTCATCGCATTGAGCGACTGCTTCAGGCTGCGCAGGTTGAAGAACAGCTTGCGCTGCGCCTTGGTGGTGGCGACCTTGACCAGGCGCCAGTTCCGCAGCACATATTCGTGGATTTCGGCGCGGATCCAGTGCAAGGCGAACGACACCAGGCGCACGCCGCGGTCCGGATCGAAGCGTTTCACCGCCTTCATCAGGCCGACGTTGCCTTCCTGGATGAGATCGGCGTGCGGCAGACCGTAGCCGAGGTAATGGCGCGCCACGCTCACCACCACGCGCAAATGCGACACCACCAACTGGCGTGCGGCCTCGACGTCCTGCTTGTCGCGCCATTCACGCGCCAGTCGCTGCTCGTCTTCGACGCTGAGCATGGGATAGCGGTTCACCGTCTGGATGTAGCTGTCCAGGCTGTAGGCCGCAGGCACAGGTAAAGACATGGATTGGTTCATGCGTTGATAACCCCCTTTAAAATATTTTAGCACTCTCTGTTTATGAGTGCTAAGGCGCGGCAGGGTTCCGGAAGGGTGATGGAAAAGCGACTGATTTCAGCGTGTCGCCTCGACCTGATGCAGGGTGCGCGTGACCGAGAGCCAGGCACCGAGCCAGCCGAACAGGGTGGTCAGGCCGAGCACGACGGCGATTTCGGACGTGCTCGGCGGTGCCAGATGGAAGGCCGAGCCATACAGGCCGGCCAGGCGTTCGACCTGCGGGCGCAAGAGCGTGCCCGCGGCCGCCAGCACGCCGCCCGCCGCCAGCCCGCCCAGCAGGCCCTGCAGCGCGCCGAGGTAGAGGAAGGGGCGGCGAATGTAGCGATCGGTGGCACCGATCAGGCGGCTGACCTGGATTTCATCGCGGCGGGCCAGCACCTGGGCGCGGATGGCGTTGCCGGAGATGGCGACGAGCGCAATGGCGAACAGGCCGGCCAGCAGCCACACGCCGGTGTGCCCGATGGTTAGCGCGGCCTGCAGGCGTTCGGCCCATTGGCTGTCGAGATGGGTTTCCGCCACCCCGGGCAGTTTGCCCAATTCGTCGGCCACGCGCGCCAGTGCCTCCCGCGAACGGGTACGGGGCTGCACCACCCAGGCGTCCGGGAGCGGATTCTCGGCCAGACCGGCGCTGATGTCGGCCAGATCCTGTGAGACGCTGAGCGCTGCCAGCGCGTCGTCCTTGGGCACGAAGCGGGCCTGGGCGATGTCGGGCCGTTTCAAGCGGGTGGCGATGGCCTGCTTGTCCGCCCCGCTCGCCGCGGGGTCGAGAAACACGCTGATCTCGGGCTGTGCCGGCAATTCGCCCGCCAGACGGCTGAGATTGTCCAGCCCCAGGTAAAGCCCGCTCGGCAGGCTGATCGCCACCCCCATCGCCAGCGCGGTGAGCAAGGTGCTCACCGGCTGCCGAGCGAGGCGGCGCAGCGCAGAAGTCAGCGCGTGCTTCTGGTGGCGTAGCCAGCCGATCATGCCGTCACCTCCCCGACCTTGCCGTGATCCAGGTGCAGAATGCGGCCGCCGAGGGCGTTGAGGGCGCGGTCGTCGTGGGTCGCGATCACCAGCGTGGTGCCGACCTGGTGGAAGTCGCGGAACATCGCCATGATGTCGGCGGCGTAGCCGGCATCGAGGTTGCCGGTCGGTTCATCGGCCAACAGCAGGGCGGGGCGGGAAACCAGCGCGCGGGCGATGCAAAGACGCTGCTGCTCGCCGCCGGACAGGCTGACCGGATTGGCTTTTTCGCGATTGAGCAGGCCGACCTTGTCGATCACGGCGCGTGCGCGCTTGAGTGCTTCGCGGCGGTCGAAGCCGGCGATATCGAGCGGCAGCACCACGTTCTCGATCACGCTGCGGTCGAACAGCAGCTTGTGGTCCTGGAACACCAGGCCGATGTTGCGGCGCAGGTAGGGCACGGCGCGGCGAGACAGGCGGCTGATGTTCTGGCCGCTGACCGAAACCACGCCGCTGGTGGGCCGTTCGATCGCGGCGATGAGTTTCAGCAGCGTGCTCTTGCCGGCGCCCGAGTGCCCGGTCAGGAACACCAGTTCGCCCTGCTCGATCACGAGGGTGACGCTATTGAGCGCCTCATGGCCGCCCGGATAGCGCTTGGTGACCTGGCTGAAGCTGATCATGCCGGGAGCCGCTTCATAGGGTGAAAATGGCTTCGACAAATTCGCGCGCGTCGAACGGCCGCAGGTCGTCAAGTCCTTCGCCGACGCCGATGTAGCGCACAGGGATCGGCCGGGCCTGGGCGATGGCGGCGATCGCACCGCCCTTGGCGGTGCCGTCGAGCTTGGTGAGCGCGAGCCCGGTCACGCCGAGCGCGTCGTCGAAGGCCTTCACCTGCGTCACCGCGTTCTGCCCGGTGTTGGCGTCGAGGACCAGCAACACCTCGTGCGGCGCACCGGGGATGGCCTTCTCGATCACGCGTTTGACCTTCCTGATCTCTTCCATCAGGTGCAGCTGGGTCGGCAGGCGGCCAGCGGTGTCGGCCAGTACGACGTCGATGTTGCGCGCCCGGGCGGCCTGGATGGCGTCGAAGATCACCGCGGCGGAATCGCCCTTTTCCTGGCTTACCACCGTGACGTTGTTGCGCTCGCCCCAGACCTGAAGCTGTTCGCGTGCGGCGGCGCGGAAGGTGTCGCCCGCCGCCAGCAACACGGACAGGCCCTGCGACTGGTAGAGCTTGGCGAGCTTGCCGATGGTGGTGGTCTTGCCGGCGCCGTTGACGCCGGCCAGCATCAGGATGAAGGGCTTGTGCGGGGTGACGTCGAGCGGCGCCTCGAGCGGGGCCAGTAATTCGACCAGCGCGTCCTTGAGCGCGGCCTGCAGGTCTGAGGCTTCGGTGAGGTTTTCGCGCCGCACGCGCTTCTGCAGCATGTCGAGGAGATGGTGGGTGGCGTCGACGCCGACGTCGGCAGTGATGAGGATGGTTTCGAGTTCCTCGAACAGTTCGGCATCGATCTTGCGGCCCACGCCGAACAGCCCGGCCAGCTGGCCGCCCAGCTTGTCGCGCGTCTTCGCCAAGCCCTGCTTGAGGCGCTGCGCCCAGCCTAACCGGGCCCCGGCTGCGGCCGTCTCGGCAGGTGACTCGGCGGCGGCTGGCGCGCTGGCTGGTTCGGGCGGCGACGCGTCGGGGGTGGCAGGGGGCTTGGACTTGAAGAAACTAAACACGGATCGGGGGGGTCTGCAAAGCAGTTTGACGGACGCAGTATCTTATCATTCGGGCTTGAATCCATTCGAGGTGAAAACATGCGCAGCCTTTTGGCAATCGGGTTGGCGCTGCTGGCAGGCGGCGCGCAGGCGGCATTGACCGACGTCACGCTGGACAACGGCATGCGGGTGATCGTGCAGGAAGACCATCGAGCGCCGGTGATGGTGTCGCAAGTGTGGTACCGGGCCGGTGCGCTGGACGAATTCAATGGCACCACCGGGGTGGCGCACGTGCTCGAGCACATGATGTTCAAGGGGACGCAGAACGTGCCGCCCGGCGAGTTTTCCAAGCGCATCGCTGCAGCGGGCGGCAGGGAAAACGCCTTCACCAGCCGCGACCACACGGCGTACTTCCAGCAGATGCAGAAAGACCGCCTGGAGTTGTCGATGCAGCTCGAAGCGGACCGCATGGCCAACCTTGTCATCAGCGACGAATTGTTTGCCAAGGAAATCCAGGTGGTGATGGAGGAACGCCGGCTGCGCACCGACGATCAGCCACAGTCGGTGGTGTACGAGCGGCTGATGGCGACGGCCTACCAGACGCATCCCTATCGCCGTCCCGTCATCGGCTGGATGGATGACCTCGAAAACATGACCGCGCAGGACGCGCGCGACTGGTATGCGCGCTGGTATGCACCGAACAATGCCACGCTGGTGGTGGCCGGCGACGTCAAGGCGGACGAGGTGGTCGCGCTGGCGAAAAAATATTTCGGCGCGCTGCCCGCGCGCGCGCTGCCGCAACGCAAGCCGCAGGACGAGCCCGTGCAACTGGGGGAAAAGCGCATCGTGGTGAAGGTGCCTGCGCAGTTGCCCTACCTCTTGATGGCCTGGCATGCCCCCACGCTCCGGGATTGGGAGCAGGACACCGCACCGTACGCGCTGCAGATCCTGGCCGGTGTGCTGTCGGGCAACGATTCGGCGCGGCTGCAGAAGTCGCTGGTGAAGACGCGGCAGATTGCGGTGAACGCGAGCGCGGGCTATGACACCGTCGCGCGCGGCCCGGGCCTCTTCATGATCGACGCGACGCCCGCGCCGGGCCAATCGTTGGCCGTGCTGGAAAAGGTGATCCACGAGGAAGTGCGGCGCATTCAGCGCGAGGGGATCAGTGCCGCGGAACTCGCGCGGGTGAAGGCGCAGGTCATCGCGGCCGACGTCTACCAGCGGGATTCGCTGTTCTACCAGGCGATGCAGCTGGGCGAATACGTGACCGCCGGTCTGCCGCCCGAGGCATTGGCGCGCCGTGTCGACAAGCTGCGCGCAGTGACCGCCGACGAGGTGCAGGCTGCCGCGCAGCAATGGCTGAAGGATGATCGCCTGAGCGTGGCCGAACTCGATCCTCAGCCGCTGAATGAACAGGCACGCCGTGCCACCGTGCCGGGAGTGCGTCATGTCAATTAAGGCTTTCTGGTCGGCCCTCCTGCTGGTGCTGCCTCTGGGCGTCCAGGCTGCGCTTCCCATCCAGCACTGGCAGACGCGGGAGGGGGCACAGGTCTATTTCGTCGAAAGCCGCGAATTGCCGATGCTCGATATCTCAGTGGATTTTCCGGCCGGCAGCGCGCGCGATCCCTCTGGCAAGTCGGGACTGGCGCAGCTGACCCACGGCCTGCTCGATCAGGGCGCGGGCGGGCTGACGGACACGGCTATCGCGCATCGTCTCGCCGATGTAGGCGCGGTGCTGGCAGGGAATTTCGATCGCGATCGCGCCGGCGTGAGCTTGCGCACCTTGTCCTCGGCCGCCGAAAAGACGGTCGCGCTCGATATCCTGGCGCGCGTGCTGCAACGGCCCGATTTCCCTCAGGCCGTGATCGGGCGCGAGAAACAGCGGCTGATTGCCGCCATCCGCGAGGCCGAAGCCGACCCCAGCAGCGTGGCCGGCAAGGCGTTCTATCGTGCGCTGTACGGCACCCATCCCTATGCCCAGGACGAGGCGGGCGAACCTGCCGCAATCGAACGCCTGACCCGCGGCGACGTGCAGACGTTTTATCGTGCGCATTACAGCGCGCCCAACGCGGTGATCTCCCTGATGGGGGACATCACGCGCGCCGAGGCCGAGGCTATTGCCGCGCGGCTTGCGGCCGGCCTGTCGCGTTCGACCGTGGTGCCCGCTCTGCCCAAACCTGTTCCGGCCGCGGCCTCCGACAAGCGCATCGCGCATCCCTCCACGCAGAGCCACGTGCTGGTGGGAGCGGTGGGGGTGGCGCGCAACGACCCCGATTTCTTTCCGTTGTTCGTCGGCAACTACGTGCTGGGCGGCGGCGGTTTCGATTCGCGCCTGCTGAAGGAAGTGCGCGACAAGCGGGGTTATGCCTACAGCGCATACAGTTATTTCCTGCCGCTGGGTGAGGCCGGGCCGTTCGAGCTGGGATTGCAGACCAAGCACGAGCAGACCGACGATGCCTTGAAAGTGGCGCAGGCGACGCTGCGGCAGTTCATCGCCGAGGGCCCTTCGGAGGCCGAGCTCACCCAGGCCAAGGCCAACCTTACCGGCGGCTTCCCGCTGCGCATCGACAGCAACAAGAAGATCCTCGACTACTTGTCGACGATCGGTTTCTACAAACTGCCGCTGGATTATCTGGATACCTGGGTCGACAAGGTCAACGCGGTCGACGTGGCGGCGGTGAAGCAGGCATTCGCGCGGCGCATCGACCCCGACAGGCTGGTGACGGTGGTGGTGGGGGGCGCCGGTGCGCGCTAAGCACGCCGCGCCGCAGCGCGCGCACGGCACCGCCAACCGCGTGCGCATCATCGGTGGACAGTATCGCAGGCGTCTGCTCGATTTCCCCGGTGGCGCGGGTCTGCGCCCGACGCCAGACCGGGTGCGTGAGACCCTGTTCAACTGGCTGGGGCAGGATCTGCCGGGTTGGACCTGCCTCGATCTGTTCGCCGGCAGCGGCGCACTCGGCTTCGAGGCGGCCTCGCGCGGTGCGGCAAGGGTGGTGATGATCGAGCGCGACGCGCAGGCGCTGGCTGCGCTCGAAAAGAACCGGACGCAGCTTGCGGCAAGCCAGGTCGACATCCAGCGTGCCGATGCGCTGGCCTGGCTGGCGAACAGCCGCGAGGCCTTCGATCTGGTTTTCGTCGATCCGCCGTTTGACAGCGGCCTGGCCGAGGCCGTCCTGGCCGACCTCGCGCGCCATCTCAAGCCGGGCGGCCAGGCCTATGTGGAGCAGGGGACGGACGTCGAGGCGCCGCCGGGGTTTATCATCCACCGCAGCGGGCGCGCGGGGCGTTCGCATTTCGCCCTGCTCACAAAGGAATAACGATGCTGACTGCCGTCTACCCGGGCACCTTCGACCCCATCACGCGCGGCCACGAGGACCTCGTGCGGCGCGCGGTGCGCCTGTTCGACCGGGTCGTCGTCGCGGTGGCCGAATCGCGCAACAAGAAGCCCTTCTTCAGCATGGAGGAGCGGGTGGCGATGACGCGCGACGTCCTGGCCGACGTGCCGCAGGTGCGGGTGGAAGGCTTCTCCGGCCTGCTGATCGACTTCGTCGCCGAGCAGGGGGGGATCGCGGTGCTGCGGGGGTTGCGCGCGGCGTCCGACTTCGAGTACGAATTCCAACTGGCCGGCATGAACCGCAACCTCAAGCCCGATATCGAAACCATTTTCCTGACACCGTCGGACCAGTACATGTTCATTTCCGCCAGCATGATCCGCGAGATCGCGCAGCTGGGGGGCGATGTCACACCCTTCGTGCACCCATTGGTGGCGCGGCGATTAAATGAGAAAATAAGCGGAAACTGATATAACCCGGAGAGTGCCATGGCCTTGATGATCACGGACGAATGCATCAATTGCGACGTTTGTCTGCCCGAATGTCCCAACGAAGCGATTTCCCAGGGCGACGAGATCTACATCATCGACCCCAACAAGTGCACCGAATGCGTCGGTCACTTTGATACCCCGCAATGCGTGGAAGTGTGCCCGGTCGATTGCATTCCGAAGAATCCGGACTACGTCGAGACCAAGGAGCAGCTGCAGGAAAAATTCCTGCGCCTGACCGGCGGCAAGTAATTCAGGCTGTCTTGACCAGCCGCGCCACGGCGGCTTCGCCCGCCAGGGCGTCGGCGATGCGCGTATTGATACGCGCCAGATGGTCGAGCTGATCGCTCACCGTTCCCATCGAGGTCTCGAGCTCGGCGATACGCTCGTCCAGCGTTTCCGTCGCGGCGTGGATGCGGCTGACGCTTTCCAGGCGGCGCTTCAGCTGGACCTTGTGCTCGCGCACCTGGGTTTCCATCGGCGCGATCAAGGCTTTCAGCCAGGCTTCGGTTTCGCTGTTGGCAAGCTCGAACACTTGCACCACCTTGCTCGCCAGCGTCTCGAAAAAGCGCGAGGTCAGCTGCCCCTGGCCGACCGTGAGCATCTTGAACACCGTGTTGAAGCGTTCCTCGAAAATGCGCTCCAACCGCGCCATTTCCTTGCGGTACTTGTGCAGGCTGTGATCCGGCGTATTGACGGCTGCCAGGCCATGTTCGTCGCTGAATTTCTGGTACATCGCAGTCATCATGGCGCGGATTTCCTTGATGGTCGCGCCTGACGCATTCAGGTTGCCCTCGACCTGGCGGAAGAAACGTTCCATCGCTTCGCGCAGGCCCGCACTGAAGTGGCTCTTTTCCATCGCCATCCGCGTGTGGCGCACTTCATCGCGCAGGGTCTGCATGCCGAGCTGCTGGCGCAAGGTCTCGACTTGGGAGGCGAACACGTTGCGCAGCGCGTTGAATTGCTGCAGGCCGCGTTCGAACTGCTGCTTGTCGTCGTTCGCCTTGACCATCATGTGCTGGATGACGTCGCGGTTCTTGCCGCGCAGCCCTTGCAGTTCATCGACCTGATCCTGCAGGGTGGCGAGCCGGGTTTCCAGCAGTTCGGTGGTCTTGACCACCACGTCCTCCACCGCGGCCTGCGTCGACTCCCCGACCAGTGCCTGTTTGCACGGGATCAGTTCCTGCGTCAGCGCCGCCTCCAGATCGGGTAGGCGGCTTTTCGCCAGCAATGCGGCGTCGCCTTTCACCTTGGCGACCAGCGCCTTCTGCGCCGACACCGGGTAGACCTGGCTTGCGGGCAGGCCGAGCAGGGTCGCGCTGCCGACGGCCTGCTTGGCGATTTCGGCATCGATTTCGGCGTCGGTCTTGAGTTCGTCCCACAGCCCGTCGATCTTGTTCAGCACCACCAGTCGCGCGCGGCTGGCTCCTTGCACCGGGGCGATATGCTGGCGCCAGATCTCGATGTCGGACTTGGTCACGCCGGTGTCGGCGGCCAGCAGGAACAGCACCGCATGTGCGTTGGGCAGCATGCTGAGCGTCAGCTCGGGCTCGGTGCCGATGGCGTTGAGGCCGGGGGTGTCGAGGATGACCAGGCCCTGCTTCAGGAGCGGATGCGGAAAATTGATCAGGGCATGGCGCCAGCGCGGGATCGAAACGTGGCCGTCGCGAGCCAGATTGCGCGCGGTTTCCTCGTCGTCGGGGTTGATGAGGCCGAAGGCTTCGGCTGTGGCGGCATCGACCTCGATCGTGTCGGCCAGCCGCATCAGCGTTGCGCTCATCTCCTCGGCGGAATCGAGGTTGAGCGGGAACTCGGTCCAGGCGTCCGCCTCGCGCTTGAATTCGGCGATGCTGCCTGCGCGGGCCTTGGTGTCGATGGGCAGCAGACGCAACGCCGGGCGCCGGGTCGGGTCGAAATACAGCTCGGTCGGGCACATGGTGGTGCGCCCGGCGGACGACGGCAGCACGCGCTGCCGGTAATCGGAAAAGAAGATCGCATTGATGAGTTCGGACTTGCCGCGCGAAAACTCCGCGACGAAGGCCACGTTCAGCGTGTCTTCCTGCAGGCGGCCGAGCAGATGGTTCAGCCGCAGATCGGATTCGGCATCCCCCAGTTCCTGCGCGTTGAGCCAGTCGCGCAAGGCTTCGACGCGCACGAACACCGCGTCGCGCCAGGCGCTGTAATGCTCGAATTCGTCAACCAGGGTCGTGGGCTTCATGTCAGCGGTCCGCCGGGTAAGGGGCAATCATTTAACGACATGTTAATGACAAACTTGATTCGCACACAGCGGGTCAGCGCTGGCAGGCTGGGCAATAGAAGCTCGCACGCTGGCCCTGGACGATGCGGCGGACCGGCGTGCCGCAGGTCTTGCACGGCAGGCCTTCGCGATCGTACACCCGCGTCTGCAGCTGGAAATACCCCAGCTCGCCGTCGCTTGCGACGTAATCGCGCAGTGAACTGCCGCCGGCGGCGATGGCCGCCGTCAGCACCCGCTTGATGGCTTCGGCCAGCCGGCCGCAGGCGGGGCGGCTCAGGCGGCGCGCGGCCGTGGCGGGGCGGATGCCGGCGTGGAACAGCGATTCGGAGGCGTAGATGTTGCCGACCCCGACCACGACGGCGGCGTCCATGATGACCTGCTTGATGGCGGCGTTGCGGCGCCGGCATTGCGCGTACAGATAGTCGCCATCGAATGCAGGGGTGAGCGGCTCCGGCCCGAGGTGGGCCAGCAGCGGATGCCGGATCGCGTCGTCGGTCCACAGCACCGCGCCGAAACGGCGGGGGTCGCGCAGCCGCAGGGTGGTGCCGTCGTCGAACAGCCAGTCGATGTGGTCATGCAACGCGGCGGGTTCGCCCGGTTCGGCAAAGCGCAGGCTGCCCGACATGCCCAGATGCACGATCTGGGTGGTCGCGCCGAAGTCGAACAGCAGGTATTTCCCGCGCCGCGTCATGTCCTGGAGCGATTGCCCGGCCAAACGGGTTTCCAGGTCGGCCGGCACCGGCCAGCGCAGGCGCGGGTTGCGCACCACGATCTGCCTGAGCGTGCGCCCCTGCAGGCGGGGCAGCAGGCCCACGCGGGTGGTTTCGACTTCGGGCAGTTCGGGCATGGCGGGATTGTATAACGTGCCGTGCCAGCCGCCCGCTTGGCATGAGCGGACGCGTGCAGCACAGCGCAAGTGAACCTTGCTTGCAGACGGGCCTCGAACGCTTAGAATCGTGACAGGCAATCCACCAAGGCAGACCATGATCCAGTTCAGACTCCTCCCCCTCTACGCCGCACTGGCGCTCGCGACCGCGTGCAGCCAGCCCGGCGTCAAGGCGTCGCAGCCGGTGGCGACGGAAACGCAGGGGCGGCAGCCTGCCGGGGCAGGGGAGGCGGCAGCCGATCCCGCCGCAGATGCCGACGCCAAGGCCGCAGCGGCGCTTCCCGGGCAGCCGCTCACGCCCGACATCCTGTTCAAGTTCCTGGTGGCCGAGGTGGCCGGCCAGCGCGGGGCGATCGGTATTGCCCAGTCGACCTATCTCGATCTGGCGCGGCAAACGCGCGACCCGCGCATTGCGCGCCGCGCGGCGGAAATTGCGGCATTTGCGCGCGACTCCACCGCTGCGCTGGAAGCGACCCGTCTGTGGGCCGCTGCCGATCAGGACTCGCCGCGTGCGCAGCAGATGCTGGCGGCGCTGCTGCTGAACGAAGGCAAACTCGACGAGGCCGAGCCCGTCCTGCGCGCCCTGCTGAAAGAGGAGCCTGCCAACGGCTTCCTGCACCTGTCGGCCCTGATGGGGAAAATGCGTGACAGCGTGGCGGCGCTGGAACTGGTCGAGCGCCTGGCGGCGGATTATCCGGCCTTGCCGGAAGCGCGCTTTGCCGTCGCCCAGGCCGCAGCCAGCGCGGGGCGCTTCGAGGCGGCGATCGCAGCCTTGCGGCAGGCCGACAAACTGCGTCCGGGATGGGAGCCCGCCGCGCTATTGCAGGTGCAGATACTCGGCAAGACCTCGCTCGCCGATGCGATCGCCTTCATGCGGACTTTCCTGGCCACCCACCCCGACGCGCGCGAAGTGCGCCTGGCTTACGCGCGCGCACTGGTCAACGCCAACCAGTTCAGCGAAGCGCGCGCCGAGTTCACCCGTCTGACCGCCGACTTCCCGCGCAATCCCGAAGTGAGTTTCGCGGCCGGCCTGCTGTCGCTGCAAATGGGCGAGGCTGCAGCCGCACACGATCTGCTGACCCGGACCCTGGAATACAGCCCGCGCGATCCGGACACCGTGCACTATTACCTGGGGCAGGCGGCCGAGCAGATGAAGCAGCCCGAGGCCGCCGCGCGCCACTATGCCGACGTCGGGGCCGGCAACTACCTGGTGCCGGCACGGGCACGCCAAGCGGTCCTGCTGACCCGGGCGGGCAAGCTCGACGAGGCGCGGGCGCTGCTGGCTGCGACGCGCGGCGAGAACGACGCGCAGAACGTGCGGCTGATCCAGGCGCAGGCAGAACTGCTGCGCGACAGCAAGGAACACGCGGCCGTTTACGACGTGCTGTCGGAGGGCCTCAAGCGCTATCCCGATGCCGCCGACCTGCTGTACGACCGCGCCATGGCGGCGGAAAAGCTCGACAGGCTCGACGTACTGGAAGCCGATCTGCGTCGTGTGATCGTGCTGCGCCCCAACGACGCGCAGGCCTACAACGCGCTCGGCTATACGCTGGCCGACCGCACCAGCCGCCTCGCCGAGGCCGTCGTCCTGCTCGACAAGGCGCTGGCGCTGGCGCCGGAAGACCCCTTCATCCTCGACAGTGTGGGCTGGGCCCAATATCGTTCGGGCAATTTGGCGCGCGCGCAGGAATATCTGGAGCGTGCCTACCGGGTACGCCCCGATCCCGAAATCGCCGCCCATCTCGGCGAAGTGCTGTGGGCGCGCGGCCAGCGCGACGAGGCAGGCAAGCTGTGGCAGACGAGCCTGCAAACCCATCCGCAGAACGAAGTGCTGCTGGAAACCTTGCGCCGGCTCAAACCCTGATGCGAGCCCTTGCCGTGGCAGCGCTGCTGGCGCTGATTCTGGGGGGCTGCGCCTCCGTTCCGCCGTCGCCCCCCGCCGCGGGGTCCTCCGTTCCGGACAGATGGACCCTGCAGGGGCGCATCGGCGTTCAGAGCGGGGAACAGAGCATGTCGGGCCAGATCCGCTGGCAGCATCGTGTCGACGGCGATGATCTGATGATGATTTCGCCGCTTGGGCAGGGCGTTGCACGCATCGTGCGCGATGCCGGCGGTGTCGTCCTCGAGATCCCCAACCAGCCGACGCGTCGGGCCCGCGATGCGGACAGCCTGACGCAGGAGGCGCTCGGTTATACCTTGCCCGTGGCCGGGTTGGCGTGGTGGGTGCAGGCGCGCCCCGATCCCGCCCGGCCCTTCGAGGCCACGCATGACGCCGCCGGCCGTCTGTCGCAGCTGAAGCAGGACGGCTGGACGATCGATTACCTGCAATACGCTGCCGACGCCCGTCCGCGCAAGCTGGTGGTGACGCGCGAAGCGCTCGAAATCCGCCTGGTGGCGGACAGCTGGCAGGCCGAATGAGCCACGCCTATCCTGCACCGGCCAAGCTTAACCTGTTCCTGCACGTCGTCGGGCGGCGGGCGGACGGCTACCATCTGTTGCAGAGCGTGTTCCGTCTGATCGATCGGGCCGATACCGTGCACCTGGACGTGCGCGAAGACGGCCGCGTGGTGCGTGAAGGCGAACTGCCTGGGGTGCCGGAAGACCTCGACCTGACCGTGCGTGCGGCGCGGCTGCTGCAGGCGCATGCGCCTGCCGGCGCGGGCGTGAGCATTCGGCTCGACAAGAGGTTGCCGATGGGGGGCGGTCTCGGCGGGGGCAGTTCCGATGCCGCCACCGTATTGCTGGCGCTCAACCGCCTGTGGCAGATCGACCTGCCGCGCGCAACCCTGCAAAAGTTGGCCCTGCAGCTGGGCGCCGACGTGCCGGTATTCGTGTTCGGCCAGACCGCGTTTGCCGAAGGGGTGGGCGAGATCCTGCACCCGGTGAGCGCACCGCCGGCGTGGTATGTGGTGCTGACGCCGCCGGTGCAGGTGCCGACCGCAGCGATTTTTGCTGCGCCGGAATTGACACGGAACACGCCAGCCCTCAAAATAGCGCCCTTTTCCGCAGGCATGGGTCGTAACGACCTGCAGTCCGTGGTCGTCGGACGGTATCCCGAAGTTGCCCGTCATCTCGAGTGGCTGGCGCAATTCGGCGAGGCGCGAATGACCGGATCGGGTGCCTGCGTGTTTGCATCGTTCGGAACGGAAGCGGCGGCGCGGAACGTGCTGCGGCAGCTGCCCGAGGCGATGCGGGGTTTTGTGGCGCGAGGTCTCGACAGGCATCCCCTGTATGACTTTTGCGCCTGAGTAGCACCCATTGGGGAGTCGCCAAGTGGTAAGGCATCGGATTTTGATTCCGACATTCGTAGGTTCGATCCCTACCTCCCCAGCCAGATTAAGCGAACAGCCGCCGGTGGCGGCTGTTTTTGTTGTTGTGTCGGCCTGAGCCAACCCGCCGGAGACTCGCGTGTCCATAGACAACTTGATGGTGTTTACCGGGAATGCCAACCCGCGTCTGGCCAGCGATGTGGTGCGTCATCTCAATATCCACCTCGGTCGCGCCACCGTGTCGCGCTTTTCCGACGGTGAGGTGATGGTCGAAATCCTGGAAAACGTGCGCGGCAAGGACGTGTTCGTGCTGCAGTCGACCTGCCAGCCGACCAACGACACCCTGATGGAAGTGATGGTGATGGTGGATGCGCTGAAGCGTGCCTCGGCCGGCCGCATCACCGCCGCGATCCCGTATTACGGCTACGCGCGCCAGGACCGGCGCACCCGTTCGGCGCGGGTGGCGATCACTGCCAAGGTGGTGGCCAACATGCTGCAGGGCGCCGGCGTCGACCGCCTGCTGACGATGGACCTGCACTCCGACCAGATCCAGGGTTTTTTCGACATCCCGGTCGACAACATCTATTCCAGCCCGATCCTCCTGGGCGACATCTGGAAGCGCAACCATCCGAACCTGATGGTGGTGTCGCCGGACGTGGGCGGCGTGGTGCGGGCGCGGGCGATCGCCAAGCGCCTGGAGTGCGACCTGGCGATCATCGACAAGCGCCGTCCCAAGCCCAACGTGGCCAAGGTGATGCACATCATCGGCGACGTCAAGGACCGGACCTGCATCATCATGGACGACATGGTCGACACCGCCAATACCCTGTGCGAGGCGGCCAATGCGTTGAAGGAACACGGCGCGCAGAAGGTGATGGCCTACTGTACGCACGCGGTGCTGTCGGGGGCTGCGGCCGAGCGCGTGACGAATTCCGCGCTCGACGAACTGGTGGTGACCGACACCATCCCGCTGCGTGACGACGCGCGCGCGTGCAAGAAAATCCGGCAATTGTCGGTGGCTGAACTGCTGGCGGAAACCATCCGCCGCATCAGCAACGAAGATTCCGTCAGCTCGCTATTCATCGAATAGCGGGTTGGGAATGCCCCTGGTCGCGGGGGCTTTTTCATGCGTTGACCCTTTTCGGCAATGCATCATTGAAGTAGCAACTTAGGAGAAGTCAAATGGAAATCGAAGTCATCGCCTTCAAACGTGAAGCGCAAGGGTCGAGTGCGAGCCGCCGCCTGCGCCACGCCGGCAAGGTCCCGGGCATCGTCTACGGCGGCACCGCCGCCCCGATGCAGATCGAGCTGGATCACAACGCGTTGTACCACGCCCTGCGCAAGGAAGCCTTCCACGCGTCCGTGCTGACGCTCACCGTCGACGGCAGCAAGGAAAGCGTGCTGCTGCGCGACACCCAGTGGCACCCCTACAAGCAGCAGGTGCTGCACGTCGACTTCCAGCGCGTCGACAAGGATCACAAGATCCACGTCAAGGTGCCGCTGCACTTCCTCAACGCCGACGTGGCGCCGGGCGTCAAGACCGGTGGCGGCAAGCCGCACCACATCGTGAACGAACTCGACGTGCAGTGCCTGCCCGGCAGCCTGCCCGAGTTCATCGAGGTCGACATGGGCAAGCTGGAAGTCGGTCATTCCATCCATGCGAATGACCTCGCGCTGCCCGCAGGCGTCGAGCTGGTTGCCCACGTCAAGCAGGAAAACCCAGCCGTGGCTTCGATCAACGCGCCCAAGGGCGGCGCTGCCGAAGAGGCTCCCGCTGCTCCCGCGGCGTAATGCGGATGCGCACCCCCTCGCGGGGTGCGCAGTGCGATCGGCATGACAGCGTCAAGCCAAATCACACCGCGCCTGATCGTCGGCCTCGGTAACCCGGGGCGCGATTACGAAGAAACCCGGCACAATGCCGGGTTTTGGTTTTGCGCGCGCCTCGCGCAGGCATGGGGCGTGTCGCTGGCGCTCGAATCTCGCTTCCACGGCATCGTCGGGCGCAGCGCCAGAAACGTCTGGATGTTGCTGCCGCAGACCTTCATGAATCGCTCCGGCCAGGCGGTCGGGGCGCTTGCGCGCTTCCACCGGATCGCCCCGGCCGAGATCCTGGTGGTGCACGACGAGCTCGACATCCCGCCTGGCCAGCTCCGCCTCAAATTCGGCGGCGGCATGGGCGGCCACAACGGCCTCAAGGACATCACCTCGCATCTCGGTACCCAGGACTACTGGCGCCTGCGCGTCGGCATCGGCCATCCGGGCGACCGCAACGAGGTCGTGAACTACGTGTTGAAGCCGCCGCGACGCGAGGAACAGGCCGACATCGATGCCGCCATCGAGCGCGCGGTGGATCTGATGCCGCTGATCGAAAAGGGCGAATGGAATGCCGCCACCCAGCGCGCCAACACCAAACCCGCCTCCCCCCTCACTCCTCACCCCTAACGAGAATTGCCATGAGCCTCAAATGCGGCATCGTTGGCCTGCCCAACGTCGGAAAGTCCACCCTCTTCAATGCGCTGACCCAGGCGGGCATCGCGGCAGAGAACTACCCCTTCTGCACCATCGAGCCGAACACCGGCGTGGTCGAGGTGCCAGACCCGCGTCTGGCGCAGCTGGCCGAGATCATCCAGCCGCAGAAAGTCGTGCCGGCGATCGTGGAATTCGTCGACATCGCCGGGCTCGTCGCCGGCGCGTCCAAGGGCGAGGGCCTGGGCAACCAGTTTCTCGCCAACATCCGCGAGACCGATGCGATCTGCCATGTGGTGCGCTGTTTCCACAATGAAAACGTGATCCACGTCGCCGGCAAGGTCGATCCGCTGTCGGACGTCGAGACCATCGCCACCGAGTTGGCGCTCGCCGACCTGGCGAGCGCGGAAAAGGCGCTGGCGCGCTATGAAAAGCCGGCGCGCGCGGGCGACAAGGAGGCGCAGAAAATGGTCGCTGCGCTGAAGCCCGTCGTCGCCACCTTGAACGAGGGGCGGCCTGCGCGGGCCGCCGGGCTGGACGCGGAGGGGCTGGACGCGATCAAGCAGCTGTGCCTGATGACGGTCAAGCCCACGCTGTATGTCGCCAACGTCAGCGAGGACGGCTTTCACGACAACCCCATGCTCGACGCGCTGAAGGCGTTTGCCGAGAAAGAGGGTGCGCCGGTGGTGCCGGTGTGCGCGGCGCTGGAGGCCGAGCTGCAGGAACTGTCGCCGGAAGACCGCGTGGAATACCTGAAGGAGCTGGGCTGGGACGAGCCCGGGCTGAACCGCCTGATCCGCGCCGCCTACGACCTGCTCGGCCTGCAGACCTATTTCACCGCCGGGGTGAAGGAAGTGCGTGCCTGGACCATCCACAAGGGCGACACGGCACCGCAGGCGGCCGGCGTCATCCACACCGACTTCGAGCGCGGATTCATTCGGGCGCAGACGATTTCCTTCGAGGACTTCATCGCCTGCAAGGGCGAGCAGGGCGCTAAGGAGGCGGGCAAGATGCGCGCCGAGGGCAAGGAATACATCGTTCGTGACGGCGATGTCATGAATTTCCTGTTCAATGTGTAAATAAGCAGGTTTTTTGCTGTGCGGGGGTTTGACAGTCCGTCTGCCGGCCCCCTATAATCTCGCGCTTCGTTTGGGTGGGGTTCCCGAGCGGTCAAAGGGATCAGACTGTAAATCTGACGGCTCTGCCTTCGAAGGTTCGAATCCTTCCCCCACCACCAGATTTTTGCAGTAGGAGCAGGGCGAAGCGGGAGGAGCGTGGTTGTTGGCGCTTTGGCGGCTTTACAACCACGGCCCACCCCATGCGGGTGTAGCTCAATGGTAGAGCTGAAGCCTTCCAAGCTTAAGACGAGGGTTCGATTCCCTTCACCCGCTCCAGTTTTTGTATGGGCTTATGTGTAGTAAGTCCGAAGCCCATGTAGCTCAGTGGCAGAGCACTCCCTTGGTAAGGGAGAGGTCGGCAGTTCAATCCTGCCCATGGGCACCAGTTTGCGGTGCGGCCGCATTGAATCAGGCGCACCGGTTTTGCGGTGCCGCCGATTGAAGGTGGCGCGCCAGTTAATGAGTAGTTGTCAGAGTCGTCGCATCATTACTTGTGCAAATTTGAGGGGTACTTGAAATGGCTAAGGAAAAATTCGAGCGGACCAAGCCGCACGTAAACGTTGGTACGATTGGTCACGTTGACCACGGCAAGACCACCTTGACCGCGGCGATCACCACCATTCTGTCGAAGAAATTTGGC
>JAJZPG010000037.1 GCA_021811235.1 Pseudomonadota bacterium | reverse complement strand
AAATCCGGATCTCGCCGCTTCAGATCAATTCATGGCTCAGCGCGTAACGCACCAGATCGCTCAGATTGTCCACGCCCAGTTTTTTCATCAGGCGGGCCTTGTGGGTGCTGACGGTTTTGGCGGAGAGGTGCAGTGCCTCCCCGATTTCCATCACGCCACGCCCCTGGGCCAGCAACAGGAAGACCTGGTATTCGCGGTCGGACAGGGCGAGATGCGGCGCGGCCGTTTCCTGGGGCGCGGGCTGGAACAACAGGCGCGTGGCGACGGCCGGCTCGATGTAGTGCGCGCCGCTGGCCACCTGGCGAATGGCGAAGATCAGGGTTTCCGGCTCGCTGTCCTTGGTGAGGTAGCCGCTTGCACCGGCCTTGATGGCGCGCCCCGCAATCTGGCTCTCACCATGCATCGACAGCACCAGGATGGGCAGGCGCGGCGCTTCCTCGCGCACCCGCTTGATCAGCTCGACCCCGTTGGGACCGGGCATGTTCATGTCCAGCAGCAGCAGGTCGGGCGCGCTGGTGCGGACCCGCTCGAGCACCTCCCATCCATTCCTCGCCTCGGCGACCAGTTCCAGCTCCGGTGCCAAGGCCAGCACCTGGCGCAGCCCCTGGCGGACGATGGCGTGATCATCGCCAATCAGGATACGGATCATCGAGTGTCTCCCTGGTGCATGGAATGCGTATGCGCACGGTGGTGCCGGCACCCGGCTGGGAATCGATCCGGGATTCGCCGCCGAACTGGAGCGCCCGCTCGCGCATCCCCATCAGGCCGAAGGTCTTGCGCTTTCGCACTTCCGCATTGTCGAAGCCGACGCCGTTGTCGCGGATATCCATTTCCAGGATGCCGTCGACCCATTCGATGCGGACGTCGACCTCCGTGGCCTGGGCGTAGCGGGCAATGTTGGTGAGCGATTCCTGCAGGATGCGGAAGGCCGCGGTGGCCCGCTCTTCGTCGAGTTCCAGTTGCTCCTGGGGCGCGTGGAGGCGGCAGCGGACCCGCGTACGTTCCTCGAACCCGGAAAGCAGCCACTCCGCCGCCGAAACCAGACCCATGTCCAGCGCCCCGGGGCGCAATGAGGTCGCCAGGTTGCGGACCGCGCCGATAGTGGTGTCGATGGTCTTTTTCATTCCCGCCACATGCTGCCCCAGTTCGGGATGGTCCGCGCCGAAGCGGATTTTCAGCATGGCCGCGTCCATTCGCAGGGCGGTGAGATACTGCCCGAGCTCATCGTGGATTTCGCGGGCGATGCGGGTGCGTTCCTCCTCGCGGATTTTTTCATGGTGCGCGGCGAGCTCGCGCAGGTTCTGCCGCGAACGCAGCAGGGCCTCCTCGTTCCGCTTGAGTTCGGTGATGTCCTGGGTGGTGCCGAGTCCGCGCAGCAGGGTGCCATCGGCTGCATATTCCAGCTCTGCGCGCTGACGCACCCATTTCACCTGGCCGGCGGCGACGATGCGATGCACGATGTCGTAGGCTGCGCCCGCCACCGCGGCGCGCCAGGCGCGGTCGACGAACTCGCGGTCCTCGGGATGGACGCAATCGAGGAAGACCTGGTAGCTGAGCGCCGTGCCGGGCGGAAGGGCGAAGATGCGGTGGCATTCGGCCGACCACTCCAGCACGTCGTTGCGGGTATCCAGGCGCCAGCTTCCCAGCCTGCCCTGGGCCTGGGCCCGGGCGAGATGCACTTCGCTTTCGCGCAGGACGTCTTCGGCCCGACGGCGCGCCGTGATGTCCTGTACGTTGACGACGCGATAGAGGACCGCGCCCTCGCCGTCCTTCACCGCCGTGGCATCGATCTGCACCGGGAAACGGCTGCCGTCCTTGCGTACGTGCCAGGATTCCCAGACGTGGTGCCCTCTTTCGTGGATCAGGTGGATATGGTGCTCAAGATCGGCCCTGCACTCGTCCGCGAAAAAATGGGCGATCTGCCAGTCGGCAAGCTCCTCTGCCGTATAGCCGTGCATCCGGGCGAAGGCGGGATTCAGGCAATCGATTTTCCCGGCCACGACGTCGTAGACGATCACCCCCCATTCGGCGTGGTCGAAGATGTGTTGCCAGCGGGCGAGCGCGGCCTCGTTCTTCTTGCGCGCCGTGTTGTCGCTGAACACCACGACCGCGCCGGTGATCCGCCCGGCCTCCAGGATGGGCGCGCTGATGAACTGGACGTCGAGGGGCTGCCCGTCCTTCCGCCGGAACACCGCGTCCCGGCAATCCTGCGGCGCGCCGTCGGGGCTCGTCGTCAGTATCGAACATTGCATGTCGGGGGTGGGGCAGCCGTCGCACCTGCCGCCCGGGGTGATGCGCTGGACGATATCCTGGCCCAGGTCCTCGCTGGAATAGCCCAGCATGCGTTCGGCCGCCGCATTGACGAAAGTCAGCCGCCCCTGGCTGTCGAGGCCGTAGATGCCTTCGCCGGCATACTGCAGGATCAGTTCGTTCCGGTGCAGCGCTTCGCCCAAATGGGCCTGGCTTTCCTGGAGCCGCCGGACGCACGGCTGGATGAAACGCTGCAGGAGCAGGGCGCCCGCCATGGCAAGCAGCAGATGCGCGGCGATGCCTGTTCCGATGCTCCCCGGCGTGAACGGGGCGGGGGCATGCTTCGCGGCGATGACGCTGCCTATCAGCCAGTCGATCAGCAACAAGGCCAGCAGCACAACGAAGGCGACGACGAGGATTTGCCGATCCGGTTTGCGTTCGGAATGAAAAAGATTCACGGATGACCCAGCTCGTCATTAATGTGCAACATTATAAAACCTTAAGGGTGTCAGGGCCGTCCCGCCCGTGCCCCGTGCGTCTTCCCGCCTCGCGCCCGCCCATTGGTCGCAGTCCGGATTAGAGTCTAGATTGAATGGATGGCGCATCCACTCCGCATCCTTCTATTGCTGGCCATACTGGCCCTGCTGGCGGTCCCGGCCCATGCCGCCGGCGTGCGCGTTCTGGCGGTACAGGGCGCGATCGGCCCGGCCAGCGCCGACTACCTCTTGCGCGGGCTCGACAAGGCAAACGAAGACGGCGCGCAGCTGGTGGTGATCGAGATGGACACGCCGGGCGGGCTCGACACCTCGATGCGCGACATCATCAAGGCCATCCTCGCGTCCAAGGTGCCGGTCGCCACCTACGTCGCGCCGCAGGGTGCCCGCGCCGCCAGCGCCGGCACCTACATCCTGTACGCCAGCCACATCGCGGCGATGGCGCCGGCGACCAATCTCGGCGCGGCGACGCCGGTCGAGCTCGCGCCGGGCGGCGACAAGCCGGCTGCGCCGGACAAACCCGCCGCATCCCCACCGGCTGATCCGAAGATGCGCAAGGCGGTGCACGACGCCGCGGCCTACATCCGCGGGCTGGCCGAGCTGCGCGGCCGCAACGCCGAATGGGCCGAACGCGCGGTGCGCGAGGCGGTCAGCCTGTCGGCATCCGAGGCGCTGGAATTGAAGGTGATCGACCTGGTGGCGGCCGATCTGGGCGACCTCCTGAAGCAGCTCGACGGCCGCGCCATCAAGATGGACGGCCAGACCATCACACTCGACACCACGCAAGCCGCCATCGAACGCGTCCAGCCAGACTGGCGCAGCCGGCTGCTGGCGGTGATCGGCGACCCCGGCATCGCCTACATCCTGATGCTGCTCGGCATCTACGGACTGATCTACGAATTCTCCAACCCCGGCATGCTGTTCCCCGGCGTGGTCGGCGGCATCTGCCTGCTGCTCGGGCTGTTCGCGCTGCAGCTGATGCCGATCAGCTATGCCGGGCTCGCGCTGCTGCTCCTCGGCTTCGTCATGATGATCGCCGAGGCCTTCATCCCCAGCTTCGGCGCGCTGGGCCTGGGCGGCATCATCGCCTTCGTCATCGGCTCGGTGATGCTGATCGACACCGACCTGCCCGGCTACGGCATTCCGCTGGCGCTGGTCGTGCCGGTGGCGGTGGCGAGCGCGCTGTTCAGTTTCTTCGTCGCCGGCCTGGCGATCAAGGCGCGCGCGCGGCCGGTGGTGACCGGCGCCGCGGAGCTGATCGGCGCCGCAGGCGAAGCGCTGGAGGACATCGAGCACGAAGGCTGGGCGCATGTCCACGGCGAACAGTGGCGGGTGCGTAGCAAGGTGCCGCTGAAGCGCGGCACGCCCTTCCGGGTGCGTGCCCGGCACGATCTGATCCTCGAGGTGGAACCGGACAAGGAGAACGGCCATGTTTGAATTCGGCGGACTGACCCTGGTATTCGTCGTCGTCGCGCTGCTGGCTGCCAGCCTGCGCATCCTGCGCGAATACGAGCGTGGCGTGGTGTTCATGCTCGGGCGATTCTGGAAGGTGAAGGGCCCGGGGCTGGTGGTGATCATCCCCGGCATCCAGCAGATGGTGCGGGTCGACCTGCGTACCGTGGTGTTCGACGTGCCGAGCCAGGACGTGATCTCGCGCGACAACGTCTCGGTCAAGGTCAACGCGGTGGTGTATTTCCGCGTCATCGATCCGGCCAAGTCCATCCTGCAGGTGGAGGACTATCTGGTCGCGACCAGCCAGCTGGCGCAGACCACGCTGCGCGCGGTGCTCGGCAAGCACGAGCTCGACGACATGCTGGCCGAGCGCGAACGCCTGAACCAGGACATCCAGCAGTTGCTCGACACCCAGACCGATGCCTGGGGGATCAAGGTCTCCAACGTCGAGATCAAGCACGTCGACATCGACGAATCGATGGTGCGCGCGATCGCCAAGCAGGCCGAGGCCGAACGCGAACGGCGCGCCAAGGTGATCCACGCCGAGGGCGAACTGCAGGCCTCGGAAAAGCTGCTGGCCGCCGCCGAAATTCTCGCGGTCAAGCCGCAGGCCATGCAACTGCGCTACCTGCAGACGCTCTCCAACATCGCCGGCGACAAGACCAACACCATCGTTTTCCCCCTGCCGGGCGAACTGATGAACCTGATGGCTCGCAGCCCGAAAGCGGGCGAATAGGCACAAAACCACGACGCAAACAATGTTGCGGGTGGCAAGCCGCCCTGCATCACGGTATCCTCACCCGTGCCCGCAGACCCGGGAACCTGCGCCCTGCCGGACGACTCCCAGATGCGCAGTGTTTTTCAATCCTGACAAGGAGGACAGATGAACCCGCAAGTCACCCCCCTCGGCCGCAGCACGTCTGCGGTCTCGTCGACCAACAAGGTCCTCAAGAACACCTACATGCTGCTGTCGATGACGCTGCTGTTCAGCGCAGTCGCCGCCGGTGTGTCGATGGCACTCAACATGCCCTACATCGTGAGCCTGGGTACCTCCCTTGCCGCGCTCGTCCTGCTGTGGTTCGTGGTGCCGCGCACGGCCCACTCCGCCGCCGGGATCTTCGTGGTGTTCGCGGTCACCGGCCTGCTCGGCTTCGGTCTCGGTCCGATGCTGAACCATTACCTCCAGCTGCCCAACGGCCCGCAACTGGTCATGTCCGCCATGGGCATCACCGGCGCCGTATTCCTCGGGCTGTCCGCCTATGTCCTGGTCACGCGCCGCAACTTCAGCTTCATGGGGGGATTCCTCATGACCGGCATCCTGGTGGCGTTCCTGGCGGCGCTCGTGTCGGTCGCCGCCGCGGCCTTCGGCTACCCGATGCCGGCCCTGTCGCTGGCCGTGTCGGCCATGTTCGCGCTGCTGATGTCAGGCATGATCCTCTGGCAGACAAGCGAGATCATCCATGGCGGCGAGACCAATTATGTCCTGGCCACGGTCAGCCTGTATGTCGCGATCTACAACCTGTTCACCAGCCTGTTGCAGTTGCTGGGTTTTGTCAGCGACGACTGATTGCGCGACCGGCACCTCGAAAACGGCGCTCCCTGTGGCGCCGTTTTTTTCGCGTCACACAAGATGAAAACAGCACCGCCTTTCTTGATCGACACCCACTGCCACCTCGACGCGGCGGAGTTCGACGCCGACCGCGACGCCGAATACGCGCGTGCAGTCGCCGCAGGCGTGGGAATCCAGGTTGTTCCCGCGGTCAGCCGCGACACCTTCGCCACGGTGGCCGCGACCTGCGCCCGCTACCCCGGCTGCCTGCCGGCGTGGGGGCTGCACCCGATGTACATCCACGTGCACCGGCCCGAGCACCTCGCCGAGCTGCGCGCGCAGATCGAGGCGCAGCGTCCGCTGGCGGTCGGCGAAATCGGGCTCGACCTGTTCGTGAAGGACCTCGACCCCGCCATCCAGGAATTCTTCCTGGTCGAGCAGCTGAAGATCGCGCGCGATTGCGACCTGCCGGTGCTGCTGCACTGCCGCAAGGCGAACGACGAACTGTTGAAGCAGCTGCGCCGGATCGGCGTGCGCGGCGGCATCGCCCACGCCTTCAATGGCAGCCCGCAGCAGGCGGAGGCCTTCATCAAGCTGGGGTTCAAGCTGGGATTCGGCGGTGCCTTCACCTGGCCGCGCGCCAACAACCTGCGGCGGCTGGCGGTCGAGCTGCCGTTGGAAGCCATCGTGCTGGAGACCGACAGCCCCGACATTCCGCCAGTATGGATCGGGCGCGGCCGCAACGCGCCGGGCGAACTGCCGCGCATCGCGGCGACCCTGGCGGAGTTGCGCGGCCTCGATGTCGATACAGTGGCGCAAGCCACCACGCGCAACGCGCGCGCGCTTTTCCGCCTGGATTAGCGGGAAAGGCTCATTCGGCGTAGCCGAATTCGCCGACCCACTGCCCTTTCCGGTAATCGATCGCCAGCCAGTTGGGCACGTAGGGGCGCGGATTCTCGAGCGGGAAGCTCTCGGAGGGCGGCGCGGCACCGCCCTCCGCCACGCTGCAGCGGCGCGTCATGACGGGCTTGAAGCGCACCGCCAGGCGATCGTTGACCGGGGTCGACGCATCGGTCGCCTCGCCGAAATGCACCCGCTTGCGCAGCAGGCAGGAGAACAGCAGCTCCATCTCGGCCACCAGAGGCGTCGCGCGTTTTGCCAACGCCTTCTGTGCGGCAGCCGTGAGCCGTACCTCCAGTGATTTGTCGTGCAGGGTAATGTTCATGGCAGGCTCCCGAAGACATCGTCCGTAAAGGGTTTACGGCCATGCCCCGTCGTCGCTGTAGCCCTCGGCCCGCGCCCGCTTCCCCATGCAAGCGGCCGGGCCGGCCGCTCAGAAATCGCGTTCGACCTTGAAGCCGTTGATGACGATATCGCCTGCCACCATGCGCGCGCCGTGGTTCACCGCGTCGAGGATATCGCCGTCCGACCAGCCGGCGACACGCGCCGCCTGCAAATCGAGTGCACTGACGCTGCTGGAGTCGCGCGTCGCCTTCAGCACCAGGCCGAGCAGCATTTTTTCGTCCGGGCTCAGGGGGCTGTCGTGGAAATTGGCGCGCGTGGCCGCAACCTGCTCGGGCGTCCAGCCGGCGACATTGATTAGCATGCCGGCATTCATGTCGATGCAGTAGTCGCAATTGCCAGCCTGCGACACCAGCATGCGGATGCACGCCGTCAGCGGCATCGACAGCCGGGGATGCTGCATGATGCTGCCGTAGTACTCCCACTGGTGCCTGAGCAGGGCGGGATTGGCGCTGAACACCTGGATCGCGGTCGGTACGCTTCCCCACGCCTGCTCGATCTGGGCGTAGATCTCGGCGATTTCGCCGGTTGCGGCTTCGGGCGTGACGGTTTGCAGAATGCTCATGACTCTCTCCTGTTGGGGTTAGATCCAGCGCCTGACGCGCGTCTTGTAGGCACGGTAGGCGTCGCCGAATTTCGCTTCTAAATGGGCTTCTTCGTGCCGGATCACGCCGAAGCGGAGCATGACCCAGATGAGGGGGGCGAACGCCAGCGGCCACAGCGTGGCGAGCAGCAGCGACACGCCGACGAGGATGAACCAGTCGCCGAGATAGATCGGATTGCGGCTGAAGCGGAACGGCCCGCTGGTGCACAGCGCGGACGCGCCGACATAGGGATTGACCGTCGTGCGGTGGCGCGCGAAGGTCCACAGCGTCCACGCGAACAGCGCCAACCCGAGGCCGACTGCAAGCCAGCCCAGCGGGCGCGTCGCCGCAGCCAGATCGAGCGGCAGCGCCAGCTGATTGCGATCCAGCCACCAGCCGCCCAGCAATGCCGCAGCATAGGGTGCGGGCGGCAGGATCAGCGTGCGTGGACGGCTCGATTCGTCTTTCATTCTGTTTCTTCCGGGAAAAAACACCGGTTGCCCAGCACCGCCGACTGGTAGAGCGTCAGCAATTCGGGATCGTCGATCGAGCCGTGGTGGTGCACCTGTTTCCAGCGGCCATCGAATTGCCTGAACACGCGGCTGGTACGGATTGCCAGCGCCAGCTCGGTGTCGCCGTAGCGGAAATGGCCACGTTCGCGCCCCACCGCGTAGAACAGATCCTGTCCGACGTGCAGGGTGTAGTCGTAAAACTCGACGTAGACGATGGCCTCGCCGGAAAATACCCGCTCGTACAGCGGACGGATTTCCGCCCAGCCGCGCCTTATGCCGCCGAGCGGATTGTCGAGCGCGATCTCGTCGGTCTGCGCCCAGTTGTCCGCCATCAAGGCGAAGTTGCGTCCGTTGAATGCCGCATAGAACTGCTCCAGTGCCGCTTCGGGCGTGTTTCCCGGATTGCCTGCATGTCTTGAATACTGTGCACCGGTGATGGCTTGTTCGATGGGTTGCATGGCTCGCCCCTCAGCGTTTCAGCGTGTCCAGAAAGCGGCCGAGCTGCACAAGCGTGGTTGCACGGTGGGCCGCAGCGTATTGACTCCAGGGTCCTGTACCTAATTGCCTGGCCATATGAGCTCAACTCGAATCCCGCTTGGCTCGTGGCACATCAAATGTTTGGCAGGTCCCTGCCCCAATGTCTCCGGCCCGAATTCGATTTTCGTCCCATTGGCTGTCAGCCGCTGGTGCACCGTATGCAGGTCGTCTTCGCTACCGACGTGAAAAGCGACGTGGTGCAGCCCGACATTCCGGTTCTTGTCGAACGGGATGGATGGCGCTTCCCTGGTTGCCCAGAGCGTCACCAGGGTGTTCCCATCGCTGACATAAATGGCCGGATAGGCTTCATTCCTCCGGACTTCTCGCCAGCCCAGCAAGGAAGTAAAGAAAGCCGCACTTCCTTCCAGGTTCGATACGGTAAGACCAACATGATGGGTGCCTTGTGTAATCGGTGTGCTCATAAACCTTCCCCCGGGATATTCATGGCTTCCTCAGCGTGTCCAGAAAGCGGCCGAGCTGCGTCAGGCAGCTGCGATACGCCGTGACAGACTGCGTGTTCTTGCTCATGCCGACGCAGCCTTCGAGCGCCGACACGATGAAGAACGCGGTGGCGTCTGCGTCGACGTCGCGGCGCACCTCGCCCGCGGTCTTGCCGCGCTTGAGCGCCGCCGCCACCACCCCGACCCACTCCTGGAACACGCCATTGAGATGCAGGCGGAAGCCTTCGTCGACCGGGCTCATCTCCTGCATCAGGTTGTTGAGCGGGCAACCGAGCGTCACCACCATCGGATCGTCCTCGGCCGCCTTGTCCGCCAGCAGCGCCTGCATCGCCGCCAGCGGCTGCCGGGTGTCCGCCAGCGGCGCGAACATCATCGCCGCCAGGCGCGGCCGGATCACCTCTTCGACCACGGCGAGGCCGAGCGCCTTCTTGTCGGGGAAATGGTGGTACAGCGCCCCCTTGGTGAGGCCGGTGTCGGCGAGGATCTGCGCCAGCGAGGCCGCCTGGAAACCGTTGCGGTGGATTTCGGCAAAGGCCGCATCCAGCAGTTTTTGCCGGGTGAGGTCGGGGGCTTTGATGGAAATGGTCATGGACCAATCATACATACCGGTTGGTATGTGTCAAGGCAAAACAAAAATCAGCACGGCGTGGCATCCAGCTTCTGGCATACGCCGATTGCCGCCTCGCCCTGCGTCAGCGCGTCGAGCACCCGCGCCAGCGCGGTCGGCGTGGTCCAGCCGACCTGTTTGACCCCATCGAAGGGCGCGAGATTCGCCAACAGGTTCTGCACCGCCGACGCGCAGAACAGCGGCGGCGTGGAACCGGCTTCGCGGATGCGCTGCAGCAGCACGGAAAGCGCACGCGGCTTGAGACGGAAGCGGTAGACGCGGATCTTCAGGCCGTCGACGGTCTGATAGCGTGCGTAATCCCGCAGCGTCGGCCCCTTCCAGCGCGTGTCCTGGCCGCGCACGCTGAAATAGCTGCCGGCCGGATCGACCAGCAGCGGACCCGCGAACAGCCCTGCATGGTTGCCGCCCAGCGCGTTGACGTTGAGCACGACCACCACCTCGTCAGGTGCCGGCTCGTCCAGCCGGATATCCGCCGCGGGCGGCGGCTCTCGATTCCAATTGGGCGCCTCCTGAGCATGCAGCGATCCCGCGCCCAGCAGGGCGAACAGAAGCAGCCAAGTTGTCATGCGGCGAGTGTGATGCGCCCGCGTGCCCCCTGCATGGCCGGGAATCAGCGCAGCTCGCGCTGCGAGGTGGCCCGCAGGAATTCGTTGCGCAACTGGTCGCTGTCGCGGAAGCAGCCGGTGAAGGCCTGGGTGACGACGCGCTCGTCGCCGCGCCGGTCCTCGCCCAGCAGCAGGCACAGCTGCTCGGCCTCGATGATGCACGCCGCCCCTTGCGCCATGCCGTGCGTCACCAGCGCCTCGGCGATGTCGCGCGTCATCCATTCCTGGTAGGTGAAGCGGTGGCCGATGGCGTCGACCATGCGCGCGATGCGCCCGAAGCCGTGCAGCCGCCCACCCGGAATATAGGCGACATGGGCGACGCCGCGGAACGGCACCAGGTGATGCGGACACACGCCGTGTACCGCGATGCCGCGCACCACCACCATGTCGTCGCGGACGTCGGCGAAGCCTTCGCCCAGCGCCTCGGCGGGTGCGATCGCGTAGCCGCCGAGCAGCCGCCGCTGCCACAGTTCGCGCACCCGTTGCGCGGTGCGCCCGGTGTGCACCGAGTCCGGCGCGATGCCGCAGGCGGCGAGCATGTCGTTCACCGCACGCTCGAACGCCGCCGGGTCGAACGGTCCAACTTGCGGAATGCCGAGGCTGCCTTCGCCGTGCGGCGCATGGCAATCGTCGTGGTCGCAGGAATCGGCCATTACTTCAGCGTCGCCTTGAGGAACTCCAGGGTGCGCGTCCACGAATCCTTGTCCGCCGCGTGGTCGTACTTCAGCGGCAGCCCGAACTGCGCGGCATAGCTGTCCGCCTCGCGGTTGGTGAAGGTGTGCATCACGCCGGGGTAGGCCACCAGCATGTAGTCCGCCTTGGCGTTGTCCATCTCGGTCTTGAACGCCTGGACCTGTTCCGGCGGCACGATGGGATCGGCCTCGCCATGGAAGATGCGCAGCTTGGGCTTGATGTCGCCCGGCTTCACCGACATGTCGGTCGCCAGCACGCCGTGGTAGCTCACCACCGCCTTCAGCGGCATGCCGGCACGCGCCATGTTGAGCACCACGCCGCCGCCGAAGCAGTAGCCGAGCGCAGCGGTCTCGCCCTTCTTCACGCCGGGCTGCCTGTCGAGGAAATGGCGAGCGGCGTCGAAACGCGCATACGCCAGCGGCGGGTTCTTGTTCACGCTGCCGGCCAGCGCGCCGGCGTCCTGCGGGTTCTCCGCGATCTGGCCGTTGCCGTACATGTCGACCACCAGCGCGACGTAGCCTTCACCCGCCAGCATGCGCGCACGCTTCTTCGCGTAGTCGTTCGCGCCCCACCATTCCGGCACCACCAGCACGCCGGCGCGCTTGCCCTTCACGGCATCGTCGTAGGCGAGATACCCCTTCATGACGGTGTCGCCCGCCTTGTAGCTGACATCCTTGCCGATCACGGCGGCGAGGGCGGAAGAAGTGAAGAACAACAAGGACAGCGCAAGTGCAGTTTTCATGGGCGTCTCCGGATGGGTCGATCGCGCGCGGCGATCGTGTTGGGCGGTTCAAAAGCATACCCTGCCGGGAGCGGCAATAACAACCGCGTTCCGCCGGCGGCCCTGCGTACCGCCGGCGCAGCGGTAGAATCAGCCACCCTCGCAGCGCCCTCCCCCGCCATGACCGATCCCATCCGCCTTGCCAAACGTGTCGCCGAACTGCGCGCCTGCTCGCGCCGCGAAGCCGAGCAGCTCATCGCCGGCGGCTGGGTGCGGGTCGACGGCGAGGTGGTCGAGGAACCGCAATTCCGCGTCGCCGACCAGCGCATCGACATCGACCCCAAGGCCGACCCCAGCCAGTCCGAACCCATCACCCTGCTGCTGCACAAACCGGCCGGACATGTCATCGACGGCGACCCGCCCGCGTCGCATCTGCTCAGCCCCGCCACCCTGTGGAGCGACGACGCCTCCGGCATCCGCCCGCTGAAAAAGCACTTCACCCAGCTGAGCGTGTGCGTGCCGCTGGAACCCTCCGCCAGCGGCCTCGTCGTCTTCACCCAGGACTGGCGCATCGCGCGCAAACTGACCGAAGACGCCGCCATGCTGGAGCACGAAGTCATCGTCGAAGTCGCCGGCGAGCTGTCCGCAGACGGGCTCAAGCGGATGAACCGCGGCATTCCCTACAAGGGCCGCACCCCGCCCGCCATCAAGGTCAGCTGGCAAAGCGAGCATCGCCTGCGCGTCGCGCTGAAAGGCGCCCAGCCCGGACAGATCCCGCACCTGTGCGCAGCTGTCGGCCTGCAGGTGCTGTCGATGAAACGCATCCGCCTGGGCCGCGTCCCGCTGGGGAAACTGCCGTCCGGGCAGTGGCGCTACCTGCGTGGAGACGAACGGTTCTGATCCGTGCGTGCGGTGCCAGTCGCTCCCTAAATGCGCGACCCGCCGCGCCGGTTTTTCACCCGGCTCAGCAGCATCTTGCAGTTGACCTTGACCACGTGGCGGCGCGAAAACAGGTTGCGGCGGACGAAATCCTCGAGCGCCGTGTTGTCTTCGGTCAGCGTGTGGATGTGCAGGCTGGTCATGTCGCTCATGATGTAGAGGCTCCTGACCTCGGGTTGCCGCGCCAGATCTTCGGCGACCATTTCGATCCCCTGCGGATCGACCTCGACATCGAAGAAGGCCGAGACGGTGGTGCCGACCTTTTCCGGGTTCACGATGACGGTGAATTTCTCGATGACGCCATCGTCGATGAGGCGCTGCACACGGTCGCGCGCATGGACCCGGGAAATGCCCAGCTCGCGGGCGATGTCGGCGAAGCTCATGCGACCGTCGTCGACCAGCATGGCGAGAATTTTCTGATCCAGATCGTTCATGGACACCTCGTCGTTCAGTGGCTTACGCCAGCACGTTCCACAGCATGCGCAGCGAGATCGCCAGCACCAGCACGCCGAAAATCCGTTTGAGCCGCTTGACCGGCAGGTCGTGCGCCAGGCGCACGCCGAGGGGCGCCGTCAGCATGGCGGCGCCGGCGATCGCAGCCAGCGCAGGCAGCGACACATAGCCCACGGTTCCACTCGGCAACAGGGCGTGCCCCCATCCGGACAGCACGAAGCCCGCTGCGCCAAACAGCGCGATGGGCAGGCCCAGGGCGGTGGAGATGGCGATGGCGCGCTTGAGTTCGAGATTGCAGGCATGCAGGAAAGGGACGGTGATGTTGCCGCCGCCGATGCCGAGCAAGGCCGAGAGCGAACCGACGCCGAGGCCGACGCCCCACAATCCTCCCCGGCCCGGCAGCCGCCAGTGTGCCGCAGGTTTCCAGTCCAGCACGAACTGGGTGCCGACGAAGAGCAGGAAGACGGCGAAGAATCCCTTCAGCACCGGGGCCGGGATGAAGCCCGCCAGATAGCCGCTGGCGAAGCCGCCCAACAGCGTGGCCGGAGCCAGCAAGCGCACCACCGGCCAATCGATGGCGCGACGTTTCTGCTGCGCCCAGATCGCCGACATCGAGGTGAACACGATGGCGGCAAGCGAGGTGCCGATGGCCAGGTGCGGGATGACCTCGGCAGGCAGTCCGTGGTGCTGAAAAATCCAGATCAGGGCCGGGACGATCACGACGCCGCCGCCGATCCCGAGCATGCCGGCGAGCAGCCCGGCGACCAGACCCAAGCCAAGAAAAGATACGAGCTCCAGCAATTGCATTCCTTCATGCGGCCGTCAGCGGCCCTGCGTGTTGTTGAATCAGGCGCCGGCGGCGGCCCCGTCGCTGCGCGGATCGGAGGCGGCCTCGCAGCCACCGTCGTCCAGCACGCGGATGACCCCCGCGTGTCCCATCATCTGCGCGTAATCGTCCACCCGCTCAACCGTGTGTCCCCGTCGCGCGAGTTCGTCGAACACCTCCGGCGCGAAGCGGCCTTCCAGTTTCAGGCTGTCGCTGCTCTGTCCCCAGGTGCGCCCGAGCAGCCAGCGCGGGCTGTCCAGCACCTCGGGCAGGGGCAGGCGATAGTCCAGCGCACGCGTGGCCACGGCCGCCTGCGTCTGCGGCTGGCCGTCGCCACCCATGGTGCCGTAGACCAGGCGCGGGCGACCGTTCTCCAGATACATCGCCGGGTTGAGGGTGTGGAAGGGACGCTTGCCCGGCTGCAGCACGTTGACGTGGCGCGGGTCGAGCGAGAAGGAGGCGCCGCGGTTCTGCCAGAGGATGCCGGTGTCTCCCGCCACCATGCCGCTGCCGTATTCGTGATAGATGCTCTGGATGGCGCTGACGGCGCGGCCTTGCGCGTCCACCACCCCGAACCAGACCGTGTCCGCCGGCCCCACGCCTTGCCCCCAGGGGGCGGCGCGGGCCGGATCGATGGCGTCAGCCAGATCGGTGATCAAGTTCGGCGACAGCAGCTCCGCGACCGGGACGGCGACGCGATCCGGGTCGGCCACGTGGCGGTCGCGCAGGCGGAAGGCCTGCTTGGTCGCCTCGACCACGAGATGCACATAGTCGGCGGAAAGGTGCGGGTGGCGGGTGAGAAAAAACTTGTCGAGCTGGCCCAGGATGAGCAGCGAAGCCAGCCCCTGGGTCGGCGGCGGCATGTTGACGGCCAGGCCGTTCCGGTAGCGCACGCCGATCGGCTCCACCTGGCGGCAATGGAAGGCCGCCAGATCGTCGGCCGACAGCAGGCTGCCGGCATCGGCCAGCCCCTGCGCGACGCGGCGCCCGAGTTCGCCGCGGTAGAAACCGTCCGCCCCGTCACGCTGCAACAGGCGCAGCGATTCGGCGAGCTGCGGCTGCCGGAAGACCGCGCCTGCCGGCGTCGTCTGGCCAGCAGGCGCATAGATGTCGGTCAGCGCGTGGAAGCCGCCGAGTTCCGCCCATTTCTGCGTCAGGAAATCGCCCTGGCTGGCACTGCACGCGAAGCCGTGCTCGGCATGGCCCTGCGCGGGTTCGAGCAGATCCTGCCAGGAAAAGCGCCCGCCCCAATGGGTGCGGCTGAACGCATGCGCGGCGCCCCACACCGACACCAGACCGGCCACCGTATTCGCGGCATGCGGGCCGCGGGTGGGAATCGCATGCAGGTCTTGTCCGGCATAGAACTCCGGCGTGTAGGCGCGGCCGGCGGGGCCCGCGCCGTCCAGTCCCGCCAGGTTCCCCGACGCGTCGCTGAGCAGCCAGAAGCCGTCGCCGCCCAGGCTGTTCATGTGCGGATATACCACGCTGAGCGTGCTGCCGACGGCGAGCGCCGCTTCGATGGCGTTGCCGCCGGCGGCGAGGACCGCCTGGCCGGCGGCGGTGGCCAGATGGTGCGGCGAGGTCACCACGCCGCGCGAGGACAACGCGTACCGGCTCGTCATGCGATTGCGACCGGAAACAGGCAGGCCACCTGCCGGTCCGCATCGAGAGCGGTCAGCGCCGGATCGGTGTCGCGGCACGTGGCCTGCACCTGCGGACAGCGACCGGCGAAGCGGCAGCCTTTGGGCAGATCGACCGGGCTCGGGATTTCGCCGTTCAGCGACGCCTTGAGCGGCACGTCGAAGCGCGGGAACGCCTGCAGCAGCGCACGCGTATAGGGGTGGCGCGGAGTGTTGAGGATGGCCTCGGTCGGCCCCTGCTCGACGATGCGTCCCAGATAGAGCACCGCGATCTTTTCGCACAGGTAGCTCGCCACGCCGAGGTCGTGCGTGATGAACACCAGCGTGATGCCAGATTCGCGGCACAGGTCGCGCAGCAGGTTGAGCACCTGGGCCTGCACCGAGACGTCGAGGCCGGCCACCGACTCGTCGGCCATGATGACCTGGGGTTCGGCGGCCAGCGCACGCGCGATGGCGACGCGGCGGATCTGCCCGCCCGACAGCTCGCTTGGGAAGCGCTGCAGCAGGCCGGCGGGCAGGCCGACCCGCTCGAGCAGCGCCACGACACGCTGGGCGATGGCGCTTTCCTCGCACAAGCGATGCAGGCGGATCGGTTCGGCCAGGATGTCCGCGATGCGCATCCGCGGGTTCATCGAACCGCGGGCGTTCTGGTAGA
>JAJZPG010000036.1 GCA_021811235.1 Pseudomonadota bacterium | reverse complement strand
CCGGCATGCACGGCGCCAACCGCAGCGGCCGCCCCTTCACCGGCGACTATGCCGGCGTGCTGCTTTACCAGACACTGCACAAGTTCGGCTACGCCAGCGCGCGGGAATCGGTCTCGGCCGACGACGGCCTCTCCCTCACCGGCTGCCGCATCACCAACGCGGTGAAATGCCTGCCGCCGGCCAACAAGCCGGAACCGGGCGAGATCCGTGAGTGCAACCGCTTCCTCGCCGCCGAACTGGCTGGATTGCCCGACCACGCCAGCATCCTGGCGCTGGGCCAGATCGCGCACCAGGCGGTGCTGCGAGCGCTAGGCCTCAAGCTCAAGGACTACCCCTTCGCCCACGCCAGCGACCACCGCCTGCCCGGCGGCCGGCGTCTGGTCAGCAGCTACCACTGCTCCCGCTACAATACCCAGACGCGCCGCCTCACCCCCGCGATGTTCGAAGCCGTGTTCACCCAGATTCAAAGCAAGGACTGACCATGCCCGTCGTCACCATCAAGCTCGCCGGCACGCTGACCCGCGAGCAGAAAAAGAAGGTCGCGGAGGAAATCACCGCGACGCTGGAGCGCCACGCCGGCAAGCCGGCGTCCTACACCTATATCGCGTTCGAGGAACTGCCGGACGAGAACTGGGCGATCGCCGGCAAGCTGCTCGACGAGGACGAATAAGAGCCTCATTCGGCAGGAATCATGCCCCACGTTGAGACCAGGACCGGATGGATGCCAGGCGCAGCGCGCCGGCAAGGGACATTCCCTTGCCAGGCGCCGCAACGCAGCAGACGCCGATCCCGGTCTCAACCCGGAGGGCCGGTTGCCTGCGGGCGCAAGGCCGCGTTACGAGTCGTTCATTTGGAGCGACCAAATTTCACTCCCCGCGCCTTGCCCTGCATCCCGCAGGCAACCGGCGCGGGCCATGATACCTGCCGAATTAGGCTCTGACCTTGAGCGCCGTCGACAAGGAATTTCTCGCTTCGCTTCCCACCCTGCCGGGCGTCTACCGCATGATCGATGCTGCCGGCGCGGTGCTCTATGTCGGCAAGGCGAAGGATCTGAGAAAGCGCGTCTCCAGCTATTTCCAGAAAACCGACCAGAGCCCGCGCATCCGACTGATGCTGAAAAGCGTCGACCACGTCGACACCACGGTGACGCGCACCGAGGCCGAGGCGCTGCTGCTGGAGAACAATCTGATCAAGGGGCTGAAGCCGCGCTTCAATATTTTATTTCGCGACGACAAGTCCTACCCCTATCTCCTGCTGACCGGACACCGCTTTCCGCGCCTGGTCTATTTTCGCGGCACGCCGAAGAGACACGACCAGGCCTTCGGCCCCTATCCCAATTCCTACGCGGTACGCGAGAGCATCCAGCTGCTGCAGAAGGTATTCCAGCTGCGCACCTGCGAGGACACCGTGTTCGCCAACCGCTCGCGCCCCTGCCTGCTGCACCAGATCAAGCGCTGCACCGCGCCCTGCGTGAATCTCGTCACGCCCGAGGCCTACGCACGCGACGTCGCCGAAGCCGCCCAATTATTGAAAGGCGAAGCCACTGCGCTGACCGAGGCGATCACTGCCGAGATGAACGCTGCGGCCGAAGCCCTGGATTTCGAGACCGCCGCCTTCCTGCGCGATCGCCTGCGCATGCTGGCGACGGTGCGCGAAAAGCAGTTCGTCGACACCCCCTCTAGCGAGGCCGATGCCGACGTGGTGGCGGTGGCCGAAGCCGGCGGCGTGATCGCGGTCAACCTCACCATGATCCGCGGCGGCCGCCATCTCGGCGACCGCAGCATCTTTCCTCAGCATGGCGAAGGCGCGAGCCTGGCCGAGGCGCTGGACGCCTTCATCGCCCAGCACTACCTCGACCACCCGATCCCGGCACGCATTTTCGTCAGCGAGCCGATCGAGACCGAAGCGCTGGAAACCCTGCTCTCCGAACAGGCCGGCAAGAAGATCGTCATCCAGCACCGCGTCACCGGCGAGCGCCGCGTGTGGCTCGCCATGGCGCAGGCCAATGCACGGCTGTCCGCCGAACGCCGCAGCGCCGACCGCGCCAACCAGTCGCAGCGGCTCGCCGCGCTGCGCGACACGCTCGACCTGCCGACGCTTAAGCGCATCGAATGCTTCGACATCTCGCACACCATGGGCGAGGCGACCGTCGCCTCATGCGTCGTCTACGAAGGCGACGACCTGAAGAAAGCCGACTACCGCCGCTACAACATCGCCGGCATCACGCCGGGCGACGACTACGCCGCGATGCATGCCGCGCTGACCAAGCGCTTCCACAAGAGCGTCGAGGAAAACGGCGTGCTGCCCGACCTGTTGCTGATCGACGGCGGCAAGGGACAGATTTCCATGGCGGTCGACGCGATGGCCGAACTCGGCCTGGGCGAGGTGCTGCTGCTCGGCGTCGCCAAGGGCGAAGCGCGCAAGCCCGGCCTGGAAACGCTGATCTTCGCCGACGGCCGCGAACTGAAGCTGGCCAAGGACCACCCCGGCTTCCACCTGATCCAGCAGATCCGCGACGAAGCGCACCGTTTCGCCATCACCGGCCATCGTGCAAAACGCGGGAAGGCGCGCCTGCAGTCGACGCTGGAAGACATCCCCGGCATCGGCCCCAAGCGGCGCAAACAGCTGCTCGAACACTTCGGTGGCCTGCAGGGCGTGCGCGACGCCGGCGTCGACGCGCTTGCCACGGTCAACGGTATCAGCCGAGAATTGGCGGAAACCATCTACAACGCCCTCCATTAACGCTGATGCCGCTCAACCTCCCCAACCTGCTCACCTGGCTGCGCATCCTGTTCATTCCGCTGATGGCAGGCGTCTATTACCTGCCGGACGGCTGGGTGACGCCGTTCGAGGCCAATCTGCTGGCCGCGGCGTTCTTCGGCATCGCCGCAATCACCGACTGGCTCGACGGCTACCTGGCGCGCGCGCTCGGCCAGACCTCGGCTTTCGGCGCCTTCCTCGACCCGGTAGCGGACAAGCTGATGGTCGCCGCCGCGCTGATCGTCCTGATCGACCTCGACCGCGTGGCACCGTTGATCGGTCTCATCATCATCGGCCGCGAGATCACCATCTCCGCACTGCGCGAATGGATGGCCAAGGCCGGCAAGTCGGCCAGCGTCGCGGTGTCCTTCGTCGGCAAGCTGAAAACCACGGCGCAGATGATCGCCATCGTGCTGCTGCTGTATTTCGAGCCGGTCGCCAACCTGCCCATCGCGACCATCGGCACACTGCTGATCTGGGTCGCCGCCCTGCTCACCCTGGCGTCGATGGTCTACTACCTCGTGATGGCGGCACGCGCCCTGCAAAAATCCTGATAAAAATTGCCGCCGGCTGTTGACAGAAAAAAACGGAATCTCCATAATGCGCAGCCTTCAACGCGGGAATAGCTCAGCTGGTAGAGCGCAACCTTGCCAAGGTTGAGGTCGCGAGTTCGAACCTCGTTTCCCGCTCCAGAATCCTGGGGAAAACAGATGGCACAGCCCGGATGTTTTCCCCTTTTCGTTTAAGCGTTTTACCGCGACGGCGCGATAGCAAAGCGGTTATGCACCGGATTGCAAATCCGTGTAGGTCGGTTCGACTCCGGCTCGCGCCTCCAGATTCTTCGGTCCGCCGTCCGCTCCGCCCGGATGGTGAAATTGGTAGACACAAGGGACTTAAAATCCCTCGCCAGCGATGGCGTACCGGTTCGATTCCGGTTCCGGGCACCATCTTCCCTTTCAGTCTGCAGGCCCGAGTGGTATAATTTCGGCGCTTTATTATTAACACGATGGGCGGTTCGCCCATTTTTTATTTGTGCTGCGCCCGACACGATGATGGATTTGCCCACCCGCCTGGAACCCGTGCTTGCCGGACTCGGTTACGAGCTGGTGATGCTGGAGCGCGCCGGACGCGGGCTGATCCGGATCTTCATCGACAAGCCGGGCGGCATCACGATTGACGACTGCGTCGCGGTGAGCAACCACCTGACCCACCTGTTCACGGTCGAGAACATCGACTACGACAGGCTGGAAGTGTCGTCGCCCGGCCTCGACCGGCCGCTGGTCAAGCCGCAGGACTACGCGCGCTTCGCCGGCGAGCAGGTCACGCTGAAGCTGCGGGTGCCGCTGGAGAACCGGCGCAAGCTGAGCGGCCAGCTGGTCGGGCTGGAAAACGAGATGGTGAAGTTGATCGTCGACGGCAAGGACGTAGCGGTCGATTTGAGGAATGTGGACGTTGCCCGCCTCAAACCGATGGTTTGAAGGCAGGTGCTGGAGGGAATATGAGCCGTGAAATGTTGATGCTGGCCGATGCGCTGGCACGCGAAAAGAACGTTGACAAGGAAGTGGTGTTCGAGGCGCTGGAGCAGGCGCTCGCCTCCGCCACCAAGAAACGCTTCAAGGAAGAGGCCGACGTGCGCGTGTCGATCGACCGCAATACCGGCGACTATGAATCCTTCCGCCGCTGGCAGGTGGTGTCCGAAGCCGACCTGGAATCCGAGGGTTACCAGATCCTGCTGATCGACGCCCAGGACAAGATTCCCGACATCGAGATCGGCGACTACATCGAGGAGCCGCTGGAAAACATCGAATTCGGCCGCATCGGCGCGCAGGCCGCCAAGCAGGTCATTCTGCAGAAGATCCGCGACGCCGAGCGCGAGCAGATCATCAGCGATTTCCTCGCCCGTAAGGAGCACCTCGTCAACGGCGTGGTGAAACGCATCGACCGCGGCAACGCGATCATCGAATCGGGTCGCGTCGAGGGTTTCCTGCACCGCGACCAGATGATCCCGCGCGAGAACCTGCGCGTCGGCGACCGCGTGCGCGCCTACCTGCTGCGCATCGACCGCGGCAACCGCGGGCCGCAAGTCATTCTGTCGCGCACCGCGCCCGAGTTCATCATGAAGCTGTTCGAACTCGAAGTCCCCGAGATCGAGGAAGGCCTGCTCGAGATCAAGGCGGCCGCCCGCGACCCCGGCCTGCGCGCCAAGATCGCGGTCGTCTCGCACGACCCGCGCATCGACCCGATCGGCACCTGCATCGGCCTGCGCGGCTCGCGCGTCACCTCGGTGACCAACGAGCTCGCCGGCGAGCGCGTCGACATCATCCACTGGTCGGCCGACCCCGCGCAGTACGTCATCAACGCGCTGGCGCCTGCCGAGGTCAGCTCCATCGTCGTCGACGAAGACAGGCACAGCATGGACGTCGTGGTCGACGAGGAACAGCTGGCGATGGCGATCGGCCGTGGCGGCCAGAACGTGCGCCTAGCGTCCGAACTGACCGGCTGGGAGCTCAACATCATGTCGCGCGAAGCGGCGGAAGAGAAGCAGTCGACCGAAAGCCAGAAGACGCTGCAACTCTTCATCGAGAAGCTGGACGTCGATGAGGAGGTCGCCCAGATCCTGGTCGACGAAGGCTTCTCCACGCTGGAGGAAGTCGCCTACGTGCCGCTGAACGAAATGCTCGAGATCGAGGCCTTCGACGAAGACCTGGTCAACGAGCTGCGCAACCGCGCGCGCAATGCCCTGCTGACCGCCGCCATCGTCGGAGAGGAGCAGGTCGAGGCTTCCGCCGGCGATCTGTTGTCGCTCGAAGGCATGGACGCCGAAACCGCGCGCCTGCTCGCCAGCAAAGGCGTCCACACCACCGAGGACCTGGCCGAGCTTGCAGTCGATGAGCTGACCGAAATGGCCGCGATGGATGCCGAACGCGCCAAACAATTGATCATGGCCGCACGCGCGCCCTGGTTCGCCCAAGGCTGATACGCCACGAGGACTGCATGAACGTTGAACAATTTGCACAGGAACTGAAACTGCCGCCCCAGTTGTTGTTGGAACAGCTGAAGGCGGCCGGTGTCAGCAAGAACGATGTGGCCGACCCCGTCACCGAGGCGGACAAGGCGCACTTGCTGGACTATCTGCGCAAGATGCATGGTGGCGGAGCCGAGACCGGCAAGACCAAGATCACCATCACGCGCAAGCAGACCGGCGAAATCCGCAAGACCGACAGCACCGGCAAGTCGCGCACCATCCAGGTGGAAGTGCGCAAGTCGCGCACCTACGTCAAGCGCGACCCCGCTGCACTGGCGGCCGAAGCCCAGGCTGCCGCCGAGGCCGTAGTCGAAGCCAAGCCCGTTCTGCCGGTCGAGCAGGAACCCGCTCCGGTCGAGGCGCCCGCGCCCGAGCCCATTAGCGAACCGGTCGTGGAGACGCCCCCGGCGGTGGAGCCGGTCGCCGCCGAACCGGCCGTGCCCGAACCCGTTGCCGCCGAAGCCGCGCCCGTAGCTGCCGCGGCAGAACCCGCGGCGGAAGCGGCTCCGGCCGTCAAGAAAACCACCCGCATCAAGAAGGCCTCGATCCTGAACGAAGCGGAAGTCAAGGCGCGCGAGGAAGAAGCCCGCCGCCACCAGGCATTGCAGGAACGCCAGGCCGCGGATGCCAAGGCCCGTGCCGAACGCGAAGCCCTGCGCAAGCAGGCCGAAGCCGCGCGAGAAGCGGCCAAGCTGGCTGAAGCCCAGAAAGCCGCCGCCCCCGCGGCACCGGCTGCGCCCACCGAAAAAACGCTGCACAAGCCGGACAAGCCGAGTGCCGCCAAAGGCGCCAAAGGGCCGGACAAGAAAGCCGGCGGCACCTGGAAGGACGATGCCGCCCGCCGCAAGGGCGGACTCAAGACCCGCGGTGGCGCCGCGCCCGAAGCCGGCTGGCGCGGCCGCAAGGGCAAGACCAAGAGCGGCCAGGAAGAAACCACTTTCGTCGCGCCGACCGAGCCGATCGTGCGCGAAGTGCTGGTGCCCGAAACCATCACGGTGGCCGAACTCGCCCACAAGATGGCGGTGAAGGCCGCCGAAGTCATCAAGACGCTGATGAAGCTCGGCAGCATGGTGACCATCAATCAGGTGCTCGACCAGGAAACGGCGATCATCGTGATCGAGGAAATGGGTCACGTCGGCAAACCGGCCGCGCTCGACACCCCCGAGGCCTTCCTGATCGACACCGGTGAAGCGGGCGAGCAGGAAATGCTCGCGCGTCCGCCGGTGGTGACCGTGATGGGCCACGTCGACCACGGCAAGACCTCGCTGCTCGATACCATCCGCCGCACCCGCGTCGCCAGCGGCGAAGCCGGCGGCATCACCCAGCACATCGGCGCCTACCACGTCGAAACCGAGAAAGGCGTCATCACTTTCCTCGACACCCCGGGCCACGAGGCGTTCACCGCCATGCGTGCGCGCGGCGCCAAGGCGACCGACATCGTGGTGCTGGTCGTCGCGGCCGACGACGGCGTGATGCCGCAGACGATCGAAGCGATCCACCACGCCAAGGCGGCCAACGTGCCGCTGGTGGTGGCGGTCAACAAGATCGACAAACCCGACGCCAACCCCGAACGCATCCGCCAGGAACTCGTCGCCCAGGGTGTCACGCCCGAGGAATGGGGTGGCGACACCCAGTTCGTCGAAGTGTCGGCCAAGGCCAACACCAACATCGACGGCCTGCTCGACGCCATCCTGCTGCAGGCCGAAGTGCTGGAACTGCAGGCGCCGGCCGAAGGCCCGGCCAAGGGCATCGTCATCGAAGCGCGCCTGGACAAGGGCAAGGGCCCGGTTGCGACCATGCTGGTGCAAGCCGGCACGCTCAAGCGCGGCGACATGGTGCTGGCCGGCCAGGTATACGGCCGCGTGCGTGCCATGCTGGACGAGGCCGGCAAGCCGGTGAACGAAGCCGGCCCCTCGATCCCGGTCGAGATCCAGGGCCTGTCCGACGTGCCGCAGGCGGGCGAAGACATGATGGTGCTGCCCGACGAGCGCAAGGCGCGCGAAATCGCGCTGTTCCGCCAGGGCAAGTTCCGCGACGTGCAACTCGCCAAGAAACAGGCGGCCAAGCTGGAATCGATGTTCGAGCAGATGGGCGAAGGCGAGGTCAAGCAGCTGCCCGTCATCCTCAAGGCCGACATGCAGGGCTCCTACGAGGGCTTGGCCCACGCGCTCGGCAAGCTGTCGACCGGCGAGGTCAAGGTCAACATCATCCACAGCGCGGTCGGTGCGATCACCGAATCCGACGTCAACCTCGCGCTCGCCTCCAAGGCGGTGCTGATCGGCTTCAACGTGCGTGCCGACGCCTCGGCGCGCAAGCTGGCCGAAACCAACGGCGTCGACATCCGCTACTACAACATCATCTACGAAGCCGTGGATGAGGTGAAGGCCGCGCTGTCCGGCATGCTGGCGCCGGAGAAGAAGGAAAGCGTCATCGGCAGCGTGGAAATCCGCCAGGTCTTCCACATCTCCAAGGTCGGCACCATCGCCGGCTGTTACGTGACCGACGGCGTGGTCAAGCGCGGCGCCGGGGTGCGGGTGATCCGCAACAACGTGGTGATCCACCAGGGCGAGCTCGATTCGCTGAAGCGCTTCAAGGATGACGTCAAGGAAGTCAAGGCCAACTTCGAGTGCGGCCTGTCGCTGAAGAACTTCAACGACATCCAGGAAGGCGACATCCTTGAGGTCTTTGAAGTGGTGGAAGTGGCGCGTTCACTGTGAGGAACGAGGGATTAGGATCTAGGGTCTAGGATTTAGGGAATGAGCGCGGCGAGCCGCGCGCCTTTCTCCCTAGCCCCTAATCCCTAGCTCCTAGCCCCTAGCCCCTATGCCTAAAGACTTCCCCCGTGCCCGCCGCGTCGCCGACCAGATCCAGCGCGAACTGCCGGAATTGATCCGCCAGGAAGTGAAGGATCCGCGCGTCGGCATGCTGACCATCACCGAGGTGGAGGTCAACCGCGACATGGAGTTCGCCAAGGTCTACTTCACCACGCTGGGCGGTGAGGCCGAACATGCCGCCTGCCTGCAGGGGCTGCAGCGCGCCAGCGGCTTCCTGCGCTCACAACTGTCGCACCGCATGCAGTTGCGGGTGGTGCCCAAACTGACCTTCGTGTACGACCGCTCGGTCGAGCGCGGCATCGAGCTCACCCAACTGATCGAAACCGCCGTCGCCGAAGACGCCAAGCACCCCAAAGACGCGTGAAGCAGCAACGCCAGTCCCTCTCCCCAACCCTCTCCCAGAGGGAGAGGGGGCAAACGTAATGCGCGAACCGATTAACGGCGTGCTGCTGCTGAACAAGCCGGTCGGCATCACCTCCAACGCCGCGCTGCAAAAAGCCAAGTGGCTGCTCAACGCCAGAAAGGCGGGCCACACCGGCACTCTCGACCCCTTCGCCGACGGCCTGCTGCCGCTGTGCTTCGGCGAGGCGACCAAGTTTTCCGCCTACCTGCTCGACGCCGACAAGGGCTACCGCGCGGTGATGCAGCTGGGCGTCACCACCACGACCGGCGACCCTGAGGGCGAGATTCTCGCCACCCGCGAGGTCCATACGAGCCGCACCGACATCGAGGCCGTGCTGCCGCGCTTCAGGGGCGAGATCGCGCAGATCCCGCCCATGCATTCGGCGCTCAAGCACCAGGGCCGCCCCCTCTACGAATACGCCCGCGCGGGCATCGACATCGAACGGCCGGCACGCAAGGTTCACATTCGTTCCCTCGAACTGGTCGAATGCGCCCCGCCGCGCGTGGTGATCGACGTGCGCTGCAGTGCCGGCACCTACATCCGCACCCTGGCGCAGGACATCGGTGCGGCGCTCGGTTGCGGCGCCCACCTGACTGCCCTGACGCGCACCGCCGCAGGCGGGTTTGCGCTGGAACGGGCGCATACCCTGGCCGATCTGGACGCGCTCGACGCCAGCCAGCGCCCCGCCCTGCTGCTGCCCGCCGACTGTCTGGTGGCCCATCTTCCCGCCGTTCAACTCGATGCGGTCGATGCCGCAGCGCTGTGCCAGGGCCGCAGCGTCGCGCACCCGACGGCGCACCCGGGGCTCATGCGCGTGTATGCAGCCCCGCATGCCTTCCTCGGCCTGGCCGATGCCGATGCCGGCCATCTGGTCCCGCGCCGGCTGATCGCCACCCAGCAGGCCGCGGCGGCACGGTCGACTTGAGTTGAGCCCCCCATTTAGCGTAAAATTCGCCGTTTTCACCGAACGTGTCCCGCTCAGCCGCAGGCCACGCGATTTTGAAGGAGTACACCATGGCTGTTACCGTCGCTCAAAAAGCTGAAATCGTCCAGAATTACCAACGCGCCGCCGCCGACACCGGCTCGCCCGAAGTGCAGGTTGCCCTGCTGACGGCCCGCATCAACGACCTGACCGGCCACTTCAAGGCCAACATGAAGGACCACCATTCGCGTCGCGGCCTGCTGAAGATGGTCAGCCGTCGCCGCAAGCTGCTGGACTACCTGAAGCGCACCAACCTCGAAGGCTACAAGACCCTGATCGATCGTCTCGGTCTGCGCAAGTAATCCCGGCAGGGCCACTGTGATGACCCGGCTCCTGGCTGTACTGGCACAGTGGAAGGGGCATGTTGCCCCCTGAATTTCCCACGCCCCGCACCTGCGGGGCGTTTTTGCTTTGAAAGGAACTCGTGTGAGCGCTATCAAGAAAACGTTTACCTACGGCCGCCACCAGGTCACGCTGGAAACCGGCGAAATCGCCCGTCAGGCCTCTGGCGCCGTGATCGTCAACATCGACGACACCGTCGTGCTGGTTACCGTCGTCGCCAAGAACGAGGTCAAGCCCGGCCAGGACTTCTTCCCGCTGACCGTCGACTACCAGGAAAAGACCTATGCCGCCGGCCGCATCCCGGGCGGCTTCTTCAAGCGCGAAGGCAAGCCCTCGGAAAAGGAAACGCTGACCTCGCGCCTGATCGACCGGCCGATCCGCCCGCTCTTCCCCGAAGGCTTCTTCAACGAAGTGCAGATCATCGCCACCGTGCTGTCGTCCAACCCCGAGGTTGACGCCGACATCCCCGCCATGATCGGCGCCTCCGCCGCGCTGTCGCTGTCCGGCCTGCCGTTCGACGGTCCGATCGGCGGCGCGCGCGTCGGCTTCATCAACGGCGAATACGTGCTCAACCCGACCAACTCGGAACTGAAGGATTCGGCGCTCGACCTCGTCGTCGCCGGTACCGAGACCGCCGTGCTGATGGTCGAATCCGAAGCGATGGAACTGCCGGAAGACATCATGCTGGGCGCGGTCGTGTTCGGCCACACCCAGATGCAGGCCGCCATCAACGCGATCAACGAACTCGCCGACGAGGCCGGCGCCGACGCCTGGGACTGGGAAGCGCCCGCCGAGGACACCGCGATGGTCGAGCGCCTCAAGGCGCTGGCCGAGGACGGCCTGCAGCAGGCCTACAACATCAAGCAGAAGCAGGCCCGCATGGCTGCGGTCGACGAGGTGCGCAACAAGGCCTTCGCCGAGCTGATCACCGCCGACATGGATACCGTCGCCGCCAACGCGGTGAAGGATGCCTTCCACCGCCTCGAAGCCGGCGTGGTGCGTAACCGCATCCTGTCCGGCCAGCCGCGCATCGACGGCCGCGACACCCGCACCGTGCGCCCGATCACCATCCGCACCGGCGTGCTGCCGCGCACCCACGGCTCCGCCCTGTTCACCCGCGGCGAAACGCAGGCACTGGTCGTCACCACGCTGGGCACCGGCCGCGACGAGCAGACCATCGACGCGCTCGAAGGCTCCTACTCCGACCGCTTCATGCTGCACTACAACATGCCGCCCTTCGCCACCGGCGAAACCGGCCGCGTCGGCTCGCCCAAGCGCCGCGAAATCGGCCACGGCCGCCTGGCCAAGCGCGCGCTGCTGGCCGTGCTGCCGTCCAAGGAAGAGTTCGGCTACACCATGCGCGTGGTCTCGGAAATCACCGAATCCAACGGCTCCTCGTCGATGGCTTCGGTGTGCGGCGGCTGCCTGTCGCTGATGGACGCCGGCGTGCCCGTCAAGGCGCACGTCGCCGGCATCGCCATGGGCCTGATCAAGGAAGGCAACCGCTTCGCCGTGCTGACCGACATCCTCGGCGACGAGGACCACCTCGGCGACATGGACTTCAAGGTCGCGGGCACCGACAAGGGCGTGACCGCGCTGCAGATGGACATCAAGATCACCGGCATCACCAAGGAGATCATGCAGGCCGCGCTGACCCAGGCGAAGGAAGGCCGCATGCACATCCTAGGCATCATGAAGGCGTCGGTGTCGACTACGCATGAGATGTCGGCCTACGCGCCGCGCATCATCGCGATGAAGATCAACCCGGAAAAGATCCGCGACGTCATCGGCAAGGGCGGCGCCGTCATCCGCGCACTGACCGAGGAAACCGGCACCCAGATCGACATCCAGGAAGACGGCAGCGTGAAGATCGCCTGCACCAGCATGGAAGCCGGCGAACTGGCGAAGAAGCGCATCGAGGAGATCACCGCCGAAGTCGAAGTCGGCAAGGTCTACGAAGGCCCGGTCATCAAGCTGCTGGACTTCGGCGCCATCGTCAACGTGCTGCCGGGCCGCGACGGCCTGCTGCACATCTCGCAGATCGCCCACGAGCGCGTCAACACCATCGGCGACTACCTGAAGGAAGGCCAGGTCGTGAAGGTGAAGATCCTGGAAGCCGACGAGAAGGGCCGCCTGCGCCTGTCGATGAAGGCGCTGCTTGAGGCCCCTGCCCCGACACCCGCCAGCGACGAGGAACAGACCAGCTGATTGGGCCCACAGCCGCACCGACCGGTGCGGCTTCCGTCCCCAATAAAAACGCGCCTTACGGCGCGTTTTTATTGGCTCTGCACGGGGACGCTCAGGCCGTCTCGCCCATGAAGGCCTGCCACCAGCGCTTGCGCTGGCCGGTGACGATGCCGCGCATCTCGAGCTCGCGCGGCGGCGTGCGGCTCATCAGCCAGCCGGGCAGTACCGAGGACTTCATCGAACTGGAGCCGCACGAACTGCCGAGATGGTTGGGGTCGTAGATCTTGACGAAATTGGGCGCATCCAGATTGTCCGCGTAGACGATCGCGCAATAATCTTCGTGATGCTCGCGCCGCAGCAGCTCGTCCAGCTCGCGCATGAACTGCTGCACCTTGTCGGCCGGCGCCGGCGCCTGCGGCACGTCCTGCCCGACCGCATAGAGATACCAGCCCGCCCCGGCATCCACCCGTTCCCAGAACGCCGTCAGCTGATCCCAGCGCATCACGCTGTAAAGCAGCCCGTTGTAGTAACGGTCGAATTCGTCGGGCTGGTTCAAACTGGTCTGGGCCATGGCAGTTCTCCGGGTATCCATATGTGGCAATCTGACGTGCCATCTTTATTGTTTTGGCGACGGACTCGCCGCCCTACTTCGATCTGAGTCGCCAAATTTACCTGGCGACCGACTCGCCAAATTTACTTGGCGACCTGACGTGCCAAGCTTTACTTGGCGACCTGGCGTTCGCGGATTTCCTCGAGCGTCTTGCAGTCGATGCACAAGGTGGCGGTCGGACGCGCCTGCAGCCGTTCCAGGCCGATCTCGACCCCGCACGACTCGCAGTAACCGTAGTCGCCACTGTCGATCTTGGCGATGGTCTCGTTGATCTTCTTGATCAGCTTGCGCTCCCGGTCGCGGTTACGCAGCTCAAGCGCCATGTCGGATTCCTGGGTGGCACGGTCGTTGGGATCGGCGAACACGGTCTGCTCGTCCTGCATCGAATGCAGCGTCGTATCGATGTCCTGCGACAGTTCGGCTTTCCAGGCTTCGAGCATTTTGCGAAAATGCGCGAGCTGCTTTTCATTCATGTATTCTTCGCCTTTTTTGGCCTTGTACGGCTCAAAGCGCATCAAAGTTTCAGCCATCTCGTTCTCTTTGAAAGTCAGTGTTCCGGGCCCAGCCCAAACACAATTTAATAACAGAATCCTTCTTACGCCGCAACCAGCATGACATTACACGCCCTTTTATTCGACGTGGACGGCACGCTTGCCGACACCGAACGCGACGGACACCGTCCCGCCTTCAACCAGGCCTTCGCCGACGCTGGCCTCGACTGGCACTGGGATGTCGCCCTGTACGGCAAGCTCCTTGCCGTCACCGGCGGCAAGGAACGGATGAAGCACTATATCGACCACTATCGGCCGGACTATAGGAAGCCGGATAATTTCGACGAGCTGGTCGCCGAACTGCATCAGGCCAAGACCCGCCACTACAGCGCGCTCGCCGCCCAGGGCGGCATCCCGATGCGCCCCGGCGTCAAGCGCCTCTTGATCGAGGCGCGTGCCGCCGGCCTGAGGCTGGCGATCGCCACCACCACCACCCCGGAAAACGTCACCGTGCTGCTGGAGCACAGCCTCGGCCCCGGCACCCAGGCATGGTTCGAGGTGATCGCCGCAGGCGACATCGTGCCCGCCAAGAAGCCCGCGCCCGACATCTACCATTACGCGCTGGATAAAATGGGGCTCGACGCCGCCGACTGCCTGGCGTTCGAGGATTCCGAGAACGGCCTGCGCGCCAGCCTCGGTGCCGGCCTGAAAACCCTGGTCACGGTCAACGACTACACCCTGGACCACGATTTCAGCGGCGCCGCCGTGGTGCTGTCCGACCTCGGCGATCCGGGCGCCCCCACCCGGGTGCTAGCCGGTCCCGACCTCGGCCAGCCCTTCGTCGATGTGGCCTATCTGCGGGCGCTGCACCGGGGCTGAAGTTGGATCTAGGGATTAGGATTTAGGGGCTAGGGAATGAGCGGCCGGAGGCCGCGGAATTGAATGCGCCCCTAGCCCCTAGCCCCTAGCCCCTAGCCCCTAGGGATTGTGCATCAGCGCGGCTTCGAGCGTATTTTCCAGCAGGGTCGCGACGGTCATCGGCCCCACCCCGCCCGGCACCGGGGTGATCCAGCCGGCGCGCTCGACGGCGGTGTCGTAATCGACGTCGCCTACCAGCTTGCCGTCGGGCAGGCGGTTGATGCCCACATCGATCACGATCGCCCCCTCGCGTATCCAGTCGCCGGGGATCATGCGCGGGCGCCCCACCCCCACCACCAGCACTTCGGCCGAGCGCACGAAGCTTTCCAGGTCGCGCGTGGCGCTGTGGCATACCGTGATGGTGCAGCCGGCCAGCAGCAGCTCCAGGCTCATCGGCCGTCCGACGATGTTGGACGCCCCGACCATCACCGCATTCTTGCCGCGCAATTCCTCGTTGGTCGCGCGCAGCAGCGTCATGATGCCGCGCGGGGTGGACGGCCGCAGCGTCGGCATCTTCACCGCCAGGCGGCCGATGTTGTAGGGGTGAAAACCGTCCACGTCCTTGTCGGGGCGAATGCGCTCGATCACCGTCTCCGCATCGATGTGCGCGGGCAGCGGCAGCTGCACCAGGATGCCGTCGATGGCCGAGTCGGCGTTCAGCGTGTCGATCAGCGCCAGCAGTTCGTCCTGGGTGGTGGTGGCCGGCAGGTCGTGCGACACGCTGGTGACGCCGCCGCGCTCGCACGCGCGTTTCTTGTTGCGCACGTAGACCGCGGATGCGGGATCGTTGCCGACCAGGATGACGGCCAGGCCGGGGCGGCGCTTGCCCTGTGCCTCGCGCTCCGCCACCTTGTCGTGGATCACTGCGAGAATGGTGTCGGCCATGGCCTTGCCGTCGAGAATACGTGCGCTCATCAAGACAACCCTGTAGCAAAAGGGTGATTTTCCCGGAAACCCCCCATCCGACTCAAGCGAAAATTGACCCCGCCGGTTCGCCAAGGTATAGTCTCGCCTCTCCGAAATGCGCCCGGTTTTTGGGTGCCAGGATTTCGGGGTGTAGCGCAGCCCGGTAGCGCGCCTGCTTTGGGAGCAGGATGTCGGAGGTTCGAATCCTCTCACCCCGACCACCCCGATTGCTCGAAGGAAAGAGTCTCTGCCCGTAGCTCAACTGGATAGAGCACCAGCCTTCTAAGCTGGGGGTTACAGGTTCGATTCCTGTCGGGCAGGCCAAGGTTCCGTTGCCAGCGCCCGCTGGCGACAACAATGGTGGATGTAGCTCAGTTGGTAGAGTCCAGGATTGTGATTCCTGTTGTCGTGGGTTCGAGTCCCATCATCCACCCCAAACAAAAACAAAGCCCGCGCAAGCGGGCTTTGTTCATTCCGCTTTCCGACCTACAGCTTCAGCGCCCCGACATGCGCCACCGCGGCGGGATCGTCGCGCCAGATCGCCGGGTCGGCCTGGCCGTCCACTGCCACGCCGTGGGCGGCGAGGTGGTCGCGGCAGGCACGCAGCTCGTCCAGCGAGTCGCCGACCTTGAACGCCAGATGATACAGCCCGACCTGCCGATCCAGTGGCGGCGCGGCCTGTGCGCCGATTTCCAGCAGCGCGAGGTCATGGTGGTTGTCGCCGCACGAGAAGAACGCCATCTGGCTGCCGTAGCGCGCCACTTCGGTGAGCCCGAGCACGTCGCGGTAGAACGGCACCGACACTTCCAGGCTGCGCACCTTCAGCACCGCATGGCCAAGCTTTTGTACGCGCACGGCCGTCTCCTTCATTCGCGAATCTCGCCGTCGACATACAGCCAGCGCCCGTCCACCCGCTCGAAGCGGCTGGTTTCGTGCAGCCTGAACGCGCGGCCGTTGAGCTTGTAGCGGGCGACGAACTCGACCGTGGCGTGGGTGGTGTCGAGCGGGGTGTGCGCCTTCACCGTCAATCCCAGCCATTGCGGGCGCGGATCGGCGTCGAGGTCGAGCGACGCCGGCCGGGTGGACGGGTGCCAGGTGGCGAACAGATAGGTTTCCAGCCCACGCACATAAGCGCTGTAGCGCGAGCGCATCAGGCTTGCTGCGTCCGGCGCCG
>JAJZPG010000062.1 GCA_021811235.1 Pseudomonadota bacterium | reverse complement strand
AACCGGCGCCAAACGCGAGAAAGATCACCGGCCGCGGCGAATCCTCGTCCAGCACGAATTCGCCGTAGGGTCCTTCGACCCCGACCGTGTCGCCGGCCCGCAGCGACGTGAACACGGCTTCGGAGAACGCATCGCCCGCGCGGCGCGGAATCTGCACCTCGATATGGCGGTCCTCGCACGGGCAGCTGGCGATCGCGTAGCGTTCGCTCGCGCCGTCGACCGACAGCCGGACACTCTGCCCGCCAAGAAAGCGCAGGCGCTGGCTGCGCGGCGTCTGGATGTGCAGCGCGGCCATGTGCGGATTGAACACCTCGACCGTCTTCACCTTGGCGCTGAGCCGCTGCACCGGGATGTCACGCGCCCCTGCCACATTGGCCTCGATCACCACGTCGTTCACTGGCGCATACGAGCACAGCAGGATCACCCCGGCATCTTTTTCCGCCTGTTTCAGCACATGGTCGTAAGCGCGGACCTTCTTCACCTCGCCCGACACCAGGCGTGCCTTGCACTCGCCGCAATTGCCGTTGCTGCAGCCGTAGTTGAGCGACACCCCGTTGCGCAGCGCGGCCTCCAGCAACGTGTCGTTGCCTTCCACGAAGAACTCGTGGCCGCTCGGCTGGATGGTGACGTGGGCTGACATGATCTTGAGCATCCTTTCCTGTGCAATCACCGCCTGCGCCTGTGCCGCTGTCGGCGGCATCTCGGCCAGATTGCGCAGCAGAAACGCGCGCAACGTGTGGAGGGCGTGGCGCGTTTCGTCGCTTTTATCTTCCTCGATTTCGTCGATCTTCTCGTCGAGCCAGGTCATCACGTTGCCGTAGTGCGCGAGCAAGGCCTTGGCGGCGGCGTAGTCGTTGCCGAGCTCGGTCAGCCGCGCCGCCAGTACTTCCTTGTCGGGCAATGCCCGCTCGAGCACCCGTTTGGCAAAGGCCTTGTCCTTGATCTCGGCGACCCGGCGGAACTCCGCGTCGTCGTCCCACCTCACCTCGGGAAACGCGCGCAGCAGCTCGTCGAGTTCGATCATGCCGTCGAAGGTCGCAAGCGTGCCGTTGCGGATACGCTCCTGCAGGGCATGGCGCGACTGCCCGACCAGCTTGGCGACACGAGAAAGGGGAAGCAGATGACCCATGACTCGATGGTACTCCGTGAGGCCAAAGGGCCAAACCGGCAATTCACCACATTCTGAATCCCTGATTCGCGTGCCGCCGCCGCTCTGCCACTACAATCGCGCCATGCCCGCCATCACCACCCGCCCCTGCCCCGCCGACACTCGCGCCACCCTCGAGGCGGCCGGCCTCGCGCCCGCCTGGGCGCGGCTGTACGCGGCGCGCGGCGTCACCCATCCCGACGAGGTCGCGCACCGCCTGCCGCAGTTGCTGCCGCCGGCCGGCCTGCTGCACGTCGAACGCGCCGCCGCCCTGCTGGCCGACGCCATCGCCGTGAACCAGCGCCTGCTCATCATCGCCGACTACGACGCCGACGGCGCCACCGCCTGCGCCGTCGGCGTACGCGGCCTCACCCTGCTCGGCGCCCGCGTCGACTATCTGGTGCCCAACCGGCTCGAACACGGCTACGGCCTCACCCCCGACATCGTGAGGCTCGCCGCCGCGAGGAAACCCGACCTGCTGGTGACCGTCGACAACGGCATCGCCGCGGTCGACGGCGTGGCCGAAGCCAACCGGCTCGGCATCCCGGTGCTGGTCACCGACCACCACCTGCCCGGCGACGCGCTGCCCGACGCCGCCTGCATCGTCAACCCCAACCAGCCGGGGTGCGGCTTCGCGTCGAAGAATCTCGCCGGCGTGGGGGTGATGTTCTACGTGCTGCTGGCGCTGCGCGCCGAACTGCGCCAGCGCGGCGCCTACGCGGAGAAACCCGAACCCGACCTGCGCGAGCTGCTCGACCTGGTCGCGCTCGGCACCGTCGCCGACGTGGTGAAGCTCGACGCCAACAACCGCACCCTGGTCGCGCAAGGCCTCGCCCGCATGCGCGCCGGCCGTGCCCACGCCGGCGTCAACGCACTATTCCACGCCGCCGGCCGCGATCCGCGGCGCGCCACCGTATTCGACCTCGGCTTCATGCTCGGCCCACGGCTGAACGCCGCCGGCCGCATCGACGACATGGCGCTCGGCATCGAATGCCTGCTCGCCGACGACCCGGCCGCCGCGCAGCAACTGGCGCAGCGGCTCGACACGCTCAACCGCGAGCGGCGCGGCATCGAGGCCGACATGCAGGAGGAGGCGCTCGCCATCCTCGCCGACTTCAATCCCGGCGACAGCCACAGTCTCACCGCCTGGCAGCCCGGCTGGCACATCGGCGTGATCGGCATCCTCGCCTCGCGGCTGAAGGACAAGTTCCACCGCCCCACCATCGTCTTCGCCAGCAATGACGCCGGAGAACTCAAGGGCTCCGGCCGCTCCATCCCCGGCCTGCACCTGCGCGACGCACTCGACCTCGTCGACAAGCGCCATCCCGGCCTCATCCTCAAGTTCGGCGGCCACGCCATGGCGGCGGGTCTGAGCATTGCCGAGGGGCGCCACGAGGAATTTTCCAGCGCTTTCGAGACCGTGGTGCGCGAACTGATCGACCCGGCCGATCTGGACGGCGTGATCGAGACCGACGGCGAACTGGACATCGCCGAGCACCGCTACGAGCTTGCCGCCGAACTCGATCACGCCGTGTGGGGACAGGGCTTTCCTGCGCCGCTATTCACCGCCACCTTCGACGTCGTGGCGCAGCGCGTAGTCGGCGAAAAACACCTCAAGCTGAAACTCGCACGCGATGGCACCACCTTCGAGGCGATGCGTTTCTTCCAGGCCGATCCGCTGCCCGGGCGCATCCGCGCCGTCTACGCGCTGATGCCCAACGAATTCAATGGCCAGCGCACGCTGCAACTGAAACTGCAGCACTGGGAGGCGGTGTCCGGCTGAGGACAAAAAAAGGGCGGGGTGAACCACCCCGCCCAAACCGTACTACCGGAGGACTGAACAATGCGCATGGCCTGCGCCTGAACAGCCTGAATTGTGCCGATGACGAATGACTTTTTTATCCAGCCATAATCTTTTCGACAT
>JAJZPG010000061.1 GCA_021811235.1 Pseudomonadota bacterium | reverse complement strand
TGCCCGTCAAGTCCATCGCCCATACGAGATTGCGCGGCAGGGTGGACGGCACGCGATGCTTGATCCGGCGACGAAGGATCTCGATCTCATAGCAATGACGACGAATCGTGTTTGCCACGAATGACTTGCCCATCGTCATGCGCCGCCTGATTTCCTTGTGACGCGCGAAGCGTCGATTGAAGTCGAGGGCAATCGCACGGCATCCGGCTTCGGGCATCAGTGCCTTGAGACGGATAATCTCCCGGGTTACCCAAGGCGGTTTGGCCTGAGTCTGGCAGTAAACTGGCGTGATCGAACGACGGCGACCGCGACTTCCATTCCGGCGTTGAAACCGCCACCCGAACCACGATTCGACCAAAATCCAGAGCCAAGTCAAAAACATCATCACGTTTGAGCCCGATATAAATCACGCAGCTTGCCCACGCAGCGTGACAGTCGGGCTGTCACTCGCGACTGCTACTCAGGTTGTATACCCCACTTCGGCCACCCCGCCGACCACCACGAACTCGTCCTCGCCCTTGAGCACGCCCGGCAGCAGCCGGTGGAAGAAGACGATCTTGGGCAGCGGCACCTGCGTTTCGAGGATGACGTCGCCGAACTCGCCGGCGCGCTCGCGTTCGGAGGTGAAGGAATTGAGGTTGTTGAGCAGGACCACGCGGCGGTTGGGCGCCCGTTCCTGCAGCACTTCGAAGTCGGTGACACGGTTGACGCCGCGGTAGAGCGTGAGGTGGGTCTGGCCCGGCCGCTGGCGCGCGAGCTCGACCTGGCAATAACTGTAGAGCAGGTCGAGCTGGGCCTCCAGCGCGTTGGAGCCGTACAGCCCGCGGCTGCGCGCTTCCAGGTAATGCCGATAGGTATCGCCGGAAAAGTCGCGGATGGGACCGCCGTGAAAGCGCGGCAGCAGGCCGAAGCGCGATTCCACCCAGCCCTTCCACACCGCGCCCTCCTGGCCGTCCGGGTCGAAGGCCCAGCCGCGCAGCAGGCGCAGGTAGGTGGCGCGGCTGCGGTCGCGTGCGGCCGCGTGGTGTCCCGCCTCCTCGGGATGGTCGAGGCTGAAGGTCGCCGCCATGTGCGCCATGAACAGCTGGGCGCGCTGGGTAGGATCGGGCAGCGCGTCGAGTGCTTCGAACAGGCTGCGGTGCAGTTCCGCCACGCCGTCGAGCTTGAGCGGGACCGGGTGACGCTGGTAGCTGAGGCTGCCGAGGATAGCCGCCGGCAGGTTGCAGCGGTTGATCGGCAGGCGCGCGTGGCCGGGCAGGCTGTCCGCCCTTGTCGTCACCCCTACAAAGGCCGGCCCATTGTTGCGTCCTGAACCTGTTTCCGCCGGGGGCGCTGCCTGAACAATCTCTTTCATATCAGCGGCTTAACGCCCTGCTTCCGGCTTGGCATGACGCTTGCGATATCCCTGGTGCGAACGAAATTTTTCAATCGCGTTCCGTTTACACCCAAGGAGAGTGACATGGCTCGTCTTCGTCAATGTGCGATTTATGGCAAGGGGGGTATTGGCAAATCGACCACTACCCAGAATCTGGTGGCAGGCCTCGCCGAGGCCGGCAAGAAAGTGATGATCGTCGGCTGCGACCCCAAGGCGGATTCTACCCGCCTGATCCTGCACGCAAAAGCTCAGAACTCCATCATGCAGATGGCGGCTGACGCCGGTTCGGTGGAAGACCTGGAACTGGAAGACGTGCTGAAGGTCGGCTACCGCGACATCAAGTGCGTGGAGTCCGGCGGTCCTGAGCCTGGCGTTGGCTGTGCCGGCCGCGGCGTGATTACCGCGATCAACTTCCTGGAAGAGGAAGGCGCGTACGAGGAAGACCTCGACTTCGTGTTCTACGACGTGCTCGGCGACGTGGTGTGCGGCGGTTTCGCCATGCCCATCCGCGAGAACAAGGCGCAGGAAATCTACATCGTGTGCTCCGGCGAAATGATGGCCATGTACGCCGCCAACAACATCGCCAAGGGCATCGTGAAGTACGCCAACTCCGGTGGCGTGCGTCTGGCCGGGCTGATCTGCAATTCGCGTAACACCGCGCGCGAAGACGAACTGATCATGGAACTGGCCCGCCAGCTCGGCACCACCATGATCCACTTCGTCCCCCGCGACAACGTGGTGCAGCGCGCCGAAATCCGCCGCATGACCGTGATCGAGTACGAGCCCACCGCCAAGCAGGCTCAGGAATACCGCGATCTGGCCAACAAGATCATCGAGAACAAGAACTTCGTCATCCCGACCCCGATCACCATGGACGAGCTCGAGCAGCTGCTCATGGACTTCGGCGTGATGGAAGAGGAAGACGAGTCGATCGTCGGCAAGACGGCGGCTGAAGAAGCGGCAACTGTCGCTGCGTAATACCCGGAGCGTCGTTCCGGCCCTGCCGGAATGACGCATTCGAAACCTGTCGCAGGCTGTCCACGGATTGGTGGCGGCGTGCAAGGAGAACGGAATGTCTGCATTGACGCGTGAAGAAACCGAAGCCCTCATCAAGGAGGTGCTCGAGGTTTATCCCGAAAAGGCCCAGAAGGACCGGGCCAAGCATCTGGCGGTCAACGACCAGAGCATTGAACAATCCAAGAAGTGCATCACCTCCAACCGTAAGTCGCTGCCCGGGGTGATGACCATCCGCGGCTGCGCCTACGCCGGTTCCAAGGGCGTGGTGTGGGGTCCGATCAAGGACATGATCCACATCTCCCACGGTCCCGTCGGCTGCGGCCAGTATTCCCGCGCCGGTCGCCGCAACTACTACGTCGGCGTCACCGGCGTGAACACCTTCGGCACGATGAACTTCACCTCCGACTTCCAGGAAAAGGACATCGTGTTCGGCGGCGACAAGAAGCTCGCCAAGATCATCAACGAGATCGAAGGCCTGTTCCCGCTGCACAAGGGCATCAGCGTGCAGTCCGAGTGCCCGATCGGGCTCATTGGGGATGATATCGAAGCGGTGTCCAAGAAAGGCGCCGCCGAGATCGACAAGCCGGTGGTGCCGGTGCGCTGCGAAGGCTTCCGCGGCGTGTCGCAGTCGCTCGGCCACCACATCGCCAACGACGCCATCCGCGACTGGGTGTTCTCGCGCGACGGCA
>JAJZPG010000015.1 GCA_021811235.1 Pseudomonadota bacterium | reverse complement strand
TCGAGCGGCTGCCGGAGCGGCTGCCGCAGCTGTTCATGGCGTTGACGAAATAGGCGGGCTGGCGCGCGTCGCCTTACGCGGCCGACGCCTTGGCCTCGCGGAAGGTGTGCTTGCCTTCCCGTTTCGCCGCGTACAGCGCCGTATCCGCTTTCTTGAACAGGTCGTCCAGCGTTTCGCTGCCGGTCCCCGTGCAGCACATGGCGACCCCCACCGACGCCCCGATGCGTGCGGTGCCTCCGCCGGTGAGCGGGATGGGCTGGCACAGGCTCTCCACCACGCGGCTCGCGACCTCGCGTGCCGCCGCCGCGTTGTCGACCTGGCCCAGCACGATGATGAACTCGTCCCCGCCGAAGCGGGCGATCACGTCCGCCTCGCGCAGCAGCAGTTTCATCCGCTCCGCCGACGTCACCAGCACGGCGTCGCCCGCCGCATGGCCGAAGCGGTCGTTGACCGCCTTGAAGTCGTCGAGGTCGACGGCCAGGACCGCCATCTGTTTGCCAGAGCGCTTCGCCCCCGCGATCAGGTGTTTTTCGTTCTCCTGCAGGAAGCGACGGTTGGCCAGGCCCGTCAGCGGGTCGCGCAGGCTGAGCTGACGGATCGTCTGCTCGGCATGGATGCCCGCCCGGATCAGGCGCACGGTTTCCCGGTACAGACCCAGCAGCGCCAGGCCGGTCCACAATCCGGCGATGCCCAGCAGCGCCGACGACAGGTTCTGGTCGCGAATCCGTGCCGCTTCGCGCGTCTCCAGCTGGTTCAGTTCCTCCCGCCCGGCCTCGATCAGGATGCGGTGGATCTGTTCGATGGCGGACTGGTCGAATCCTCCCAGTTCCTGCCCGGCAGGCGTGGCATTCAGACCGGCTTCGGCGCGCTGCTGGAACGCGCTGAAGCCGGTCTCCAGTGCCGATTGCAAGGCCGGCAGCGGTGCCAGGCGGGCGGTCTGGGTGCCGTCCGAGCCGATCAGGGCGATCAGGTGTTCGGCGCTGGGGCAGCGCGCCTGGCGGCAGATCAGCTTGGGATCGAGGTGGGCCGGGTCGTGCGACTCGGCGTATTTGCGCACCGCGTTGTCCAGGTTGAGCAGGTAGGTGCGCAGCGCGTCGATGTAGGCAATGACCTGCCGCGTGTGCTCCACCGAGCGGACGGCCTCCGCCGAGCGCTGGTGCTGGTAGAAGATCATGGCGAACAGGACCAGGATGATGAGCGCGAAGATCAGCGCGCCCAGGCGGAGCACCCGCTTGAAGCCGGTGAAGACGGATCGATCGATATCGGTTTGCATGGATGACGTGACTGAATTCATTTCGCGCGCAGCGCCGGCGCGGACCAGCAAGGCGTTCCTGCGCCGGAGCGGGAACGAAACGGGGCTGCATGGTTTCGCCCCGGCGTCACGGCCATGGCAGGCGAAAACACACCGGCGGTGCTCTGAATACTAACTGGCTTTTGCGATAAACCAACGAGGCGCATGGCAGGGAAAGGGGCAGTGTCTGGCTCAAGCGGGGTTCGACCTCCACGCGGCCCGCTTGTTCATTACGCCCGCCAAATAAACCGGCGCGGCAGGTAGTATTGAGCCGGCATCCGCCGGCAGGCTGCGCGAGCCTGTCCGTTTCCCGTGTCCAATTCGAGAATGTTTCTTCATGCGCCGTCTGACCCCGCTCCTGATCGCCGTCCTGCTTGCTGCCTGCACGACGCCGCCTCCGGCACCGTCCATCCCGACGCCGGTCCCGGTGCCCAAGCCGCCGCTCAAGATTGCCCTGGTCCTGGGTGGCGGCGCGGCGCGCGGCTTCGCCCACATCGGCGTGATCAAGTCGCTGGAAGCCCAGGGCATCGTGCCGGACATCGTGGTCGGCACCAGCGCGGGGGCCGTGGTGGGCGCGCTCTACGCCGCGGGCATGAGCGGCTTCGACCTGCAGAACCTGGCCCTGCAGATGGAAGAGGACATGGTGGCCGACTGGACCCTGCCCAATCGCGGGGTGCTGAAAGGCGAGGCCTTGCAGGACTTCATCAACCACAAGGTGAAGAACCTCACCATCCAGAAGATGCCCAGGCCGCTGGGCATCGTGGCCACCGACCTGCAAAGCGGCGAGCGGGTGCTGTTCCGCTACGGCAATACCGGCATGGCGGTGCGCGCCTCCAGCGCCGTGCCGGGGATGTTCCAGCCCGTCGAGATCAACGGCCGCGATTACGTCGACGGCGGCCTCACCTCGCCGGTGCCGGCGCAGGCCGCGCGCGCCATGGGGGCGGACTTCGTCATCGCCGTGGACATCTCCAACGTCGACCGCCCCGACAGGCTGGCCGGCACCCTCGAGGTGCTGCTGCAGACCTTCGCCATCATGGGCCACGCCATCAGCCGCCACGAGCTGGAGGATGCGGACGTCGTGATCCGGCCGAAGACGGCGGCGGTGAGCAGCACCGATTTCGAGGGCCGCCACCTGGCCATCCTGGAAGGCGAGCGGGCCGCCGCCGCCGTCATGCCGGAGCTGAAAGCCAGGCTCGCCCGCGCGCGGTCACGCTGAACGCACCGCGCATCCTGGCCGTTTTCCGCGGCCCCAAAAAAATCTCCCTTTCCCGGGAATAAACCCCGACCGCGCCCTGTTCATCCTGATGACACGTCGATCCAGGTGGTTCGAGACCGCGGGTCGCAAGGTCAGGTCCGGCATTCCCGGAACGGATTCCGGGATGGACGGCTGCCGAAGCGCAGTTCGACGGGCGCATTTTTCGCCGGTTTATTATTAGAGGAGATTGACATGCAAGTGACTCGCAGGGACGTACTCAAATTGGCCGCCGTGGGCGCCTTGGGCAGTGTGGCCGGCATCCGTCCGGCGATGGCCGGCGTGCCGATGGGCAAAGGCGCAGACAGCGGCGAAGACCGCGTGTTCATCTGCAACGAGGACTCCAACACGCTGACGGTCATCAATCCCTACAGCAATACGGTGGACACCACCATCAACCTCACCAGCTTCGACGAAGACCCGCGTCCGCCCTTCCGCTTCGTCACCGGCGGCGTGGTGCCCACCCACGCCGCGATGGTCAACAAGCCCCTCTATCACGGCGCCATCTCCATCCATGGCGCGGCACCTTCGCCCGACTCGGGGCTCATCGCCACCACCGGGCGCGGCAGCAGCAACGTCTATCTCATCGACGCCCGCACCCGCTCGGTGATCGGCAACGTCGCCAATCCCCAGGCCAGCGACAAGACCAGCGCCCAGCGCCTGTCCAGCGGCATCCTGATCGGACGCGAGCCGCACGAGCCCACCTTCACCCGCAACGGTAAGGAACTGTGGGTCACCCTGCGCGGCGAGAACCGCATCGTGATTCTCGACGTGGAACGCGCGCTCAAGCAGGTCGGCGGCAAGGAAGCGGGTGCGGTGCGCCAGTACCTCGACACCCTCAACGGCCCGGCCCAGGTGTGGTTCAGCACGGACGGCAAGCTCGCCTTCGTCATCTCGCAGAAGCTGTCCAAGGTCCAGGTGTTCCACGTCAACGCCGACCGTCACGGCTACAGCCGCCCGAAACTCAAGACGACCCTGGACCTCAAGGCCCAGGATCCCTTCGGCTTCACCCCCTTCCAGAAGACCACGCCGGACGGCAAGGAAGTATGGTTCTCCCACAAGTTGGCCGACAGCGTTTCCGCCTGGGAGGCGTCGGGCGATCACCGCGTGCTCAGCCACGTCCATCTGGGCAAATTGGCGCGGCCCAACCACGTCGAGTTCGTGGAGAACGCCAACGGGCGCGCCGTCTACGCCAGCCTCGCGCGGGTGGACGATGGCGGCCCCGGCGGCGTCGCCTCGAGCCAGATCGCCATCATCGACCGCAGTGCGCCCGCGGGCAGCCGGCAGGTGGTGGGCAGCTTCTTCACCCATGGCCGCGAATCTCACGGCCTGTGGACCAACCCCGAAGGCACGCGCCTCTATGTCGCCCACGAGCAGGACGAGCTTCCCGGCACGCCGGCCGAAGGCCAGACCGTGTGCAGCGTGTTCGACGTCAGCGATCCGTTCAAGCCCGGCTTCCTCGCGCAGATTCCGATCGGCAATCTCGACCTGCCGTCCGGCAAGCTGCGCAACAAGAAGAGCATCAACCTGGTCTACGTGCGTCCCGGCGCGCGCAGCCAGGCCGGCTGAGGCGTGGACATGAGACGCCTTGCTTGCGTGGCGGCGCTCGCCCTGGCGCTGCCGGCGGGCGTGCTGGCGGAAAACGGCGCGATGGACCACGCCCACGCCCATCACGGCATGGCGGCCCAGGCGCAGGACGCAGCACACTACCCGGAGCCGTTCCAGCGCTTCATCCGCGAGATGGACCGCGACATGCTGAAAATGATGGACGACATGCATGGCCCCGGCTACACCGGCAACGCCGACGTGGATTTCCTCGCCATGATGATCCCGCACCATCAGGGCGCGGTCGACATGGCGCGCCTGGTGCTGGTCCACGGCCAGGATCCCCTGACCCGCCGGTTGGCCGAGGAAATCATCGCCGGCCAGCAGGCCGAGATCATGGCCATGAAGGCGCGCCTGAAGATCCTTCGCCAGGGCGCCGATCCCGATCCCGGCGGCTATCCCGCGCTGGGCGGCGTCCGCGGGCAGTAGCCGGCCGCCGGCCCGGACCGTGCACGGTTGTTCATGCAGGATGCAAAACGACACATTTCAGCGGGTAATATCCTGCAGGCCCGGATCACGCATTCAATGTCGCCCGCCGCTCAGGCGATCCGGTCCAGCGGGTCGGGCCGGGCCAAGAGCTCGCCTGATTGACGACAGGGTGGCATGAACCTACTTGCTGTGTCCGGCAGCCTGCGCGCGGCCTCGATCAACTCCTCGTTGCTGCGGGCAGCCGCCAGGCTCGCTGCGCCCGGCATGACGGTGAGCGTGTTCGAGGGACTGGGCGAACTGCCGCTCTTCAACCCCGACCGCGAGGCGGATCCCCCTGCTGCGGTGGGGACGTTCCGTTCCCGGGTGGCCCTGGCCGATGCCCTGCTCATCGCAAGCCCCGAGTATGCCCATGGCATCTCCGGCCCCCTGAAGAACGCACTCGACTGGCTGGTCGGCTTCGAGCCCTTCGCCGGCAAACGGGTGGCCGTGCTCAATGCTTCGCCGCGCGCCCACCACGCGGACGAGGCCTTGCGGGAAGTCCTGGGAACCATGTCAGCCTTCGTTGTCGAACCGGCGTCCATCACCCTTCCGCTCCTCGGCGCCGGGCTCGACGAAGACGGGATGGCCGCCACCCCGCCGATCGCCCTTGCCATTCAGGATGCGTTGTCTGCCCTGCGCGAGGCCGTCCTGCTGCAGCGGTCAGCGACGGATGCGTCGTTCCCGCTGTGATGGACAGCCCGACATTTCACTGTGAGATAAAAAATGGATGTTCGTATCGTCGATTTCCCCGAAACCAAGGTTGCGGTCCTGGAGCACCGCGGTCCGCCGGTTCTGGAGTACGACTCCGTGCGCAAACTCGTCGCATGGCGGCAGGAAAACCGATTGCCTGCCGACAAGCATCGCAGTTACGGGATTCATTACAACGACCCGCGCACCACGCCGCCGCATGAGTACCGGGTCGATTTTTGCGTATCCGTCGAGCACGACGTTCTGCCCAATCCGCAAGGCGTGATCAACAAGGTCATTCCGGGCGGGCGCTGCGCCGTCGCACGCCATCTCGGCTCACGCGAAAACGTCGCCGCAGCCGCCTATCTTCATGAAGTGTGGCTGCCCAACAGCGGCGAACGCCTGCGCGCGTTTCCCATCTTCTTTCACTACGTGAACGTGGGCCCGCAGGTGCAGGAGCACGAGATGATCACCGACGTCTATCTCCCGCTGCTATGAGGCCGTATTCCTGGCAGGCAGCCTGACCAGGCCACCCCGAGCCAGCCAAACGCTGCGCCTCCAGTCGCCCCTGGCATGACGCCGGGCGACCGGGACGCAGGTCACCGCTATCCGCCTCAACGGCCCCATCGACGGCCAACCCGAACCCTGGCCATTGCAACCATGACACCGGAACAAACCGCCATCACCTACGATGCCATCGCCCGGCACTGGGACTGCCCGGAATTCGACCGCACCAGCGGCATATGGCAGCACGAACTCGCATTGCAGTTTGTATCGCGCTTCGGCGAGGCGCTGGATATCGGCTGCGGAAGCAGCGGCCGGATCATCCATCTCCTCCTCGGTCGCGGCTTCCGGGTGGAAGGCGTGGATGTGTCGCAAGAGATGCTGAGGCGCGCGCTGCGGCATCATCCCTATCTCCGGTTCCACCGTGCGGACGTCTGCTCCTGGGCGTTTCCGCGGCAATACGACTTCATTTCCGCCTGGGACAGCCTCTGGCACATCCCGCTTCATCGGCAACTCGATGCGCTCCGCAAGATCTGCGGCGGGCTGGCCTCCGGCGGCGTGTTGATCTTCACCACGAGCGGCGTCGAGCAGGCGGATGAAATCACCCATTCCCGTTTCGGCCAGCCGCTCTATCACGCGGCCCCGGGGATCCCGGCGGTATTGCGCGTCCTCGCGGAATCCGGGTGCGCGTGTCGCCACCTCGAATACGACCAATACCCCGAGAAGCACGTCTTTGTCGTCGCGCAGAAGCTGCGCCATGACGTCCAGGCGGAATGGGGGCTCGATCAGGATGCGTGACGAGCGGATCCTCGCCGATTTGCTGGCGCAGCTGCGGCCGGAGTTCGGGGAATCGGCGCGCGTACTCGCGGTCGAGGGCGGCTGCCTGTCGTTGGGGATCGGGCCGCAGGAGGAGGCGGTCATCGGCATCCGCGTCGACGATCCGGCGCGGCCTTCGTTCCATGTCAGCTACCCCGCGTCGACGCTCAGGCGCGGCCGCACCCGAGTGGTGTGCAGGGTCACGCGTGACGGCGTCACCTGCGAGGGCGTGGCGTGGATCGCGCGACGGCTGGTTCGCCATGGCGTCGGCGAGTCCGGGTTGTGCGAACTGGCCGCCCCGGCAGGCCGCAGCCCACGCTGGCCCTCATCCGGCAGGCCGGCCCCGGCGTCCTATTCGTAGAGGTCGAGCCTTTCGATGCGCTCGGTTTCCGCTAGCGCATCCGCCACCCAGGCCTGCAGCGCCGGCAGCGCCAGGATCGCATCGGCGTAGGCACGCGCCGCGCCCGCGAGCGCCACGCCGTAGGTCTGGAAGCGCAGCACCACCGGAGCATACATCGCATCGGCAATGCCAAAGCGTCCGAACAGGAAGTCTCCGTCCTGGCCGAAGCGCGCGCGGCACGCCGTCCAGATCGCCAGGATGCGTTCGATATCCGCCAGGCACGCCGCGGTGCGCCCCCGGCCCGGATGGCGGGCGCGGATGTTCATCGACATGTGCTCGCGCAGCGCCCCGAAGCCCGCGTGCATCTCCGCACTCACCGAACGCGCCACCGCCCGTGCCGCCGCATCGGCCGGCCAAAAGGGGTGTTCCGGAAAACGCTCGTGCAGGTATTCGCAGATCGCCAGCGAATCCCACACCTGGATCTCGCCATCGTGCAGCGCCGGCACTTTGCCCGAAGGCGACCACGTCGCCAGCTCCGTGTCCGACCCGGGCCGGTACAGCGGGATGCGCACTTCCTCGAAGGGAATGTCCGCCTGGCGCAGCAGCAGCCAGGGCCGCAGGGACCAGGACGAGTAGTTCTTGTTGCCGATGACGAGGGTGAGGGAAGACATGGTGGCGGGTCCTTTGCGAGCCGAGACGAAGCGAAAAGCTGTACGAGCGGGGGCGGGATGCGAACAGGGATGGTAGCCCCTGAATCTCAATCAGGTCGAGATGGGCGTGGGTAGCGTTGAAGTCGGAACATGGCCCACTTCCTCTCTGCTCACATCCCTAAATAACGATGGGGTCGGTGGGCGCGTTGAAACGGTGGCTTCAACCCGTATCCCGATGCCGGCATTCCCGCCGATGTGGTCTGCGAAGGGGGTGAGGCGCATGGCCGTGTCCCTCGCTTCAGGCAATTGCGATCGCAGAGTCCGACGGAGCGCGCCCATGAAAAAGGCCACCCCAACCGGGGTGGCCTGATCTTCGGGAGGCCCGCGTGCAGGCCTGCCGGAAATTTACTTCTTCTTGGCGGCGGCCTTCTTGCCTGCGACGGAAGCCTTGAAGCCGGCGCCTGCGGTGAAGCGCGGTACGGTCGAGGCGGCGATCTTGATCTCGGCGCCGGTCTGCGGGTTGCGGCCGGTGCGAGCGGCGCGCTTGGACGACTTGAAGGTGCCGAAACCGACGAGGGTCACGGTGTCGCCTTTGGCCACGGCTTTGACGACGGCGGCGAGGATGGCGTCCAGGGCCTTGCCTGCGGCGGCCTTGCTGATGTCGGCTTCGGAAGCGGCGACGTCGATCAATTCGGATTTGTTCATGTATACCCCTTGGGTGGTTGAGAGGACTTAATGCTACAGCCGTTCAGGCATCCTTGGCGTGCTGACAGGCAAGCTGGAGCGTACGGGTTGGCTCAAACCGTGGTTTTCTTGTGACAAACGCGACGAGGCAGCCTGCTTCTGGCTGGATCGGCGGAAAGATGGGGGAGGCTGCGTTCGCCATGCCGGCCGCCGTTCCCCTGGTTTCCGATGCGTTATTTTTTCTTGCCGCCCGCAGGAGGCGCGGCCTCTCCCCGCCCCAGCAGATAATCCAGAAACGCCCGCGCCACCACCGACAGCTGCCGTCCCGCCGGATACACCGCGTACCAGTGCCGCTGGATCGGGAAGTCCTCGACGTCGAGCACGGCGAACTGGCCGGGCGCGTTGAGTGCGAGGGTGTGCAGCGAGAGGGCGGAGATGCCGAGGCCGGCGAGGATGGCCTGCTTGATCGCTTCGTTGCTGCCCAATTCCAGGCGCGTGTTGACGGCGATGCCCTTTTCGGCGAAGCGGCGCTCGATGGCGTTGCGCGTGCCGGAACCTCTTTCCCGCATCAGCCAGGGCTCCTGGGCGATGCGCTCGAGCGGGATCTTCTTCTGGCGCGCGAGCGGATGGTCGGGGGCGGCGAGGACGACGATGGGGTTGTCCATGATGGGCATGGCGATCACGTCGATCTCGACCGGCGGGGCGCCGAGGAAGTAGAGATCGTCCTGTTTGTCGGCGATGCTGGCGAGCACCTGTTCCTTGTTGGTGACGCGCAGCGAGACGTCGATGCCGGGGTAGAGTTTGGCGAATTCGCCCAGGAGGCGCGGCGCAAAGTAGGAGGCGGTGGTGATCGCCATCAGGCTGAGCTTGCCCTGCTTGAGGCCGCGGCGCTCGGCGACGGACATGGTGAAGTGGTCGAGGATGGCGAAGATTTCACGGGTGGCCTGGGCGAGGTGCTGGCCGTCGGGGGTGAGGTGGATCTTCTTGCCGACCTGCTCGATCAGCGGGGCGCCCACGGTTTCGCTGAGCTTCTTCATCTGCATCGAGACGGTGGGCTGGGTGAGGTAGAGCTCCTCGGAGGCGCGGGTGAAACTGCCGAGACGGGCGATGGCCTCGAAAATTTCCAGCTGGCGAAATGTTGTGTGGCTGCGCATGGCGTTATGATGATTGTCTCGATCTATTCATAGATAATAGTCTATCCATGAAATAGAAAAAATCGACTGTTGTTGATGATTTTTCTCCTGCATGATGCGTTCCATCGTGTCAGGCCGCTGGGGCGTTGCACGGAAACCCGAATCCCCTATCGCAGGAGAAAACTATGGCTGTCAAAACCTATAACGCCGGTGTGAAGGAATACCGGCAGACTTACTGGATGCCCGAATACACACCGCTGGATACCGACATCCTCGCGTGCTTCAAGATCACCCCGCAACCGGGCGTGGATCGCGAAGAAGTGGCCGCCGCGGTGGCCGCCGAATCGTCGACCGGCACCTGGACCACCGTGTGGACCGACCTGCTGACCGACCTCGACTACTACAAGGGCCGCGCCTACCGCATCGAAGACGTGCCCGGCGACGACACCTGTTTCTACGCCTTCGTGGCCTACCCGATCGACCTGTTCGAAGAAGGCTCGATGGTCAACGTGCTGACCTCGCTGGTCGGCAACGTGTTCGGCTTCAAGGCCCTGCGCGCCCTGCGTCTGGAAGACGTGCGCTTCCCGATCGCCTACGTGAAGACCTGCGGCGGCCCGCCCCAGGGCATTCAGGTCGAGCGCGACAAGATGAACAAGTACGGCCGTCCGCTGCTGGGCTGCACCATCAAGCCGAAGCTGGGTCTGTCCGCCAAGAACTACGGCCGCGCCGTGTACGAGTGCCTGCGCGGCGGTCTCGACTTCACCAAGGACGACGAGAACGTCAACAGCCAGCCGTTCATGCGTTGGCGCGATCGTTTCGCCTTCGTGCAGGAAGCGACCGAGAAGGCGATCCGCGAGACCGGCGAGCGCAAGGGGCACTACCTGAACGTGACCGCGCCGACTCCGGAAGAGATGTACAAGCGTGCCGAATTCGCCAAGGAAATCGGCGCACCGATCATCATGCACGACTACCTGACCGGTGGCCTGACCGCCAACACGGGCCTGGCCAACTGGTGCCGCAACAACGGCATGCTGCTGCACATCCACCGCGCCATGCACGCCGTGCTCGACCGCAACCCGCACCACGGCATCCACTTCCGCGTGCTGACCAAGGTGCTGCGCCTGTCGGGTGGTGACCACCTGCACTCCGGCACCGTCGTCGGCAAGCTGGAAGGCGACCGCGAAGCGACCCTGGGCTGGATCGACATCATGCGCGACAGCTTCATCAAGGAAGACCGCAGCCGCGGCATCTTCTTCGACCAGGACTTCGGCTCCATGCCTGGCGTGATGCCGGTTGCCTCCGGCGGTATCCACGTGTGGCACATGCCCGCGCTGGTCACCATCTTCGGTGACGACTCCGTGCTGCAGTTCGGTGGCGGTACGCTCGGCCACCCCTGGGGCAACGCCGCCGGCGCCGCCGCCAACCGCGTCGCGCTGGAAGCCTGTGTGGAAGCCCGCAACAAGGGTGTCCAGGTCGAGAAGGAAGGCAAGGCCATCCTGACCGACGCGGCCAAGAACTCGCCGGAACTGAAGATCGCCATGGAAACGTGGAAAGAGATCAAGTTCGAGTTCGACACCGTGGACAAGCTGGACGTCGCGCACAAGTAAGCAGGACTCAGGATTGAGGGATCAGGATTCAGGGACAAAGCGCGCGGCGTAGCCGCACCGCCCCTGAATCCTGAATCCCGACCCCTGACCCCTCATCAATCGAAAGGAAATGAAATGTCTGAAGTGATGGATTACAAAAGCCGTCTGAGCGACCCCGCCAGCCGCAAGTTCGAGACCTTCTCCTACCTGCCCGCGATGGACAAGGACAGCATCAAGAAGCAGGTCGAGTATCTGGTGAAGAAGGGCTGGAACCCGGCGATCGAGCACATCGAGCCTGAGCACATGATGGACTCCTACTGGTACATGTGGAAGCTGCCGATGTTCGGCGAAACCGATGTGGACCGCGTGCTGGCCGAAGCCGACGCCTGCCACAAGGCCAACCCCAACAACCACGTCCGTCTGATTGGCTACGACAACTTCTCGCAGAGCCAAGGCGCATCGATGGTGATCTATCGCGGCAAGACCGTTTAAGTCGCGACGGGAGACCGTAACAGCCCCCGTCGCCCGTAGGGCGCGGGGGCTTTTTGTTTGCCCGCGAATGGTGCGTGCGCCGGAAAACGCGTCATTCGCGGACAAATAAGCCCCATTTTGAAGGAGCCTCCATGAGCAACATCGTCGATCAGTACCGCATCACCCAGGAACCCTATTACCGTCCCGTCGCCGACGAGGTCGAGCTGTACGAAGCCGCCTATTCCGTGCGCATGCCGATGATGCTCAAGGGACCCACCGGCTGCGGCAAGACGCGCTTCGTCGAATACATGGCGTACAAACTCGGCAAGCCGTTGATCACCGTCGCGTGTAACGAAGACATGACCGCGTCGGACCTGGTCGGCCGTTTCCTGCTGTCCGCCTCCGGCACCGAGTGGCAGGACGGCCCGCTCGCCATCGCCGCGCGCCACGGCGCGATCTGCTACCTCGACGAAGTGGTGGAGGCGCGCCAGGACACCACCGTGGTGATCCACCCGCTGACCGACAACCGTCGCGTGCTGCCGCTGGAAAAGAAGGGCGAGCTGGTGCATGCCCACCCCGATTTCCAGATTGTGATTTCGTACAACCCCGGCTACCAATCGCTCATGAAGGATCTGAAGCAATCGACCAAGCAGCGTTTCGGGGGCCTCGACTTCACCTATCCCGAGCACGCCATCGAAACCGAGATCGTCGCCCACGAATCGGGCGTCAACGCCGACATCGCCGGCAAGCTGGTATCGATCGCCGAACGCAGCCGCAACCTCAAGGGCCACGGCCTCGACGAAGGCCTGTCGACCCGCATGCTGATCTACGCAGGCTCGCTGATCGCCAAGGGCGTCAACCCGCAGGCCGCCTGCCGGGTCGCGCTGGTGCGCCCGATCACCGACGATCCCGACATGCGCGACGCGCTGGACGCGGCGGTGTCGACGTTCTTCTGATTTGGTTAGGGATCAGGGATCAGGATTCAGGGATCAGGGAAGGTACGGGCAAAGCCCGCGATCCTTGAATCATTGCGGCGCGGCCGCAGGCCGCTCCAACCCTGATCCCTGGCCCCTGAATCCTGGGCCCTGAAAAATGAGCATCAAACTCGAAGACTACGCCGACCTGCTGGAAGACCTGTCGCCGCACAGCCGGGAAGCCCTAGAGGCCAACTGGCACGAGGCGACCAAGGTGTTTTCGCCGCGCGGGCTCGACAACTATCTGAAGGGGGTGTCGGCCATCCGCGGCCTGGGGCGCGGCGACACCCTGGTCGAAACCTGGATCGAGCAGGCGCCGCAGGTGGCCAAGGAGGTCGGCGAGGACGTGGTGGCCGACCTGGCCACCGCATCGCTGATGCTGGCCTCGAAGACCTCGGGGGCGGTGATCGAGCTCCTGCTCGCCAGCGCGCCGACCGCCGCCAACCGCCTTGGTGACGCGGAGCTCTTCCTCAAGTACCTGCAGTTCATCAACACCCTGCTCGCGCAGGCGCCGCGCGGCGTGCGGCCGATGCTCGACAAGCTGGAAGTGCTGTTCCAGCACCTGACCCTGGGCGGCCTGCGGCGCTGGGCGCTGTGGGGCGCGCACGCGCACCGTACCAACTACGAAGAGCAGATCAAGTACTTCGGCCTGGAGTCGAAGGAGTCGCTCGCGATGCTGCAGAAGGAGCGCAAGGGCACGCTGCTGGTGGACGTGCAGCGTCGCATCAACATGTATCTGCGTGCGTTGTGGGCGCGCGATTTCTTCATGCGTCCGACCTCGGGTGACTTCGAGGCGCGCGAAGGTTACCGCCCCTACATCGCCGACTACCTCTTGCACCTGCCGGACGCCTACGACGACTGGACGGTCGAAGGGCAGGAGACGGTGCCCGGTATCGAGCTCTATCGCGCCACCGCAGCGCACTGCGCCGCGCACATCGTCGAAACCAAAGTGCCGATTTCCGCCGAGGCGCTGAACCCGATGCAGATGGCGGTGATCTCGGTCATCGAGGATGCGCGGGTGGAAGCCCTCGCGATCCGCCGTTTTCCGGGGCTCAAGCAGTTGTGGTGCAAGCTGCACACAGCCACGCCGGCGATGAGCGCCACGTTGGGTGACTATCTCAACCGCCTGGCGCGCGCCCTGCTCGACGAGAACTACCAGGACGATGATGCGTGGGTCGCCGAGGGCCGTGCGCTATTCGCCACGGCGCAGGACCGGCTCGACACGAACCAGACATCGTGGGAAATCGGCGTGCAGCTGGCGCACAGCCTGACGCAGAAGAAGATCCCGTTCAACGCGCGTACCGACATCCTGACTGCGCCCTACCGCGACGACAACCGCTACTTCTGGGAATTCGAGGAATTCGATTTCGACAAGGCGGCGAGCGCCGGCTACGAATCCGTCAAGCAGATTCGCAAGCACGTGAGCGTGATGGAGATGATCAACGAGATCGACGTCGAGACTGCAGGCGACGACGCCGAGGAAATCTGGGTGCTCGGCACCGAGCTTTTCCCCTACGAGAACATCGGCGACGAGAGCAACGGCAAGTCCTTCAACGAACTGGAAGGGAAGGAGCCGATGTCCGAACCCTTCCACTATTCCGAGTGGGACTACCAGATCCAGCTCGAGCGACCGGCCTGGGCGACCGTGCTGGAAAAGCGTCCGAAGTCCGGCGAGCTCGAGGTGATCGACGCCATCACCGCGCAGTACAAGCGCGAGATCCACCGCATGAAATTCCTGCTCGACGCGATGCAGCCGCAGGGCGTGCAGCGCATCCGCAAGCTGGAGGACGGCGACGAGATCGACATCAACGCGGCGATCCAGAGCTTCACCGACATCCGTCTCGGCAACCAGCCCGACCCGCGCATCATGATGCGGAGCGTGCGCAAGACGCGCGACTTCTCGATCCTGGTGCTGCTCGACCTGTCCGAGTCGACCAACGAGACGGTGCAGGACCAGGAGTACTCGGTGCTCGATCTCACGCGCCAGGCCTGCGTGCTGCTGGCCGACGCGATCAATAAGGTGGGCGACCCGTTCGCGATCCACGGCTTCTGTTCGGACGGCCGCCACGACGTCGAGTACTACCGTTTCAAGGACTTCGACCAGCACTGGGACGAAGTGCCGAAGGCCAAGCTCGCCGGCATGACCGGCCAGCTGTCGACCCGCATGGGCGCGGCGATACGCCATGCCGGCCATCATTTGAAATTGCAGCGTTCGGCGAAGAAGCTGCTGATCGTCATCACCGACGGCGAGCCGGCCGACATCGACGTGCGCGACCCGCAGTACCTGCGCTACGACACCAAGAAGGCGGTCGAGGAAGTCGCCCGCAACGGCGTCACCACCTACTGCATGAGTCTCGACCCGCGCGCCGACAACTACGTGTCGCGCATCTTCGGCCAGAAGAACTTCATGGTCGTCGACCACGTGCAGCGGCTGCCCGAGAAGCTGCCGATGCTGTATGCTGGATTAACCCGCTAGAATCCCCGTATGAACAATATTTACGTCGGTCTCAACAAGGATCACCACGGCATCACCCAGCTCGGACGCATCGTGCTGGACGGCCGGGTGTTCGGCTTCATCCCCGACACCGAGGACTGTGCGGGTTGGGACTTGGGGCGCATGCAGATGCTGATGGACAAGACCAGCGCGGAATGGGACAAGTACGACAACCTGCCCAGCCGCCTGCCGCCTGAGCTGCAACAGCGGCACGCGGAAATCTACGCCAAGGCCATGGCGGACGCCCGCGCCCGGGGCTGGGACCCTGAGCTGGGCGACGACGAGTAAGACCGCGCTCAGGCCGCCGGCGCCGGCTCGGTCGGCAGCCTTGCCAGCACGTCGAGCAGGCCGATGCGTGCGTCGGCCTGACCCACGCGTTCGAGCAGCCCGAAGTTCGTTAGCTTCTCGTTGATGCGTGCGTTCGCCTCGCACAGCATCACCTTCACCCCGCGCTGCTGGAAGTGACGCGTCATGTCCGCCAGCGCCTGCATCGCGGTGGCATCGACCATCGGTACCTGACCCAGCCTCAACACCAGCACCCGCGTGTCGTCGTGCAGACCGGCGAGCGTGCGCTCGAAGGTCGCGGCGGCGCCGAAGAACAGCGGGCCGTCGATGGAATAGATCTGTACCCCTTTCGGCACCCCTACCGGGCACACGCTGGCGAGGCTGGTGTCGCTTTCGCCCTCGATCGTCACCGTCTCGCTCATGCGCTTCATGAACAGGAGCGCGGCGAGCAGCACGCCGACGTTGACAGCGATCACGAGGTCGGCGAACACCGTCAGCAGGAAGGTGATGAGCAGCAGCACCTTGTCGTTGACAGGAGCGTGGCGCAAGAGGTCGATGAAGTGGCGCGCCTCGCTCATGTTCCACGCCACCACGAACAGGATCGCGGCCAGCGCGGCGAGCGGGATGTGCGCCGCCAGCGGCGCCAGCGCGACGATCACGGCAAGCAGCGTCAGCGCATGCACGATGCCGGCGAGCGGGCTGTCGCCGCCGTTGCGGATGTTGGTGGCGGTGCGCGCGATCGCGCCGGTGGCGGCGAAGCCGCCGAAGATCGGTGCGGCGAGGTTGGCGATGCCCTGGCCGACCAGTTCCTGGTTGGGGTCGTGGCGGGTGCCGATCATGCCGTCGGCGACCACTGCGCACAGCAGCGATTCGATCGCGCCGAGCATGGCGATGGTGAAGGCGGGGCCGAGCAGTTCCAGCACGCGCGCGAAGCTGACCTGCGGCAGGTGCAGCTCGGGCAGGCCCGCGGGAATGCCGCCGAACGCGCTGCCGATGGTGGCGACGCCGTCGAACTGGAAGTACGCCTGCGCCAGGGTGACGGCGAGCATGGCGATGAGCGGACTGGGGATGCGCCGCAACACGCGCGGCATCAGCACGACGATGGCGAGTGCGCCGACGGCGAGCAGGGTGGTCGGCAGGTGCAGGCCGGGCAACGCCTCGGCCAGCATCGCCAGTTTTTCGTGGAAGTGGGGGCCGGAGGCGGCCGGCGCCAAGCCGAAGAAATCCTTCCATTGCCCAACGAAGATGATGACTGCGATGCCGGCGGTGAAGCCGGTGATGACCGGGGTGGGAATGAAGCGGATGATGCCGCCGAGCTTCACCAGCCCCATGCCCAGCAGGATCAGCCCCGCCATCAGCGTGGCGATCTGCAGGCCGTCGATGCCGTATTTCGCGGTGATGCCGGCCAGGATCACGATGAAGGCGCCGGTTGGCCCGCTGATGGACACGCGTGAGCTGCCGAACAATGCGGCCAGGAGGCCGGCGACGATGCCGGTGTAGATGCCCTGTTCCGGGCGCGCGCCACTGGCGATCGCGAAGGCCATGGCCAGCGGCAAGGCCACCACGCCGACGACCAGACCGGCGCCGACGTTGCGCATGAGATGGCGCCGGTGGAACAGCCCGGCTCGCCAGGATTCCAGTGCGGCGATCAAGTCAGATCCCTAGAACTCGTTGCGGATGCGCTTGTAGCCCTTGACCAGTTCCTTGTTGGCCTGGATCACGCTTTCCGAGAAGCTCGCGACGTCGGGCGTTACGCGTTCGATGGTGTCCAGGTCCTTGGCCGACTTGATGTTGGCCGTCGACGGGATGTAGAAACTGTGCGGCACTTCGCAGCCTTCGACCACCGAGTTGTGGCGGATCACCGAATGGCTGCCGACCACGCAGTTGAACAGCACCGAGTTGAAACCGACGAAGACGTCGTCACCGACGGTGCAGGGGCCGTGCACGATCGAACGGTGCGCGATCGACGTGCCTTTGCCGATGTTGACGCCGCCGCCGGCCTTGCAGTGGATGACCACGCCGTCCTGGATGTTGGAGTTGGCGCCGATGACGATCGGCTCCATCTCGCCGTCCTCGTCGACTTCGTCGGCGCGGATCACGGCGTAGGGGCCGATGAAGACGTTTTCCTCGACGATGACCTTGCCGCACAGAATGGCGGTGGGATCGACGAAGGCGGTGTCGTGCACGACGGGCAGATGCCCGGAAGGATTTCTGCGGATCATGATGGTGTCTCGGTCAGCTGCAGAGGGACAAAGAGCCGGGGATCGCCCGGCTCTTGGATGATACCACTGCGCCCAGCCGTTGCCGGGCGTGCCGCTTACTCGGCAACGCCGACCTGGTCGGTGTGCGCCGCGTGCTGCTTCCTGTGTTCGTGGATGCCCTTGTACAGCGCCGACAGCACGGTCCAGGCACCGACGATCAGCGCCAGCGCCAGCACGCCGTCGCCCACCCACTTGAGGATCTGCACGGTCGACTCCGGCAGCGGCTCGATCATGCCGAGCTTGCCGAGGTAGCCGGGGATGTAGAAGAAGCGCGAGAACAGCACGGTCAGCATGATCACCGCCATGGTGAACTTGACCTGGTAGTCCTTCACGTAGGTGGTGCCGATGGCGCCGACCTGGATGCCGAACAGCGAGCCCAGCAGGATCAGCATCGCCAGGCGGATGTCGACCACGCCTTCGAGGCCGTAGAAGATGGTGCCGCCGAGGCCCATGATGAAGGCGATGACGAGTTCGGTGGCCGAGGCCATGATCGCCGGCAGGCCGAGGATGTAGATCATCGCTGGCACGCCGATGAAGCCACCCACCGCGATCGCCGAGGCGAGGAAGCCGGTGGCGAAGCCGATCGGCACCAGGAACAGGATCGAGATCCGGGCCTGCGCGCCCTTGGAGTAGATCATGGTGCCGGGGATGTTCACCGACTGCACCCAGCGCGCCAGCCGGGTGATCGGTGTCGCCTGCTCGCTGCCGTCGCCGGCCTCGTCCAGCGCCTTCAGCTTCTTGTAGTCCTTCAGCACGAAGCCGCCGACGATGGCCAGGGTGACGACGAACATCGCCGACACGTAGAGGTCGGTGCCGACCGCGCCGAAAGTGTTCTTGATGTGGGTCATCACGTGCTTGCCGAACAGCACGCCGGCTTCGGCGAACAGGCCGAGGATCAGGCCCAGCTTGACGTCGACCTGGCCGTACTTGTTGCGCTTGACCGCGCCGACCAGCGCCTTGGGAAACTTGTGGCAGATGTTGGAGGCCACCGCGACGATGCCGGGCGCGCCCAGGGTCATCATCGCCGGGGTCAGCACGAAGGCGCCGCCCGAACCGATGAAGCCGGACACCATGCCGCCGACGAAGCCGACCAGGATCAGCAGGATCGCGGTCAGCGGCGTAATTTCAATAAAGTTGATCAGTTCCATGAGGGGTTCCCGGTTTCCTTATTTTTTTGCCTTGAGGCCGATCACGTCCCAGAACAGGCCGGTGAACAGGCCGTGCGTGTAGGACAGGGCGAAAGCCAGGCCGATGGGGGCGAACACGTACCACCAGTTGCCCTCGATGAAGGCGCCGCTCTCCGCAGCGCACAGCTCGGGGGTGGCCTTGTTGTAGTACGCGGTGCCGGCGCCGTCCGCAACCGCGCAGGCGTCCAGCGTGGTGTGCGCGAGTCGTTCGAAGACTTCTGAGTATTGAAACAGGAACCAATACAATCCTGCGGTGATGGCGCCCCAGAGCAGCGCCTTGCCTAAACTGGCTTGACTTGCAGCCATTTCAACTCCCGATTGATTTTTTGAAGAGACCTGCGGTGAAAAAACAGCGCCCGTGGGCGGGCATTGAATTTTGACGATATTTTAACATTCGGAGGCATAAACTGACTTTTCCGTGACAAATCGCGTGCTCGCCGAATGGGAACCGCCACCCCCCTGCATATCCTCGTCATCGAGGACAACCCCGACCTCGCCGCCAACGTCTGCGATTTCCTCGAGGCCAAGGGCCATGTCGTCGACGTGGCGGGCGACGGCCTCACCGGCCTGCACCTGGCCGTCACCCGGGATTTCGACGCCATCGTCCTCGACATCGTGCTGCCCGGCATGGACGGGCTGACCCTGTGCCGGAAATTCCGCGAAGAGGCCCGGCGTACCACCCCCGTGCTCATGCTCACCGCGCGCGACGCGCTGGACGACCGGGTGGCCGGCCTCGAATGCGGCGCCGACGACTACGTACTCAAGCCCTTCGCCCTGCGCGAACTGGAAGCGCGCCTGAAGGCGCTGGTACGGCGTTCGAGCAGCGCGGTGACGCCTTCGGTGCTGCAGGTGGGCGATCTCGAATTCGATCCGGCGCTGCTGCGGGTGCGCCGCGGCGCGCGGGCGATCAGCCTGCCGCCGATCCCGCTCAAACTGCTGGAGACCTTGATGCGCGCCGCGCCGCGGGTGGTGCGGCGGGAAGAACTGGAGCGCGTGGTGTGGGGCGATGCGCCGCCCGATTCCGACGCGCTGCGCTCGCACATGCACACCGTGCGTGCCGCGGTGGACGCCCCCGATGAGCCCGCCTTGATCCATACCCTGCGTGGCGTCGGCTACCGCATGATGGCCCCCGATGCGCTTTAGCCGCAGCCTGCGCTTCCGCGTCGCCACGGCGTTTGCGGCGATCGGCGGGGTGATCAGCCTGGTCGCGGCCATCGGCCTGTACGCCGCGGTGCGCGACGCGGGCGAGCGCCTGATCGACGAAACGCTGAATGCGGAAATCCAGGACTACCTGTCGCGCCGCAGCCGCAACCCGCAATCGCAGCCGCCCGCTACTGCCACCCTGCTGGGCTACGTGCTGCCGGCCCGCCTGGGCGAGCCGGTGCCGCCCGAACGCATTGCCACGTGGCCGCCGGGGCTGCACGAGATCAGGCTGGGCGAGATCTACTACCGCGTGGCGATTGCGGACCGTGCAGGCAGCCGCTATTTCCTGCTCTACAACGAGACCCTGTTCCGCCAGAAGCAGACCTACCTGATCCTCTATCTGGCCGGCTTCGTCGTACTGATGACGCTGCTGTCGGGCGGCCTGGCGCTGTGGCTGGCCGAACGCGTGATCGAGCCGGTGAAGGAGCTGGCACGCCGGGTGCGCGACGTGCGGCCGGATTCCCATCCGGAGCGGCTCGCCGAGGATTTTCCGCACGACGAGGTGGGCGAACTCGCCCACACCTTCGAGCAGACGCTCGACCGCCTGGCGGATTTCATCGACCGCGAGCGCGCCTTCACGGCCGACGTGTCGCACGAATTGCGTACGCCGATCGCGGTGATCCGTGGCGCGGCCGAAGTCCTGCTGGCCGACGCGACGCGGCCGGACAAGGATCGCCAGCGTCTCGAGCGCATCGAGCGCGGCGCCGCCGACATGGCGGATCTGTCCACTGCGCTCCTGGCGATGGCGCGCGAGCGCGACGACGAGCGGCGCGAACCGGTCGACCTGGCCGCGCTGATCGAGGAGACGGTCGACAAGCACCACCACCTGCTGGGGACGCGCCCGGTCGACGTCAGCCTGGAATTCCACGCGCGGCCGCGAGTTGCCGCCGACGCCAACCTGCTGGCCATCGTGATCGCCAACCTGGTGCGCAACAGCTTTACCTACACCGAACGCGGCAGTGTGCGCATCCGCCTCGACGAAAACACGCTGAGCGTCGTCGATACCGGCCTGGGCATCCCGCGCGGCGCGCTCGACAAGGTGTTCCAGCGCCTCTACAAGGGGGCGCACAGCGCGGGCGCGGGCATCGGGCTGTCGCTGGTGAAGAAGATCTGCGACCGCTATGGCTGGTCGATCGCGCTGGAGAGCGAGGAAGGGCAGGGAACGCGCGCCGAACTGCGGTTCGGTGGGTATTGACGCTTTCTTGACCTGGAGTTGACGCTGAGGTCACGCGGTCTGGGCTATATCTGACGGGTTTGTTACAACCCGTTTGACCGCCATGTCCCTCCCCGCGCCGCATACCCTGCCTGCCTGGCTCAAACCTTTTACCTCCTTCCTCGGCTGGTGGCCGCGCGTCAACCGCGATACGACGCGCGCCGACCTGATGGCGGGCCTTACCGGCGCCTTGGTCGCGCTGCCGCAGGGGGTGGCCTTCGCCACCATCGCCGGCATGCCGCCCGAGTATGGTCTCTATGCCGGCATGATCCCGGCCATCATCGCCGCGCTGTTCGGCTCCAGCTGGCATCTGGTGTCCGGCCCCACCACGGCGGCGTCGATCGTGCTGTTCTCGGTGCTGTCGCCGCACGCCGAGCCGGGTAGCGCGCAGTATGTGAGCCTCGCGCTCACGCTCACCTTCATGGTCGGCATCATCCAGATCGTCATGGGCCTGGCCAAGCTGGGCACGCTGGTGAACTTCATTTCCCATTCGGTGGTGACCGGCTTCACGGCTGGGGCGGCCATCCTCATCGCCACCAACCAGGTCAAGCATTTCACCGGCCAGGCGATTCCGCGCGGCGCCTCGTTTGCGGATACCTGGAGCCACGTGTTCACGCACGTCAACGAAATCGAGATGGCGATCGCCGCGACCGGACTGTTCACCCTGCTGCTCGGCATCGCGGTCAAGCGCTGGCTGCCGAAACTGCCCTACATGATCGTCGCCATGCTGGGGGGCGCGCTGTTCGGTAACGCACTGGCCGTCTGGCTCGGCGTCGAGCTGCCCACCGTCGGCGCGCTGCCCGCCAGCCTGCCGCCGCTGTCGGCGCCGAGCTTCGACGCGGAGAGCATCCGCGCGGTCGCCTCCGGTGTGATCGCCGTCACCCTGCTGGCGCTGACCGAGGCGGTGTCGATCGCCCGTGCGCTTGCTGCGCGCTCCGGCCAGCACGTCGACGGCAACCAGGAATTCGTCGGCCAGGGCATGTCCAACATCGCCGGTGCGTTCTTCTCCGGCTACGTGGCCACCGGCTCCTTCAACCGCAGCGGCGTCAACTACGCTGCCGGCGCGAAGACGCCGCTGGCCGCGATGCTGGCGGGCGTCTTCCTGCTGATTCTGGTGCTGTTCGTCGCGCCCTGGGCGCAATACCTGCCGAACGCAGCCATGGCCGGCATCCTTTTCCTGGTGGCCTGGGGGCTGATCGACTTCGACGAGATCTTCCACACCATCAAGACCAGCCGGCAGGAAACGGCCATCATGGCCGCCACCTTCGCCGCCACGCTGTTCCTGACGCTGGAGGAGGCCATCATCATCGGCGTGCTGCTGTCGCTGGCCATCTACCTGTCGCGCACTTCGAAGCCGCAGGTGCGCATCCGCGTGCCGAATCCGCACAACCCCAAGCGCAAATTCATGGATGCGGGGCATGTTTCGCAATGCCCGCAGCTGCGCTTCGTGCGCATCGACGGCTCGCTGTTCTTCGGCGCCACCTCGCACATCCGCGAATCGCTGGCGGGGCAGGATCAGGATGCACCGGGCCAGAAGCATGTGGCCATCGTCGCGCACGGCATCAATTTCATCGATCTCGCCGGCGCGCATTACCTGGCGGAGGAAGCCGAGCGGCGCCGCAGCCAGGGCGGCGGGCTCTACTTCATCCGCATCAAGGACACGGTGCAGGAGCAGCTGGCGGAGAGCGGCGCGCTGAAAGCGATCGGCGGAGCCAACCTGTTCGATTCCAAGACCGAGGCGATTGCTGCGATATACAAGCATCTCGATCCCGAGGTGTGCCGCACCTGCCAGGCACGCATCTTCCGCGAATGCCAGGGCCAGCTTGCGCCGCAATCCGTCGTGCCGAGCGTGGGGATGACGGTATCCCATGCCTGAATTGCGCCCCTACCGCCGCATTCTCGCGTTGATCGATTTCGACGAGAGGGACGGCGCGACGGCGGAGAAGGCGCTGATGCTGGCCCGTCTGAACCGGGCTGAACTGGATTTCCTGCACCTGATCGAGCCCGACGGGGCGCTCGATGGCGGCTACCCCGGCGGCAGTTCGCGGGCCGACGCACGCGAACTGGAGAACGCGGCGCTGCGGCGCATGAATTTCCTGGCGGCGCGGATCGGCGCCGGCGAGGCGCGCTGCCATGCCGTCTATGGCCCCTTGCGGCAGGGCATGCTGCGGCATGTCCGGGACTGGCAACCCGATCTGGTCGTGGCCGGCGAGCGTCACGCCCACCTGGGCGGCCGGTACGATGTGCTGATCCTGTCTTCCCCGGGCCGGACCGGCGGCGGCAAGTGGCTGGCGAATCTGCTGGGCGCACTGGGTTCACGATTCCGCACGATAGGTGTATAAAGAAAAACAGGATAAACAGATACTCAAAGGAAACTTCGGTGGCACATATCGTGATTCTGGGGGCGGGGATCGGCGGCATGCCGATGGCGTTTGAAATGCGCGAAAGCGCAAGGCCCGAGGACCGCATCACGGTCGTCTCGAATACGCCGAATTTCCATTTCGTGCCGTCCAACCCCTGGGTGGCGGTGAACTGGCGCAAGCGCGGCGATATCGAGCTGCCGATCGAACCCATCCTCAAGAAAAAGAATATCGATTTCATTCCGGTGGCCGCGAAGCGCGTGCACCCCGCCGAGAACCGGATCGAACTGGAAGACGGCCGCAGCGTCGATTACGACTACCTGGTGATCGCCACCGGCCCCAAACTCGCATTCGACGAGGTCGAGGGCCTCGGCCCGGCCGGCCACACCCAGTCGGTCTGCCATGTCGACCATGCGGTCACGTCCAACGACAACTGGCAGAATTTCGTGAAGGACCCGGGGCCGATCGTCGTCGGCGCGGTGCAGGGCGCCTCGTGCTACGGCCCTGCCTACGAATTCGCCATGATCATGGAAACCGACCTGCGGCGCCGCAAACTGCGCGACCGCGTGCCGATGACCTTCGTCACCGCCGAACCCTATATCGGACATCTCGGCCTGGGCGGCGTGGGCGATTCCAAGGGCATGATCGAATCGGCCTTCCGCGACAAGCACATCAAGTGGATCTGCAACGCCAAGGTCACCAAGGTGGAGGCGGGCAAGATGTTCGTCACCGAGGTGAACGAGGACGGCAGCGAGAAGAAGGTGCACGAACTGCCGTTCAAGTATTCGATGATGCTGCCTGCCTTCAAGGGCGTGGATGCGGTGTTCGGCATCGAGGGGCTGACCAATCCGCGCGGCTTCGTCGTGATCGATCCCTACCAGCGCAATCCCACGTTCAAGAACGTCTTCTCGGTCGGTGTGTGCGTCGCCATTCCGCCCGTCGAGGCCACCCCGGTTCCGGTCGGCACGCCCAAGACCGGCTACATGATCGAATCGATGGTGACCGCCACCGCGCACAACATCCGCGCGCTGCTGGACGGCAAGGAGCCCACCGAAAAAGCGACCTGGAATGCGGTCTGCCTGGCCGACTTCGGCGACACCGGCATCGCCTTCGTGGCGCTGCCGCAGATCCCGCCGCGCAACGTCAACTGGTTCTCCGAGGGCAAATGGGTGCACCTCGCCAAGATCGCGTTCGAGAAATATTTCCTGCGCAAGATCAAGAAGGGCAACATCGGCCCCTTCTACGAGAATCTCACCTTGCGCGCGCTGGGGATTTCGAAGCTGAAGGAGTGAGACGCGCGGCCGTGCGCCGCGGTTCGCCGATTCAGTGCGTCTGGCCGTCCGGGTCCGGGCGCAGCCTGGCCTGCAGATCCAGCACGCTGGCCGGGGTGTCCGGCTTCTGCCGACCGGCCAGCAACTGCAGCGCCAGCTGGAATTCCCCGGGCAGGCGCTTCATGGTTTCGGCCGCCTGCGGCAGGTAATGCACCACTTCGAATGGCACCCGCTCGTCCAGGGAGCTGCGCGTCTGCGGGCGGAAATGCTGCCATGCCAGTTCGACCCAGGCCCTCTTCTGGCTGTCGACGAAGATGAATTCCTCGGCGTCCAGCACTGCCATGTACTGCATGCTGCGGATCGGCACGAACAGGCACTGTCCTGCGCGCGCCAGCAGGGTGTGCGCAAGGTTGTAGGTGGCTGCTGGAAGAAAATCCGGCAGCCGCGCGATTTCCTGCTCGCGATAGAAACGTTCTTCCATGGCGTAACGGTAGCCTCATTCGTACGTCGCGTTAAGCAGTATTTATATCGGACTGGAAACGCCCGCTATTGAGGCAAAATAGGCGGCACTGTTTTCGCGTTGAACCGCCATGACCGACCTGCACGCCGCCCACGCACCGGGCCACATTTTCGACACCCATCTGGAACACTTCGATCGCGACGTCATCGAGGCGTCGCACACGCTGCCCATCCTGGTCGATTTCTGGGCCGACTGGTGCCCGCCCTGCCGCGCGCTGACCCCGGTGCTCGAGCGCGTCATCGCGCATCATGCCGGCCGGATCCACATGGCCAAGGTCGAGGTCGATGAGGGCGCCAACATGAAGCTTGCCGGGCGCTACGGCCTGCGCGGCTTTCCGACCGTGCTGCTGTTCGTCAAGGGCGAGATCGTCGGACGTTTTTCCAGCGCCAAGCCGGAACACTGGGTGCGCGAGTTCATCGCCGAGCACACCGATATTGAATAAGGTCGTACTCGACACCAACGTCGTGCTCGATTTGCTGCACTTCGACGACGCGACGGCGCGACCATTGCGTCGGGCACTGGAAGGCGGCCATCTGCGCTGCATGGTGTCGGACGACACGCTGGACGAGTGGCGGCGCGTGCTGGCCTATCCCGAATTTGCCCTCGACGCGGCGCGCCAGGCGGCGTTGCTGGAGCGCTATCGATCGCTGTCCTCGCGGGTGCCGGTCGATGCCGGCCCCGGCCTGCCGCACAAGGGGGCTCCGATCCACTCCGGGCCTAAGCCAGGGGGGAGTCGCATGCCGCGCTGCAGCGACCCGGACGACCAGAAATTTCTCGAACTGGCGGCCGCATCCGGCGCGCACGCCTTGGTCAGCAAGGACCGCGCGCTGCTCCGCCTGCGCCGTCGCTGCGCGCCGTTTTTCCAGGTGATGGCACCGGCCGAGACGATGCGCTGGCTGGATGCGGCGGAGGTCAGGCGGTCGCCTGCGGCTGGAATCTGAGCCGCGCCGCCTCGCTCACCGCCACCACTGCCGGGTGGCTCAGCCGCCGTTCCACCGAAATGGCGAAGAAGCGTTCGCGTATCTCCAGCGTCTGCCCCAGCTCGACCACGTCGTACTGCCGCATCACCTCCTGCACCGTCGTCAGCGGGACCGGAAACACCCCCGCGCCTGCCTGGCCGAAGGCGCTCATCAGCGCGCTGTCGTCGAACTCGCCGACGATGGTGGGTTGGATGCCTCGGCGTTCCAGCCAGCGCAGCAGCGGCACGCGCAGCGCGCTGTCTTCGCCCGGGATCAACAGCGGCGCGCCATCCAGATTGGCGGGGAAGTCCGGCCCCAGCGTCTTGGCGACCGTGCGCGCGGCCAGGAAGGCGATGCCGCATTCGCCCAGCGGGTGGCTGTAGCCCTTGATGTCCATGCTGGACGGCAGCGGACGGTCGGCCAGCACCATGTCGAGCCGGTGGATCGAGAGCTCGGCGGCCAACTGCTCCAGCCGGTCTTCCCGGCACACCAGCTTGACCGGTTCGTCGAGCGTGAGCGCAGGCGCCAGCAGCTGGTAGGCGATCGCTTTCGGCACCACATCGGCGATGCCGACGCGGAACGGATGCACGCGCGTGGCGGAGCGGTTCTGCAGGGCTTCTTCCAGTTCCGCGCCGACGTGGAAAATCTCGTCGGCGTAGGTCAGCGCCGTGCGTCCGGCGTCGGTCAGTTCGAGCCGGCGCCCGCTGCGGCGGAACAGCGCCACCCCGAGGCGTTCCTCGAAGGCGCTGATCTGCCCCGACAGCGTCTGCGGCGTCAGGTGCAGCTTCTCGGCGGCGCGGTTGATGGCGCCAGACTTGGCGACGGTGCGGAAGTAGTGAAGGTGCTTGTAGTTCAGCATGGCCCACGTTCGATTCGATAAAATCGAACAATAGCAGTAAAAAAATCGAATTTTATTGTTGGTTTTCCATCTATATTCTGTTGTGTATCCGTGAATGGGCAGTTCGCCCTGCCACGACCTGAGCGTTAAAGGAGAATTCCATGAAGCGTATCGTTCTGTTCCTGGCCACCAACCTGGCCATTGTGCTGGTGCTTTCGGTCACCATGCGCATCCTCGGCGTCGAACCCTATCTCACCGCGCAGGGCCTCAACCTGACCTCGCTGCTGATCTTCGCCGCGGTCATGGGCTTTGGCGGCTCGCTGATCTCGCTGGCGATCTCGAAGTGGATGGCGAAAAAGTCGATGGGCGTGCAGGTGATTGAGACACCGTCCAACTCGACCGAATTCTGGCTGGTCGAGACCGTGAGGAAATACGCGGCGGACGCCGGCATCGGCATGCCCGAGGTCGGCATATTCCATTCGCCCGAAGTCAACGCCTTCGCCACCGGCATGAACAAGAACAACGCGCTGGTCGCGGTGTCGTCCGGTCTCCTGAACACCATGACGCGGCAGGAAGCCGAAGCGGTGATCGGCCACGAGGTTGCCCACGTCGCCAACGGCGACATGGTGACGCTGGCGCTGATTCAGGGCGTGGTCAACACCTTCGTCATGTTCCTGTCGCGCGTGATCGGCCACACGGTCGACCGCGTGGTGTTCAAGAACGAGGAGGGCCACGGCCCGGCGTTCTTCGTCACCATGATCGTCGCGGAGTTGGTGCTCGGCATCCTCGCCTCGATCATCGTCATGTGGTTCTCGCGCCAGCGCGAGTTCCGCGCCGACCGTGGCGGTGCCAGCCTGGCCGGCAAGGGCGCGATGATCGCTGCGCTGGAACGCCTCGCAAGCCTGCATCCGCATCCGCTGCCCGACAAGATGGCAGCCTTCGGCATCGCGGGCGGCGGCGCATCGGGCCTCAAGCGCCTGTTCATGACGCACCCGCCGCTGGAAGAGCGCATCGCCGCGCTGCGCGCAGTGCAGTAAGGTCCCTGCAGCCCGAGGATGAACATGGAAACCGCACTGAATATCGGCGAACCCTGGATGTGGGCCGCCTTCGTCGGCTTCGTGCTGGTGATGCTGGCCGTCGACCTGTTCCTGGTCGGCGGCAATAAGGCGCACAAGGTCGGCTTCAGGGAAGCTGCGGCATGGTCGTTCGTGTGGTTCACCCTCGCCATGCTGTTCAACCTCGGGCTGTGGTGGTATCTGAAAGGGGCTTACGGAAGCGAAGTCGCCGACGTCAAGGCGATGGAGTTCCTGACCGGCTACCTGATCGAGAAATCGCTCGCGGTCGACAACATCTTCGTCTTCCTGATGATATTCAGCTTCTTCGCCGTGCCGGCGGAGTTCCAGAGGCGCGTGCTGATCTACGGTGTGATCGGCGCGATCGTGATGCGCGCGGTGATGATCCTGGCAGGCGCCTGGCTGGTGAAGGAGTTCCACTGGATTCTCTACGTGTTCGGCGCCTTCCTCGTCATCACCGGCATCAAGATGCTGATGTTCGCCGAGGCCGAGCCGGACCTTGCGAAGAACCCGTTGCTCAGCTGGATCAAGCGTCACATGCGCCTGACCCCGGACTACCGGGGCGAGAAGTTCTGGGTGCTGGAAAACGGCGTGCGGGTGTTCACGCCGCTATTCCTGGTGCTGATCATGATCGAGATCTCCGACCTGATCTTCGCGGTCGACTCGATCCCGGCGATCTTCGCCATCACCACCGACCCCTTCATCGTGTTCACCTCGAACATCTTCGCCATCCTCGGCCTGCGCGCGATGTACTTCATGCTGGCCGGCATGGCCGAGCGTTTCCATCTGCTTAAATACGGTTTGGCGATGGTGCTGGTGTTCGTCGGCACCAAGATGCTGGTCGTCGATTTCTACAAGATCCCGGTGGGCTTGTCGCTCGGCATCGTCGGCCTCATCATCGCCACCTTCATGTTCGCCAGCCTCTGGGTGACGCGTAAATCCGCTCCCCCGCACTGAGCGCGGCGCAGGGCCGGCGCGCCGTCCGCAAGCCGGCCATGGTCAGGAGTTGAACCCTGCGAGGGTCATCCATGCCGGTCAACATCGATTCTCCTCTCGCGCGCCGCATCGCGGCGTACGCGTTTCTGCTCTTCATATTCGGGCTCACTTTCTGGGTGCTGTCGCCCTTCCTCGCCGCACTCGCGTGGGCGGGCATTCTCGCCTACGTCACCTGGCCGCTGCATGTGCGGTTATGCCGGCGCCTGCCGGGGCGCGACAGCCTGGCTGCGTTGCTGATGACGCTGGGGGTGGCGGCAACGCTGCTGTTGCCGCTGGCGTGGGTGATGTTCACCTTGGCGGGGGATGTGGCGGCGGTGTCGGCAAGCTTCAAGCAGCTGGCGACCCAAGGCCTGCCGCCGTTGCCGGCCGGCATACTCGCCTGGCCGGGCGGCGAATGGCTTGCTGAGCAGTATCGGCGGGTGCAGGCCGACCCGGCCTGGGTGCGGGCGCAGGTCGCCGCCCTGGGGCTGACCGACGTCGCCAGCCTGAAAGTGGTGTTGGGCGGCGTCGGTCGCAACGTGGCGAAGTTCGGTCTCGCAGTGTTCGCGCTGTTCTTCCTGTACCGCCACGGCGACAGCGTACTGGTGCAGTTTCGCGGCGTGGCCACGCGCTGGCTGGGCGACTCGGCGCGCGGCTACATCCTGGCGGTCGGCGTGACGGTGCGCGCAGTGGTGTTCGGGATCGTGCTCACCGCGCTGGCACAGGGCGTGCTCGCCGGTCTGGGCTACTGGGTGGCGGGCGTGTCCGCCCCTGTATTGTGGGGCGTGATCACTGCGCTGGTGTCGCTGATTCCCTTCGTCGGTCCGGTGGTGTGGATCGGGCTGGCACTCGGTCTGCTGGCGCACGGCGAAACCCAGGCTGCACTCGGGCTGTTTTTGTGGGGCGCTCTGGTGGTGAGCTGGGTCGACAATCTGATTCGTCCGCTCGTCATCAGCGGGCCGACACGCATTCCCTTCCTGCTGGTGTTCCTCGGCGTGCTCGGCGGGCTCAACGCCTTCGGCCTCATCGGGCTCTTTCTCGGTCCGGTGCTGCTCGCAGTGTCGGTCGCCATCTGGCGCGAGTGGCTGGTCCACGCGCGTTCGGGCTGAGCGTGGTTGTTGCTGCTTTAGCAGCTTACAGACATGGCCTCCCCCTTGCGGGTGGAACCCGGTGGTATCCTTGCCACATCCAGACCACACACCGCCATGAACCCCGCCAAAGACCGTCTTCTCTCGCGCTGGGCGCTCAGCCTGCTGGGCGTTCTCGAAGCCCTCGGCCTCGTCGTCATCACGCTCGCCACGCTGGTCGCCGGCGTGTTCGAAGTGAAGACCATGGTCGCTGCCGGCACGGTGACGCTGGCCGATTTGCTGCTGCTGTTCCTGTACCTGGAAATTCTCGCCATGGTGGGCGTGTACTTTCGTTCCGGCCAGTTGCCGGTGCGCTTCCCCATCTATATCGCCATCGTTGCGCTGGCGCGCTATCTGGTGCTCGACATGAAAAGCCTCGACGTCTGGCGCATGCTCGGCGTAACCGCCTCGATGCTGTTGCTGGCGTGCGCGGTGCTGGTGATTCGTTACGGCCACACCCGCTTCCCGTACGAAGACAATCCGAAAGGCGATATCCAGCCCTGATGGGCGCGAATATCGCCGTCATTAATTTTTCCCGCTGATGGAACTCACACCGCCGCTGTTGCAACTCGCCACCCAGGCGCTCGACCTGGTGCTGGATTTCAAACGTCCGGCCGACGCCGTGCTGTCGGCGTTTTTCCGCGACCACAAGAAGCTCGGGGCGCGCGACCGCGCCTTCGTGGCGGAAGCCGTGTTCGGCGTGCTGCGGCGCTACCGCTATCTGTCCGTGGTGGTGCCGGCGGCCAACCCGCGCACGTTGATCATCGCCTGGCTGATCAAGGCGCGCGGCATGAGCGGCGCGACGCTGGAAAAGTTCGCCAAGCCCGAACTCATCCAGCACATCCGCGAGGCGGGCACCGACAATTTGCCGCTCGGTGTGGCGGCCGAACTGCCGGATTGGGTGGTGGAGAAACTGCAGCCTTCGATGAGCGAGGCCGACATTCTTGCGCTCGGCCGCGCGCTGCAGCAGCCGGCGCCGCTCGACGTGCGGGTGAATGCGCACAAGGCGAACCGCGATGCGGTGCTCGCGCAGCTGCGCGAGGAGGGGTTTGCGGTCGAGCCGACGCCCTATTCGCCATGGGGCATCCGCTTCAAGGAGCATCCCGCGATCAACCGCCATCCGCTGTTCCTCGACGGCAGCCTCGAGGTGCAGGACGAGGGCAGCCAGTTGCTCGCCCTGCTGCTGGGCGCGCGGCGCGGCGAGATGGTGTGCGATTTCTGTGCCGGCGCCGGCGGCAAGACGCTCGCCATCGGCGCGATGATGGCGTCGACCGGCCGGCTGTATGCGTTCGACGTGGCGGAGAAGCGGCTCGCTAACCTGAAGCCGCGCTTGGCGCGCTCCGGCCTGTCCAACGTGATGCCGCAACTGATCGCCTCGGAGACCGATACGCGGGTCAAGCGGCTCGCCGGCAAGCTCGACCGCGTGCTGGTCGACGCGCCGTGTTCGGGCTTGGGCACCTTGCGCCGCAATCCCGATCTGAAATTCCGCCAGTCGCCCGAGAGCGTGTCGGAATTGACCCGGAAGCAGGCGGCCATCCTGCGCGCGGCGACCAGGCTGCTGAAGCCTGGTGGCCGCCTGGCGTATGCGACCTGCAGCCTGCTGCCGGAGGAAAACGAGGCCATCGTCGATGCGCTGCTGGCAGAAGGCGGCTTCAGCCTGCAGCCGGTGAATGACTTGCTGGCGCAGCACAAGATTCCGCTCGATACCGGCACCATGCTCAAGCTGTCGCCGGCCGTACATGGAACGGACGGCTTTTTTGCCGCCGTCCTAGTCAAGAACGCCAATTGACCCGCGCAGGCTTTGCGGCTATCTATACGGCGTTTTCTTTTCGGTAGGCTCGATGACCTGACATGACGGCAGCGTCGCTTCATCCTGATACGCTCGGCACGCTGTGCGGCTTGTTCCGCGCACGCGTCGCGGCGACGCCGGAGCAGGTGGCTTACCGCCAGTTCGATGAGGCGCGCAACACCTGGGCGAGTGTCACCTGGGCGCAGGTCGCGTCCGAGGTGGCGCGCTGGCAGGCCGCCCTGGTCAAGGAAGGGCTGGTGCCCGGCGACCGCGTGGCGGTGATGCTGAAGAACAGCGTCGAGTGGGTGATCTTCGATCAGGCCGCGCTCGGTCTGGGTCTGGTGACGGTACCGCTGTATCTGGACGACCGTCCCGACAACGCGGCTTACATCCTCGATCATGCCGAGGCCAAGCTGCTGCTGGTCGAGGGCAAGTTCCAGCTGAAGAAGCTGGCCGAGATCGCCGGCACGGCCCACACCCTGCAGCGCATCGTCAGCCTGGTCGCACCGGAAAACGGCCTGGCCGACTGGAGCGCACGCTTCGCGGTGGCGGCCGACTGGCTGGCGGCAGCGTCCGGCACGCCGGTTCCCGAGCGCCGTCTTTCACCGGATCTGCTCGCGAGCATCGTCTACACCTCGGGCACCACCGGGCGCCCCAAGGGCGTGATGCTGACGCACGAGAACATGCTGTGGAACGCGTTCTACGCCTCGCAGTGCGCGAATTTCGGGCCGCACGAAGTGTTTCTTTCCTTTCTGCCGCTATCGCACACGCTCGAACGCACCGGCGGTTATTACCTGCCGATGCTGCTTGGCGCCGAGGTGGCGTATGCGCGCTCGATTGCCCAGCTGGCGCAGGACCTGCAGGACATCCGCCCGACCATCCTGGTTTCGGTGCCGCGCATCTACGAACGCGTCTATGGCCGCATCCAGGACAGCCTGGAGAAAAAAGGCACGGTCGCCCGGCTGCTGTTCAAACTGGCGGTGCGGGTCGGCTGGCGGCGTTTCGAGCGCGGTCAGGGGCGCGCCGCGTGGACGCCCGAGCAGCTGTTGTGGCCGCTCTTGCGAAAGCTGGTGGCGGGCAGTGTCGTCGAAAAACTCGGCGGCCGGCTGAAAATGGCGATTTCCGGCGGCGCGGCGCTTTCGCCGGAGATTGCGCAGGTATTCATCGGACTCGGTGTGCCGATCTATCAGGGCTATGGGTTGACCGAAACCAGCCCGGTGGTGTGCGTGAACCGGCCGGATTCCAACGTGCCCGCCGGCATCGGCCAGCCGCTGCCCGGCGTCGAGGTGAGGATCGGCGACAACGATGAACTGCTGACGCGCAGCCGCTGCGTGATGCGCGGCTACTGGAAGGACGAGGAGGCCACGCGCGCGATGATCGATGCCGACGGCTGGCTGCACAGCGGCGACAAGGCCCGCGTCGACGCCAACGGCCACTTTGCGATCACAGGCCGCATCAAGGACATCATCGTGTTGAACAACGGCGAGAAGGTATCGCCCACCGACATGGAATCGGCCATCCTGCTCGACCCGCTGTTCGAGCAGGCGATGGTGGTCGGCGAGGGCAAGCCCTATCTTGCCGCGCTCACCGTGCTGAACGAGGAACACTGGCAGGCTTTTGCCGCCAGCCTCAACGTCGACCCCAGGCACCCCGCGTCGCTGCGCGACCCGCGCGTGATGAAGGCGCTCACCCATCGCGTGGCTCGACATTTGAGGCATTTCCCGGGGTATGCCCAGATTCGCCGCCTGCATCTCGAGCTCAGACCGTGGACGATCGACGACGGCCTGCTCACTCCGACCCTGAAGGTCAAACGCAACCAGGTGCTCGACCGCTACCGCGCGGCGGTCGAGGCAATGTACGCCGATTTCGCGCGCTGACGATTCCAATATCCACAGGAGAACTTTCATGGCATTTCGCATCAACCGTCTGGCGGCAAGCCTGGCATTGGCCGGTTGCGTCCCGCTAGCGCATGGCGCAGGCTTTGCCCTGATCGAGCAGAACGCCAGCGGCCTCGGCAACGCTTACGCTGGTGCCGCTGCGGTGGCCGAGGATGCGAGCACGATCTTCTTCAACCCCGCCGGCATGACGCGGTTACCGGACCGGCAGGTGGTCGTGGCAGGGCATTTGATCAAGCCGCAGGCCGAGTTTTCCGGAACGGTCAGCCCGGCTGTCGGGGGTGGGCAGGGCGGCGACGCCGGGGGCTGGGCACTCGTTCCCAATGGATATTTTGCGTTCCGCCTGACGCCGGACGTGCATCTGGGCGTCGGCCTCAACAGCCCGTTTGGCCTCAAGACCGAATACGATCCTGACTGGATCGGCCGTTATCAGGCCATCAAGTCGGAACTGAAAACCATCAATATCAATCCGTCCATCGCCTACAAGGTCAGCGATACCCTGTCGCTCGGCGCAGGCCTGAACATCCAGTGGATCGAGGCCACGCTGACCAACCGGATTCCCATCCTGGGGCAACCCCTGGTCACCATCAAGGGCGACGATTACGGCTGGGGCTACAACCTGGGCGCCTTGTGGCAGGTCACGCCCGCCACGCGCGTGGGCCTGTCCTACCGTTCCGAGGTCGACTACACCCTGGAAGGCACGTCCAGCACGACCGCGCCGGTGGTGGGCCCGCTCAATGGGCCGGTGACCGCGGACGTCACCCTGCCGGACAGCGCGTCGCTGAGCCTTTTCCACAAGCTGTCCCCGCGATGGGACCTGCTGGCGGATGTGAGCTGGACCGGCTGGAGCGATTTCGACGACCTGCCGATCAGGGGCACCATCGACAAGACCACTATCGAGAACTGGGACGACAATCTGCGCTATTCGCTGGGCGCAACCTGGCACATGAGCGAAAAGTGGAGCCTGCGCGGTGGTGTCGCGTATGACGAAGCCCCGGTGTCGGACCTGTATCGCACGCCCCGCATTCCCGACGGTGCCCGCACCTGGGTGGCCGTGGGCGGCCAATACCGGTTGTCCGAGCGGAGTGTGCTGGACTTCGGCTATGCGCACCTGTTCGTCAACGACCCGGGGTTGCGGAGCGCAGACAATGGCACGACGCTCAACGGCGAATACGACAGCCAGGTCGACATCCTCTCCGCCCAGCTCACGCTGAATTTCTGAACTTGGCCAAGCCCATCCCATTCGACAATCTCCTGACGCGTCTCATCGACGACAGCCAGGACGTTGTCCTGCTGTGGCAGCTGGGTGTGCTGGCGCTGTGTGCGCTAGCAGCCTGGGGCGTGATGCGACTGGCCAAGCCGTATCTCGACCGGCCTGACATGTTGTGGACGGCCGGCAGGGGAGGGCTCCGCCGGGTGGGATTTCCGCTGGTCATGCTGCTGGCGCTGGTGCTCGGGCGCGAGTTGGCGGATATCTGGCTCGCCAGCACGCATCTGCTGAATCTGGCGGTGCCGTTGCTGCTGTCGCTGGCGGGGGTGCGCCTGGCGATCTATGCGCTGCGCTACGTGTTCGAGCCGCGCGAATCGCTCAGAGTGTGGGAACGCGGTGCCGCCTGGCTGATCTGGGGCGCATTCGCGCTGCACATCACCGGCCTGTTGCCGCGCATCCACGGCGCCATGGAGGCCTTGTCGTTCCAGTCGGGCAGCCATCGCTTCTCGCTATGGCTGCTGTTCCAGGCGGCCGCAGTGATCGTGGTGGCGGTGATCGTGGCGCTGACGCTGGCGCGTGTGGTCGAGCGCCGCCTGATGGGCGTCACGCAGATGAACCTGTCGCTGCGCATGGCGCTCTCCAAGGCGGCGCGCACGGTGCTGCTGATCCTGGCGGTGCTGGTGGCGTTGCCGGCAGTGGGCATCGACCTCACCGTGCTGTCGGTGTTCGGCGGCGCGCTCGGCGTGGGCATCGGCTTCGGCCTGCAGAAGGTGGCGAGCAACTACATCTCCGGCTTCATCATCCTGCTCGACCGTTCGGTGCGCATCGGCGACCTGATCACGGTCGACAACAAGTACGGCGAAGTCAGCCAGATCAACACCCGCTACACCCTGCTGCGCTCGCTCGACGGCACCGAAAGCATCGTGCCCAACGAGATGCTGATCTCGCAGACGGTGGTCAACCACTCGCTGTCCAAGCCCAACGTGAGGGTCGCGCTGCCGATCCAGGTGGCCTACGATACCGATCTGGAGCAGGCCGAGGCGCTAATGCTGGAAGCGGCGCATGACCAGAAGCGGGTGATTTTCGATGACCCTGACAATCTTCCCAGGGTATTTCTGAAAGAATTTGCCGATAATGGAATCGTGTTGGAATTGGCAGTGTGGATCCGTGACCCGAGCGAGGGACAGAACAATCTGCGTTCCGACATCAACTGGGCGATCTGGCGGCGTTTCAAGGCGGCCGGCATCGAGATTCCCTTCCCGCAGCGGGTGGTGCACCTGGTAGCGCCGACAGCGACCTGACGGCGAATAATCCTTGATTTTTATGGGATTTGTCCGTATATTACAAGACGCAATTGTCCTTTTTTAGGAACCGAAAACCATGCAATTAGGCTTGATAGATTTACCCTGGTGGGGTTATGTGCTGGTCGCGCTGGGCCTGACCCACATCACCATCGCCGCCGTCACCATCTTCCTGCACCGTTCGCAGGCGCACCGCGCCGTCGACCTGCATCCCATCGTCAGCCATTTCTTCCGTTTCTGGCTGTGGCTCACCACCGGCATGGTCACCAAGGAATGGGTGGCCATCCATCGCAAGCACCACGCCAAGTGCGAAACCGTGGAAGATCCGCACAGCCCGCAGACCAAGGGCATCAAGAAGGTGTTCTGGGAGGGGGCCGAACTCTATCGCGCCGAAGCCAAGAACCAGGAAACGCTCGAGAAGTACGGTCACGGCACGCCCGACGACTGGATGGAGCGCAATCTCTATAGCCGTCATTCGGCCAAGGGCATCGTCCTCATGCTGGCGATCAACCTCGCCTTGTTCGGCCCCCTCGGCCTGACCATCTGGGCCGTGCAGATGGCGTGGATCCCCGTCACCGCCGCCGGCATCATCAACGGCATCGGCCACTACTGGGGCTACCGCAATTTCGCGTGCGAGGATGCCAGCACCAACATCTCCCCGTGGGGCATCCTCATCGGCGGCGAGGAACTGCACAACAACCATCATGCCTACGGCACGTCGGCGCGGTTGTCGAACAAGTGGTACGAGTTCGACATCGGCTGGCTCTACATCAAGCTCATGTCCTATGTCGGTCTCGCCACCGTCCGCAAGGTGGCGCCCACGGTGAAATGGCTGCCGGCCAAGCCGCTGTGCGACCTCGACACCCTGCAGGCCGTCATCACCCACCGCTACGACGTGATGACGCGCTTCGTGAAGAGCGTCCGTGCCGACAGTGCAGCCGAGATCGCCAAGCTGAAGGCGGGCGCGCACCTGCCGCAGAACTGGAATCTCGACAGCTTCCGCCGCTGGCTGCACAAGGAACCGGCCGAGCTGGCCGCTGCCGACAAGGCCGAACTGGACAGTCTTCTGGGCAAGAGCGAGCGTCTGCAAACGGTCTATCGCATGCGCCAGGAACTGGCCGCGCTGTGGGGGCGTTCCACCGCCAGCCGCGAGCAGCTGCTGGAGCAGTTGCAGGCTTGGTGCAAGCGCGCCGAAGACAGCGGCATCCAGTCGCTGCAGGAATTCTCGGTGCGCCTGCGCAGCTACGCCTGACAACGTGACGGGCGGCCTGCGGGCCGCCTGGGCGCAGGCAACAAAAAACCCGCACGAGTGCGGGTTTTTTGTTGCAGCAAACCGGCTTACTTCAGCTTGGTTTCCTTGTACATCACATGCTTGCGAGCCTTGGGATCGAACTTGCTGATCTCCATCTTCTCGGGCATGGTCTTCTTGTTCTTGGTGGTGGTGTAGAAGTGGCCGGTGCCCGCAGTGGACTCCAGCTTGATCTTTTCGCGTCCGCCTTTAGCCATGACTCAACTCCTTGCTGATTTGAATAGGGGTTAGATGGCTTCGCCGCGGGCGCGCAGATCGGCCAGCACGGACTCGATGCCGTTCTTGTCGATGGTGCGGAGCGCAGCATTGGACAAACGCAGACGAACCCAGCGGTTCTCGCTTTCGACCCAGAACCGGCGGTATTGCAGGTTGGGCAGGAAACGACGCTTGGTTTTGTTGTTGGCGTGGGAAACGTTGTTCCCGACCATGGGCTTCTTGCCCGTCACGATACATACGCGAGCCATGTTGCTGCTCCAGAAATTGAGGGTTAACCGGTGGGGTTAAGCCGGCGGCCATAAAAAATGACCGGGGTTAACCCGAGAACCGCGATTTATACCACAGGCTCCAAGTCCGAGGCAAGCGCGACGGCGGTCAGAGGTGGCCGGCTTCCATGAACGACAGCGAGGATGCGCCGGCCACGATGAAGTGGTCGAGCACGCGGATGTCGACCAGCGCCAGTGCGTCCGCCAACTGGCGGGTGAGGATGCGGTCGGCATGACTGGGTTCGGCCACCCCGCTGGGGTGATTGTGCGCCAGGATCAGCGCGGCGGCGTTGTGGGCCAGCGCGCGCTTGACGATTTCGCGCGGGTAGACGCTGGTCTGCGTGAGCGTGCCGCGGAACAGCTCCTCGACCGCGATCACCCGGTTCTGCGCGTCGAGGAACACACAGCAGAACACCTCGTATTCCTTGTTGCGCAGGGTGAGCCGGAGGTAGTCGCGCACGGCGTTGGGCGAGGTCAGGGCGTCGCCCGTTTGCATGGCTTCGTCGAGCGTGCGCCGCGCCATCTCCATGATGGCCTGTAAGAGCGCGTATTTCGCTTCGCCGACGCCAGGTGCGGCGCAGGCGGATTGTCTGTCCGCGCGGCAGAGGCCGCCCAGGCCACCAAAGCGCTCGATCAACTCGCGCCCGAGGTCGACCGCACTCTTGCCAGGCACACCGGTGCGCAGAAACACCGCGACCAGCTCGGCATCGGTCAGGGCAGCCGCGCCCTGTTTCAGGAGTTTTTCGCGCGGACGCGCGTCCTCCGGCCAATCGCGAATCGCCATCGTTATCTCTCCTCCCGTAGAATGCCCATTTTCATGGAAAGCGCGCAGGGAATCGAGACCGTGTCGCTGATGGGCAAAAAAATCATCCTCGGGGTGACGGGCGGGATCGCGGCCTACAAGGCCGCGGAATTGTGCCGCCTGCTGGTCAAGGCCGGGGCCGAGGTGCGGGTGGTGATGACTGCTGCGGCGCAGCAGTTCGTCGCGCCGCTCACCTTCCAGGCCCTGTCCGGCAAGCCGGTGCTGACGTCCCTGTGGGATGCCGCCAGCGGCGATGGCATGGAGCACATCCATCTGTCTCGCGATGCCGACCTCTTGCTGGTAGCGCCCGCTTCGGGCGATTTCCTGGCGAAGCTGGCCCAGGGCCGTGCCGACGATCTGCTGACGACGCTATGCCTGGCGCGTACCTGCAAACTGACGGTGGCGCCGGCGATGAACCGCGAAATGTGGGCAGCGGCGGCGACGCAGCGCAACCTCGAGCAATTGCGCGCCGACGGCGTGCAATTGCTCGGCCCGGCTGCGGGCGAGCAGGCCTGCGGGGAAGTCGGCCTGGGGCGCATGCTGGAACCGGCGGACATCCTCGCCGCGTTGCCGGGCATGCTGGGCGCGGGGCCGCTTGCCGGCAAGCGCATCTTGATCACGGCCGGACCGACCTTCGAGGCGATCGATCCGGTGCGCGGGCTGACCAATCGCAGTTCCGGCAAGATGGGCTATGCCATCGCGCAGGCCGCGGCCGAGGCGGGCGCCGAGGTGTGTCTGGTGTCGGGGCCGACCTGCCTCGCCGCGCCAACAGGGGTGCGGCGAATCGACGTGCAAAGCGCGGCCGAGATGCGCGAGGCCGTTTTAAAGGAGCTGCCGAGCAAGGCGTTCATCGCGGTGGCGGCGGTGGCGGATTACCGGGTGGATGCCGCATCCCCGCAGAAAATCAAGAAAAGCGAGGCCGGCCTGACGCTGGATCTGGTCGCCAACCCCGACATCCTGGCCGAGGTCGCCGCCCGGCCAGACGCGCCGTTCTGCGTGGGCTTCGCCGCCGAGACCGAGCGCCTGGCCGAACACGCCGAAGCCAAGCGCCTGAAGAAGAAACTCCCGCTCCTGGTAGGCAATCTGGCGCAGGACACGCTCGGCCAGGACAGCGCCGAACTGGTGCTGTTCGACGACCGTGGTCAGCATCGCTTGCCCCGCGCCGACAAGTTGATCCAGGCGCGCGCGCTGGTCGCCCACCTTGCCAAGCTCCTCAACTGACGAAATCCCGACGAATATGAAGATGGATGTGAAGATTCTCGACGCCCGCCTGCGCGACCAGTTGCCGCAGTACGCCACGCCGGGCGCCGCCGGCCTCGACCTGCGGGCCTGTACCGATGGTCCGATCGTACTGGCGCCGGGCGAGACCCGGCTGATTCCGACCGGCCTGGCGATCCATCTGGCCGACCCCGGCTATGCCGCGCTGATCCTGCCGCGTTCGGGGCTGGGGCACAAGCACGGCATCGTGCTGGGCAACCTGGTGGGGCTGATCGACTCGGACTACCAGGGCCAGCTCATGGTGTCCGCCTGGAACCGCGGGCAGCAAGCCTTCGAGCTCGCGCCGCTGGAGCGGCTGGCGCAGCTCGTCATCGTGCCGGTGGTGCAGGCCGAGTTCAACGTGGTGGAGGAATTCGAAACGAGCGAGCGCGGCGAGGGGGGCTTCGGCAGCACCGGTCGCCAGTAGCGTCGGAAATCTTTACACCAGGACACACGCCGCACCCGACAGGTCCGCCTGCCGGGTGCGGCTGCATCAGGGCATGGAATTTGCTGCATAGCGTGCCATGTCGGCGGGATTCCGGTACGAATCGGGCGCCCGTCATTGCGGAGATAAAAAACACAAGAGGTCGACCTGGCGCATACATCATGCCCAACACGTCCATATTGCGATTCGGCTTGATTCTCGCCACGGCCTTGGTGCTGCTGGCGGGGGCCGTCACGTTCGCGTTTTACCACTCGCGCCCGCAAGGCCAGCCGGTGGCGGAAGAGCTGGACAAGCCGGTGATGGCGGCGCAGATCGAATTCCTGGCCGACGCCATGCAGCGCAGCGCGGCACGCATCGCCGCCCACCCACAAACGCTGGCGTGTTTCGCCGGCGCAGCGCCCGACGTGTGCCAGGCGCAGGCCGCCAATCTGCATGCGCTGAATCAGGACGCCACCGTGCTGTTCGTCACCGACGGCCAGCGCCAGCTGTTGCCCGGTTTCCTGCCGGGCGACACCCGGCGGCTCCTGGCCACGGCCGGCAGCGGTGCGGGCGGGGCGACCGCCACCGCCACCTTCAACCTGTCGCTGTCGCACCCGGTAAAGGGCGCGGACGGCCAGCGGCTCGGCTTCGTCATCGTCGAGCAGAGCGTGCCGCAGCTGCAGGCCTTGTTCGACACCTTGCCGCTGCCTGATGCCGCCGCCTACGCCGAACTGCAGCAGAAGCAGGCCGGCGATGCGGCGATGGTGCTGATGCGGCGCGGCAACCAGGCGATCAAGCGCCAGGCCCGGCCCACGCTCATCGCGCTGGCCGGTACGCCCTGGCAGATCGCGGTGTGGCGCCCGGTCACGCCGGTGGTCGAAAGCGTCGCGCCCTACATTCTCGGCTGGCTGGTGGCCAGCCTGGTCATCGCCATCCTGGTCCTGGGCATCACGCTGGCGGTGCGTAACCGCGTCACCGACAACCTGCGCATGCTGGTGAGATTCACCAACGACCTGCGCCAGCAGCGCCTGCGCACCGACTATCCGGTGAGCCTCGCCGAATTCCAGACGCCGCTCGAGACCATGCTGAAGCTCGGCAAGGTGATGCTGGGACGGCAGAAGGAGGTCTCCTCGCAGGCGCGGCTCGACCATCTGTCGCAGGTCAACAACCGGCGCGCCTTCGACGAGAAGCAGAAGGAACTGTTCGCCACCCTGAAGGACGGTTGGACGCATAGCCTGCTGATCCTCGACATCGACAACTTCAAGCAGGTCAACGACACCTTCGGCCACGAGGCCGGCGACCAACTCATCATCAAGTTCGGCAACGCGCTGAAGAACTGCCTGCGCAACAGCGATTTCATCGCCCGCCTCGGCGGCGACGAATTCTGCGTACTGTTCCCCTATACCCCGCTCGACCGCGCACAGGAGCTCGCCGAGCGCCTGCGCGCCAACATGCCGGAGAGCGTCGAACTGATTCCCGGGGTGACGCAGAAACTGTCGTGGAGCGGCGGCCTGTCCGAATACAGCCGTGACGACCGCGAGGAGAACGAAGCGCTGGCGCGTGCCGATGCGGCGCTCCTGGAAGCCAAGCGCGGCGGCCGCAACGCCACCCGGATCAGGGCCGCCGCCTGAGCGTGGCTGTTGCCGCTTTAGCGGCCGTACAGCCACGGCCTGCCCCTCGCGGGTAGAGCGCAGCCGCCAGCAGGATCGTCCCCAGCAGAGACCACAGCACCAACACCGGCGCATTGCCCCAGCGCACGTAGGGCGTGCTGCCGGCGTAACCCTGTATCTCGCCGGTGAGGCTGCCGGCGGTGAACAGGGGCAGGCTGGCGAGCAGACGGCCTTTCGCGTCGATGATCGCGGTGACGCCGGTATTGGTCGCCCGCAACATCATGCGGCCGCTTTCCAGCGCGCGCATCTGCGACATCTGCGCGTGTTGCCAGGGCGCGAAGGAATCGCCGAACCATGCCAGATTGCTCACGTTCACCAGCACGCTCGCCTGCGGCAGCTGGCGGATGATCTCCTCGCCGAAGGCGTCCTCGTAGCAGATGTTGGCCGCGACCCGCTGGCCGCCGATCGCGAGCGGGCGCTGGTCGATCGCGCCGCGCGCGAAATCCGACAGCGGGATGCGCAGCACCTCGATCACCCAGCCCCACACGGGTTTCAGCGGAATGTATTCGCCGAACGGCACCAGATGCACCTTGTGGTAGCGCTGGCTGTCCGCACGGCCGAAGCTGATCACGCTGTTGTAGTAGGCGCCGTCGCGCGAACCGGTCGGCAGGCCGGTCAGCACGTCGCCGCCGTTCTGCCGGCCGAGCTCGGCGAGCCAGCCGCGGTAGGACTCGGGCAGGTCCGATTCGAACAGCGGCAGCGCGGTTTCGGGCAGCACGATCAGCTGCGCCGGCGAGGCGGCGGCCATGCGCAGATAGGTGTCGAGCGTGGCGGCGGTGATCTCGGGCCGCCATTTCATGTCCTGCGGGATATTGCCCTGCAGCAGCGCGACCGAGGTTGGCGCGCCGTCAGGCGTGGTCCACTCGACGCTGCGCAGGGCCTGGCCGGAGACGCCGAGCGCCACGACGGCAGCGACCGCCCAGGCGTGCCGCGTCAGCGAGCCGCGCGTCGTCACGCTCCACGCCAGCAGGGCGGCGACCCATGCCAGCAGGAAGGACACGCCATACACGCCGACGAGCGGCGCGTAGCCTGCCAGCGGGCTCGCGGGCACCTGCGAATAGCCCACCAGCAGCCAAGGAAAGCCGGTGAAGATCCAGCCGCGCACCCATTCCGTCGCGCCCCAGGCGAGCGGGATCAGCAGCAGCGCACGCATGGCGGCGGGGACGGGCCGGCGTGCATGCCATCGAGGGCACGCTTGCAGCGCGCCGACCGCGGCGGGGAACAGCGCCAGAAAAGCGCAGAACAGCAGCGTCGCGAGCGCCGCCAGCCAGGGGGCCATGCCGCCGTAGACCGACAGGCTGACGTAGACCCAGCTCACGCCGGCGATGAAGAAACCCAGCCCCCACGCGAAGCCCAGCGCAAAGCCGGCGCGCATCGATCCCGTGCGCAGCAGCAGCGCGAACAGCGCAGCAAGACTCAGCAGCGGAAGCGGCCACAGGTCGAAGGGGGCGAAGCCGCCGACGGCCAGCGCGCCAGCAGCCAGGCTGACGAGCAACAGGGGCAGCGATGTACGGCGCATGGCGGGAAATTTATCCGCCATGCGTGACGCGTTGACGATCAGTGCGGCAATTCAAAATCGAGATGGCCGTCGATCAGCGTGTAGCGCACCCGGCCCAGCATCGGCTGGTCGAGGAAGGGCGTGTTGTCTCCCGAGCTTGCCAGGGTCCGCGGGGTGACGACCCACTCGGCGGCCTCGTCGAACACGCAGATGTCGGCACAGCTGCCGACCGACAGGTGGCCGCCGGACACGCCGAGGATCTGTGCCGGTTTCCAGGTGACGAGATCGATCGCCTGCATCAGCGGGACACCGGTCTCGCGAGCCCATTTCAGCGTCAGCGGCAACAGCAGTTCGACGCCGGAGGCGCCGGGCTCGGATTCGCCGAACGGCACCTGCTTGGCGTCCTCGTCGACCGGCGCGTGGTCGGAGCACAGGGCATCGATCGAGCCGTCGCGCAGCGCCTCGCGGATGGCGTCGCGGTCGCGCAGGCTGCGGAGCGGCGGCACCAGATGAAGGTGCGAGTCGAAGCTGATGAGGTCGTTTTCCGACAGGTGCACGTGGGCGGCCGCGACGTCGCAGCTGATCGCCAGCCCCTGTGCCTTGGCGGCGCGCACCATCGCGATGCCTTCGCGCGTCGACAGCCGGGCGAGATGGACGCGCGCGCCGGTCTCGCGCGCCAACTGCAGGATGGTGGCGAGCGCGACCGTCTCGGCCAGCGCCGGAATGCCGGGCAGGCCGAGACGCGACGCCACGGCGCCGTCGTGCGCGACGCCGCCGCGCGCGAGCGAGACGTCCTGCGGCCGCAGCCACAGGCTGAAGCCGAAGGTGGCGGCGTACTCCATCGCGCGCAGCAGCACCTGGGTGTCGGTCAGCGGCGCGTCGGCCTGGGTGAAGGCGCGGCAGCCGGCCTCGGTCAGTTCGGCCATCTCGGTCAGCATCTTGCCTTCGAGCTTCTGCGTGAGCGCGCCGATCGGATAGACGCGCGGGCCGGGCAGGTTCCTGGCGCGGAATTTCAGCATCTCCACCAGACCCGGCTCGTCGAGCGGCGGGTCGGTGTCGGGCGGACAGGCGAGCGAGGTGACGCCGCCCGCTGCGGCGGCGAGCATTTCCGATTCCAGCGTGGCCTTGTATTCGAAGCCGGGTTCGCGCAGGCGCACCGAGAGGTCGACGAGACCCGGGCAGACGACGAGACCGCTGGCGTCGAGCGTGCGGTTGGCATGGAAGTCGGCGGGTGCGTCGCCGATGGCGACGATCTTGCCGGCGGCGACGTAGACGTCGGTGACCTCGTCGCGCGCGCTCATCGGGTCGATCACGCGGCCGTTCTTGATGTGGATTTTCATACTGTCGATCCTCCCGCCAGCATCGCCATCACCGCCATGCGCACCGCGATGCCGTAGGTCACCTGCGGCAGGATCACCGACTGCGGGCCGTCGGCGACCTCGGACGAGATCTCCACGCCGCGGTTCATCGGGCCGGGATGCATCACGATCGCATCGGGTTTGGCCAGCGCGAGCTTTTCCGGCGTCAGGCCGAAGAATTTGAAATACTCCTGCGCACTCGGCAACCGTGCGCCCTTCATGCGTTCGTTCTGCAGGCGCAGCATGATGACGACGTCGCAGCCACGCAGGCCGGCCTCCATGTCGTGGAACACCTTGACGCCCATCTGTTCGACCCCGGTGGGCAACAGCGTCTTCGGGCCGATCACGCGCACTTCCGGCACGCCCAGCGTGGTGAGCGCGTGGATCTGCGAGCGTGCGACGCGCGAATGCAGCACGTCGCCGACGATGGCCACGGTGAGGTTGTGGAACGCGCCCTTGTAGCGGCGGATGGTGAACATGTCCAGCAGACCCTGCGTGGGATGCGCATGACGTCCGTCGCCGGCGTTGATCACCGAGATGTGCGGCGCGACGTGGCGCGCGATGAAGTGCGCCGCGCCCGATTGCGAGTGGCGCACGATGAACATGTCGGCGTGCATCGCGGCGAGGTTGTCGACGGTGTCGAGGATCGCTTCGCCCTTGGTCTGGCTGGAGGTGGCGATGTTGAGGTTGACGACGTCGGCGGAAAGCCGCTTGGCGGCGATCTCGAAGGTGGTGCGGGTGCGCGTCGACGGTTCGAAGAACAGGTTGAAGATCGACTTGCCGCGCAGCAGGGGGACCTTCTTCACCTCGCGCTCGCCCACGTCCATGAAGGATTCGGCGGTGTCGAGGATCTGCGTCAGGATGGCGCGCGGCAGGCCGTCGAGCGTGAGCAGGTGGCGCAGCCTGCCGTCTTCAGTGAGTTGTAGGTTCATGCGAGGGTGAGGGTGAGGTGGCCGTCGTCCAGCCGCGAAAGATTGACGTTTTGATGAGCCGGCACGTCGAGGTCGAGTCCGGTGAAGTCGGGGCGGATCGGCAGTTCGTGGCCGCCGCGGTCGACCAGCACCGCGAGCCGGATCGACGCCGGGCGGCCGTAGTCGAACAGTTCGTTCATCGCCGCGCGCACCGTGCGCCCCGTGTGAAGCACGTCGTCGACCAGCAGGATGTCGCGGCCTTCGAGATCGAACGGCAGGTTGGACGGTTTCACCTGCGGGTGCAGGCCGATGCGCGAGAAATCGTCGCGGTAGAACGAAATGTCGAGCGTCCCCAGCGGCAACTTGCAGCCGAGCAGCACATGCAGGCGTTCGGCTACCCACACGCCGCCGGTGTGGATGCCGACGATGAGGGTGTCGGGCGCGAGCGTCGGCGCAATGGCCTCGGCGAGTCGCGCAATCAGCGTGTTGGCGTCAGGCAGTGAGGCGTGCATCGAAAAACCCCTGAAGGATGAGTTGCGCGGCGACGGCGTCGGTCAGCGCCTTGTTCTTGCGGCCGTGGATGCCGCGAGCATGCAGCTCGGATTCGGCTTCCGCGCTGCTGAGGCGCTCGTCGACCAGGAACACCGGCAGATCGAAGCGTGATTCTAATTTGCGCGCGAAGTTTTTGGCCACCCGCGTCATCTCGTGCTCGCTGCCGTCGGCGTGGGTCGGCAGGCCCAGTACCAGCAGCACCGGCTGCCATTCGGCCACGAGTTTGGCGATGGCGGCGAGCCGGGCGTCGGTGGAGTCGGCCTGGATGACCGAAAGGGGGTGGGCGATGCCGAGCGAGAGTTCGCCCGAGGCGACGCCGGTGCGCTTGAGGCCGAGGTCGAAGGCCAGCACCGTACCGTGGGTCGATTCCGGGTTCAAGCGTGCCCGGCTTCTTCGGACAGGCTGGCGAAGTCGATGCCGAGCAGCTTCATCGCCGCGGGCAGGCGTTCTTCCGGCGCCATGTCGAAAATCACCTGCGGATCGGCCGCCACCGACAGCCAGGCGTTCTGCTTGATCTCGTCTTCCAGCTGGCCGGGCGACCAGCCGGCGTAGCCGAGCGAGACCATGAATTTCTCCGGCCCTGCGCCCTGGCTGACCGCTTCCAGCACGTCCTTGGAGGTGGTGAGGCTGACTGCGTTGTTGACGGTGAGGGTGGAGCTGAAGGTGAGCGGCGGGGTGTGCAGCACGAAACCGCGTTCTGTCTGCACCGGGCCGCCAAAATAGACCGTGTCTTTTTGCAGGCGCTCCGGCAGCGACAATCCGATCTGTTCGAACAGGGTCGACAAGTCCAGTTCGATCGGCCGGTTGATCACGACGCCGAGTGCGCCCTGGTCACTGTGATCGCAGATGTAAGTGAGCGTCCCGTTGAAATTGGGGTCGACCATGCCGGGCATGGCGATCAGGAAGTGATTGGTGAGGTTGACGGTATCCATGATTGCCTTCCCATTGTAATCTGCCCCAAACCGCTTAGGGCTGGTGAACACGCATTTCACACCCTCCCTCTCACTATAGCGACACGTATGCCTCATGCCTGAATACGCCCGCGCCCTCGTCTGGTTCCGCCGCGATCTGCGCGATTTCGACCACGCCGCGCTCCATCACGCGCTCGGGCAGGCTCGGGAGGTGGTGTGCGCCTTCGTCTTCGACCGCGAGATCCTCGACCGGCTTCCCGATCCGGGCGACCGCCGGGTCGAGTTCATCCACGCCAGTGTCGTCGAACTGCAGCAGGCACTCGAGATGAAGGGGGGCGGCCTGATCGTCCGCCAGGGCGTTGCGCGCGAGGAGATCGTGCGGCTGGCGACCGAATTCCGGGCTGATGCCGTGTTCTTCAACCATGACGACGACCCCGCGGCACGGCTGCGGGACACGGCCGTGGAGGCGGCGCTGCAGGGTGAGGGCGTCGCCGTCCATCACTTCAAGGACACGGTCGTTTTCGAGCGTGAGGAAGTGCTTACTGCAGCCGGCAAGCCCTTCAGCGTATTCACCCCGTACAAGAACGCCTGGCTGAAAGCGCTGACGCCGTCGGCGCTGCAGTCCCACCCGGTCGACGCCCACGCCGATCGCCTGCTGCCGCGATCGACGCCGGTCCCCTCCTTGCAGGATCTGGGGTTCGCGCCGACCAACCTGCGCGAATTGGGGCTGCCCACCGGCATGGCGGGCGGTGCGCAGTTGCTCGCCGATTTTCTCGAGCGCATCGACGCCTATCGGGAGACGCGCGATTTCCCTGCCCTCAGGGGGCCGTCGGCGCTGTCGGTGCACCTGCGCTTCGGTACGGTATCGATCCGCCAGCTGGCGGCGGCGGCCTGGCAGCGCGGCGGGCGCGGCGCAGAAACCTGGCTGACGGAACTGATCTGGCGCGACTTCTACCACCAGATCCTGTGGCATCGCCCCGACGTCGCCGCCGGCCATGCCTTCAAGCGCCAGTACTACGCCTTGCCGTGGCCGAACCCGCCCGGCCATTTCGCCGCGTGGTGCGAGGCGCGCACCGGCTATCCGCTGGTCGACGCCGCGATGCGCCAGTTGAACCAGACCGGCTACATGCACAACCGCCTGCGCATGGTCACGGCCTCGTTCCTGACCAAGGACCTGCTGGTCGACTGGCGCCTCGGCGAACAGTACTTCGCCGACAAGTTGATCGATTTCGACCTCGCCGCCAACAGCGGCGGCTGGCAATGGGCGGCTTCGGTCGGCTGCGACGCCCAGCCGTGGTTCCGCATCTTCAATCCGGTCACGCAGTCGGAAAAGTTCGACCCGCAGGGCCGGTTCATCCGGCGTTACCTGCCCGAGCTCGCGCGCGTGCCGGAAAAATTCATTCATGCGCCGTGGACACGGCCTGTCGCCGAGCAGGAACGAGCGGGGTGCGTCATCGGGCGCGACTACCCCGCGCCCATCGTCGATCATGCGGTGCAGCGCGCACTGGCGCTGGCGCTGTTCAAGGCGGCTACGCCCGCGGATTCAGCCTAGCCCGCCGGACGGCAAATCGGCGGGCGCGCCGCCAGGCCGGCGAGATAGCAATCGAGCAGCGGCGCTGCACATACCGTGAGGTCGTAGCTGTGCGGGTTCAGCACCCATTCGTGCATCAGGCCCACCATGTAGGCGTGCATGCCCTGCGTTGCAAGGAAGGTATCGGTGGTTGGCGGGAGCTGGCCGCAGGCGACTGCCTGTTCGAACAGGCGTTGCACCTGTGACAGGCAGGCGGCGCGGTCGGCGTCGTTCTTCGCCACCACCGGGGCCAACTCCTCGGTGAATTCGCATTTGTGGAAGATCACGTCGAACATCGCCTGGGTGTCGGGGTGTTGCGCCAACTGGGTCAGCGCCATCAGGGCGAGTTGCCTGACCGTGGCGAGCGGGTCGCGCTGCGCGTTCTGGCTGGCCTCGGCCAGCAGCGCTTCCACCGGCATGGTGCCGCGCTCGCACACGGCCTGGAACAGCTCGGCCTTGTCCTTGAAATGCCAGTAGATCGCACCGCGCGTCACGCCGGCACGTTCGGCAACGTCGGAGAGCCGAGTATGGGCGACGCCGCGTTCGCGGAATACCTGGAGCGCGGCGGTCAGGAGGGACTCGCGGGTGGCGAGGGCGTCTTCTCGGGTTTTCTTGACCATGGGGATGATTGTCCAATACAACAGATAAATTTACATTCGTGCATGTATGCTTTTATCATAGTCGGATAGACAGCTACAGGGGAGCACCATGCGCCGATCGCCACTACCCATTGTTTTGAGTCTGGTCGCCCTGCTCTCCGCCTGCGGACAGCAGAATGCAGCGCAGCAGGGCGGCGGTCCGCCCCCGCCGGCGCAGGTGACCGTGGAGGCGGCCGTCGCGCAGACCGTGCCGGTCAGCTTCGAATACGTCGGCCGGCTGGAAGCCTCGCGCGAGGTGGAAATCCGCCCGCGCGTCGCGGCCGTCATCGAACGGCGCTATTTCGAGGAAGGCGCGCCGGTGAAAGCCGGTGCGCTGCTGTTCAAGCTTGACGGCGCAAGCCTGGCCGCGCAGGCACGGGCGGCGGGCGCCGAGCTTGCCAACCGGCGGGCCCTGCTGGCGGAAGCGAAACTCGAACTCGACCGCAACCGCACACTCGCCGCGCAAGGCTTCGTCAGTGCGCGCGCGCTCGACGCCACCCAGACCGCCGTGGCGGTGACCGAAGCGGGGGTGCGCACGGCCGAGGCGAATCTCGCCGACGCGCGCATCAGTCTCGGCTACACCGAAATCCGTGCGCCGCTGTCCGGCGTGATGGGGCGTGCGCTGCAGGTGGAAGGCGCGCTGGTGAGCCCCACCGGGCCTGCGCTCACCACACTGGCGCAGATCGCCCCCATCTATGCGCGTTTCTCGATCGGCGAGGACGAGCGGCTGGCGCTGGAAAAACAGCGCGCGGAAGGCAGTCTCGAACAGGGGCGGCAGCGCGTCGGTCTGGTGCTCGCCGACGGCACCCGCGTCGCTGCCACCGGCACGCTCAATTTCAGCGACTACAAGGCAAACGCCCAGACCGGCGCGTTCGACATGCGCGCCGAGTTCGCCAATGCCGACGGCGCCTTGAAGCCGGGCCAGTTCGTGCGGGTGGTCGTCGAAGGCGGCCAGCTGCCGGACGCGATCAGCGTGCCGCAACCGGCGGTGCTGGATGGCCCCACCGGCAAGTTTGTCTACGTCGCCACCCCCGGTGAAAAAGGCATGACCGTCGCATTGCCGCGGCCGGTCGAGGTGGGTGCCTGGGTGGGCGGCAGCGAGCCGGGAACGGGGCGCTGGGTGATCAAGAAGGGGCTGAAGCCCGGCGACAAGGTGGTGGTCGACGGCATGGCGCGGATTTTCTTCCCCGGCATGCCCGTCGCGCCAAGCGAGGCCGGCGCCCCAACGGGCGTGCCGGGCAAGGCGGGCGCACCCGCTGCCGCACAAAAATAAGGGGCTGTCATGTTCTCGCGCTTCTTCATCGACCGGCCGATCTTCTCGGTCGTGCTGTCCATCCTCGTCGTGCTCGCCGGCCTTCTGGCGATGCGCGTGTTGCCGATCGCGCAGTATCCGGAGATCGCACCACCGGTGGTGACGGTGCGCGCGATCTATCCGGGCGCGTCGGCGACGGTGCTGGAGCAGACCGTCGCGGCGCCGCTGGAGAACGCGATCAACGGCATCGAGGACATGATGTACATGTCGTCGACGTCCGCTTCCAACGGCGTGCTGGAAATCCAGGTCACCTTCGAGATCGGGTCCGACGTCGACAAGGCCGCGCTCAACGTCAACAACCGCGTCAAGCAGGCCGAGGCGCGGCTGCCGGAGGAGGTGCGGCGCCAGGGCGTGACGGTGGAGAAGGGCTCGTCGGCCTTCCTGCAGGTGCTCGCCTTCCTTTCGCCAGACGGCCGCTACGACGATCTCTACACCAGCAACTATGTCACGCTCAACGTGCTGGACCGGCTGAAGCGCATCCCGGGCACGACCAACGTGCAGATCTTCGGCGCCAAGGACTACGCCATGCGCATCTGGCTGAAGCCCGACCGCATGGCGCAGCTGGGCGTGACGGTGAGTGATCTCAGCCGCGCGATCAACGAGCAGAACGCGCAGTTCGCCCCCGGCAAGATCGGCCAGCCTCCGGTCGACAACGGCCAGGCGCTGGTGTACTCGCTCACCGCCAAGGGGCGGCTCGCCGACCCCAAGGAGTTCGAGAACATCGTCGTGCGTGCCAACGCGGACGGCTCGCTGCTGTACCTGAAGGACGTCGCGCGGGTCGAACTCGGCTCGAAGGACTACGATTTTGCCGGTCTCTACAACGGCAAACCGGCGACGCTGGTCGGCATCTTCCTGCAGCCGGGGGCCAACGCGCTCGAAGTCGGCGACGAGGTGACGCGCACGGTCGAGGAGCTGAAGAAGAGCTTCCCCGAAGGCTTCGACTATGCCGTGCCCTACGACACCACGCGCTTCGTCGAGGTGTCGATCCGCGAGGTGGTGAAGACGCTGGGCGAGGCGATCCTGCTGGTGGTGCTGGTGGTGTTCGTGTTCCTGCAGAATTGGCGCGCGACGCTCATCCCCATCCTCGCGGTGCCGGTGTCGCTGCTCGGCACCTTCGTCGGCCTGCTGCTGCTCGGCTATTCGATCAACACGCTGACGCTGTTCGGCATGGTGCTTGCCATCGGCATCGTGGTCGACGACGCCATCGTGGTGCTGGAGAACATCGAGCGCATCATCCACGAGGAAAAGAAAGCGCCGCGCGAAGCCGCGTTGCTGGCGATGCGCGAGGTCACCGGGCCGGTGATCGCGATCGTACTGGTGCTGTGCGCGGTGTTCATCCCGATCGCCTTCCTCGGCGGGTTGACCGGCGAACTATACCGCCAGTTTGCGGTGACCATCGCCATCTCGGTGGTGATCTCGGGCATCGTCGCGCTGACGCTGACGCCGGCGCTGTGCGTGGCGCTGCTGAAAGGCGAGAAGCCGCACGAGCCGGGACGCTTCTTCCGTGCGTTCAACCGCGGTTTCGCCGGCATGACCCGGCATTACCAGGGGGGCGTGAAATTCCTCATGCGGCGCTCGCTGGTGGCGCTGTCGATCTATCTTTTGATGATCGCCGCTGCGGTCACGCTGTGGAAGTTCACGCCCGGCAGCCTGGTGCCGGACGAGGACCAGGGCTACTACATCAGCGCCGTGTACCTGCCGGACGGTTCCGCGCTGTCGCGCACCGAGGCGGTGGTGAAGCAGGTCGATGCGATCGTCCGCAAGGATCCCACGGTCGAACACGTGGTCGCGTTCGCCGGCCTCGATTTCCTCGGCGGCGGTTTCCGCAACAGCGCGGCGACGATCTTCGTCGCGGCCCGCCACTGGGACGAACGCGACAAGACCATCCAGCAGATGGTTGGCGAGATGATGGGTGCCACCGCCGGCATCCGCGAGGCGCTGGTGCTGGCGTTCGCGCCGCCGCCGATCTTCGGGCTGGGCAACGCCGGCGGCTTCGAGTTCTATATCCAGAACAAGGGCGAAGGTGGGCCGAAAAAACTCGCCGAGGTGAGCGACGCTTTCCTTGCCGCCGCGCGCCAGGACAAGCGGCTCGCTCAGGTGCTGACGCTGTGGCGGCCGCACGTGCCGCAGCTGTATGTCGACGTCGACCGTGAAAAGGCGAAGATGCTCGGCGTGAAGGTCGACGACGTGTTCAACACGCTGTCGGCCACGCTCGGCAGCTATTACGTCAACGATTTCAACAAGTACGGCCGCACCTGGCAGGTGCTGATGTCGGCCGAACCGGGTGCGCGCAAGACGCCGCAGGACGTGTCGGCGCTGTTCGTTCCCAACGAAGCGGGCGAGATGGTGCCGATGTCGGCTCTGGCGCGCGTCAGTTTCTCGTCCGGTCCGGAGACGCTCGACCGCTACAACAACCTGCAGGCGGTCAAGATCATGGGCAGCGCGGTGCCGGGCATCAGTTCTGGGCAGGCGCTCGCCATCGTCGACGAGATCGCGAGGAAGACCCTGCCGCCCGACTTCAGCTACGAATGGACCAGTGCCTCGTTCCAGGAAAAGCGCTCGAGCGGCACTTCGGGCATCGCGCTGGGCCTGGCGGTGCTGATGGTCTTCCTGATCCTCGCTGCGCAGTACGAGAAATGGTCGCTGCCGTTTGCGGTGCTGATGGCGCTGCCCTTCGGCACCTTCGGTGCGCTCGCCGCGGTATGGCTGCGCGGGCTGACCAACGACGTGTATTTCCAGATCGGCCTGGTGACGCTGCTGGGGCTGGCGGCGAAGAACGCGATCCTGATCGTCGAATTCGCCGTGCTGAAAAAACAGGCGGGCTATTCCAGCGTGGCGGCTGCGCTGGAGGCCGCGCGCCTGCGCTTCCGCCCCATTCTGATGACCTCGCTTGCCTTCATTCTCGGCGTGCTGCCGCTGGCGGTGTCCACCGGCGCAGGGGCCGGGGCGCGCCATGCGGTCGGCACCGGCGTGGTCGGCGGGATGCTTGCCGCCACCTTCCTCGCAGTGTTCTTCATTCCGTTGTTCTTCCACTGGGTATCCGACCGCAGATTGCAGGCCCGCATGGAGGAGATCGACGCGTATCCGCACGGGCGTGCCAATGTGCATGTGCCGTCGCATCACCCGGCGCCGCAACGTCCCGACTGAGCGGGTTTCAGAGCGGCGCGCCATTCAAGTGTGGCGCGCCGCTACCGTTAAGACATTCTGGCGCGGTCCAGGAGGGCGCGCCCTGGCGCTTTTCCACCCGGTTTCGCGTCTGCATTGACGACGGCCGGTAAACCCGAAATACTTCCTCTGGCAGTATGGTTATTCGTGCAACCCTCCGATCAAGAGAGGACACCCTGCGTTGAAGCAATTGCCAGGACAAGACACACACCGCCTCGCCGGCATGCTGCTATTGGCCGCGAGCCTCCCCCTGCTGCTGTGGCAGGCCGTGCCGACCAACCAACTGGCCATTTCTCCACCCGACTTTCTGGTGGTCCACTCGATGATGGAGGTGTTCGCCATCATCGTTGCCGCGCTGGTCTTCTTCACCGGCCACGGCGTGCAGCAGGCCGAGCGCTCGACCCGCTCGATGGCGCTGGGGTGTGCGTTCCTGGCGGTGGCGCTGTTCGACATCCTGCATTTCTTGTCCTACATCGGCATGCCGGATCTGGTCAGCTCCAACACCGCGCACAAGTCGATCCTGTTCTGGCTGGGCGGCCGCATTGCAGCGGGCGTCGGCCTGATGGCCTACGTGCTGCTCCCCGACACGCCGGCCTCGCGCTTTCCGCTGCGCCGCCATGCCTGGATCGGGGTCCTGCTCGCGGTGGCGGTGGTGTCTTACATCCTGTTGAAATCGCCGGACATCGTGCCGGCCATGTACGCCAAAGGCGTGGGCCTGACCCCGCTCAAGGTGGCGATCGAATGGGGGGTGTTCGGCTTCTACCTGGCCATTGCCGCCCTGCTGTACCTGCGCCGCAATCGGATCACCAACTGCGATTTCGAGAGCCTGATGCTGGCCCTGCTGCTGATGGCGTCAGGCGAACTGTTCTTCACCGTGTACGTGGAAGTGAGCAGCACCGCCAACCTGCTGGGGCATACCTACAAGGTGTTCGCCTATTATTTCCTCTTCCGCGCGATCTACGCGGAGGCCGTGAGCCGGCCGTTCCGGCAGATGCGCCACATGCTCACCCACGACGACCTGACCGGGCTGCCGAACCGCACCGCATTCAACGAGAGGCTCAACCAGTCGGTGGTGCGTACCCGCCACGATCATGTCCCCTGTGCAGTCCTGTTGCTCGACCTGGATCATTTCCAGAACGTGAACGACACGCTCGGCCACGAAATGGGCGATCTGCTTCTGGTGGCCGTCGCCGACCGCGTTCGCGGCAGCCTGCCGCCGGCCGCATTCATGGCCCGCTTCAGCGGCGACGAGTTCGTGATCCTGCTGGAAGGGGCCTCGGTCGATCGGGCAAAGCAGGTGGGCGAGGAACTGCTGCGCGTCATGGCCCGCGAATTCGACATCGGCAACGACCGTCTGGCAATCAGCGCCAGCCTCGGCATCGTCACCTATCCCACGGATGGCGAGACGGCCAGCGTGCTGATGCGCTACGCCGACCTTGCCCTGCATCGCGCCAAACTGTCGGGACGCAACTGCCTGATGGTGTTCAGCCGCGATCTGTCGGAGGAGATCGAGCGCCGCGTGCTGCTCGAGGCGCGCCTGAAGCACGCCCTCGACCGCAATGAGCTGATGCTGCACTATCAGCCCAAACAGGAAATCCTGTCCGGCCGGCTGACGGGCTGGGAGGCGCTCGTCCGCTGGCAGTCGCCCGAACTCGGCATGGTCAGCCCGGAAGAATTCATCCCGGTCGCCGAGCAGAGCGGCCTCATCCTGCCGATCGGCACCTGGGTACTGCGCGAGGCCTGCCGCCAGTTGCGTGCCTGGCAGGCGATGGAACTGGATAGCGGCACCATGGCGGTCAACCTGTCGACGCGGCAGTTCCGGCAAAAGGATCTGGCGGAGGAAATCAGCGCCGCCTTGCGCGACACCGGCCTTGCGCCCGGCGAACTCGAACTGGAACTGACCGAATCGTCGATCATGGACAATCTGGCGTCGGCTGCCACGGTGCTGGCCGAACTGGAACAGCTGGGCATCCGCATCGCGGTGGATGATTTCGGCACCGGCTATTCCTCGCTGAGCTACCTGAAGACCTTCCCCATCCACTGCCTGAAGATCGACCGCTCGTTCATCCGCGACATCCCGGGCGACGAGAACGACACCGCCATCGTGCGCACCATCATCGCGCTGGCGGGCAACCTCGGCCTGACCGTCGTCGCCGAAGGCGTCGAAACCGAGGCGCAGCTCGCCTACCTGCGCGTCAACCATTGCGACGAGGCGCAGGGCTACCTGTTCAGCCGTCCATTGCCGCCGGACGAGTGCGTCAGCCTGATGCGCGCACGCGTGCGGCGGGTCGCGGCATAGGGCGTAGGGGCACCCAATGAAAAGCCGGGCATAGCCCGGCTTTTTCGTTGCGTCGTCGGATCAGGCTCTACCCATAACGGGCCGGCCGATGTCGCAATGACGCTGTCGCGTGGACAACCCCGTTCACGCGGCCTTTTCGTGGTGATAGCCGGTCACGGTGTCGACTTCGGTCTTGGAGCCGAGGATCACCGGCACGCGCTGGTGCAGGCCTTCCGGATTGATGTCGAGGATGCGCTGGTAGCCGGTGGTGGCGGCGCCGCCGGCCTGCTCGACGATGAAGGCCATCGGGTTGGCTTCGTACAGCAGGCGCAGCTTGCCGGCCTTGGACGGATCCTTGGTGTCCTTGGGATACATGAAGATGCCGCCGCGGGTGAGGATGCGGTGCACTTCGGCGACCATCGAGGCGACCCAGCGCATGTTGAAGTCCTTGCCGCGCGGACCGGTCTTGCCGGCCAGGCATTCGTCGACGTAGCGCTGCACCGGCTTTTCCCAGAACCGCATGTTGGACGCGTTGATCGCGAATTCCTTGGTCTCGGTGGGGATCTTCATGTTGGGGTGGGTCAGCACGAACTCGCCGACGTCGCGGTCGAGCGTGAAACCGTTGGTGCCGTGGCCGAAGGTCAGCACCAGCATGGTCGAGGAACCGTAGATCGCGTAGCCGGCGCACACCTGCTGGGTGCCGGTCTGCAGGAAGTCTTCCATCTTGGCGGCACGCCCGGCGACCGGGGCCTTGAGGATCGAGAAGATGGTGCCGACCGAGATGTTGACGTCGACGTTGGACGAGCCGTCGAGCGGGTCGAATACCAGCAGGTACTTGCCGAGCGGATACTTGCTGGGGATGGCGTAGACCTCGTCCATTTCCTCGGAAGCCATGCCGGCCAGGTGGCCGGCCCACTCGTTGGAGCGGATCATGATCTCGTTGGTGATGACGTCGAGCTTCTTCTGCGTTTCGCCCTGCACGTTCTCCGAATCCAGCGAACCCATCACGCCCAGCAGCGCGCCCTTGTTCACGGCGTTGGAAATCGCCTTGCAGGCGGTGACGACGTCGTTCAGGAGCGAGGTGAAGTCGCCGGTGGCGCCGGCGGTGCGGCGCTGCTCTTCGATGATGAACTGGGTGAGGGTGGTGCCGGTGTGCATGGTGGGACTCCGAAGTGAGAAATGTATAAGCAAATCAGAATATTATACATGACCATCGAGGCCCGTCATGTCGGCCCGCAATGGGCCGGGTTGTGCGGTCTGGGAGGTGCCGGGCGAGCGGCGAGGGGCGTCGGGTTGGCGCGGCCGTCGTTCAGTCAGTACCCACCAACTGGTCGGAACGGGTGAAGGTCCAGGTACGCGTTATAGACAAAATGTCGGCCTTTTTCCGCATGTCCTCGGGGAAGGCGGCGTAGGGCGCGGCGAGCTCGACGATCCTGATCGCGGCGGTGTCGAGCACCTTGGAACCGGACGAGCGGTCGATCTCGATCGCCTCGATGCGGCCGTCGGCATAGATCGACACGGTGAGCTTGAGGCTGCCGTAGAGGCCCTGGCGGCGGGCGGCCTCCGGATAGTTGACGTTGCCGATGCGCTCGACCTTGGCAACCCAGTCCTCGACATAGCGGGCAAACGCGTACTCGCGGACGTTGGCGCCGACGAAGGCGCGCTTGGGCCGCTTCTGGTAGTCGTCCCACTGTTGCGAGATGCGGGCCTGCAGCTGCGCCATTTCGCGTGCCTGCTGGGTGAGCTGGCTGGCGTCGAGGCTCGGCTGATCGGCAGGCTGCGGCACGGGTTGGGGCTGGCTATGCAGGGCCGCGTCGGGTTTGATCTGGCTCAGCAGGGTTTTCGCCTGTTGCTCCAGTTCGGCCACCCGGGCCTGCAGCGCGGCTTCCTCGCTGCCGGCCTGGGTGCTCGGGCTGGCAGGCAGCGGGCTTTTCAGGCGGCGGTCCTCGTCGGTGTTGCCGCCGCCGGCCAGGCTCACCTGCGCCAGCGCGTCGGGATTGAGCGGCGACTCCAGGGTCTTGGCGTTGACCAGCACCACTTCCATCGGCAGGTTGGTGTCCTCGAACAGGCGCGGATTGATCTGCACGAACTGGGTCGACAGCACCATGCCATGCACCGCAGCCGACGCCAGCAGGGCGAGCGCCATGCGCGTACCCTGCTTGGATGGTTCGGCGAGAGGGGCGGTGGACGGGGTGGACATGCGTGCGAATGGATGGGGATCAGCCTGATTCTACGGAACGACGGCTGCGCTGTCAGGCGCCGGCGCCACGGCCTCGATCAGCTCGGCATGGAAGTGGATGTCGAGCAGGTCGATATTCGAGATCGCCAGCCTGACCTTGGCGCCCGGCGCCACCCCCATCACCGACGGCGCGCGGGTCACCATCGGCAGGGCGTCGAAGCGCACCAGATCCTCGCGGATGACGCTGGCGCTGACTTCGCTGACGTTTTCCTGGATCAGCCAGCGCAGCATCCAGTAACGCTCCAGCCGGCGCTGGAATTCATTGTAGGCATCGTACGCCAGCTCGAAATCCCGCACCGTCGAGAACAGCGCCTCGCTGCGCGGCGGATAGACCGGATCGGTGCCCTGCACGATGCTGATCAGCTGGCGTTGGTTGACCAGATCGACATAGCGCCGCAGCGGCGAGGTCGACCACGCGTACTGGTCGACGCCGAGCCCGACGTGCGGGTCGGGGGCGGTCGTCATGCGCGTCTTGCCGTTGGCCTGCGCGCGGTAGATCGCGGGCACGCGCTTTTCGGCGAGCCAGCCGCCCCAGTGCGCGTTGGCAAAGATCATCAGCTCCGACACCACCTTGTCGATCGGGCTGCCGCGCTTGCGCGGCACGATGCGGATGGTTTCGCCGTCGACCTTGAAGTTGTAGTCGACGCGGTCGACCGTGTCGGCCTTGCCGCGCCCGGCTTCGAGCACGGCGGCGAAGTCGTGCAGCCATTCGAGCTCGCGGCGATAGGGGTAGTCGGGAACGTCCGGGTTGCGAAGCGTCTCGGCGTTGAACTCGATTTCCAGCGTCTCGTGGCGCAGGTTGTCGGCGATGTGCACCATTTCGAGCCGGGTCTCGGTGCCGAGCACGCGCAGGTCGGGGGCGACGTCGACGTACAGCGACAGCGCCGGACAGTCGTGCGCCTCGCCCAGGGTGTAATGGTGGATCAGCGCCTCCGGCAGCATGGTGATCTTGTCGCCCGGGTAGTACACGGTCGACAGCCGTTCGCGCGCGACCTTGTCGAGTTCGGAACCGGGGGCGATGCCGAGCGCCGGCGCGGCGATGTGTATGCCGACGCGGATGCTGCCGTCGCCCCGCCACTCGACCGACAGCGCATCGTCGATCTCGGTGGTCGCCTCGTCGTCCATCGAAAACGCGCGCACGCTGCTCTTCGGCAGCTCGGGCGGGTCGACGGGTTCGGTGACCGGCGCGAAGCCGGTGCCGCGCGGGAAATATTCGAGCAGAAAGCTCATCAGGTGGAAATCGAGCGTCGACGGGATCGCGCCGCAGCGCTCGATCAGGCGTAACTGTGATAGGCCGGTGGCCGCCGCCGCGTCTTCCAGCGCCTTGTATTCGAGCGTGTTCTTGTCCGGCGCGATGAGGATGCGCGGGATCAGCGAGCTGTATTCGGGCGGTAGGCGGAAGGCAGCGAGTTCGGCGGCCAGATAGGCCTGGCGCTCGGCGGCGAGGCGCTTCTTCTCCAGCCCGGCCTTGGCTGCCGCCAGCGTCTCCTCCGGCGCCGGGCGGTAGCGGCCCTTGCCCTTTTTATGGAAGTGGATCGGCGAGGCGTGCAGCTTCTGCAGCAGCGCGACCGCTTCCGCAGGGCGCGGCGCGTGGCCGTAGTATTCCTGCGCCAGTTGTTCGAAGCCGAACTCGTCGGTGCCTGCTGCTTCCCACAGAAAGTCGGCATCGAGTTCTTCCGCCAGGCTGTCCGCCTCGGCCATCACCTCGGCGGGCGCCGGCGCGGCGAAGCGCAGCAGGATGTTCGCCGTCTTGACCTTGCTGCGTTTGCCCGACGCGGCCTCCACCTGCGCCGTGGCCTCGGTCTCGGACAGGATGGAGCCGGCCTTGAAGTGGCCGTCTTCTTCGAAAATGACGTGCATCAGAAATCCAGGATGGTTTGGAAGTGGCGCTCGAAATCGGCAAAGCCGTGGTCGCCGCCTGTCTCGATGATTTGCGTGGCGCCGGCGTAGTAGGCGACGGCGTCGCGGTAGTCGAGCACCTCGTCGCCGGTCTGCGCCAGCAGCAGGTAGCGTTCGGGACGCGTGATCGCGGCCACGTCGAGTGCTGCGAGTTCGTCCAGATGCGCCTCGGTGAGTTCCCATTTCTCGCCGCTGTGCCAGTTGGTCTGCGGGCCGAGCGCGTCGCGCAGCAGGCGGTGGGCGTGCACCGCCGGATTCACCAGCACCGCCTTCCAGCCGTGTTTTTCGGCGAGGTGGGTGGCGTAGAAGCCGCCCAGCGAGCTGCCGATCAGGGTGACAGGGCCCGCATGCGGGGCGAGTGCCGCCTCGACCTGGGCGATGGCCTCGCGCGGGCTGTTGGCCAGCGCCGGGCAGACGTAATCGGCCTCGCGACCGAGGCGGGCCATGTGCTCGCCGAGCTGCCTGGCCTTGCCGGAAGCGGGAGAGGAATTGAAGCCGTGGAGATAGACGATCATCCAGAGGATTTTACCGGGGCGGGGGGGATTCCTGAAATCAGGGACAGCGCTGTCATTGCGAGGTGCGCAGCGACGAAGCAATCCAGTCGCAAATGCACCACCAACCTCCGCCCGTTCGCCCTGAGCCTGTGGAAGGGTCGCCGCGCGGCGGCGGGGGACCCGCCGGCGTACCCCTTGCGGGTGCTGCCGAAGGGCTTGCTCGTTGTAGTGGAAGTGTTCGCGGTGCTGAGGACCGTTGGCCGGGGGTAGCCCGGCAGCTAGTTACTTTCTTTTGTCTCGCCAAAAGAAAGTAACCCAAGAAAAGGCGACCCCGACATACCCGAAACCCCGAAGCTCAAGCGCGCCGGGTGGGCGGCAAAGAACTCGCCCCGCTTTTGCTAGATTGATTTGATTTATGTGTGCGGGGCTCAAACACCTTTGCCGCTGATCCACCCGACACACTTGATCTTCGGCGGGTCTGTAAGGGGGAGGATGTCAAAACCAGGACGGCGATGATGGGGCGGTTCGTGCGCTGGTGATGCGCCGCAAATCAAGCGCAATGCGGCCTCGCTTGTTGACGGCCTGCTCCGCGTGTCTTGCGGACTCAGTCGTCGAAGCAGTAAAAGTCCGCCTTGGTCACGCCGCAGTCGGGACAGCTCCAGTCGTCGGGAATGTCGGCGTAGCGGGTGCCGGGCGCGAGGCCGTGGTCGGGGTCGCCGAGCGCTTCGTCGTAGACGTAGTCGCACACGGCGCAGGTCCATTTGCGGTAGGCGGGAGCGGATTCGGGGGTGGGGGCGGCGGCAGAGAGATTCATCATGGCAATTTCCACGGATCGAGCGTGGCCAGAAGTTGATTGAAAATGGCGTCGAGCTCGCCGCCCAGCACATCGAGCTGCGGGTTGACGTATGGCCGGAAGACCTCGGAAGCGGGGCGGTGCGCGACCCAGGTCGTGCCACCGGCCTCGTAGAGATGGATGCGCAGCGGGATGTCGATGCCGGCGGTCTTCTCCGCCGCCCACACTTTCACTGCGTAGTCGGGGCGGAACACTTCGAGCACCTGGTCGGCCGGCACCGTGATGCCCTTCTTCGCGCAGTTGGCCTGGCCGTTGGCGTGTGCGACCAGGCCCATCGGGTAGGCGGCGACCGCGGCGATCAGCTTTTCTGCTGCCTCGTCGACCGAGAGCGACACCGCAAAGCGGATCATGCGACCTCCCGCTCGGGCTGCGTCAGGGAACAGCCTGCGCTGTCGAATTCGTGCAATTCCTTGCGCAGATGCTTGATCGCCGGCGTGACGATGGCGATGAAGTAGGCCTCGCGCAAGCGGCGCTGCGCGGCATTGTTCGACAGGTAGCCCTTGGCGCCCAGGTGCAGCATCGCGGCGTTGGCGGCCTTGAGGCTCAATTCGCTGCCGGCGAGCCGCAGTTGCAGGGTCTCGCGCACGTGCGGCGCGCTGCCGTCGCGTTCGATCTTCATCGCCAGCACGTAAGTGGCGGCACGCGCAGAGTCGAGTTCGGCTTCCAGCGCGTCGGCCTGCACGTCGAGGAAGCGGTTGACGTGGCCGTGCGTCTTGTCGGCGCGCTTCATCATCGCCACGCAGGCATCGACGAGGCCGAGGCCCATGCCCATCTGCAGCAGGATGAAGGCCGACTTGGTGCGGTCGCGGAAGGCATTGAATTCATCCGGATGGCACACCACTTTTTCATCGGCGAGGAACACGTCGCGGAACTGGCAGGCGAAGGTGTTGGTGCCCTCCATGCCGATGAAGTGGGCGTTCTGCGTCAGCGTGAGGCCTGGCGTGCTGCCGTGCATCAGGCCGATCACCAGGCCGGGGATGCCGGGCAGCGAGGCGCCCATGTGGAAGTAATGCTCCGGCCCGATGTTCGACACCCAGGGCAGCACGCCGTTGACGACGTAACCGCCCTCGACGCGCTCGGCCTTCAGCCGCGTCTCCTCGATGCCGGCACAGGACTTCATGCTGTTCGACTGGGCCGTGCCGCCGAGCGCCTCGCCGCGTGCCATCTTCGGCAGCATTTCGGCGGCGAGCGCACGGTTGGAGCTGTTGACGAGATACCACTGCAGCGCGTATTCGGCCCACAGCAGAAAGCCGGTCGAGACGCACTGCTTCGACGCCTCCTCGATCACCTGGATCGCGTGCGCGAGTCCGCGCGCGCTGCCGCCCAGGGCGACCGGGGTGAGGCTGGCGAGCCCGCCGAGCGCGCCAAGCTTCTCGAGAAACGCGCCGGGGTATTCGCCCTTGAGGTCGATGTCGACCACCTTGGGCATCAGTTCGGCTGAGATGAGATCGGACAGGCCCGGCAGGATTTCCGCGGGCGCGGCGGGGGCGGCAAGGGCGACGGCAGGCATGGTGCGCTCCAGAATAAGTCGGACGGATCAGGCCAGCTCGACGCTGACGTTCACCGGGTTGCGCAGCGTGTTGGCGACCGGCGACCAGGCGTTGGAATGCGCGACCAGGTCCTTCAGTTCGGCCTCGCTGGCGTTGCCTTCCAGATGCACCTTCACGCGCACGTCGGTGAAGCCGAGCTTCTTCAGCGGGTCGACGTCGCCCACGCCCCACACGGCGGTCACGTTGATGTCGCCCTCGAGTTCGAGCTCGATCTTCGAAAGCGTGATGCCGCGCGCCACGGCGTTGGCGTGCAGGCCGACCGACAGGCAGGAGCCGAGCGTGGCGAGCACCGCCTCGGAGGGGTTCGGCGCGGTGTCGTCGCCGAGCAGGTGCGGCGGCTCGTCGATCACGTGCGCTTCCAGGTTGCGCACATAGGTGAGATTGCGGAACTTGCTCTCGCACACGGTCTTGGCTTTCAGCGTGACGACCGACTGCGGGTTGGCGCGGCCCTTGGCGGCGAGGGCGGCAAGGCCCTCGCTGTCGATGGGTTCGAGCACGGCTTGGGTTTTCAGGGCGACGACTTCGGACATGGTTATGACTCCTTGGGTTGAAGGGGATCGGGAAACCGACATGCCCCGTATTGCGATTCCCGTGCCAACCCGGTAAAACAATGTCAAGTCATTGATTTGTTGACGAATATAGATCGACGCCCGATTCTGGGCCGGGGCGCGCGCTAACAAATTGTCAACCTTTGTCAGGCCATTTCCAGCCGTTTGATGCGGTAGTTCAGCTGACGCAGCGTCAGTCCGAGAAGCTGCGCGGCGCGCGATTTGTTGCCGTGGGTCTGCGCCAGCGCCTGTTCGATCTGCTGGCGGTCGTGCGAAGCGGCCGGCAGGTAGGGGCGTACGCCCGACGCCGGCGGTGGGGTGTAGGACGTGGGCGTCTCGGCTGCGCCGGCGGCCTCGCTGCGGATGACGTGCTCGACTTCGCGAGCCGAGATCGCCGCCCCTTCGGCCAGCAGCACCAGGCGCTCCAGCACATTGCGCAGCTGGCGGATGTTGCCCGGCCACGGGTAGTCGGTCAGCCGTTCCATCGCCTCGGGCGTGAGGCCGACGTTGCGCTGGTAGCTCTGGCTGATCAGGTTGAGCTGGTGGCGCACCAGCGGGCGGATGTCCTCGCGCCGCTCGCGCAGCGCCGGCAGGCGGATCGGGATGATGTTGAGGCGGTAGTAGAGGTCGAGGCGAAAACGCCCGGCGGCGACCTGCTGCTGCAGGTCGAGGTTGGTGGCGGCGACGATGCGCACGTCGATCGGCGTTTCGCGGCGGCCGCCGACGCGCTGCAGCGATTTTTCCTGCAGCACGCGCAGCAGCTTCACCTGCATCGCCAGCGGCAGCTCGCCGATCTCGTCGAGGAACAGGGTGCCGCCGTGCGCCTGCTCGAAATAGCCGGCGCGCGCGGTGACTGCGCCGGTGAATGCGCCCTTCTCGTAACCGAACAGTTCCGACTCGAACAGGTTCTCCGGGATCGCCCCGCAGTTGACCTTGACGAAGGGCTCGTCGCGCCGCGGGCTGGAAAGATGCAGCGCGCGCGCGAACAGCTCCTTGCCGGTGCCCGATTCACCCAGCAGCAGCACCGTCGCCTCGGTGGAGGCGACCTGTTCGACTTGGCGCAGCGCGTGCCGCAATGCGGGCGACTCGCCGACGATGCCGAGCGTGGCCTGCTGAGGCGAACCGCGTTCCAGGGCCCACTTGAGTTCGCGGTTCTCGTGCTCCAGCCGCGCGGTCTGCTCCGCCACGCGATCGTTGAGTTTCAAGATCTGCGTGATCAAGGTGGCGATGATTTCGAGGATGCGCAGATCGTCGGCCAGCGCCCGCGTGCGTCCGCGGATGCGATGCACGCCCAGCAGACCCAGCACCTCGCCTTCGCTCATCAGCGGCAGCGCGATGAAGCTGACCGTTTCGTTCGGCAGGCGGTCGCGCTCGACCGCGCGTGCGAGATAGTGCGGGTCGTCGTCGATGTCCTGCACGATCGCCGTCTCGCCGCTCTGCAGCACGCGGCCGGTGACGCCGTCGCCGGGGCGGTAGATGCCGCGTTCGATTTCCTGCTGCGTCAGTCCGTAGGCGTAGCGGATCGCGTAATCTCCGCCGTCCGGCTGGCTCAGCACCACGCGCCCGCGGTTGAGGCCCAGAAATTCCGAGATCAGATGCAGCATTTCGCGTATCACCAGGCCCGGCTCCAGGCTCTTGCCCATCAGGCGGGCCGATTCGCGTATCACCAGCAATTCCTCGCTCTGCAGGCGTTCGGCAGGCAATGCGGCAGATGTCATGGCGCGTCCTCGCAACAAAGTGTCAACACTGTGTAATCAAGAAGCGGGCCAGCGAAATCTGCCTGATCGAGGCGTTTTGGAGAGATTGCTTATAAAACAGTGGCTTATCGTCTACGCTACGTGCTGGCACGCTTCCTGAATACGACCTAAGTGGAAACATGACGCAGCACAGGGCCATGCGTCCGCAAGGCCTGCCAGACAAGGCTTTGCGGACCAGCCATCGGGCGGAAGACCGGGATGCATGCGTGCACCGGAACGGGGCGCGATGCGATGAATCTGGTGCATGCGGACGTGTCGAGATCCACCTTTTTCAATCCGATCAGGAGCACCTTATGTCCGGCTTTGACAACCCTTTCGACCCCGACACCCAACTGCATCGCGCGGGCTGCAGCTGCGGCCGTCACCACAGCCAGGCCGACCACGACGCCGACATGCAGAACGCGGATGCGCGCGTGTCGCGCGTGGTCGAATCGGCGGTGATGCGCGGGCTCTTCCCCGACGACCAGATGCGCCGCAATTTCCTGCGCGCGGTCGGCTCGGGCACGGCGATGGCGGCGATCTCGACGCTGTTCCCCATGGGCGCGGCGAAGGCGCTGGCGGCCGAAGCGGGCAAGCCGGAGAAGACCGACCTCAAGATCGGTTTCATCCCGATCACCTGCGCCACCCCCATCATCATGGCGGGGCCGATGGGCTTCTATGCGCGTGAAGGCCTCAACGTGACGCTGCAGAAGACCGCCGGCTGGGCGGTGATCCGCGACAAGGTGCAGAACAAGGAATACGACGCCTCGCACATGCTGTCGCCGATGCCGCTGGCGATGTCGCTCGGCCTCGGGTCGGCCAAGCAGGCGGTCGACGTGGCGTCGATCCAGAACATCAACGGCCAGGCCATCACCCTGCACATCAAGCACAAGGACAAGATGGATCCCAAGGACTGGAAAGGCATGAAATTCGGCCTGCCGTTCGACTACTCGATCCACAACCTGCTGCTGCGCTACTACCTCGCCGAGCATGGCCTCGACCCCGACAAGGACGTCGAGCTGCGCATGATGCCGCCGCCCGACATGGTGGCCAACCTGCGCGCCGGCAATATCGACGGCTTCCTCGGCCCCGAGCCGTTCAACCAGCGCGCGGTGTACGAGGGCGTCGCCTTCATCCACACCCTGTCGCGCGACCTGTGGGACGGCCACCCGTGCTGTACCTTCGGCGTGCAGGAGGGCTTCTACAAGCAATACCCCAACACCTACGCCGCGCTGTTCCGTGCCATCGCCAGTGCCACCGACTACGCGCACAAGCCGGAGAACCGCAAGGCCATCATCGAGGCGATCGCCCCGGCCAACTACCTCAACCAGCCGATCCCGGTGCTGGAGCAGGTGATGACCGGCCGCTTCGCCGACGGCCTCGGCAAGGTGAGGAACGTGCCCGACCGCGTCGACTTCGATCCCTTCCCGTGGCAGTCGATGGCGGTGTGGATCCTCACCCAGTTGAAGCGCTGGAACTACATCAAGGGCGACATCAACTACCAGATGGTGGCCGAGGAAGTGTTCCGCGCCACCGACGCCAGGAAGCGCATGGCGGAGATCGGCCTGAAGGCGCCGAAGTCGAACTACATGAAACACACCATCATGGGCAAGGTGTTCGACCCCGCGAAGCCTGCCGAGTACCTCAATTCCTTCGCCATCAAACGCGTATGAAGATGAAGCTCAGCCTCAGCCAGAAGGCCGGTCTGCTGTCGGTCGGCCTGTTCGCCGTGCTGCTGCTGGTCTGGCAGCTTGCCACGCTGCCGGAAGCATCGACCGCAGCGGCCAACGTCGACCCCGAATACGCCGCCCTGATGGGCGGTGGCACGGCGAGCACGGCGTCGAGCTTTCCCACCCCGGCGGCGATGGCGCAGACGGTGTGGGACAAGCTGTCCGACCCGTTCTACGACAACGGCCCCAACGACAAGGGCATCGGCATCCAGCTCGCGTATTCGCTGGCGCGCGTGCTCGGCGGCTTCCTGCTCGCCGCCGTGGTGGCGATCCCGCTCGGCTTCGCCATCGGCAACTCGCGCGTGTTCTACCAGGCGGTCAACCCCTACGTGCAGCTGCTCAAGCCCATCTCGCCGCTGGCGTGGATGCCGCTCGCCTTGTACACCATCAAGGACGCATCGGCCTCGGCGATCTTCGTCATCTTCATCTGCTCGCTGTGGCCGATGCTGATCAATACCGCGCACGGCGTCGCCAACGTGAAGAAGGACTGGCTCGACGTCTCGCGCACGCTCGAGGTGAACCCGCTCAGGAAGGCCTTCCGCGTCATCCTGCCCGCTGCCGCGCCGACCATCCTCACCGGCATGCGCATCTCCATGGGCATCGCCTGGCTGGTCATCGTCGCCGCGGAAATGCTGGTCGGCGGCACCGGCATCGGCTACTTCGTGTGGAACGAGTGGAACAACCTGTCGATCACCAACGTGCTGTTCGCCATCTTCATGATCGGCGTCGTCGGCATGGCGCTCGACAGCCTCTTCGGCGTGCTCGGTAAGCGCGTCGCGTACCAGGAGTAAACCATGTCCACACTGCATCCCTTCCTGCAGGTCGAGAACCTGGCGCGGGCCTACCCCAGCCCCACCGGCGGCACACCCGTCACCGTGTTCGACCACGTCAACTTCCGCATCCACAAGGGCGAGTTCGTCTGCGTCACCGGCCACTCCGGCTGCGGCAAGTCGACCATCCTCAACATCCTCGCCGGCCTCGATACCGCCAGCGACGGCAACGTCTTCATGGACGGCCGCGAAGTATCTGGCCCCAGCCTCGATCGCGGCGTCATCTTCCAGAGCCACGCACTGATGCCGTGGCTGACCGTGCTGGAAAACGTCTCCTTCGCGGTGAAATCGCGCTGGCCCGGCTGGCACAAGAACAAGATTCGTGACCACGCCATGCGCTACATCGAGCTGGTCGGCCTCAAGGGTGCCGAGCACAAGAAGCCGTCGCAGCTGTCCGGCGGCATGAAGCAGCGCGTCGGCATCGCCCGCGCCTTCTCCATCGAGCCGAAAATGCTGCTGATGGACGAGCCCTTCGGCGCGCTCGATGCGTTGACGCGCGGCGTCATCCAGGACGAGTTGCTGAAGATCTGCGCCGAGACGCAGCAGACCGTGTTCATGATCACCCACGACGTCGACGAAGCGATCCTGCTCTCCGACAAGATCATGCTGATGTCTAACGGCCCGCACGCGCGCATCGCCGAAATCGTCAACAACACCCTGCCGCGTCCGCGCGAGCGCAGCGCCATCCACAAGCAGCCGCACTACTACCCGATCCGCAACCACCTGGTCGATTTCCTGGTGAGCCGCTCGAAGCAGTTCGGCGCCCTGCGCGACGCCCCCGACGCCCCCAGCTCGCCCACCGTGTTCGACCCGGCCGACCTGATTGATCCCGCTGCTTCAACTGAACCTGAAATTCTCCACACGCCGCCCGTCGGCAAACCCCACATCCACCTCGTCAACGCTTAAGGATTTCCAAACATGAACCGCACCGAAGTCACCGACCTCATCCTCGCCGCCAAGCACAAGAAAGGCCTCAAGTGGGCCGACATCGCCAAGAAAGTCGGCCAGAGCAAGGAGTGGACAACCGCCGCCTTGTTGGGGCAGATGACCCTCGACAAGAAGCAGGCGACCACCGTCGGCAAGCTGCTCAATCTCCCCGCCGAAGCGGTCGACCAGCTGCAGATGGTGCCGTACAAGGGCAGCTTGCCGAGTGCGGTGCCGACCGATCCGCTGATCTATCGCTTCTATGAACTGATCATGGTGTATGGAATCACGATCAAGTCGCTGATCCACGAGGAGTTCGGCGACGGCATCATGAGCGCGATCGATTTTTCGATGGATATTTCGCGGGTTGAGGATCCGAAGGGGGATCGGGTGAAGATCGTGTTGAACGGGAAGTTTTTGCCGTACAAGATGTACTGATCGTGTGGGTGCGCGCGGTGCAACGCCGCGTGCACCTCAACCGTCATGGCGAGGCGCGCAGCGACGAAGCAATCCAGTTGCTCGCGCTCACACAATGTTTGAATGGTGCGCCACCTTACGCACCGTTCGCCCTGAGCTTGTCGAAGGGCTTGGTCGTTGTAGTTGGGGTCTTCGCAGGGCTGCTGGCTGTTGGCCGGGGGTAGCCCGGCAGCTAGTCACTTTCTTTGTCTCGCCAAAGAAAGTAACCAAAGAAAGGCGACCCCGACATACCCGAATTCCCGAAGATCAAGCGCGCCGGGTGGGCGGCAAAGAACTCGCCCCGCTTTTGCTGGGTTGATTTAATTTTTGTGAGCGGGGCTCAAACACCTTTGCCGCTGATCCACCCGACGCACTTGATCTTCGGCGGGTCTGTGAGGGGAAGAAAGTCAAAACCAGGGCGGTGATGACTATACGGTTCGAGTGCTTGTGTTGCGACGCGGATGAGGTGATTAGCCCTCATCAGCTATGTATTCAATTTGAATCGCCCCGGCTGCAGTAGATACCTTTGAGCCTTAAACTTGAGGCAAGAAGGAGGTGTCATGAGCAGCAAGCGGTACCCGGAAGAGTTCAAGATCGAAGCGGTCAAGCAGGTGACCGAGCGCGGTTATCCCGTAGCCGATGTGGCGACGCGCATCGGTG
>JAJZPG010000060.1 GCA_021811235.1 Pseudomonadota bacterium | reverse complement strand
CGTCGCCGCGAGTTCGCGCTGGATGCGGGCCGCCGCTTCCAGCGCGCCTTCCAGATAGCCGCCGCCGGTGCCGGCGGTTTCCGATCCGCCGAGGAACAGCTTGCCGTTCCACTGCGGGCACCGCAGCGCCGGGTTGCCGTATTCCGGATGGCTGTCGGGCGGCGTCAGGTCGAGCGTGCTGCAGGTGAAGGGCTCGGCCGCCCAGTCCTGCACGTGCTGCTCGCCGTGCTCCGCCTCGCTGCCGAACACCTGCACCAGCTGGCTCGAGATCAGCATCGGCATCGCCACCGGGTGCACCGACGCGCGGAACTGCGGCGGCAGGGCGAAGAATCCGCCCAGCGCCGCGCGGCGTCCGCCGGCATCGCAGGCATCGAAGATTTCGCCGAGCACGACCTGCTCGTGGCTGACGAAGGCGTTGCCCGATTCGCCGGCGGCGCGCCAGAAGGGCGCAGCGAAGCCCACCACCGCTTTCGCCTGGTCGGCCATCCAGGTCGGGGTGGCGCGCATGGCGTCGCGCAGGGGGGCGTCGAGGGCGGGGGCGAAGTGCACGCGCTCTTCCAGCAGGCGGGGCGGCACCGCCAGGACCGCGTGGCGGGCGTGGACGATGGTCGTGACCTCGCCGCGCCGGAACAGCAGTTCGACATGGGTGCCGCGGTCGCGCACGGCGATGAGTTCCTGCTGCAGCCGGATCGCAGCGGCGGGCAGGCCGTCGGCCAGCGCTTCCACCAGCGCTGCCATGCCGCCTTCCACGCGGCGGGCGCCGCCGTGCAGGGCGTCCATCTCCATGCGTTCGGGCTTCTGGTCGTGATCGGTCAGCCGCAGCAGGCTGCCGTCGTCGTGCTGGGCGAAGCTGCGCAAGCCCAGTTCCGCCAGCAGCTTGACGATGCGCGGCTGGGTGTCGGGCCAGAACCAGGTCGGGCCGAGGTCGAGCGCCATGCCGGCGGTCGCGCTCGGCACCGACAGGATGCGCCCGCCGAGGCGCGCCCGCGCCTCGTAGAGGACGAAGCTGCGGCCCTGCGCATGCAGGCTGCGCGCAAGGGCCAGTCCGCACAGCCCGCCGCCGATGATGATCGTGTCCAGCATGGTTCAGTTGTCCGGTTGGGCGGCGGCAACATCGACCTGCGCCACATCAACTTGCACCATGCCGCCGGCGATGCGCAGGGGATATTCCTTCAGCGCCCAGCCGCAGGGTTGCAGCGAGCTGCCGTCGCGTCCGTTGAATACCCAGCCGTGGGCGGGGCAGTGCAGGATGCGGCCGTTGAAGTCGCCGCGCGCCAGCGACACCTTCTCGTGCGGACAGGCCGCGTCGTAGGCGCGCGGCTCGCCGCCGTCCGGCCACAGGATGATGATTTCCTTGCCGTCGACCAGGCAGGGCACGCGTTCGCCTTCGAACAGCAGACTTTTCTTGCAGACGTCGGTGTAGGCCATGGTCGTCGCTCCCCTTGCGTCACGCCGTCGCGGGCTGATGCGCCGCCAGCTCGCGGATCACCGACGCGCCCACCGAGTCGTGCGGGTCCAGCTCCGCGAGCTTGTCGAGCAGCGCATGGCTTTCCGCCCGTCGGCCCAGCCGCAGGCGCATGAAGGCGAGCGCCTTCAGCGTGAACAGGTAGAAGTGCTGCGGGGCGTCGACGCGCCGCCAGTCGGCCGAGTTTGCATCGAGCCGGGTCCAGTCCGGCGTGAAGCCGCCTTGCTTCGCCGCCGCGTCGAGGGCGAGCAGGGCCACCTCTTCCGCTTCCTTCAGCATGCGCTTGTAGAAGTAGAACTTGTACAGCGAGAAATAGCTGCCCAGGCATTCGGGGTCGGCCTTGAGCGCCGTCCAGATCAGGAACTCGGCGCGGCCGGTATCGGCGTAGCTGTTCATGGCCTGGCGCAGGGTGTCCTCGATGACCGGCGGCGTGGCGAAGCCGATGGCCAGACTGAAGGCGTCGGCAGACAAGTAATCAGCCCCAGATTTCCGGCGGCAGCATCAGCCGCTCGACCGGCGTGCCGCCGAGCAGGTGCTCGTCGACGATGGCGGCGACGTCTTCCTTGCCGACCTTGCCGTACATCACGCCCTCTGGATAGACCAGCACGTGCGGACCGTTGCAGGGGCCGAGGCAGCCGGTGTTGGACAGGGCGAAGCGGCCGTTGAGGTTCTTCTGCTGGAAGTTGTAGGCGAACTCGTCCCAGATCTCGGCGGTGCCGCTCTGCATGCAGGAGCCGCGCGGGTGGCCTGGGCCACGGTTCTGGACGCAGACGAAGACGTGTTTTTCTGGCTTGGGCATTTAGGTTCCTTGATTGGTCTGGGTAAAAGCGAAGGTCCGTTGCTGGATTGCCGCGGGGGCTGTGCCCCCTCGCAATGACGTCATCGCGAGGGCCGCAGGCCCGTGGCGATCCAGGATGTGTGTGCTAATTCATCCGAACTTGAACAGGATGCCGTAGCCGCCGCGCGGGTATTCCCAGTCCACGTTGCGGTAGGTGGTGCAGATGATGCGGCAGGTTCCGCACTCCAGGCAGCCGTCGGTGATCAGCGTCACCTGGCCGTTGCCTTCCGCCGTGTAGCAGCCCGCCGGGCAGCACACCGTGCATTCCTGGGTTTTGCACTCCACCTGGCAGGTGCCGGGGTCGATGATGCTGATGTGCGGCCGGCCGGCATCGACGCGGTAGCGGTTCTGGAACAGCTTCTCTTCGACTTTTACGGGGATCATTCGAATGCCCTCCACATCTTGAACGCGTCGCCCATCAGCCCGAACAGGGAGCGGCGCTGCTTGAAGCTCCTGCGGATTTCGCGCTCCTTGGTTTTCTTGTCGACGCCGTCGACGGTGAGCATGGTGTGGGCGGCGCGGTTGACCAGCTCGGGATAAGTGGTGAAGAACTGGTTGTTCTTGTGGAAGATCTCCGGCATGTTCTTGTACTTCTTCAGATCCTTCATGACGAAGCTGTCTTCCAGCCGCCCCTGGTAGAGCGCGAGGTTGCGGGCGTTCAGGGGCAGTTTCTTTTCCTTCAGGTCGATGATCGTCTCGGCGGCGTAGCGGCCGGTGGTCATGGCCAGGTTGGAGCCTTCGCGGTGCACCGCGTTGACGAACATGCCGGAGTCGCCGACGATCATCCAGCCTTCGCCGTAGA
>JAJZPG010000059.1 GCA_021811235.1 Pseudomonadota bacterium | reverse complement strand
CGGATCGCGAAAACAAACGGGGCGCGACTGGCGCGCCCCGTCGTGTCCAGCCTGTGGCTGGCTTACTTGTTGCCACCGGCGGCGGGCGCCTGGTCGGCCGGCTGCGGCGGCATGATCTTCAGCGTTTCGATATCGAAGATCAGCGTCGCGTTGGGCGGCATCGGACCCTGCGGGTTGGCGCCATAGGCCAGGTTGGCCGGAATGAACAGCTTGAAGTGGCTGCCCACCGGGAACATGGTCAGGCCCTCGCGGAAGCCCGGAATGACGTTGGCCAGCGGGATCGAGGCCGGACCGCCATGCGCGGCCGAGGAATCGAACTTCTGGCCGTTGATGAAAGTGCCGGTGTAGTTGATCTGCACTGTGTCGCTGGCGGTGGGCTTGGGACCGGTGCCCATCTTGATGACCTCGTACTGCAGGCCATCCGGCAGCGTCTTCACACCGGGCAGGGTCTTGTTCTTGGCCAGGAACGCGGCGCCTGCGACTTCGTTTTTCTGCGCGTCGGCGGCACGCGCAGCCTCGGCCTTGGCTTGCAGCTTCTTCATGAAGGCCGCGCGCACGGTCTTGGCCTCGGCCTCGCTCATCGCCGGCTTCTGACCGGCCAGCACGGTACGCAACGCATCGGCCACGATTGCCGGATCGAGTTCCTGGCGCACCAGCGGCGGGATGCCGCTGGCCAGGTCCATGCCCACGAGATAGCTGTTCTTGGCCTTCTCGGTGGTCAGGGCCGGCGCCGCGTGGGCCAAGCTCACGCCCAGCGTGGTCGTCAGAGCCGCCGCGAGCAGCGCGGGGCGCAGGATCTTGGACATTCGGATTTCCTCGGTGGATGGCTGGACCTCAGGCCACTGCGGCGCCGAGGCGAGCGTCCATTGTGAGGCCGTCGCAAGACCTTGGCAAACATTCAAACGACATCGGCCTGACGCAATGCAGCGGCGATTCATGCTGCCGTTGCGCGGCGTTAGCGCAACGCGCGCACGCGACTCAACGCGCGCGGAAGTGTTGACGCCCTTCGCACGCATCCGTACCATTTCGGGTTCCAGTGCGGGGCCATAGCTCAGCTGGGAGAGCGCTACAATGGCATTGTAGAGGTCGCCGGTTCGATCCCGGCTGGCTCCACCAACGTCCAAGTCCCCATCGTCTAGAGGCCTAGGACATCACCCTTTCACGGTGGCGACCGGGGTTCGAATCCCCGTGGGGACGCCAGATCTGCAGCGGTGTGGCGGCGTTGGTCAAGTGCTGTAGCGTGTTGGTCAGTTCGATCGGGTTGCAAACGCGGAGCGGTAGTTCAGCTGGTTAGAATGCTGGCCTGTCACGCCGGAGGTCGCGGGTTCGAGTCCCGTCCGCTCCGCCATTTCAACTCACTGGAACATCCCGGAAATACCCTGAAACCCGCATTCCTGCGGGCTTTCTGCAGCGCCCGTCGTGCGTGGCCGCTCCTTGCCACGGCGCGGTCGAAACAGACGGGGAACCTCGGTCCTTCGCGCGGCTCCAAGCAGGATTGTCCGCGCAGACGAACTCGAGGAGACCCCATCATGTCCATCAGCACGCTCGATCCCGGCACCGCGCTGATCGTGATCGATCTGCAGAAAGGCATCCTTACGCTGCCCACGGCGCACCCGGTCGCGGATGTCGTTCGGCATGCGCGTGCGCTGGCGGCAGCGTGGCGGCGTCGGGCACTGCCGGTGGTGCTGGTCAACGTGGCCGGCGGCGCGCCGGGACGCAGCGAGCAGGCACGCAACATGGGCCAGTTGCCCGCCGACTGGACCGAACTGGCCGACGAGCTGGATGTGCAGCCGCAGGACATCCGCGTCACCAAGCGCACCTGGGGCGCGTTCACCGGTACCGGACTGGCCGAGCGTCTGCGTGCCCGCGGCATCACCCAGGTGGTGCTGGCCGGCATTGCCACCAGCATCGGCGTCGAATCGACCGCGCGCCAGGCACATGAGCTGGGGTTCAACGTCACCGTGGCCCTGGACGCCATGACCGATCGCAGCATCGAAGCGCACGAGAACAGCGTCGCGCGCATCTTTCCGCGACTGGGCGAAACCGGCACGACGGCCCAAATCATCGCGCTGCTCGAGCGCGGCGAAGGCAGTGCCGCATGAAGTCTCCCGCGCGGCAACACCCGCCCGACGCAACGCCACAGGGCGGCACCGCCGACGCCGCGATCTCGCCGCACTACAAGTGGCTGGCGCTGTCCAACACCACCATCGCGGTGCTGCTGGCCACCATCGACGCCTCGATCATGCTGATCGCCATGCCCGAGATCTTCCGCGGCATCCGGCTGAATCCGCTCGATCCCGGCAATTCGTTCTATCTGCTGTGGATGATCCTGGGCTTCCTGATCGTCAGCAGCGTGCTGGTAGTGAGCCTGGGTCGGCTGGGCGATCTGTACGGACGCGTGCGCATGTACAACCTCGGCTTCGCCGTGTTCACGGCGGCCTCGCTGGCGCTGGCGCTCGACCCGCTCACCGGCCGCGTCGGCGCCGACTGGCTGATCGTCTGGCGCATCGTGCAGGGCGTCGGCGCGGCGTTCCTGGTGGCCAACTCCGCGGCCATCCTCACCGACGCGTTTCCGCCCAACCAGCGCGGTCTGGCGCTCGGCATCAACAACATCGCCGGCATCAGCGGCTCGTTCATCGGCCTGGTGCTGGGCGGTCTGCTGGCCGCCATCGACTGGCGGCTGGTGTTTCTGGTCTCGGTGCCGTTCGGATTGTTTGGAACGCTGTGGTCGTACTGGAAGCTGCGCGAACTGGGCGAGCGCCAGCGCGCGCGCGTCGACTGGGCCGGCAACATCACCTTCGCGCTGGGCCTGGTCCTGCTGATGATGGGCATCACCTACGGCATCGAGCCGGCGGGCGGTCAGGCGATGGGCTGGACCAGCGGACCAGTGCTGACTTTGCTGGTTGCCGGCGCGGCGGCGCTGCTGGCGTTCGCCTTCGTCGAGCTGCGCGTACCCGAACCGATGTTCCGCTTCAGCCTGTTCCGCATCAAGGCCTTCACCTTCGGCACGCTGTCGACGTTCCTCTCGGCGATCGGTCGCGGCGGACTGATGTTCATGCTGGTGATCTGGCTGCAGGGCATCTGGCTGCCGCTGCACGGCTACAGCTTCGCGCAGACCCCGCTGTGGGC
>JAJZPG010000058.1 GCA_021811235.1 Pseudomonadota bacterium | reverse complement strand
ATCGTCGACACCTGGTGGCAGACCGAGACCGGCGCCAACATGATCGCGCCGCTGCCCGGCGCGGTGCCGACCAAGCCCGGTTCCTGCACCCTGCCGCTGCCCGGCATCATGGCGGCGATCACCGACGAGCACGGCGGCCCGGTGGAAAAGGGCAACGGCGGCTACCTGGTCATCCAGCGGCCGTTCCCGTCGCAACTGCGCACGCTGTGGGGCGATCCCGAGCGCTTCAAGAAGACTTATTTCCCCGAGGAGCTCGGCGGCAAGACCTATCTCGCCGGCGATTCGGCGCACCGCGACCAGGACGGCTACTTCTGGATCATGGGCCGCATCGACGACGTGCTGAACGTCTCCGGCCACCGGCTCGGCACCATGGAGATCGAATCGGCGCTGGTGTCCAATCCGCGCGTCGCCGAAGCCGCCGTGGTGGGGCGTCCGCACGACATCAAGGGCGAGGCGGTGGTCGCCTACGTGGTGCTGAAGGGCGCGCGCGCCACCGGCGAGGAAGCGAAGCTGATTGCCGCCGAATTGCGCGACTGGGTCGGCAAGGAAATCGGCCCGATCGCCAAGCCCGACGAGATCCGCTTCGGCGACAACCTGCCGAAGACCCGCTCCGGCAAGATCATGCGCCGCCTGCTGCGCGCGATCGCCAAGGGCGAGGAAATCACCCAGGACGTCTCCACGCTCGAGAATCCGGCGATCCTCGACCAGCTGAAGGAAGCCGTGAAATAAAGCGGCATGCGGGCGGGGGCTGAACCTCCCGCCCGCGCGTACAATATTCAAGACTTGTCGGTCTCGTTTAATCCTGAAAGGAAATCATGTCTCACTATCATGCCGTCGTCTGGCTCGACCATAATGAAGCCCGCGTCATGCACATCAGCCCGGACGACGTCGAGAAATCGGTGGTCCATCCCGCCAACCCGCCGCGCCACCTGCAGCGCAAGCGCGGTTCGGTCAGCGGCAGCCGCCAGCCCGAGGACCAGCAGTACTACCACGAGGTCGTCGAGGCGCTCGCCGGCGCCCAGGAAATCCTGATCGTCGGTCCCGGCCACGCCAAGCTCGAACTGATCAAGCACATCCATGCGCATGACCACGACGTGGTGAAGCAGGTGGTCGGCATCGAAACCGTGGATCACCCCGGTGACGGCCAGCTCGTGGCCTACGCCCGCAAGTATTTCGTCGCCAAGGACCGCATGCTCACGCAGTAAGCCAGGCGGCAAGGATGGACAACAGGCTCCCTCGGGAGCCTGTTTTTTTGGTGTCCGGTGGCAAGGGGATAAGTGATTGATCGGACGGCGAATTATTTTTCGCTTTTTCGCGAGACGCCCCTAAAGTGCCGACGAGAATTCGTCGTTACTGTCGATAATCTGTACAAGGGCAAACCCGTCGTGAGGCGGGGACGCAAAGCTTCCGGTCTTGAAAAAGATAGCGGGGCCGCCAAGGTCGTCACGCGATGGTGAGTCGTCTTTGCCCTGATTCAGGCCGTTCTTGAACCAGGAGTTTCCATGCCGCACCATTGCCCGTTTCCCGTTCGCTCAACCGACACCCGCCGCAGCTACCGCACCGGCAGCGCGCCGGGCTTCACGCTTTGCCTGGCGCTGGTGGCCGCCCTGTCGGGCTATGTCGGCTTGAGCCGCGCCGCGCCGGCTGCCCAGCCGATGGCCGCGCCTGCCCAGGTGCAACCCTACGCAGGCTGGGCCAAGGGGCGCCTGCTGGTGGCGCCCCGTCCGGGGCTGTCCGCAGCCGAGTTCGACAAGGCCTTGAAACCTCACCATGCGCGCTCCTGGGGGCACATCCGCCCGCTCAATCTCCACGTCGTCGAATTGCCTGCCGGGGCGGACGAAGTGGCGGCCATGCGGACGCTGCGCAAGGACCGCAGGCTGAAATTCGTCGAGCTCGACGTGGCGGTCGTCCCGGCGGCAACGGTGACCGACCCGTCCTACGCCAGCAGCTGGGCGTTGCCCAAGATCCAGGCGCCGACCGCCTGGGATGCGGCCAACGGCAGCGGGGTGACCATCGCCATCCTGGATACCGGCGTCGACAGTGCCCACCCCGATCTCGCGTCCAATCTGGTGCCCGGCTGGAACGTCTACGACAACACCGCCAACACCGCCGATGCCCACGGTCACGGGACCCGGGTGGCGGGCGTGGCGGCGATGGCGGCCAACAACGCCAGGGGCAGTGCCGGTGTGGCCTGGGGTGCGAAGATCATGCCGGTGCGCATCGCCGACGCCAATGGCTATGCCTACTGGAGCACGGTCGCACAGGGCATCTACTGGGCGGCCGATCACGGCGCCAAGGTGGTGAACGTCAGCTTCAACGGGGTGTCCGGCAGCGCCACCGTGCAGACGGCCGCGCAATACCTGCGCAGCAAGGGCGGCGTGGTGGTGGTGGCCGCCGGCAACAGCGGCGCCCTGGAGAGCTTCGCCGCCAACGATTCCCTGCTGACGGTCGCGGCCACCGACCAGAACGATGCGCGCGCCAGCTTTTCCAGTTATGGCAGCTACGTCGACCTGGCTGCGCCGGGCGTAAGCATCTATTCCACGGCCGCGGGCGGAACGTATGCCAGTGCGTCGGGCACCTCGTTCTCCAGTCCGGTGGTGGCGGCGACCGCGGCGCTGATGCTGTCGGCCAACGCCCGGCTGACGCCGTCCGACGTCGACCGCATCCTGAAAACGACGGCCCTCGATCTCGGCACGGCCGGGGTCGATCCCTACTTCGGCACGGGCCGTGTCGATGCCGCCCGGGCGGTGGCCGGGGCCCGCTCCCTTGCAGCGGCGGATACCCAGGCCCCGGCCGTGAGCATCACGTCGCCCACCGGTGGCCGCGTATCCGGCGTGGTACCGGTCGACATCGCCTATACCGACAACGTCGGCGTGACGCGCGCCGATTTCTACGTCAACGGCCGGCTGGTCGCAAGCGACAGCCTGGCCCCGTTTGCCTTCGCGTGGGATACCGCCGGCAGCGCGGACGGCAGCTACGTCCTCAGCGTGCAGGCCTTCGACGCGGCGGGCAACCGCGGCACCTCGCCGACGGTGACGGTCACCCTCGGCAATGACGGCAGCGCGCCCGCGATCACCCGGTTCACCCTGACCGACGGCATGACGATTTCGCCCACCCGGCAGCCGGTCGGCGTGATCGCCACCGACAGCCAGGGGGTCGCCAAGATCTCGCTGG
>JAJZPG010000035.1 GCA_021811235.1 Pseudomonadota bacterium | reverse complement strand
GAACGCTGCGATGAACCAGCTGAACCAGGCCACGCAGCAGAACGCCAGCGCGTCGGAAGAACTCGCTGCCACCGCCGAGGAGATGAGCGGCCAGGCCGAACAGCTGCAGCAGCTGATGAGCTTCTTCCGGCTCCACGGTCATGACAGGCAGGAGGCCGCGCCGCAGGGCGTGGCGGTGGCTGGAAAGCTGGCCTGGGCCTGAACCGGGGAGGCGCACGGTGCGAACCCGGCGGCCCGGCCGAACGGAAACGAAACCCTTCTGAAGGAATGACCCGTAGTGCATAGCAATATCGAGATGGCGGCGCGCTCCGCGGATCTGCACGCCATCGTCCGCATCGGCGACGGCATCCGGGGCGTGGTGGATACCGCGCGCGAGGTGAATCTGGCGGCCTTGAACGCCATGCTGTCCTCCCGCCGTGGCGGCGACAACGCGGTGGGCTTCCGCGTGGCGTCGGCGGAATTGCGGGAGATATCCCACCGCCTCATGGATGCCATGCAGGATTTGACCGTGCTGGTGTCCAGCATGGTCAGCGAGGTGGCGCAGCGGCAGCGCCGGCAGCGCAACCACGACTATTTCCAGCGGGTCGAGGGAGAACGCGCGCGCGCGAACGGCAACTTGCCGGACATTCTCGGCAGGCAGGAAGGGGACATGGCCCGGCTGAGCGCGTTGCTGGGACAAAGGCGGCGCGCGCTGCACCTGAAGGCGAGCCGCGCACTGCGCCTGTGCGACCAGGGACTCACCCTGTCGCGCAGTGCGCTGGTCGAGGCCGCCTATGGCGGCGCGTCGGCACCTGCCCTGAAGCAGGTGGCAGAACAACTGGCCCAATCCATCCGTTCCGTGGCGGAAACGCTGGGACGCGTGCGGGCCGAACTGGAGGAAGCAGGATCATGAAAAGGCTGGAAACCCTGTATTCGCAGGGCTCGCACCAATGGCAGGTGATCGCCCGCGACCCGGAGCGCGCCACTGCGCTGATCGACACCAACGAATATCTGGTCTCCCACGGCAACGAGGCGATGCTCACCGACCCCGGCGGACTGGAGATATTCCCGGTGGTGTTCTCCGCCCTGGCCGCCGGCTTTGATCCGCGCCGGGTGAAATGGATATTCGCGTCGCACCAGGACCCGGACGTGATCAGCAGCCTGAGCCTGTGGCTGGAATTCAATCCGGCGCTGCGCTGTTACGCCAGCCGCATCTGGGGCAGCTTCCTGCCCCATTACGGCGGCGATGGGGGCACCTTCATCGGCCTGCCCGACGAGGGCGGCAAGATTCCGCTCGGCGGGATCGAGCTCGACGTGGTGCCGGCGCATTATCTGCATTCGTCCGGCAATTTCCACCTCTACGATGCCCGGGCCAGGATCCTGTTCAGCGGCGACGTCGGCGCGGCCTTGACGCCGCCGGAGGAGGACGCGTTGTTCGTGGCCGATTTCGACCGCCACATCCGCCATGCGGCGGGGTTCCACCGCCGCTTCATGGGCTCCAAGGCGGCCGTGCTGGACTGGTGCGAACGCGCCGCCGCCATGGAGATCGACCTGCTCTGCCCGCAGCACGGGTCGGTCTACCAGGGGGCGGACGTGATGCGCTTCATCAACTGGTTCGCTGAACTCGAGGTGGGGTCCGGCCTGCGGGCCGTCCGGCCCGAACTGCAACAAGCCGCCTGAGGTCGCCATGCTCAACGCCAGTCTCGGTGACCGCGAGTTCGCCAATTTCCAGCAGATGATCTTCCGGATCGCCGGCATCAGCATGTCGCCGGCCAAGAAGGCCCTGGTGGCGGGCCGCCTGGCCAAGCGGCTGAAGCATCACGGTCTCGACAGCTATGGGGAATACTTCGAGCTGCTCTCCCGGCAGCAGGACGAGATGCAGGTGGCGGTGGATCTGCTCACCACCAACGAAACCTACTTTTTCCGCGAACCGAAGCATTTCGACTTCCTGCGCGACAAGGTCCTGCCCCGGCATGCGCCGGGGCGGCCGTTCCGCGTGTGGAGTGCCGCGTGTTCCAGCGGCGAGGAACCCTATACCCTGGCCATGCTGCTGGCGGACCAGCTGGGGGAGGCGCCCTGGGAGGTGTTCGGTTCCGACATCAGCACCCAGGTGCTGGACAAGGCCCGCCGGGGGCTCTATCCGATGGAGCGCGCCCGCGGCATCCCGTCCGCATTGCTGCGCGCGTATTGCCTGAAGGGGGTGGGCAGCCAGGACGGGCAGCTGCTGGTCGACCCGGACTTGCGCCGGCGCGTGCGGCTGGCGCAGATCAATCTCAACGAGCCCCTGCCGGATGTGGGCGAGTTCGACGTGATCTTCCTGCGCAACGTGATGATCTATTTCCAGACCGAAACCAAGCGTCAGGTGGTGGCGCGACTGCTGGACAAGCTCAGGCCCGGCGGGGTCTTCATCGTCGGGCATTCGGAGAGCCTGAACGGACTGGGGCAAGGCCTGGAAACCCTCGCCCCGTCGATCTATCGCAAGCCGTGAAAAAACCGCAGAGCGTCATCGAGATCTTTCTGCAACCGGGGGAATGGTGGTTCGGTAATGAACACACGCGCATCCGCACCCTGCTGGGATCCTGCGTGGCGATCACCTTGTGGCACCCCGGCCGACGGATCGGCGGCATGTGCCATTACATGCTGCCCAGTCGCAGCAGGGAACGGGGGACGCAGGCGCTCGACGGCCGCTATGGCGACGAGGCGCTGGCGCTGTTGTTGAAGGAAATCCATCGCGAGCGCGCTCGTCCGTCGGAGTTCGACGCCAAGCTGTTCGGCGGCGGCTACATGTTCGATCGCCAGGGCTGCCCCGGCGCAGGGTGCTCCGGCCAGATCCAGGATCGCAACATTGCCATCGGACGAGATCTGATGGCGCGCCATGGATTCAGGATCAAGGCCCAACATCTCGGTGGAACGGGCCACCGCCAGGTCATTTTCGACATCTGGAGCGGGCATGTGTGGGTGAAGCACACGCCCCTGCCGGCTGCCGAAAGCGACCTGAAAGAACCGGATTGCGGCTCCCCTCTCTTGATCGGCCTCCCGTCATGAAACCCGTTCGCGTCATGCTTGTGGACGATTCCGCCACGGTGCGCCAGGTGCTCTCGGGCATCCTGTCCGCCGCGCCCGGCATCCAGGTGATGGGGGCCGCCGCCGACCCCCTGTTCGCGCTCGACAAGATGAGCCGCGAGTGGCCCGACGTGGTGGTGCTGGACGTCGAGATGCCGCGCATGGACGGCATCACGTTTCTGAAGAAGATCATGGCCGAGCGCCCCACGCCGGTGATCATCTGCTCGTCCCTGACCGAGAAGGGCACGGCCACGGCCATGCAGGCCCTGTCCGCCGGCGCGGTGAGCATCGTCACCAAACCGCGCCTCGGGCTGAAACAGTTCCTGACGGAATCGGGCCATGAAATCGTCTCGGCGGTGCGGGCGGCCGCGCTGGCCAGGGTGCACCGTTTGACGCCGATGCCACCGCCGCCGCCCCGGCACGCGCTGGATGCGATTCCGGCCAGCCCGGCCCTGGCCATGGCCGAAACGACCGACAAGGTGGTGGCCATCGGCGCGTCAACCGGCGGCACCCAGGCCCTGGAAGGGGTGCTGACCACGCTGCCGCGCGTCTGTCCCGGCATCGTCATCGTCCAGCACATGCCGGAGAAATTCACCGCCGCCTTCGCCGCGCGCCTCGACAGCGTCTGCGCCATCGAGGTGCGCGAGGCGAAACATGGTGACCGGGTGCGGCCCGGCCTGGCCCTGATCGCACCGGGCGGGCGCCACATGCAGCTGGTGCGGAGCGGCGCGCAGTATCACGTGGACGTAATCGACGGTCCGCCGGTGAACCGGCACCGCCCCTCGGTGGACGTGCTGTTCCGTTCCACCGCCCGCTGCGCCGGCGGCAACGCGCTGGGCATCATCCTGACCGGCATGGGGGACGACGGCGCGCGCGGCCTGAAGGAGATGCGGGATGCCGGGGCCGCCACCCTCGCACAGGACGAGGCGAGCTGCGTGGTCTACGGCATGCCCAAGGAGGCGGTCCGTCTGGGCGGGGTGGAACGCAGCCTGCCGCTGTCCAGCATCCCCTGGGAGATCGCCCGCTATGGCGGCGAATGAGGTCACGACCCGCCCCGTCCTTGCATGGCGAGACGATGGGCCGCGTCACCGCGGCCCCCGGAGTGCACCTGGGCTAGCAGACGGATCAGCCCCTGTCGGGGCGTGAATAGTAGGCTTTCAGCAGAAAAGGCGGGGCGACCGTGGTCAGCGCGATCACGATCAGCAAGGCGGCGTAGGTCTCGGCGTCGAGTATGCCCTGGTTGAGTCCCAATTGCGCGAAGATCAGGCCGACCTCGCCGCGCGGGATCATCGCCAGGCCGATGGCGGTCTGGCGGAAGCGGCTTTCGCGGATGAAGTAGCCGGCGGCGAGCTTGCCGAGGAAGGCCACCACGATCAGCGCGCCCCCCAGCTGCCAGACGCGCGGCGAGCTCCAGTCGACCGCGTTGAGGTTGAGCGACACCCCGACCATGACGAAGAACAGCGGCGCGAAGGTGTGGATCAGCGGCCGCATCTGCTCTTCCAGGCGGTGCGCCAGTTGCGGGCTGGGCGCGAACCAGCGGTCGAGCGCGGGCAGGCCGAGCCGGCGCATGACGTCGAAACGAAAATGCTGCGACAACGCGATGCCGGCGGCGAAGCCGCCCATGATGAGCGGCGCGCCGACCGCGTGCGCCAGCCAGGAAAACAGCAGGATCAGCGCCAGCGCCATGGTGATGAGAAGCCCCGGGGTGGTGGCGCGCTGGTCGTAGTGGTCGATGATCTGGCCGGCCATTTTGGCGACCAGCGGTGAGAGCAGCATGAACAGCACGATGAAGACCGCAACCTTGCTGGTGGCGGCGAGCGAGACCTCTCCCTGCACCGCGAACTGGTAGAGGAAGGCGAGCGCCAGCACGCCGAGGATGTCGTCCAGCACCGCCGCGCCGATCACGATCTGCGCCTCGTCCTCGTGCCGTTTCCCGAGGTCGTCGAGCACCCGCACCGTGATGCCGATGCTGGTCGCGGTGAGCGTGCCGCCGATGAACAGCGACACCAGGCTGTCGAGACCGAAGCCCCAGCGGCAGACACCATAGCCGAGTACAAAGGGCAGCACGAAGCCGACCACCGCCACCACGATCGGCTTGATGCCCGACTTGGCGAGGCGGAACAGGTCGGTGTCCATGCCGACCTCGAACAGCAGCAGGATGATGCCGATTTCCGCCAGCAGCCTCATCGTCTCGTCGGGCGAGATCCAGCCCAGCAGCGACGGGCCGATCAGGAGTCCGGCCAGCAGTTCGCCGATCACCGAGGGAATGCCGTGGCGCCCCGCGATCTCGGAAAACAGCCGCGCGGCGATGAGGATGACGGCCAGGTAAAGAAAGAATTGGTGGAGTTCCATGCTGGGACCTATGCTTCGATGCAGACGACAAACGGCAGACGGCGCGCTAGCGGTCGGTTGGAGTCGAGGCTTATCTTAACGCGTGCGGCGGCGGGCCGAACCCGGGTGCGCCCGGCGCTGACGCGTCGCTCATGATGGCGGCAGGTATTCTTGTCGCTCACATTCACTCCATAAAGAAGGAGACCGGCATGAACACCATCCGTAATGCTTCCCTCGTTGTTGCCCTGTCCGCCGCGCTGGCTGTCTGCGTTGGTGCGCAGGCGGCCGAACCTGCGCCTGCCGCCACGGAGACGCCCGCTGCCGAGGCGATGCCGGGCATGAACATGGGGCCGGGCGGGGGGATGGGGGGCGGCATGGGCAAGCCGATGCGCCAAGGCATGGGCCACGGCGGTATGGGCGGCGAAGACTGCCCCATGCACAAGGGCGGCATGATGGGCCAACACAGGGGCGGGCGGATGGGCGAGGGCGATGCCATGGCCGACAAGCGTCTCGACATGCTGGAAAAGCGCATGGACATGATGCAGTTGATGCTGGAAACACTGATGAAGCAGCAGCAGCGCCCCGCCGCCCGGGCGCGCTGAATCCCGCGTAAGACGCGCGCGGCAGCCGCTCCCGGCGGGGGCCGCGCGTCCCCGCCGGGCATGGCCCGGCACGGTGTTCCTGCTGTTCCTCATCTTTTGCCATCCTTTTCAGCGGGCATGCGATCGCACGCTTCCCGGCCGCCGCTCGGCGGCTCCATCATGCGGTGCCGGGGCCGATCCTGCCCCGCCGCGTGAGCGGTATTCCCGGCCCCGGTTTGCCCGTCGGGCCCCTGTCCATCGGGCATGGGCATAAACTTGCCCGACAATATGTTTTTGTGCAAATATAAATAAACGTTTCGCCCGCCACCAGTCCTGGCACCCGAGGTGCCGGGCGATATCGCATCAATGCGCGGCGCGCCGCCGCGCCCGGGATCACCCAGTCAGCACGTTCCCCCGAACTTCCTTCGCCGGCCGGCGCTGACTGCCATCCGCCATACCGGGAAAGGAGAGCGCTTGAACGGTCCACTCATGAAACTGGCCGCGTCGGCCGGCCCGAATTCACCCGCGGAACGCGCGGCGGGCAGACCGACGGTGGTCACCTTCGGCGAAACCCTGGTCGACCAGTTCCGCGACCGCCAAGTGTTGGGCGGCGCACCCTTCAACGTGACCTGCCATCTCGCCGCACTGGGCGCCCACCCGGTGCTGGTCACGCGGACCGGCAAGGACGCGCCGGGCGAGCGGCTGCTACAGGCGATGAACGCGCGCGGACTGGATGTGCGTGGCGTGCAGCGCGATCCGGCGCGCCCGACCGGGCGGGTCAAGGTGACCGAGACCGCCGGCGGCCACAGCTTCGACATCCTGTCAGACCAGGCCTACGACCACATCCACGCCAGTCTGGCACGCATGGTCGGCTTATCCTCACATCCGCAAGTCATCTACTTCGGTACGCTGTCCCAACGTAGCGAATCGCGCCGTGCGCTGCATGCGCTGCTCGGCGCGGTCGAGTCCTGTGCGTTTCTGGACGTCAACCTGCGCGATCCCTGGGTGGACGCCGACACGCTGCGCTGGTCGCTGCAGCGGGCCAGCGTGGTCAAGCTCAACGAGGACGAGCTGGCCCGCATAGTCGATCTGTTCATGCTGGACGGCGACACCCTGCGGGCGCGCGCCGCCGTGCTGGTGTCGGGCTTCGATCTCGACCGCCTGGTGGTCACCCGCGGTGGGGAAGGCGCCTGGACGCTCGACGGCGCCGGACGGTTGCAGTCGGTGAAAGGCGGGCCGTTGCCGCAGCTGGTCGATACCGTGGGGGCGGGCGACGGGTTCGCCGCCGTGTTCATCCTCGGCATGCTGCTCGGCTGGCCCGTCGGCCTCCGGCTGGTGCGCGCCGATGCGTTTGCCCGCGCCGTGTGCCAGATCCGTGGCGCGGTGCCGGATTCGCCGGATTTCTACGTTCCGTTCATCCGCGACTGGCAACTCAAAACGGGGGGAATAGGTGCGTGATCTATATGTGCTGATGGTGAGCGTGCATGGGCTGATGCGCGGGCACGACCTGGAACTGGGACGCGACGCCGACACCGGCGGCCAGACCCTGTACGTGATCGAACTGGCGCGGGCGCTGGGACGGCACCCGCGGGTCGAGCAGGTCGACGTGCTGACGCGCCTGGTCGACGACCCGGCGGTGTCGCGGGACTACGCGGTGCCCAGTGAGGCGCTGGGCGAGCGCGCCCGCCTGGTGCGGCTGCCGTGCGGCCCCCGGCGCTACCTGCGCAAGGAAAGCCTGTGGAACCATCTCGACCAGCTGGTCGACCGCACCCTCAGCTACCTGCGCCAGCAGCCGCGCCTGCCCGACGTCATCCACAGCCACTACGCCGACGCCGGCTACGTCGGCGTGCAGCTGTCGCAGCTGCTCGGCATTCCGCTGGTGCATACCGGCCATTCGCTCGGCCGCTGCAAGCGCCAGCGTCTGCTCGACCACGGCCGCCGCGCGCAGGCCATCGATCGCCAGTTCAACTTCGCCCGCCGCATCGCCGCCGAGGAAGACGTGCTCGCGCACGCCGCCCTGGTGGTGACCAGCACCGCACAGGAAAGCCACGAGCAGTATGGCCTTTACGACAACCACCAGCCGGCGCGCATGACGGTGATCCCGCCCGGCACCGACACCTCGCGCTTCGCGCCGCCCGGGCGCGCGTCGATCCCGCCGCACGTGCCGGCGCTGATCGACCGCTTTTTCACGCAGCCGAAGAGACCGCTCATCCTCGCCATCTGCCGGCCCGAAATGCGCAAGAACCTGCGCCGGCTGGTGGCCGCCTACGGCGGGTCGCCGGAACTGCGGGCACGCGCCAACCTCGCCATCGTGGCGGGCAGCCGCGACGACATCCGCAGCCTGGACGAGGCGCAGGCCGACGTGCTGACCGATCTGCTGCTCGACGTCGATCGCTACGACCTGTGGGGCAGCGTCGCGCTGCCCAAGCAGCATCAGCCGGACGACATCCCTTCCCTGTACCGGCTGGCGGCGCAGCGCCGCGGCGTGTTCGTCAATCCGGCGCTGACCGAACCGTTCGGCCTCACCCTGATCGAGGCGGCGGCGAGCGGCCTGCCGGTGGTGGCGACCCACGACGGCGGCCCGCGCGACATCCTCGCGCACTGTGAGAACGGCGTGCTGGTCGATCCGCTCGACAGCGACGCCATCGCCCGCGGGCTGCTGGACGTCGTGTCCGACCCGCGCATCTGGCAACGCTTTGCACGGCGCGGCATCAGCGGCGTGGCGCGTCACTACACCTGGGATGCGCACGTCGAGAAATATCTCAAGGCGGTCGACCGCGTGATCCATCGCACCCGCAAGCAGGTGCGGCGCGAACGCGTGGTGCAGCGTCCGGCCCTGAGGCACATGCCTTACTTGCAGCGCATGCTGGTGAGCGATATCGACAACACCCTGATCGGCGACCGCGCCGGGCTCGCCGCCCTGACGCGCGTGCTGCGCGAGCGGCCGCGCGGCTTCGGCTTCGGCGTGGCCACCGGACGCCACCTGCCGAGTGCGCTCGAGGTGTTGCGGCAGGCGCGCGTGCCGCAGCCAGACGTGCTGATCACCGCGGTCGGCAGCGAGATCCACTACGGCCCCGAACTGCGCCCCGACAGCGGCTGGCGTCGCCACATCCAGCACCTGTGGCGGCGCGACGCGCTCGCCGCCTTGTTCGAGGGCGTGCCGGGCCTGGTGCTGCAGTCGCCCGCCCAGCAAAGCGAATTCAAACTGAGCTTCGTGGCCGACCCGCAGGCCATGCCGGACCTGCGGGAATTACAGGCGCGGCTGCGCGAGGCGCGCCTGCACGCCAACCTGATCTATTCGCACGACGCCTACCTCGACGTGCTGCCGGTGCGCGCCTCCAAGGGGCAGGCGATCCGCTATCTGGCGTACAAGTGGGGCTTGCCGCTGCGTGCCTTCCTGGTGGCGGGCGATTCGGGCAACGACCTCGAGATGCTGGTGGGCGATACCCAGGCCGTGGTGGTGTCCAATCACAGCGCCGAACTGGAGAAACTGCGCGGCCTCGAACAGGTGTATTTTGCGAGCACGCCCTGTGCGTCCGGCATTCTCGAAGGGATGGCGCATTACGGCCAGGGGTGGTCGCCCGCGCCTGTCAGTCACAAGGAGGCAGCATGATCGACGCGCTGAAAACCTGGACGATGGACCACCGCGATCCGGTGGATGCCTATCTGCGGCGATGCTTCGCCGAGAACCGCGCGTTGTTGCTGCAAAGCGACCTGTGCGGCGCCTTCGACGCGCTGGCGGCCGACCATCCCGCGCCGCTTGACGGCTCGCCTTTGCAGCAGGCGGTGCGGCATTTCCAGGAAGGCGTGTTCCAGAGCCCGTGGGCCTATTTCGCCCTGCGCGAAGGCGCCGGACGCTGGCGCTACCTGCGCATGCACCAGGAACAGCTGGTACCGGAACGCGTGTCGGTGAGCGAATTCCTCCACTTCAAGGAACAGCTGGTCAGGACGCAGGACGATAGCGATCGGGCGCTGGAGATCGATTTCGAGCCCTTCGGCCGCCACGTGCCGCGGCTGCAGGAGACGCGTTCGATCGGGCAGGGGGTGCTGCACCTCAATCGCCATCTGGCAAGCGCGATGTTCACGCGTCCTGAGGTGGGGCATGCCAAGTTGCTGAACTTCCTGCGCATGCACACGATCGACGGCCAGCAGCTCATGCTGGCGCCCCACCTCGGTGAGGTGGCGGCCTTGCGCGAGGCCTTGCGCAAGGTGCTGCATCAGCTCGATGCGCTCGACCCCGGCACCCCGTGGACGGATTTCGCCGCGGCGCTCGGCGGCCTGGGGTTCGAGCCGGGATGGGGCGCCACCGCGGCGCGGGCGGGCGAAACCATGGGCATGCTGGTCGACATCCTGGAGGCGCCGGCGCCCACCGTGCTGGAGGCCTTCCTCGCGCGCATCCCGATGATCTCGCGCCTGCTGATCGTGTCGCCCCATGGCTATTTCGGCCAGGACAACGTGCTGGGGCGCCCCGACACCGGGGGGCAGGTGGTCTACATCCTCGATCAGGTGCGCGCGCTGGAACAGGAGATGCGCGAGCGGATGGCGGTCCAGGGCGTGAAGGTCGTTCCGCGCATCATCGTCGTCACCCGTCTGATACCCGAGGCGGACGGCACCACCTGCAACCAGCCGCTGGAAAAAATCCAGGGCACCGAGCAGGCGTGGATCGTGCGCGTGCCCTTCCACCATTCCAACGGCGAGATCGTGCGGCAATGGATTTCCCGCTTCGAGATCTGGCCCTATCTGGAGACCTTCTCCACCCATGTCGAGCGCGAGGCGCTGGCGCGGCTGGGCGGGCGTCCCGACCTCATCATCGGCAACTACTCGGACGGCAACCTGGTGGCGAGCCTGCTGTCGTCGCGGCTCGGCGTGACGCAATGCAACATCGCCCATGCGCTGGAGCAGACCAAGTACCTGCACTCGGCGCTGTACTGGGAGGACAACGACGCGAATTATCACTTCGCCTGCCAGTACACCGCCGACCTCATCGGCATGAACCACGCCGATTTCATCATCACCAGCACGTATCAGGAGATTGCCGGCACGGACGAGGGCATCGGGCAGTACGAAAGCTATCGCGCGTTTACCTTGCCGGGGCTGTATCGCGTGGTCAACGGCATCGACCTGTTCGATCCCAAATTCAACATCGTCTCGCCGGGGGCCGACGCCGCGATCTATTTTCCCTACAACGAAGACGCGCGCCGCCTGCACTCGCTGATGCCGGAAATCGAGCGCCTGCTTTATGCACCCGACCCGGGCGTGCCGTACCGCGGGCACTTCGACGCCGCCGACAAGCCCCTACTCTTCACCATGGCGCGGCTCGACCGTATCAAGAACCTGTCGGGGCTGACCGAGTGGTTCGGCGCCTGCGAGCGTCTCGCCGACACCGCCAACCTGCTGGTGATCGGTGGCCACGTCGATGCCGGCGCTTCCGCGGACGAGGAGGAGAAGGCGGAAATCACCCGTATGCATGCGCTGATGGAGCGTTACCGCCTCGACGGACGCATGCGCTGGCTGGGAGCGCGGCTCGACAAGAATCTCGCGGGCGAACTCTACCGCCATGTCGCCGACCGCCGCGGCGCGTTCGTCCAGCCCGCGCTGTTCGAGGCTTTCGGCCTCACCGTGATCGAGGCGATGGCGTCCGGGCTGCCGGTGTTCGCCACGCGCTACGGCGGTCCCCTGGAAATCATCCAGCACGGCAGGTCCGGCTTCCACATCGACCCCAACGACGGCGCCACCGCGGCCGCCACGCTCGCCGACTTTCTCGAGCAATGCGCGGCCGACCCTGCCTCCTGGCAGCGCATCTCGGAGGGCGCCCTGACCCGGGTGGCGGCGCGCTACACCTGGCAGCTGTATGCCGAGCGCATGATGACGCTGTCGCGCATCTATGGCTTCTGGAAGTTCGTCAGCAATCTCGAGCGCGAGGAAGCGGGGCGTTACCTGGAGTTGTTCCACCACCTGCAATTCCGCCCTCTGGCGCGCGCGGTGGGCGGCCGGTGAAAGGAAGCGCATGGAATACCTGGATACGCTGCAACCCTACCTGGCCGAGTGGCGCGATGTGCTCAGGACCATGCTGCACGTCGCCCTCATCCTCGGCCTTTCCTGGGTGGTGCTCAGGCTGTCGCGCAAGGCACTGGCGAAGCTGCGCCAGCACGTCGAGGCGGACCTCGACGACGCCGAGCGGATCAAGCGTCTCAATACGCTGGAACAGGTGTTCCGCTACATCGTCGCGGTGCTCGTCTTCCTGGTCACCGGCATGCTGGTGCTGTCCGAACTCGGCATCTCGATCGCACCCATCCTCGCCGCTGCCGGCGTGCTGGGCATCGCCATCGGCTTCGGTGCGCAGAGCCTGGTGAAGGACTATTTCACCGGCCTGTTCCTGCTGCTGGAAAACCAGGTGCGCCAGGGCGACGTGGTCGAAGTGGCGGGCAAGGGCGGCCTGGTCGAGGAAATGACGCTGCGCTACATCCGTCTGCGCGACTACGAGGGCAGCGTGCATTACGTCCCGAACGGCATCGTCGATACCGTCACCAACCGCAGCCGCGGCTTCGCCTACGCGGTGATCGACGTCAATATCGCCTACCGTGAGGACGTCGACGCGGTCTACGGCGTGATGCGCGAAGTGGCGGCCGGGCTGCGCGCCGACCCCGAATTCGCCGGCAAGATCGTGGACGACATCGAAATCGCCGGCGTCGAGCAGTGGGGCGATTCCGCCGTGGTGATCCGCTGCCGCTTCAAGGTGATGCCGCTGGAGCAATGGGGCGTGCGGCGCGCTTACCTGCATCGCCTGAAACAGGCTTTCGACGCCGCCGGCATCGAGATTCCCTATCCGCACCTGACGCTCTATGCCGGGCAAGCCAAGGACGGCAGTGCGCCGCCGCTGCGGATGCAGCAGGAGACGGTCGCGGCGCGATCCTGAAGGGCTGCGGGCCGTCAGCAGGGCGACGGCAGACCGGCGTGCCGGGCGGAAGCCGGCGGCGGGGGGGCCTGGAGCCTGAGGTGCCTAGGTGCGCGTGGCTATCTGCAAATTCCCGTGGCTGGGGTACATTTCTCGCTGGCGCACCCCCAGGAACGATACGCCGTTCCGCACGCTCTGGAGCCAAGTTCCCCGCACCCATGCACGACCTTGCCGCCATCTGGCTTTCTCTTGCCGCCTGTATCGCCGTGATCGGCGTCGCGGGTGCAAGCCTTTCGCGCTACGGCGACATCATCGCCGAGAAGAGCGGACTCAGTCGTGGCTGGGTGGGCTTGATTCTGCTGGCCACGGTGACGTCCTTGCCGGAGATGGTGACCGGTCTTTCAGCCGTGACGGTGGCCAAGGCGCCGGATATCGCGGTGGGCGACATCATGGGCAGCTGCGTGTTCAACCTGCTTATCATCGTGGTGCTGGATTATCTCTATCGCAAGGAATCCATCTACACGCGCGCGCGCCAGGGCAATGTGCTGTCTGCCGGATACGGCGTGGCGCTGATCGGGTTCGCGGGTTTCAACCTGCTGCTGTACCGCGACGGGGCGTTTCCTGCCATCGGCCACGTCGGCCTGTACACGCCCGTCATCCTGCTGCTCTATCTGCTGGCGATGCGTTCGCTCTACCGTTACGAGAAAGTGCAGCTCAGCGAATACGTGGAGGACCGCGCCGAGCGCTATCCGGGCACGAGCCTGAGGCAGGCGGCGCGGGGCTACGCCATCGCAGCGTTCGCGGTGGTGATGGCCGGCATCTGGCTGCCGTTTATCGCCAAGGATCTGGCTGCGGCGATGGCCTGGGAACAGAGCTTCGTGGGCACCCTGTTCGTCGCCGCGATCACATCCACGCCCGAAGTCGTGGTCACGTTGGCGGCTTTGCGCCTGGGGGCGATCGATCTGGCCATCGGCAACCTGTTCGGCAGCAATCTGTTCAACATCGCCATCCTGGCGATCGACGATCTGGCCTATCTTCCCGGCCCGCTGATGGCCGACGTTTCGATCTCGCATGCCGCCTCCGCCTTCTCGGCCATGATGATGAGCGGACTGGCGGTGGTGGGGCTGGTGCTGCGACCGGCGTCGCGCGTCTTCCGGACGGTGAGCTGGGTCAGCCTGCTGCTGCTCGTCATCTATCTGTTGAACACCCTGTTCCTCTACCTCCATGGCCACTGAATCCAGCGAATCGCCGCGTCATTGGCATTGCCTCGACTCCGAGGGTACGGCCGCGCATCTCGACACCGATCTGGGCACGGGGCTTTCGGCGGCGGCAGCCGCCTCGCGGCTGGACCGGGTCGGCCCCAACGTCCTGCAGGAACACGGCCGACGTTCGCCGCTCCTCATGCTGGCGGCGCAGTTCACCGACTTCATGATCGTGGTTCTGATCGCCGCCGCGGTCATCGCCGGGGTCGTCGGCGAGCCGCAGGACAGCATTGCCATCGTCGTCATCGTGGCCCTCAACGGCATCATCGGCTTCGTCCAGGAGTACCGCGCCGAGCGCGCGATGGCGGCGCTGAAGAAGATGGCGAGTCCGCAGGCGCGCGTCGTCCGCGACGGCCGGCCTGTTCTCGTCGACGCACGCGAACTGGTGCCCGGCGACCTGGTCGAGCTGGAGGCCGGCAACATCACGCCGGCCGACCTGCGCCTCGTCGAATTGTCCGCGTTCAAGGTCGACGAGTCGGCGCTGACCGGCGAATCGCAGCCGGTCGAGAAGCAGCTCGCGCCGCTCGCCGAGGCCGACCTGCCGCTCGGCGACCGCCTCAACCTCGCCTACAAGGGCACGGTCGCGACCTATGGCCGTGCGCGCGGCCTGGTGGTGGCGACCGGCATGCAGACCGAGCTGGGGAAGATCGCCACGCTGCTGTCGGCAGAATCGGGCAAGACGCCGCTGCAGAAGCGGCTGGCGCGCTTCGGCCAGCACCTGGCGCTGGTGGTGCTGGCGATCTGCGCGATCATCTTCGTCGCCGGCTGGCTGCGCGGCGAACCGCCGCTGGTGATGCTGCTCACCGCAGTCAGCCTGGCGGTCGCCGCGATCCCCGAGGCGCTGCCGGCGGTGGTCACCATCTCGCTCGCGCTGGGCGCGGCGCGCATGGTGAAACAGAACGCGCTGATCCGCCGCCTGCCCGCGGTGGAGACGCTCGGCTCGGTCACCTACATCTGCTCCGACAAGACCGGCACGCTGACGCAGAACCGCATGCAGGTCGACTGCGTGCAGGCGGCCGGCGAGACCCGCCCTGCCTTGTCCGATACGGAATCCTCGCCCTGGCGCGAACTGGGGCTGGCGATGGTGCTGTGCAACGACGCCGCGGTGGATGCCGCCGGCGCGCTGACCGGCGACCCCACCGAGACCGCGCTGCTCGCCGCCGGGCAGGCAGGCGGACTGGAGCAGGCGACGCTGCGGAACAGCCTCGCGCGTGTCGCCGACCTGCCTTTCGATTCCGAGCGTGCCCGCATGAGCACCCTGCATCGCGAAGGCGAAGGCGTGCTGATGCTGGTGAAGGGCGCGCCCGAGGGCGTGCTGGCGCTGTGCGTCGACCGGCTGGGTTCAGACGGCACGGCGGCCATCGACCCGGCGGCGCTGCAGGACGAAGCCGAACGGCTGGCGGCGCAAGGCCTGCGCGTGCTGGCCTTCGCGCTGAAGCGGCTGCCGCAGATGCCCGACACGCTCGACCCCGCCTCCCTGGAATCCGGGCTCAGCTTCATCGGGTTGGCCGGCCTGATCGATCCGCCGCGTCCCGAGGCGGCGGAGTCGGTCGCGGCCTGCAAGGCGGCCGGCATCATCCCGGTGATGATCACCGGCGACCACCCGGCGACCGCGCGGGCGATCGCCGCCCGGCTCGGCATCGTCGAGGACGGCGGCCGCGTGCTCACCGGCAGCGAGCTGGCGCGCCTGAGCCTGCCGGAGTTCGAGCGCGAGGTCGAGTCGGTGCGGGTGTATGCGCGCATCAACCCGGAGCAGAAGATCAAGATCGTGCAGGCGCTGCAGGACCGCGGCGAGTTCGTCGCCATGACCGGCGACGGCGTCAACGATGCGCCGGCGCTGAAGCGGGCCGACATCGGCGTCGCCATGGGCCGCGGCGGGACCGATGTCGCGCGCGAGGCGGCGCACATGACGCTGCTGGACGACAACTTCGCCACCATCGTCACGGCGGTGCGCGAGGGGCGCCGCATCTTCGACAACATCCGCAAGTTCGTCAAATACACCATGACGAGCAACTCGGGCGAGATCTGGACCATCTTCCTCGCGCCCTTCATGGGCCTGCCGATTCCGCTGCTGCCGATCCACATCCTGTGGATCAACCTCGTCACCGATGGTTTGCCGGGGCTCGCGCTCGCCAACGAACACGCCGAGCGCGACGTCATGCGGCGGCCGCCGCGGCCGCCGAAGGAGAGCATCTTCGCGCACGGCATGTGGCAGCACATCCTGTGGGTGGGCCTCTTGATGGGCGGCGTGTCGCTGCTGACCCAGGCATGGGCGATCCACACCGGATCGGCGCACTGGCAGAGCATGGTGTTCACCGTGCTGACGCTGTCGCAGCTGGGCCACGTGCTGGCGATCCGCTCCGAGCGCGAGTCGCTGTTCACGCTGGGCGTGCTGTCCAATCGCATGCTGATCGGGGCCCTGCTGCTGACCTTCGCCCTGCAGATGGCGGTGCTCTATGTGCCCTGGCTCAATCCCGTCTTCAAGACCGCACCACTGAGCTTGGGCGAGCTCGCCGCGTGCCTGGTGTTGTCCTCGGTGGTGTTCGTCGGGGTCGAAATCGAGAAGGTGCTGGTGCGGCGCGGCTGGCTGTATGCGGCTTCCTAGCCGCCGCGTCAGAGTTCGGACAGCGGCTTTTGCGCGTCGCGCGTGTTGATCTCGCCCATGTGCGCGATCAGCGTCGCCAGATCCTGGTTCAAGCGTTCCAGGGCGTCATCGGCCAGCTGGCCGAGCGCATGGGTGAGGATGCCGGTCAGCGGCTCCGGCGCTTTCTCGAGCGCCTTTTCCCCCGCGGCGGTGAGGTAGAGCTGGACCACGCGCTGGTCGGCGCTGTTGCGTTCGCGCCGGATCAGCCCGGCCTTTTCGATCTTGTCGAGCAGGTTGCTGGCGGTGGAGGCGTGGATCGACAGCGCCTGCGCCAGTTCGGACACCTTCATGCCGGGGGTCTGGCGCAGCGCGGCCATCGCCCAGATCTGCGCACCGCTGACGCCGCAGGCCTTTTCGACCGCCTGGAAATGCTGGCGCACCGCGCCGAATATCACGCGAAACTGGCGCAGGGCCTCGGTGGCTGCGCGGGCGTTCGAATTCAAGATGCGCTCTCCTGGTACGGTGAAAGGCGAATCATGGCAGGAAATTCAGGCCTCCAGTACCTGCGCGCGCAGCGCGCTGACGACGTCGCGCACGTTTTCCACGGCGGACGGCGGCACGCGGGCGAATTCCGCGCCGGAGAGCTTGATCGCGTGCTGCTGGCGGCGCAGTTCGCGGTAGGCGTCGGCGGCGGCCTTTGCAAGGTCGGCCGGGATGAGACCCGCCGCCCCGGCGCGCTGCAGCAGGGCAATGTTGCCGACGTTGTCGGCGAGTTCGGGGTGGGCGGCGCAATGCCGCAGCACCAGGTATTGCACGCTGAACTCGACGTCGACGATGCCGCCGCGGTCGTGCTTGAGGTCGAACAGCGCGCTGTCGTTGACGTGGCCCGCGTGCATCTTCTCGCGCATCGCCACGACCTCCTCGCCCAGCGTGCCGGCGTCGCGCGGCAGGCATAGCACCTCCCGGCGCAAGGCTTCGAAGGCCGCGCCGATCGCCGCGTCGCCGCACACGAAGCGCGCGCGCGTCAGCGCCTGGTGCTCCCATAGCCAGGCGTGGTGCAGCTGATAGTCGCGGAAGGCCTCGATCGAACTGACCAGGAGGCCCGAGGCGCCGTCCGGACGCAGGCGCAGGTCGGTCTCGTAGAGGATGCCGGCCGGGGTGAGGGTGCCGAGCCAGGTGTTGATGCGCTGCGCCAGCCGCGCGTAGGTTTCCTGCGCGTGCTCGTCGGCGTCGTCGTAGAGGAACACCAGGTCGAGGTCGGACGCGTAGCCGAGCTCCTTGCCGCCCAGCTTGCCGTAGCCGATGACGGCGAAGCGGGGCGTGTCGCGGTGGCGCGTCTTGAGGCCGGCCCAGCAGCGCGCCAGCGTCTCGTTCAACAGCGTGTCGGCCAGGTAGGACAGATGATCCGACAGGGCTTCCAGCGTCAGGCGCCCTGCCACGTCCTGCGCCAGCAGGCGCAGCGTCTGCACCTGCTTGAAGCGGCGCAGCGCGTCCATCTGCGCCTCGGTATCGCCGGGATGGGCGTCCAGTTCGGCGCGCAGCTGCGCGGCGAGTTGCGTCCAGTCGGGCAGCTGCATCAGGTT
>JAJZPG010000057.1 GCA_021811235.1 Pseudomonadota bacterium | reverse complement strand
TGGTCGGCTGTTTGGGTGTTTTGGCCGTCAGTCATCAGCGTTTCAGTGGTCATTCTTTGCTCTCCTTGAGCATTTCGGTATAACGGTCAGGGCAGTGCGCGGTGATCTGTGCCAACAACCTCAACCCCTCGTTGCGCGTGCCTTCGTTGAAGGCCATCGTCAACGCATTGGTGTTGAAGGAGAGGCGCCACACACCTGCCCGCTCCAACAGGCGGGCCATGAATCGGCGGCCGCGCTTGTTGCTCATGAGCCACTTCACGTCGTCGATCTCGATCTGTGCGGCCAGCAGGGCGCGCTCCTCGGCTTCTGCCTGGGTGCGCTCTTGGCTGCGGATGTCGAGAGGATCGGAATAACTCATGCGCGGAACTCTAGGGGACGCGCTTGGCGGTACGTGCACCAAAGAAAAAAGGCCGCCCGAAGGCGGCCAAGGTGGCGGCAGGAGAATGCCTATAGCAGGGTGCTGTTCGGGTAGAGCGAGCGGGCGTCGGTTTGCGCGGCCCCGGCCGTCAGTTCCATGTCGGTAATCTGCAATTCGAGGAACACGTCGACGCCTGCATCGTCGCCGTCCTGTTCCGTGGTTTGCGTGGCGCTGCACACAAAGGCGGCCGCGCTGATCGTCACCTTGGTGCCGGCTGCCGGTGGCGTCGTGATACCCAGCGCTTCGCACTGGTCGTCGTTCAGCCGGATGCGCAGGCCGTAGCCGTAGGGGTTGGGCTCGTAGGCTTCGACGCCCGAGTCCTCGGTTTTCATGCTGACCAGTGCCATTATCGTATCCCCCCGATAACATACACCTCGGACGCGGTTGGCGTGATGCCCGCTGCGGTGTTGTTGCTGAAGGTAATCGCCAGGGTGTTCGCTGCGCTCACCCGCGCACCAACAATGCCGAGCCCCGCCTGTGCGGTGGGTTTATTAACCACTACCACGTCGTTGACAATAAGCCCGGACACGGTAAAGATTTGCTCGGCTGTAGTATTGGCAGCGACAAGTGCCGGTGATAACGTAGCAGATAGCTTGTAAAAGCCGCAGTCAAGGCCGGTCAAGGGGTTCTTAAAGCCTAAATACCCTGTAGTGTCGTCGAACATTAACGCTGCTTGTCCTATTTTTGCGGTCATGGTGCGCCCCTTACGTCGAGAATGCGGCTTTTTGCATCGCCGCGATAACGGTCAAACTCGTGGTGCCATCGCCGCCAGTCACGCGCGGGCGAATGAACATAGGCGTGTCGCGCACGGTCTTGAGCGCGTCGGCCGACAGTGTGAGCGCAGCGTTGGCCTGGTCGGTCAGCGTGAAGTACGTCACGCCGTCGTTGCTGCCCTCGATGACCATGGCGCCGCCGACGCCCCACGTTCCAGACACTTGAAACGTGACGCCCCCCGTGCCGTTCGAGGCGAAATTGATGGGGTCGCCGTCTGCATTCGTGGTCGTGAGCGGCGTCCACTTGCGCAGCCGGTGGCTCATTGCATATTGGTTGTCGATACCGGGAACGGTTGCCATGGGTCACACTCCTTACAGGTTGCCGGCCGGGTACAGGGCGAAGATGCCGGTGGCCGTGGTGCTGGTGGCGAGGATGCGGCTCGCATTTACCCGCACGATCTGGTCAGCAGAAAGGCCGGTTAGCACGGCAGTGCCACCGCCCGCCAGGTTGACGTTCACGTTGCCGGCGCCGGTCACGTAGATGGCGGTGCAGGCACCGCTCGGCAGGTCGGCGGAATCGCTGGGGGTTACGGCTTCGCCTTCAAACTCGGTCGGCTGGAATTGGCCGGGGGTGTAGGCGGCTTTGCTGAACAGTACGCGGGGCATGGTTATCTCCTTGGGTTAGGTGTATCCGCTAAAAGCGCGGGTTACGTCGGTCAGTGCATTGGGCTCGCCGGTCTTGGCTGCGGCCAGCTTCTGCGCGGTGTCGGCGCCTTGGTTCATCAAGGCGGCCTGCTGCGCCTGCTGCTGCGCTTGGGCGCGCTGCTGGCGGATTGCCTGCACCTGGTCGGCCGGCACGATGATCTGCGGGTCAAGGCCCAGCGAATCGGAGTAGATGTCGGCCCACTTGTCAGAATCGAACTTGTCGAGGACTTCGGGCTTGAACTGCGCCACCGCGCCCAGGTTGCCGACAAAGCGGTCGATGCTGTTGGTGCCCACCGCGCGCTGCGCCTGGGCCAGCATGCTGACCAGTTCGACGTTGATGTCGTGGCCTTGCAGTTCCTCGGGCGGGGGCGGCACGATGCCGGCTTCCATGATCTGATCGAACGTCATTTCAATGAGCGGGTCGAGCAGTTCGTTTTGCAGCCGTTCGAGCACAGGCCCTAGCATGAGCAGCTTTTCCTCGTGCCGTTCGGCCACCTCGGTGGCCGTCATGCGCGCGTCCGACTGGTTCGCCAGCATGAGGAACAGATCCGCGTAGAAGCTGCCCTCGATGCGGTGGCGCACGTCCTGAATGTCGGCCAGCAGGTGCGACAGGTCGAGGTTCACCTCGAACGCAGTCTTGATGCCGCCATTCGGGCCGGCCATATCCACGTAGCTGACGCCACCCGGCAGGGTTTCCACGTCGCGGTTCTTCATGCTGGTGGGCACCTGCAGCGGGGGCTTGGTCTTATAGTCGATGCCCTGCGCCTTGCGCAGTTGCTCGTGCTGTAGCTGCTTGATGTCGCCCAAGGCTTCCATGCCCGGCGAGTTGCCGTAGATGTCGCCGCCTGCCGTGGCCCAGCGGGGCACCAGTGCAGGGAAGCGCTTGAAGCCGGACTCGCGCAGCACCTCGCCTTCGCGGGCGCCGACCTCGAAATAGATGGACTTCCACGCCATGTTGAGCGCGTCGCTCTTGGTCGGGTCGCGGTCGCTGCGGGGCTCGATGCAGTGAATGATCGTCACCCAGGCGTCGAGGCTGCCCCGGTCGTACAGGCTTTTAACGGTTTGGCTCACCCGGTCGATGCCGAACTCGGCGACAACCTCGTGCACGGTTTTCTGGAACTCGCGGTAGAGCGTGGTCACCTCGCCCTTCCAGTTGGTTGCAATGCAGTATTCGCCCGTGGTCAGCGGGTAGTGGTGAATGACGTTCTGAAAGTCCGGCATCACGATGCTGGCCGCCGTGCCGAACGCACCCAATTCCTCGTACATGGAATGCAGCGCCCGGTAGGTGTTGGACTTCTGGAAGATGGCGTGCATCAAGTTGCTGACATCGTTCAGCCACAGCTTGACCGGGGCGTACTTCATGAGGTCGGCGTCGGCCGTCGCCAGTCGGAACCAGGGGCGCGCCGGGCTGGTCATGCCCGACATCATGCCGGCCGCGAGCACGCGCAGGCAGCGCGTGCCGGTGCTGTCATAGATGTTGTTGTGGCGCCGGTTGCCCCGGTTGCGATCCTGAATGAAGAACCGGCC
>JAJZPG010000034.1 GCA_021811235.1 Pseudomonadota bacterium | reverse complement strand
GCACCGCCATGGTGCGGCTGCAGACGTGAGCAGGGGCCGCATGCGATCGTCCCGCTCCGGCCTAGATTCCCGCCGCCAGCGCCGCCACCACCGAGCTGCCGATGCCGTCGCTGGGATCGAGCAGCGCGAGCCGCTCCAGGATTTCGACCGAGGCGGGGCTGTTGCCGCGGCGCAGTTCGATGAAGGCCATGGCCTTGAGCGTGAGCAGGGCGAAGCTGGCTTCCTTGCCGTTCAGCATGTCGATCGTCCAGTCGCGCCAGTCCGGCGGCAGCCGGCCGAGCCGGGCCGCCTCGCGCATGCCGAGCGCGGCCATGTCGTAGGCGGCGTCGAACCGGCACTCGCGGTTGTAGAACTTGACCAGCGCACGGTAGAGCGGCAGCGAGGCGGGCGCCTGGCTGCGCGCGATGCCGAACAGCAATTCGGCGCCGGCCGGGTCGCTGCGGTATTGCGCCATGCCGCGCTGCAGCAGCGCCAGGGCCTCGGCAGGCAGGCTGTCGATGTCCGGCGTGCCGCTCATGCGGCCTGCAGCTGTTTCTGCTTGTCCCGCAGCATTTTCATGCAGGCGCGGTTGGCAGCCAGTTCCAGCGCGGTGAAGCCGTCGAGGGTTTCCAGCGTGGTGTCGGCACCGGCGTCCAGCAGCAGTTTGACGATTTCCGTCTTGCCGGCCGAGGCGGCGTAGATCAGCGCGGTGGCGCCGTTGACGTTCTGGCTGTCGAGCGGTGCGCCGGCCTTGATCAGGGCGTTCACGCAGGGCGCGCTGTTGGCGAAACAGGCGAACCACAGCGCGCCGTTGCCGTCGGCATTCATCTCGCGCGGGTCGGCGCCGCGCGACAGCAGGTCGCCGATGTAGCCGATGCGGCCCATGCGGGCGGCATGCATCAGCGGGGTGGTGGCGTTGGCGATGCGGCCGTGCAGGGTTCCCTGCAGCGAGTCGGCGGAGGGGAAGCCTTCGTTTTCGAGCCAGGCTTTGAGTGCGGTGTCATTCATCGTAGGCGTCCAGGGTCAGGAGTCGGGGATCGTCCACAGGCATGCCCACGGCGAAGTGGTACAGCACCTGAAAACGGGTGTCGGTGAAGCCGAGCACGTCGTGGTCGGCATCGTCGAAGAAGCAGCCGATGCCGGTGCCGCGCCAGCCGGCGGCTTCGGCCTCCAGCGTGATGACATGGCCGAGCATGCCGGCCTCCCAGTGCAGGTGGCGGTAGGCGGCAGGGTTGGCGGCGATGGGCGCGTCGAATTCGGCCACGAACAGGACGCTCAGCGCGCCGTGGGCGGCGATGTCCTGATGGCACGACAAGGTGCGCGCGGTCCGGGTGGCGGTGGCCTGCAGCAGCCGGAACAGCGGCAGCCCGGGGTCGGCCCGGTCCCATTTGAGTTCGGCGCGGCAGGCTGCGCGCAGCGCGGCTTCGGCGGTGCCGCTGCGCGGCAGCGCATACAGGCCGGGCGCGACGTCTTCCACCCGATGCACCAGCAGCACCGGATGCACGCGCGGCACATGCGGCCACAGGTCCCACACCGGGGCATGGCCGGGCAGCAGGCTGGACAGCAGGCGGCGGAACACCGCGTGCGGCAGCACGGAGCGGCCGTCGAAGGCCTGGGCGCTGCGACGCTTGAGAATGACCTGGGCGGCGGGGATGCTGCCCTCCGGATGGGTCTCTGACCCATCCACCAACCCATCCACCGTTCGGCCTGAGCTTGTCGAAGGCCTGCCAGACGCTGGCCCTTGGCCTTCGATTAGCCTGTCCTGAGCCATGTCGAAGGGCTCAGGACCTTCGACAGGCTCAGACCGAACGGGGCGGAGTATCGCGCCACGGGTGGCCGCCGCCACTTCCTCGATCACCGGCCACGCATAGAGCGGGCGCGGGTCGAGCAGGCTGGGCTTGCCCGCATAGTGCTGGCATGCAACCGGCAAGGACGCGCTCGCACCGAGGGCGACGATCACCTCGGGCTCCTCCGCTTCCACCCCCGCAAAATCCGCCGCGCGATCCAGCCCCAGGCAGCGTGCGACCCCGGCTGAATCGAGGGTCAGCACCTCTGCGCGCCAGCCCAGCAAGGCGGCGGCGTAGCTCACCGCAGCCAGCACATGGCCGAGGTCGAGCTGGCAGTAGCGGAAGGCGCGTTCGCCGTATTTCCAGGCCTCGCGCCAGTGGACCGAACTGAAGCCGAGCCACAGGCCGGGCGCGGACGGTTCGGCGCCCCATGCCCGATGTTCCAGACCGTGCGAGCGGCTGTGGTAATGGTGCAGGCCGTCAGCCACACCGTGCACCCCGGCGGCGACGATATACGTTTCGGTGGGGTGCAGGTTGCCCGATGACGGATGGGCTCGCAGCGCCCAGCGCGAGCCGGCGTATTCCTTCCAGGCGGTGAGGCCCACGGACAGGCGCAGCAGGGTGCCGAGCGAAACCGCATCCAGCGGCGCAGCCGGCCGCGGGTCGGGCAGCGCGCTCCAGGCGGTGGCGAGATCGGGCAGTGTGCGCGGCAGGGCCAGGAACTGCGTATCCGTCCAGTGGCGGAAGGGGTCGGGCTGGGCATCCCAGTCGAGCGTGCCGGGCCCGGCGGCATAGCGGTCGAGATGGTGCTTGCTGCGCTGGTGATAGGCGTGAACGGTGGCTGCCAGGGCGGGAGCGCTCATGGGGATATCGGACCTGTGTGCGGCGGTGCCGGGATGGGTGCGCGCGCCGGTAACGGCGCGCGGGTCATCGAATCTGTCTTGAGAGGAACCCACCAAAACGCCTCTCGCGAAGTGATCCATGTCGTCATCCTGACAATAGCCCGCTTCGGCGGAAGCGCGCGTATACACTGTATTTACATCCGTCCTGCCATGATGGCTTCATGAAATCGACGAACGTCCCGCCAGTGGAATTGCAATCCTCATGCCATCGCGGAGAGGGAAGGGGGAGGCCCGTCTGGAACTACGCCGGCGCGGTGCTCGCCTGCGTGGCCACGGCAGGCATCGCCCGGCTTCTGGCTCGCTGGGTGGACCCGGCCAACATCGTCATGCTGTTCCTGCTGGCGGTGTTTCTGGTGGCCTGGCTGCTGGGGCGGGGACCGGCGCTGCTGGCGGCTTTCCTTGCCGTGGCCCTGTTCGATTTCTTCTTCGTCCTTCCCCATTTTTCCTTTGCCGTGGCCGACGTCCAGTACCTCATCACCTTCGCGGTGATGCTGGCCGTGGCGCTGGTCACCGGCCAGCTCGCGGCAGTCGCGCGCGAGCGGCTGCGCTACATGGAAATGGTCCAGGAAACCCGCATGCAGGCCGAGGCGGAGCGGCTGCGCCATTCGATCCTGGCCAGCCTGTCGCACGATCTGCGCACGCCGCTCGCCGCGCTGGTCGGGCTGGCCGATACGCTCGTCCTGGCCCACCCTCCCCTGCCGCCGCCGCATGACGAGACGGCGCGCGTCCTGCGCGACCAGGCCCGGTCGCTGGGCGAGATGGTCAACAACCTGCTCGAACTGGCGCGGTTGACGCAGGGCCGGCAGCCGCTCAATCTGGAATGGCAGCCGCTGGAGGAGATCGTGGGCGCCGCCATCCAGCGGCTGGGGCCGGTGCTGAAGGCGCATCCGGTGTCGGTCGACCTCGATCCCGATCTGCCGCTGCTGGAGTTCGACGCCGTGCTGCTGGAACGCGTGCTGGGCAACCTGCTGGACAACGCCGCCAAACATACGCCGCCCGGCACGCCGGTCGTCGTGGAGGCGCGCGTTCGCGGTGACGTGGCCGAAGTGGCCGTGCAGGACAGCGGTCCGGGATTTCCGTCCGGTTCGGGTTCCGACGCGCTTCTGTCTCACGGCCTCGGTCTGTCCATCTGCCAGGCCATCGTCGCTGCGCACGGCGGAAAACTGTGGCGGGAGAATGGGCCGGAGGGCGGCGCCCGCATCCGCTTCACCCTGCCCCTGGGCGCACCGCCGGCCGTAGGCGAAGAACCGGAGGCCGCATGACCCGGGTGCTCATCGTCGAGGACGACCCGCAAATCCGCCGCTTCCTGCGGCTGGCCCTGGAAAGCGAAGGCTGCACGGTGCAGGAAGCCGGCCGCCTCGACGTCGGCCTGGCGGCTTCGCGCCTGGGCCCCGATCTGGTTCTGCTCGACCTGGGCCTGCCCGATGGCGACGGCCTCGATTTCATCGGTGCGTTCCGGGCACGTTCGATGGCGCCGGTCATCATCCTGTCCGCACGCGGGCAGGAGCGGGACAAGGTGGCCACGCTCGATGCCGGCGCCGACGACTACCTGGTCAAACCCTTCGGCATGGCGGAACTGCTGGCCCGGGTGCGTGCCCAGCTGCGCCGCCGGGCGGCGTCGGGCGAAGCGGACGAGCCGGTGTTCCGCTTCGGCGACGTGGTGGTCGATCTTGAACGGCGTTCGGTCAGCCGGGCGGGCGATCCGGTGCACCTGACCCCGATCGAATACCGCCTGCTGACTTTCCTGATCGCGCATGCCGGGCGGGTGCTCACCCACCGCCAGATCCTGCGCGAGGTGTGGGGGCCCGGCTACGGGGAAAGCGGCCACACCCTGCGGGTCTACGTAGGGCGGCTGCGCCACAAGCTGGAACCCGATCCGGCCCGGCCGCAGCATCTGCTGACCGAGACCGGCGTCGGCTATCGCATGGAAATCTGAGCGGAGACGGGCCGAATCCCCCTGCGCGTGTTTACACCGTTTTTACGCGCGCGCTGCCAGCATGGCGACTCCTGCTTTCACGGATCGCGCCATGACCCCTGCTCCCGACAACACACGCCTGCCCGTCCTGACCCTGGCCGCCCTCGGCGTGGTGTACGGCGACATCGGCACCAGCCCGCTCTACGCCATCAAGGAAGTCTTCGGCGGGACGCATCATCCGGTGCCCATCACGCCGGACAACATCCTCGGCATCCTGTCGCTGGTCTTCTGGACGCTGGTGCTGGTGGTGTCGGTGAAATACGCCACCTTCATCATGCGCGCCCACAACCATGGCGAAGGCGGCATCATGGCGCTGATCGCGCTGGTGCAGCGCAACACGCGCAATGCCAAACAGGCGCGCGCGCTGGTGCTGCTGGGGCTGTTCGGCGCGGCGCTGTTCTACGGCGACGGCATCATCACGCCGGCCATCTCGGTACTGTCCGCCATCGAAGGACTGGAGGTGGCGACGCCCGCCTTCAAGCCCTGGGTGATCCCGCTCACCCTCGGCATCCTGTTCGGCCTGTTCTGGGTGCAGCGCCACGGCACCGGCCGGGTGGGCGGTCTGTTCGGACCCATCACCACACTCTGGTTCGTGGTGCTGGCGATACTCGGCATCGCCAATATCTGGCACAGCCCGGGCGTGCTGGCCGCGCTGTCGCCGCATCATGCGCTGGGTTTCTTCCTGGCCGAGCCGGGCGTGGCCTTCTTCTCGCTGGGCGCGGTGTTTCTGGCGGTGACCGGCGCCGAGACGCTCTACGCCGACATGGGCCACTTCGGCGCCAAGCCGGTGCGGCTCGCCTGGCTGGGCCTGGTGCTGCCGGCGCTGACGCTGAACTACTTCGGCCAGGGCGCGCTGCTGCTCGTCGAGCCGGAGGCCATCGCCCATCCCTTCTACCACATGGTGCCCGGGTGGGCGCTGTATCCCATGGTGATCCTGGCGGGCGCGGCCACGGTCATCGCGTCGCAGGCGGTGATTTCCGGCGTCTATTCCGTCACCCACCAGGCCATCCAGCTGGGCTACGCGCCGCGCATGCTGGTGCAGCACACGTCGAGCGAAGTCAGCGGCCAGATCTACCTGCCGGGCGTGAACTGGGCGCTGTTCCTCGCGGTGGTGGCGCTGGTGCTGGGTTTCGGCTCGTCGTCGAGCCTGGCCTCGGCCTACGGCATCTCCGTATCCGGCACCATGATCATCACCACCCTGCTGGTCTACGTGGTGGCGCGTCGCGCCTGGGGCTGGGGCCGCACGCGCAGCCTGCTGATCCTGGGCGCGTTTCTGCTCATCGACCTGAACTTCTTCGGTGCCAACCTGAGCAAGATCGCCGACGGCGGCTGGTTCCCGCTGGTCTTCGCCGGCAGCCTGTTCCTCCTGATGACCACCTGGAAACGCGGGCGCGACCTGCTCAAGGCGCGGCGCGACCGCGATGCCATGCCGCTCGATGCCTTCGTGCAGAGCATGAGCGGGGCCAGTGTCCCCACCGTCGCGGGCACCGCCGTGTTCCTCACCCCCAATCCGCAGCAGGTGCCGCATGCCCTGTTGCACAGCCTCAAGCATTACAAGAGCCTGCATGAGCGGGTGGTGATCCTCAACGTGAGCTTCACCGACGAACCCTTCGTGCCGCCAGAGCGGCGCGTGAAGGTGACGCATCTGGGCGAGCGCTATCACCGGGTGGAGGTATGCTTCGGCTTCATGGACCGGCCCGACCTGACCGGCGCCCTGCATCGCTGCAGCGACGCCGGCATGGCCTGCGACCTGGACAACACGACCTTCTTCCTCGGCCGCGAAACCCTGATCCCGCGGAAGAAATCGGACATGGCCTGGTGGCGCGAAAAGCTGTTCATCACCATGTCCCGCAATGCGGGAACGGTGGCGGATTATTTCGGGCTGCCGCCCAACCGGGTGGTGGAGCTGGGGGCGCAAGTCGTGTTGTGACGTGCCCCCGCGCCCCGGCTCGGGATGCGCGGACCTAAGGCGCGGGCGGCTGGTAGGACAGTTCGCTCGCCAGGCAGCCGATCGGCTCGGCCAGCTTTCCGTTCGGTCCGGTCTCGAAGCTCACCAGATAGATTTCATCCTCGGGTGCGGCCTCGGCGCGGCCGACGTTGACCACCATGCCGCGGGTGCCGGCGGGCGCGAGCAGGACGCCGGGATTCAGGCCGGGAATGGCGCTCTCGCCGGTGTCCTCCAGCGGGTCGTTGAACAGGTCGAGTGCGGCGAACACGCGGTCGCCCGGCTGATATGTGTCCATCACGCGATCTCCACGGTTTTTACGGATGCCGGCGGCTCGACGAACTGCACCTTCGCGGCTATGCCGGGGGTGAGCTGCACCCGGCCCGCCTCGTCGACGATCATGACGTCGCGCACCCCCAGGCTGCGCGCGACCTCGGGCCAGGCTTCGGTGCCGGCCACCACCAGCGCGGTCGCGGCGACGTCGGCGCGTGCGGCGTCCGGATGCAGCACGGTGGCGGAGACCACGTGGGTCGCCGGCTGGCCGCTGCGCGGATCGATGATGTGCGGATAGCGGCGGTCGCCGTCCTGGCGGTAGCGCTCGTAGGTGCCGGAAGTCACCACCGCCATGCGGCCGCTGACTTCGAGCGAGGCGATGGCGCCGTCGCCCTGCGGATGGCGCACGCCAATCCGCCAGGGGCGGTCACCGCGCGTGCCGGACACGGCGAGGTTGCCGCCGAGGTTCACCAGCGCGTTGCCATGGCCCAGCGCGGCCAGGCGGTCGAGCGCCCGGTTCAGCGCCACGCCCTTGGCATGCCCGCCGAGGTCGATCTGCACCTGCGGATTGCGGCTGCTGACGCGCGCACCGTCGAACTCCAGATCGTCCATGCTCGGCGCGGCGGCGACCAGCTCGGCCACAGCCCTGGCGTGCGGCGGCGCGCCGACCGGCATCTCGTCGTGGTGGAAGCCCCACAGCCCGACCAGCTTGCCGATCGCCGGATTGAACAGGCCGCCGCTGGCGCGCGCCAGCTCGCGCACCTCGCGCAGCAGCGGCAGCAGGTCCGGATCGACCTCGTGCGCGCGGCCGGCCGCGATGGCGCGGTTGAGATCGCCTAGCGCGCCCGGCTTCCACGCGTGCCAGTCGCGGTTCTGCCGGGTGAAGGCGTGCGACACCTCGGCGATGGCGGCGCGCGCGGCCTTGGTGTCGCGCGACAGCACGTCGACCCCGACCAGGGTGCCGAAGACGTACATCTCCTCGCTGACCACAGCTTCGGCGCGCGAGCAGCCGACGGCCGGCAGCAGGCAGGCGCCGAGACCGAGCTTCATGAAATCACGACGGTTGAGCGGCATGGCGGGCCTCCTTTTTATCCAGAAAAAACCCACGAGCCCGTTCGTGTTGAGCCTGTCGAAACAGGAATGGGCGCGTGGCCTTCGACAGGCTCAGGGCGAACGGTGGTGAGACTGGCTTCGTGCCAGAGAGATAAAACGCTGTTCATCCCAGCAGCACCTCGTAGGCGTGCCGCAGCAGGTCCATCTCCACCGGCATGCCGCCCGTCGCTTCGGTGATGGCGATGAAGGTGCCGCCCAGCGCCGCGGCTTCGTCGAACGGCGGGTCGATGGTGGTGAAGCTGGCGAGATGCAGCGCGACCGGGCCGTCCGGCGTGTCCACGGTGGCCTGGAATTCCGGTTCGTGCGCCAGGCTGCCGGCGGGCAGCCCGAGCCGTGCCTCGGCCGCCTTGAGGAAGACCGCCGGGTGGTGCACCACTTGCGGCGGCGCGGCCTTCTCCATCAGGTCGGACAGGCGCGGCAGCGGCGTGAAGGCGACGGTGCCGTGCGGCAGGCGCAAAAAGCGCAGGCGGCCGCTGGTCTTCTGTTTATGGACCAGGATCAGGCGCAGGTCGGCGGGCAGGTCCATGGAGCCGCTCCGTCACACCGCCGCCAGCAGGCGCGGCTCGGTCTTCACCACGCCGTCGCGCCCCCACACGGTGACGGCCTCGACGAACCAGTTCGGCTTGTCCGGGTGCAGGTTCAGCACGTCGTATTCGGCGTAGTAGCTGCCGTCGCTGTTGAGGGTGAAGCTGCCGCAGCGGATGCCCTGCGGGTTGCGCCAGGTGCCCTCGTAGCTCGGCAGGCTGTTGGCCGGGTCGGTGACCTTGACGCACACCGCGTCCTGCAGACGGATGGCCGGCGGCGAGGGGGCGCCGTAGCGTGCCGCTTCCTGGGCCAGCACCCTGCACAGCTGTTCGGCGGTCTTCAGCCAGGCGTCGGGCAGCATGCCGGTCACCAGATCTCGGCCGGTGCCTTGAGGCTTTCCACCGGCTCTCCCCCCAGCAGGTGCTGGTCGAAGATGGTGTTCACGTCGGACACCTTGACGTTGTTGTAGAGGATGCCCTCGGGGTAGACCAGCACGTTCGGTCCCATGCCGCACGGGCCGATGCAGCCGGTGAGGGTGACCGCGATCTTGTCGAAGACCTGGCGCTGCTGGGTCTGGTAGAGGAATTCGTCCTGCACTTCGCGGCAGCCGCGTTCGGCGCACGAGCCGCGCGGGTGGCCGGCGGGCCGTGCCTGGGAGCAGATGAATACGTGTTTTTCCGGTCTTGGCATGGTGCAAATCTCAGGCGTTCAGGGGGAGGGACTGGTGGGTATGGCACTGCTTCGGGCAGACCCGCGAGCAGGAGCCGCAGCCGATGCAGTCGAGCGCGTTGGCGATCGACATGACCATGTTGTTGTCCTCGTCGTCGTCATACGAATCGTCGTCGGCTTCGCGTTCGACCAGGTCGAACACGTCGCGCGGGCAGACCTTGTAGCAGCGGCCGCAGCCGATGCAGGTCTTCTGGTCGAGTTCCACCAGGAAGGTCGGCGTCCAGCTCGCGCCGCCGCGGGTGAGTCCGGTGATGGGGTCCATGTCAGGCCTCCTTCTGCGCCGCGGCGAGGCGGGCGTTGGCATCGGCCCAGGCCTTGCAGGCGTCGTAGGTGGATTGCGCGATCGGGTGGATGTCCGCGTAGGCCGCGGGCAGGCGGTCCTCCACCAGATCGTGCAGCTGCGACGCCCACTCGCTGGCGATGCGCTTGAGTTTCCTGACCTCGCGGTCGAGGTCCTTCAGTTCGTCTTCGTTCATCTCGGCCTCCTGCTCACAGTTCGGCGACTTCCCGGTGCGAGCCGACGATCTGCAGCGCCACCGACAACAGCTTGTCGGCTTCGTCCTTCATCTTCGACAGGCTTTCGTAGCCGTAGCGGTGCACGTCGCGCACGGTGCGGTCCATCACCACCAGCTTGCCCACCGTGATGAGCGCGCGGCCGAAGCCTTCGTGGGTGATGTTCATCATCGGCACGGCCATCAGCCCGCACTCCTTTTCGATCAACGCGGCGATGGCGTTGTAGAAGGCCTTCACGCGCGACAGTGTCTGCTCGTCGGGGTCGCCGATCACCGGGATCTCGCGGCGCTGCTCCTTGGTGAGGATGTAGGGCGCAAGGATGCGTTCCACCGGCCAGCCGTCGTAGGTGCCGTAGCTGTCGATGGCGCGCATCTGCTTCACCATCTCCTTGATGAAATCGGTTTCGAGAATGGGGTCGAGTTCGACCGTTGCGGCGTCAGTCATGCGGGGTCTCCTTGGATGGGGTGATCGGAAGGGGCAGTACGGGAAATGAGAAAGCGGGGTACGCGGGAAAACACGCGGGCGACGGCGAGCCCGGCGGCAAAACCCGCCAGCATGGCCGCGGCCGCGGCGGCGTCGCCGAGGCCGAACAGGGTCGCGGCGACCGCGCCGGCCACCGACAGCACGGCGGGCAGCAGATAGGCCAGCAGGCCGGCGCGCAGCAGATCGGATTCTGCCAGGCTCAGCACCAGGCTGTCGCCCGGCTGCACAGCCAGATCGCAGGCCACCGCCACCGGCGGCTTGTTGCGGCCGAAGAACTTGCCGAGGCCGGACACGCTGCAGCTGCTCTGTACGTGGCAGGCCGCGCAGCCCTGCTGCGACGACGCCTCGACCCAGACCTGGCCATGGCCGCTGGAGACGACGCGTGCCTTTGTTTCGATCAATCGAGTTTCGATCATTCTTCCCACCCTTCCTCGGCCATCGAGCCAAAGCGGTCGCCCGCGTTCTGCCGCTTGATCTGCTTCACCATCCAGGCCGGCGGGTTGCTCGCAAGGCTCTGGTTCAGCTCGCCCAAGAGGGTGTCGATGAGGGTGCCTTCCTCGACCTTCAGCGGCTGGATGCCGCGCGCCAGCAGCTGCTTGATGGCGGAGGCGCCGACCGCGTTGCAGTAGACGGCGGCGCAATCCTGGAGGAGGTCGATCTTGCCGGCGAGCTTGCCTTCGTGGCCGTCCATCGCGGTGTCGCTGTCGGTGAATTCGGCAACTTCGACCAGGCGGGCGTCGTCGTCCGACAGTTCGTAGATGGCAAACGACTCCGCGGCGCCGAAGTGCTGGTCGACCTGGCGGCGGTCGCTGCTGGCGAAAGCGATTTTCACGCTCATGCTCGACTCCTCAGTGGGTGTGACCAGGCGCAGGTGACGCATGGCTGGCCTCCGCGGCGTGGTAGATGGAACGGTAGGCGGGAATCTCGTGATGGCCGTTGCTCACCAGGATGTTGGCGAGGTCGAACAGCGTCTGCCGGGTGCCGCGATAGCCGACCCACAGCCGCTGGTAGCCGCCGATCAGGTCGTACTGCGGGAAGCCGGCGCGCAAGAGCGGCACGCCCAGGTGCTGCGCCGTCTCCAGCGCGTGCGAATTGCTGATCACCAGATCGACGCCATGCTCGCGCGCCGCCAGCTCCAGGTCTTCCAGGTCGCCCAGCTTGACCTGGGCGGTCGGCACGTCGTCGAGCACCGGCGCGCGCGACGGCGCCACCGCGGCGGTGACTTCGCAGCCCATGCCGGCGACCAGACGGGCGTAGCCATACAACAGATCAGGGTCGCCGGCGATGGCGACGCGGGCGAAGCCGAGCATGAAGTGGGTGTCGACCATCGCGTCCTGCAGCTGGGCGCGCTGGCGTTCGAGTTTTTCCGGCACCGGCTGGCCGGAGATCTGGGCCAATGCGTGAACGAAGGCGTCGACCGCCTCCAGCCCCATCAGGGTGTCGAAGCGAGTGTCGGGGACGCGGGTGCGTTCGCGCAGCAGGTCGGCGGCCGGGTCGAGCGAACGGCCGATGACCAGCGTCGCCACCGATTCGCCCATCGTCGCGATCTCCGACACCGGGGTGCCGCCGGTGGTGACCGGGCTCGACTCGGCGTCGGTGAGATGGCCGTCGAGCGAATCGGCGATGTCCGGCAGCACCACCGGGCGCAGGCCGAAGGCTTCGACCAGCTCCTTGAGGTGTTCGATATCGCCCGGCGTCAAGAGCGAGCCGGCCAGCACGTTGACCTGCTTGTGGCGTTTGCCGACGCAGCTGCTCGGCGGCACCAGCACGTCGATCATGGCTTTCACCGCCAGCGCGTAGCCGCTTTCCAGGCAGCCGCTGAAGTCCGGCGTGACCACGGGAACGACGGGGATGTCGGCGTATTCGGGGCAGGCGGTGTGGAACTGCTTGGCGAGGCGATGGATGTCCGCACCCTGGGTTTCAGACAAGCCCGTGGTCGGCAGGCCGATCAGCGCGGGACGGCTCTTCTCGGCAATCGCGCGCAACCCCTCGATCACGTTGTCGTCGGCGCCCAGCACGGTCGACGACTGGTCCATCGCGGTGGTCTGCAGCGGAATCGGCTCGCGGAAATGGCGCACGAAGAACACCTTGCCGAAGGCGGTGCAGCCCTGCGAGCCGTGCATCATCGGGATCGCGCGGTTGACGCCGAGGAAGGCAAGCGAGGCGCCGACCGGCTGGCTGACCTTCAGCGGGCTGACGGCGAGTGCCTTGTTGCGTTTGATGATGTCGGCCATGTTCTTAACCCCCCGTTGCGGTCATCGGGATGCCCGGCGCCGAATCGTTCGCCCACGGCGCCGGCTTCCTCACCGAGGCCCACACCGGGCTCTCGATCGTCAGCGCCAGCTGGCGCGCGAGTTCGGTCATGCCGGTGTAGCCGGCGTAGCCGAATTCGCGCTCCTGGTTGATGTCGAGGAAGGGGATGCGCGCCTTCAGCGCGGTGTACATGTTGCGGCCGCCGGCGATGAGGATGTCGGCCTGGTATTCCTTGACGATGCCGATCAGCGCCTTGGGGCTGCCGTCGGTGATCATCTTGGTCTTGTCGCCCATCAGCTCGCGGATGCGCGCCTTGTCCTCCTCGGTCGACTTGCCGGTGCCGGTGGCGACCACCTCCATGCCCAGATCCTGCAGCGCCGAGACGATGGACCACGACTTCACGCCGCCGGTGTAGAGCAGCACGCGCTTGCCCTTGAGCCGCTGCCGCCAGGGCTCCAGCGCGGCGTCGACCTTCGCCTCTTCGCGCGCGATCATCGCCTCGACGCGCTCGCTGAGCGAAGCGTCGCCGAGCAGGCGGGCGAATTCGCGGAAGGCGTGGCTGGTGTCGGTGACGCCGTAGAAGCTGCCTTCGAAGAAGGGCACGCCGTGGGTCGATTCCAGCTTGCGCGCGACGTTCAAGAGCGCCTTCGCGCACACCACCATGCTCGCCTCGGCGCGATGCATCGCCTGCACCTGGTGGAAGCGCGCGTCGCCCGACAGGGTGCAGAGGATGCGCAGGCCGAGTTCGTCGAACAGCGGCAGCACGTGCCAGAACTCGCCGGCGATGTTGTATTCGCCGATCAGGTTGACGTCGTGCACGGTGACGCCGGGGCGCTGCGCTTCCGGCGGCACCGGGTCGGGGTCGCGGGTGCCGACCACGTACTTGAACATGGAATCGCCGGCGATGCGGTTGCCGAGGTTCTTGGTGCCGTAGAAGCCGGCGCAGTCGACCGGCACCACCGGCACGCCATAGCGCTGTGCCGCGTCCTTGCACACCGCGTCGACGTCGTCGCCGACCAGTGCCGGTACGCAGGTGTTGTAGACGAACACGGCGGCCGGATGGTAGCTGTCGATGGCCTGCTTGATCGAATGGAACAGCCGTTTCTCGCTGCGCCCCATCACCACGTCCTGCTCGGTGAGGTCGGTGGTCATGCCGATCTTGTAGAGCGTGGGACCGGAGGAGCGCGTGCCGCGGTTGTCCCAGCTCGACCCTGCACAGGCGATCGGGCCGTGCACGATGTGCGCGACATCCGCGATGGGAAGCAGCGCGATCTGCGCGCCGTCGAACGAGCAGCCACCCGCGGTCGCCCCCGGCTTGGGCTTGGCGCAGCCGGATTTCGACTTCTTGTTGTGCTCGCAGGCCGGCTCGTTGAGTAACTCGGCAATGTCCTTGGCTTGCATGGCGGCTCGCTCGGAAAAGATCCTGAGCTCACTCTCGCAAGCGGCGTGCCAAGGGTATGTGCTTGATTTCAGTGGGAATCGCGGGGGCGATTCGTGTAGCAAACCCTACACAGGCGCGCGCGGGTGGGGGGTGGGCGACAAACTTCAGAGGGCCGCCCGCTCCCGCAGCCTGATTCAGTGGAACAGCTGGTATTGAAGGAGGTAGGTGCCCGCCCCCGCGAAATAGCCGACCAGCGCCAGCCCGCTGATTTTCCTGACGTACCAGAAGAAGTGGATCTTCTCCATACCCATGGCCGCCACGCCCGCCGCGGAGCCGATGATGAGGATGGATCCCCCGGTCCCCGCGCAATACGCCAGGAATTCCCACAGGAAATGGTCGGCCGGGTATTGCGTCAGGCTGTACATGCCCATGGACGCGGCGACCAGCGGGACGTTGTCGACGACCGCGCTGACCAGGCCGATGATCATCACGATGAGGTCCTGCCGCCCGACGGACTGGTCCAGCCACTGCGCCAGAGACGCCAGGATGTGCGTATGTTCCAGCGTGGCGACCGCCAGCAGGATGCCGGTGAAGAACACGAGGGAACTCATGTCGATCCGGCTCAAGGCGTGCACCAGGGTCAGGTGCTGCTTCGACTCGTCTTCCTTGTGCCGGTGCACCAGGTCGCCGGCCAGCCAGAGTATGCCCAGTCCGAACAGGATGCCCATGAAGGGCGGCAGGTGCGTCACCGTCTTGAACGCGGGCACCGCGACGAGGATGCCGAGGCCCATGAAGAACATGAGGTTGCGCTCGAACGCGGTCGTGTGGTTTGCGTGTTCACTGTCCGCACTCGGCGGCGTGACCACATCGCGGCCGCGCAGGGCGTAGGCGGTCATGCCCAGCGGCACCAGCAGGCTGACCAGCGACGGCAGCAACACGCCCTTGATGATGGCCAGAGTGGTGATCTGGCCGCCGATCCACAGCATGGTGGTGGTCACGTCGCCGATCGGCGACCAGGCGCCGCCTGCGTTCGCGGCGATCACGATGATGCCGGCGAAGAACAGGCGGTCGTCGTGGTCGGCGAGAAGCTTGCGCACCAGCGAAATCATCACGATGGTGGTGGTCAGGTTGTCGAGCATCGCGCTCAGGAAAAACGTCACGAATCCCACCAGCCACATCAGGGTGGGCAATTTCGCAGTCTTGATTCGCGAGGTGATGACATCGAAGCCGTTGTGCGCGTCCACCACCTCGACGATCGTCATCGCACCCATCAGGAAGAACACGATCTGGGCCGTGCCCATGAGCGATTCGCCCAGCTGCTCGCTGACCATGTGGTGGTCGCCGATCGACAAGGCGTAGATCGTCCACAGCAGGCCTGCGCCGATCAGCGCGGAAGCCGACTTGTTGATATTGAGCGGATGCTCCAGCGCGATCGCTGCGTAAGCGATGATGAAAACGATGACCAGTGTGGTGAGCATGTCGAAAGCCTTGGAAGATTGGGCGTGAAGTGCGGTTGGTCGTGAGTGAGTGCTCGATTGCCTGGGCATCGTGCCGCTACGTCTCGCGAAAAGCCGGCCGCCCGGGATCGTCCGGGCGCCGGCCGGGAGATTTTATGCGCTGTAGGGCGCGCGCATCCATTCCGTGAGCAGTCTCGATTCCTGTTCGCGCAGGTAGCTGTAGCCGGCATCGAGGTCGCTGGCCAGCGCGGTGGCGAACGCGCGCGGCGTCAGGCCGCCCGCCACCAGATGGAAATACCAGGCGCCGGGATAGCCGGCGGCGCGGTCGAAGGCCAGCAGCTGGCTCGCCGCATCCACTCCGCGCGCGCCGGTATCCCAGTGGAAGGGCTTGAGTTGCCGGGCGTGCAGCGAGACCGGCGAGGCGGAGAGCACCGGGTTGCGGTAGCGGTCCTGGTGCTCGCGCAGGGCGACGATCCAGTGATGGCAGAAAGGGTTCTTGTTGCGGGCCTGACTGCGTTCCCATTCGCCGAGAAAACGCGACAGCGGATGGATCTGCCCGACCGGCGCGGGCAGCCGCGCGACGACGTGGCGCATGTCGGTCAGGCGGCGGAAACGGTAGTGCGGCGGCGCCACCGGGTGGGCCTCCAGCGCGACCGGGTGCAGCGGGTCGATCAGTTCCTGCAGGTCGGCGGGCGGATCGTCGGCGCAGAGCAGGCGCCGGTCCAGCACCTCGTGCAGCTCCTCGATCTCCAGTTGCAGGAAGTCCGCGGGCGCGGGGCCGTAGGGTGCGACGAAGTAATGGGTGCGGCCGCTGAGGCGGGTGGCGAGCAGGTCCGCGTTGCCATGGCGCTCGACGAAGCCGTCCATGTCGCCCCCGCAATCGGCCAGCTCCGCCTCGGCCCACGCATCCAGATGGTCGGCGACCCGTTCGCCGCCGGCCCGCACGACGCCGCCCGGACGATACCAGCCGCCGCGGCTGAGCACGAAACGGAAGGGCTGGCCGGGCAGCGCGCGGCTGGCGGTCTCCAGCAGGCCGCTGTGATGCGGGCGCGGCGGCGTGGCTTCGAGTTCGGCGGCGAGCTGCTGCAGGGTGGGGTAGTCGATGGGGCAACCGTTCATGTCGTGTCCTTAGGGCTTGCGTGTTTCATCGAGGAGGCGGGCCCGTGCCTGTTCGCGCACGTCGCTGTCCTCGTCGTCGACCAGGGGGCGCAAGGCCTCGAGCGGGGCGCGCTCGACGGCGCCCAGGCGCACACGCCAGTCGGGGTCCGCCAGCATGCGCGCGGCGTCGTCGGGCAACATGCGGGCGGCGGCGATGGCGCGCACGTCCGGGTCCTCGTCGCCCGCCATTTTCGACAGGACGAACGACGGCAGCCGGCGCGCCACTTCCTTGCGCACCTCGCGGTCCTCGTCGTGCACCAGGCGCGACAGGCTGCCATGGGGGATGCGCTGCGCCACATGCTGGCGCACCAGGTAGTCGGGATCGCCGAGCATCACGTGCAAGCGGGTGGGCGGCAGCCGGCTGGCGACCGTGATGCGCACTTCGCGGTCGCTGTCGCCGATGAAGGCCGCCAGCTCATCCGGCGGCAGCCGGGTGACCACGGCGCGGCGCACCGCCTCGTCGGTGTCGTGGACGAGCGTGCGCACCGCCTCGATCGGCGCGTAGCGCACGGCGATGGCGCGCCGTTCCCAGAACGCATCCTGCAGGCAGCCGAGGGCGAACTCGGGATTCATGCGCAAGAAGCGCTCGATCTGGCGCCCGCTGTGGGCGATCAGGCAGCGGTCGCCCGGTTCGCAGCGCCCGGCGGCGCGCAGCGTGTCGCGGTGCGGGCAGGGCGTGCAGTCCGCCCGCGGAGTGCTGGGGTGGCTGACGGTGGGGAAAGGCGTGGTGGTTCCTGGCACGGTTCGGTTCGGGCGTGGCGCACGCTCCGGCAATGGCATCCAGGATAGGCGTTCGCAAGTCGCGTGCCAGGGAGGCCGGGCCTGAATGAACTTGATTTGCCTGGATAAATCCGGCGCGGGCCGCCGCCGCGGGGCGGATGGCGACAAGGCCGCGCAGGCGCTTGTCGCAAACCCTACAAAGCCGGGCAGGGCGCGCCGCTAGGCGGAGGTGCGTTCGAGATGGGCCGCCAGCGCGTCGTCCATGGTCGCCACGTGGAGGTCGAGCCAGGGCGCCAGGCCCTCCTTCACATAGGCGCGGGCCAGGGCGATGCGTCCGCGCTTGAGCGACAGCTTGAGCTGCACCAGTTCGCCCAGCACCCGGTGATGCTCGGCCTCGTGCTCGGCGATGCCCGGATAGCGGCTGGCGCGCATCAGCCCGCCTTCCTCGGCGATGTGCAGCTTGAAGAGGGACAGCAGCACCTGGAAGCGCGCCGCAAACGCATGCGTGTCGGCCGTGACCAGCTTCTCGATCAATTCGGCCAGCGCCAGGTGCGTCGCCTCCATCCCGCTGGGCGTCGCCGCGGGCGCGGCCTGCGCGACGGGCAGGGCGTCCGCCATCATGCCGCCTCGGCGCGCCCGCTGCTGCCGCTCTGCCAGGCGCGGGCTGCCGCCAGGAAATCGGCCGCGTCGGCGTCCACCCATTCGAAGCCCTGCCTGGCCAGGAAGCGCTTCTCCTTGTCGGTGGCGTTGGGGATGAGCGCCCAGCCGGCGGGCTGGCCGGCGCCGAACACGATGTCGGTCATCACCATGCGCTCGGTGTCGCGCGTGAAGCGCATGCCCAGCAGCAGGTAGCGGCGGCCCTGGCGCATGCGCTTGACGAAGGATGGGATCGCAAAGCCGCCCATCAGCTCGGTGACGTAATCGACGAAATCGGCGTCGGACGCGATGTAATCGGATTCCGGCAGCGGCGTGCCCAGCGGCTTGAACAGCACCGGCAGGCTGGTGTTGACGGCTTCCTGCTCGATCGGCGCGTAGCGGGTGCCGTCGTATTGATAGATGCGGAAGCGGTAGGCGGTGCCGGCGATGCGTGCCACGCCGACGATGAGGATGTGCGGCGTGCTGGCGTAGGCCTTCTGCAGCAGGGTGTCGCGGTTGATGTCGACCACGTAGGGCAGGTTTTTTTCGGCCAGCCAGGTGTGCAGCGGGGAGGCGCTCCAGGCGGTGTCGCGGTAGACGGCGTCGAGCTGGCGCGTCAGCGCCGAGCGGCCGCGCTTCAGCTCCAGGTGCATGGCGGCGCGCGAAAATTCGAACATCAGCTTGGGCGCCATCGGCTTGCCGTCGTTGATGGCCAGGATCAGGCTGTCGCTGTCGGCGGGAATCGCGCGTCCGGACTGCGGGTCGATCACGCCGGCCAGGGCGCCGGGGCCGAGATAGGGCACCACCGTGCCTTCGGCCAGGCCCGTCAGGATGGGTTCGAAGCGGGAATGCATGGACAACTCCTCGTGTGGGCAACACGATGAGTGGTGCAAGAAGCAGGCCGCGACACGAAGCACGCATCGGCGCGGGTTTGCGGGCCATTGCGAATGTCGGGTTTGCGCCAAGCCGTGAAACGCTGTCGCAAACGTCCCGACTGGCTTACGTCGTCGAATGCCTCGCCTCGACCAACCGTTATGGGGGGATGTGGCGTCATTAATTTGTCATGACTGGAGTCGAGCTGAATCGCCCCGGCTGCAGTAGATACCTTTGAGCTTTAAACTTGAGGCAAGAAGGAGGTGTCATGAGCAGCAAGCGGTACCCGGAAGAGTTCAAGATCGAAGCGGTCAAGCAGGTGACCGAGCGCG